>JBGUQW010000001.1:0-2359 GCA_045131435.1 Prevotella sp.
CTTACGGGCATCGAACTCAATCTGTTTCTTATTGCGGGTGCCGATGCAGGTGATAATGACCAGCAGGAGCGTGGCAATCTTGCTATAGGCGAGGTGACCGGGCTGGTAAATCAGCCAGCGTCCCATACGCTCATGCAGGTCGGTCAGCACTCCGGCGAACGTATTGAGCAACTCAGGATTACAGGCATACTCGAAAAACTCAACGACCAGCGAGACATAGATGACGACTCGGAATATGCTGTAAATGCTTTGTATCTCTTTCGACTCTTCCATTTCTATCTTACCGATTTAGCGTTATTCCACCATTGGCGGCGGCAACGGGTGATGATGTCGTGCCTGGTGGCGGGGTTCATGTAATAAGCCCGCTCCATCAGCTCGTTCCACACATCGAGAAACGACGTATAGCGGAGCGCGAGGGTGAGCTGGCGCAACTGTTTGTTGATGGTGCGCAGTTTGGGCCGGATAGTCGAGATGACCTTATTCTTCTCCTGTTCCGTCATCTTGCTACTCTCAAAGCACACCTTACGAATGTCCATGATGACGTCGAGCGTGGTGCGCACGATGTTGCGATAGACCACATTGCGGCGTGTGGAGAAAGCCACGGCCAAGGCGTTCTCAGGACTGTCAGCGAGGACATGGCCCAAGTCCTTCAAGCATTTCGAGGTTTGCGTCACCTCGTAGTAGATGCCGTAAATCTCTGCCGCTATCGATAGCACATCGTGGAACTTATCCAGGTAGTCGTTGAACTCGCGCTGGAAGTCGGTCGTGGCTTCCACCTCCTCCTTTATCCAGACGTGGCCGGTGGTCATCAGCAGCTGCGCCTTCTCCTGCGACTCGATGGTTTTCTTCGCCTGATCCGAGGCCAGTTCAATGGCAGCCACACGTCCCGGGTCGATACCGGCCACCGACTTCAGCGGTACACACAACAGTATTAACAAGTATAGCTTCTTCATCATTCATTCAATATTTGACTTACGGTTGATGCCCTTCGCCAGCGTTCGTACGCCTCACTGGCTATCTCGGCATGGCTCTTGTCAACCATCCCAGCCGTGTACTGGTTCCAGACATCCGTCAGGTTATGATACGCGATACTGATGGCGAGGGTGCGCAGTTTGGCATTCAGCCGGGCCAGTTCGTCGGACAGTTGCCAGAGCATTTCCGTCCGTTCGGCTCCCGTCAGCATATTGTCCGTGCCTCCTTTGGCCACCGACACCTTTAACAGGCGATAGGTCTTGATGAACTCCGTCGCTGTTTCGAGGTAGAGGTCGTTCATGGCCAGTGTGGCACCGATACCCACAGGATTAGCATTGATGGCCCGTTGTATCTCATAGAGATGTTGCAGGGTCTGAACACCATCGGCATAGAGCGAACACCCGGCTTTAAGGGCATCGGCATAGCCACGAGCCGTTTTCAGGTAAGCATTATACTTACCCTCCCACTGTTTCATCTTCGTGAACTCTGCCGCGATGGTTCCCTGAAAAGCAGCGGTCTTCTGCATACCTTTCGTCTGACTGTTTATCGTGCTGTTCAGCAAGCTCGTCCCCTCGGCAATAGCGGCATATTGCAGCGGATTGGCCTCGCCAACCTGCCCAAAACTACTGGCAGGCACGCCCATCAGGACGGCCAATGCCAGTAGTCCGCGTCGATTATGAAAGAATAAAGATGGTATCATTCTTATTTAATAAAGATAAATTATCTACATGCCACGTCTGATACCCTCATCAGGCCCAGGAACACCAAGGTTGGCTTCCTCTGAGCGGAAGTTGGCAGCAGCTACATCAGCCGGACTGACAACTCCTGCTTTATGATAGACAGGGCCTGTACGGGTCTCATAAATCTCAGGTCTCGGCTCATGTGGGACAGACAGACCATCACGCATCACCTCACCGCCAACGACCAATGCGGCCAAAAGAGCAGCACCGAGGTTATGGCCTTCGCCTGGACGGGTCTTGATGTCCACCTCATTAAAGATCTTCGAGAAGAGCTGCATACGGTGATAGTCATCGACGGCGAGGAACTTGTCGTACTGCTTCTGGTTAATCTCGTGCGAAATAGTCTGACCATTGATGACAGCGGTCATCTTGTATTTGCCATTCGCTGTAGGGTCAACCTGAATATTACCCACCTCGACCTCACGGCCATGTGCTCTCTCGCGGTAAAAGCCCTTGCGCTCATTGAACTCCAAAAGGGCTGCACCGTCCACCCTGTTGGAAGTGGCATTTTGGATGTCCACTTCCTTTTGGTGGACGATGCTTTGCCCGTCGTGCGCAAGGTATAGGTCATCCTGATATAGGCTCTCCCCATGTGCCGACTTGATTTCCACCTCTGAGAATACCTTATCGAACATCTTCAGACGATG
>JBGUQW010000002.1:0-5199 GCA_045131435.1 Prevotella sp.
TGTTTTGGATGTGCGATGCGGGAGTTGATTTTCTTTTTACGTGCGTTGGGAAGGTGATCTACGTGTACGCTGTCGCTTGAGAGTGTAAAGGACTTTACACAAAGTGTAAATATGGGTTTACACTACCTGAAACGCCCCGTATCCACGGCCTCGCGGCGTTTCTCCGTGTAGCCGCCGAACTTCCAGGTGAGGGCGACCCCGGCCCTGCGCCAGCACTTGTAGCCGGAGCGCATATACTGCCCGCCATAGTCAATGACCGGCGAAATCATGCTGGTCTGGAAGATGTCGGAGCAGAAGATGTTGAGCAGTCCCCGGCCGTCGGCGAAGCCCCAGCGCAGCGAAGCGTCCAGATTCCCGGAGGCCGGCAGGTCGTAGTTGCCCTGGATGCCCTTGGAGCGGATCATGCCGTTCACCAGCAGCTTCAAGTTGTGCTTCTTGGAAAGGGTAAATGTATTGTTCATAATCACCATCCCGAAGAAGATATTCCGGTCGAAGGGAATGTCGTAGAAATCGCTGTCCTTCTCCCGCTGCCACGCGCCGATGAACCGGGTCTGCGCGTTCCACCAATCGCCCACGTTAAAGGGAATCGTCGCTTGGATGCCGCCCTGCTGCATAAAATCCTCGTTCAGCGAGCGGTAGGTCTGCACCAGACGATCCGGGTTCTGATACAGCAGCTGGATGAAATAATCTTTGCTATGGCTGAAGTATGCCGTAAACACATACTTGCTCTTCAGGATGTAGGACAGCGCCGCCTGATACTCCTTCTTCGGGCGCAGCGAAGGATTGCCCACAATCTCGGTATAGGCGTTGGAATGGGTCGTGGTGCTCTGCAGGGACCAGTAGTCCGGGTAACCCTTGTCAGAGGAAAGCCCCAGCTGGACGATATGCCCGGCGGCTGGAAGCCAGGTCAGATTCAGCGTCGGATACACGGACCAGTCGTTCCAGGCCGCGTTCTTGAAATGCTCCACCGCCAGCGAACCGTCCATCTGCCATTTCTCGGAGAAGGCCTTGCTGAATCCGGCATAAACATTCTGCGACTGCTCGTCCAGCAGGGAGCTGAAACCGCCGTCACCTGCAACATGGATTTTCTGCCCGGTAGCCGGGTCGTAGTACCACTGGAAGCTCTTGTCCCGGGCCCATTCCAGATCCACGCCGTAATTCAGTTCCCAGCCACTTCCCAGACTGTGCTCCTGTCCGGCAAACACTTTCCAGCGGTCAATTGTCTGCCGGTCCTCCGTCCGGAAGTGCCAGTCCGCCCCTTCGAAGGTGCTCTTCAGCAGCTGGTTGGAGGGCTTGCTGTAGTGCGTATATTCCGCACCGACGGAAAGCCCGAAAGGAGCCCGGTAATCGGCCCGCACATTGTGCAGCTGCCTGTCCCGGTCGATCCGGGTGGTGGAAACCTGTGTACCGGTCGAGCTCAGATCCGTTCCAGACTTCCCGAAGTTCCCGTTATACACCAGGCTGGCCCGGTGATTCTCACCGAAGAAATAATCGGCACCCCAGCGGACCTGATGCGACTTTTCGCGCGTGTCCACCAGCTGTTTTTCTACAATATCGTGAATACTTCCATCGCTGAGCCGGTGCCGGGCCTCCAGGGAATTGTCGTTGTGCGTCTGCGCAAAGTCATAGGTGTAGATCAAATCCGTAGAGAACTTCCCTTTGGTATAGAGCAGGGATCCCCGCCCCTGGGCGCTGCCGACATACTCGTTCGCATACTTTCCGTAAATCTCGCCCTGCAGCTTGCCCCGGTCCTCGGCGTTGTGGTTCAGGACAATGTTGATGAGGGCGCCACGCACCTGGTACTTCGCCGTGGCATTGGGAATCACCTCCGCTTTGGCAATCCGGCTCACCGGTGTCGAGCGCAGCAGCGCATTCACCTGGTCCGCCGACAGAGTAGAAACCTTCCCGTCGATGACCACCGTCGCACCCCGGCCCGCTACGGAGAACCCGTCTCCCTGAGGTATCACGCCGGGGAGTTTGCCGATGGCTTCCAGTGCATTGTCGGCCGGAGTCTTCTCCAAAATTCGGGGCAGGTCATAAACCAGCGCCCCCTTGTCCACCTTCACGACCGGCCTTTCCGCCGTCACCGTCGCAGATGTCAGTTCAAGATACAGGCTATCCGCCGCCGCGATGGCGAGCGAATCCGGCTCCTGCGCAGCCAGTCCGACGGCAGCGAGAGCCATGCAAAACATCAAAACTATTTTCTTCATCTTATCTGTTTTTGTCATCCTGAGGCCTCAGGTCGAAGGATCTGATTTCACGCTGCAAAATTGCTTCGAATCCCAGAGAAATTATGTTAAAGCAATGTTAAGAAGTGTTAAATAGTGTTAAAATGCCCTCTGCTTCTGTAAATTCGGCTAACTTTGCACCATGAAACTTCCGTCCCGTCATATCATTATCCTGTTGATCGTATCGCTGACAGCCCTCTTCGGCTACCAGGTCTATTGGCTGTCCGGACTTTACAAATCCCGTTACCAGTCCGACGAATCACTCATCAATGTCTCTTTGCAGATGGCGGACTTCGCGGAAATCATGGAGCGGGTGAAGACACTCCGTTCTGAAGGCGACCTCCACGGAAGCGTGACCATCGCCCAAGGCTGGTCGAACGCCGGAAAACAAACCAAGGTACGGACGGACTCTGTCGTCGTAAACAATGACGGAACCCGCACCATCAAAGTAACCACCATCAAAACCGAGAAATCCGAAGACTCCATCAGCGCTTCGGCATCCTCCTATGCGGTAAGCAGCCCCGGCGAAATGTCCTCCGCTTACCAAATTGGCCTGCACCAGGGAATAGACAACATCTCCAAGCCCAATCCCGCCGTGCTGGACAGCATTCTCATGGAACGGCTTACCTCCTACGAAGTCAATGCGCCGCACCGCTTGTTGATGCTCTCCGGAGCAGATACCCTGGCGGTCGTATCCACCCAAGGATATACACCCTCTTCCCGCGCAAAAGACTTTGACCTTTCCTATGGAGAAGAGGGTGAAGGCAAGATATACCGGCTCACTATGGAGCCGCTCACTTTGGCCATTCTCCGGAAAATGGCCGGCATCATCGCCGCCTCGCTCATCCTATTCTTTATCCTCGCATTCTCCTTCTGGTTCCTGATCCATACCATGCTCAAGCAGAAGAGCCTGGAAGAAATGAAGAGCGACTTCACCAACAACATCACCCATGAGCTCAAGACCCCGGTGGCCGTGGCCTACGCCGCCAATGACGCCCTGCTCAACTTCGATGCGGGCAATGATCCGGAGAAACGCCGCGAATACCTGGAAATCAGCCAGGGCCAGTTGGAGAAGTTGGAAGGAATGATCGAGCAGATCCTCTCGATGAGTATGGAAAGCCGCAAAACCTTCGAGCTCAAACGCGAAACCATTGAGCTGGAGCCGCTGCTGCAGAAACTCTCCGAGCAGCACCGTCTCTCCGCCGGAAAGCCCTGCGACATCCACATAGATGTAGAAAAGGGCCTGGTGCTCGACGCGGACCGCTTCCACCTCTCCAATATCCTCAGCAACCTCATCGACAACGCCATCAAATACTCCGGAGACTCAGTCCACATCGACATCACTGCAAAAGCTACCGATGAAGGAGTCGAAATCCGTGTCCGGGACAACGGCATCGGAATAGCGCCGGAGAAGCAGAAGCACATCTTCGACAAATTCTATCGCGTTCCCACCGGCAATATCCACGATGTCAAGGGCTATGGCCTTGGACTCTATTACGCCAAAACGATGGTCGAGAAGCACGGCGGCACCATAGAAGTCTCCAGCACTCCCGGCAAGGGAAGTGAATTCATCCTGACACTCTGAATCTATGCCGACAATCAAGATACTCCTCGTCGAAGACGAAAAGACCCTCGTACAAATCGTCAGTGAGACCCTTCGCAGCAAGGGCTTCACGGTGGAGACCGCATACGACGGAGCCGAAGGCCTCAAACGATTCTTCAAGACTCATCCGGACGTCCTCATTGCCGATGTCATGATGCCCCGTATGGACGGCTTCGAAATGGTCCGCCGCATCCGCAAGACCGACGACCATACCCCCGTCCTCTTCCTCACGGCCAAATCCACCCCGGACGATGTGGTCACCGGCTTCGAATTGGGCGCCAACGACTACCTCAAGAAACCCTTCGCCATTCAGGAACTCATCGTCCGCATCAAGGCCCTGATGGGCAAGGCCTATATGACCGAACGTCAGGAACCGGAGCAGAACGAATACACCCTTGGAGATTATCGCTTTACGCCCTCATCCCAGACGCTTGAATACCTCCCGGAAGGTAAAACCGCCAACCTTTCCCACCGCGAAGCCGAAATCCTCCGCCGCCTCTGCCGCGCCCACGGAGAAGTCGTGCCCATGCAGAACCTCCTCCTCGATCTCTGGGGCGACGACGACTTCTTCAACGCCCGCAGCTTCCAGGTCTTCATCACCCGTCTGCGCCGTGTCCTCTCCAAAGACTCCCGCATTCGCATCGTCAATGTCAGGGGAACGGGCTACAAGTTGATTGCGGAATAAACTCAGCAGGAAAGAACGTACACCCTCACATCCATCGCCTTCCCACCCTTGACAATGGCCCCGGCCTTAGTCTCCTCCAGCCGGAAGCCATTCTTCTCCAGCACCCGGGCCGATGCCAGGTTTTCCGGGAATACCTCGCCGATAATGCGCTCCAGAGCCAGCTCCCGGAAAGCAATCCCACAGATCTGCCGAACCGCTTCCGTGCCGATGCCCTGCGACCAGAACGGTGTTAGAATCATATAGCCAATCGACCCGACATTGCGCTGTTCATCGGCCATCCTCTCCACGGAAATGCTGCCGACAATCTGCCGGTTCACCACAATGGCCCGCCAAACCCCCTCCTTGCCGTCATTCTCCGTCACCATCCCCAGCCACCAGTCGGCATCCGCTTCGGTGTAAGGATACAGCAGCCGGTCCGACAGGTATGTCCTGTCAACGGCATTGCAGAGCGCCATCAGCGCTTCCCGGTCAGCAAAGGTCCACTTATGGAGGTCAATGGTCATATTCAATTCAGGCTAAACAGATTGACTGCAAATTTAGCCATTATCGTGCTGATGGGCAAATGGACAGTGGCCGATGCCAATAAAAAAGCGGCCGAAGCCGCTTCATTCATTCTTCCTATTTCATCTTCAATCGATCAAGAATACTGTCACAGGCTTTCATCAGCCGCTTGTAGTAGAGGA
>JBGUQW010000003.1:0-2069 GCA_045131435.1 Prevotella sp.
TTTAAAATTTTGCTACTTGTGCTATCTGGGGGATGGCTTGGCTTGAGTTGCCTATGAAGGTCGTGGTAAGCTGCGATAAGCTTGGGCGAGGAGCATACATCTTTGGAACCCAAGATTGCCTAATGGGACTTCCTGACATGTTTTTATGTGTCGATCCGTGTAGGATTGGGAACCCACCGAATTGAAACATCTTAGTAGGTGGAGGAAAAGAAAGCAATATGCGATATCGTTAGTAACGGCGAGCGAAACCGATATAGAACAAACTGAATCCCACTTTGTGAATTGTGGGAGATGTGGTGTGTAGACTTACTTTTGGCTTCAATTGATAAATTGAATTCTATTTGGAATTTTAGAACCGTAGAGGGTGATAGTCCCGTAAATATATTTTTTTGAAGTCTGTGTAATGTTCTCGAGTAGGATCCGTTGGATATCGGGTTTGAATGTGGGAGGCATCAACTCCTAATTCTAAATACGTCTCAAGACCGATAGAGTAGAAGTACCGTGAGGGAAAGCTGAAAAGTACCCCTATAGGGGGGTGAAAAGTACCTGAAACCAGATAGTGATGGCCAGATGTGGCGCGTAAGGAATGAATATCTTCGAACGAATCAGTGGTAACATTGTAGTAGGAGAGGATGGGACTAGTGTTGCATCGTCCGTCTTGAAACACGGGCCAGGGAGTTCTTTGTTGTGGTGAGGCTAAAAAGGTTATCTTTGTAGTCGTAGGGAAACCGATATGCCCGCAACTTTTGTGAGGGGCAAGGTCTTAATAGGGCCTGGAATCACAGCATTGAAACCCGAAGCCGGTCGATCTATTCCTGAGCAGGATGAAGTCGCTCTTACGAGCGATGGAGGTTCGACGAGTTGTTGTTCTGCAAAACACTCTCTTGACTTGGGAATAGTGGTGAAAGGCCAATCAAGGCCGGTGACAGCTGGTTCCACTCGAAATGACTCTAAGGTCAGCCTGACTGGAGGTTGGTGGCGGGGTAGAGCACTAATTGGACGTTTAGGGAGGGAAACTTCTCGGCGTACTGTAAAACTCCGAACTCGTCACCGTCGTAGAAGGTTGGAGTGAGGGGCGCGGGGTAAGCTTGTGTCCCGAAAGAGAAACAACTCAGACTATGGTTAAGGCCCCTAAATACTGGATAAGTGTAAGGGAGTCTTTGGCCCAAGACAATGGGAAGGTGGGCTTAGAAGCAGCCACCCTTTAACGAGTTCGTAACAGATCACCCATCGAGGTCAGAGGCACCTAAAATGGACGGGAATTAATCCAGTTGCCGATACCATAGAACACCCGCAAGTGGTGATTGTGTAGAGTGGCGACCTGTGTGGGTTGAAGAGGGGGCGTGAGTTCCTTTGGACCTTGCAGGTATGTGGATCCTGGTAGTAGTAGCAGCAAAGTGAGGTGAGAATCCTCACCGCCGGAGGGGCTAGGGTTCCTTGGCAATGTTCGTCAGCCAAGGTTTAGTCGATCCTAAGGGCTGTCATAAGTTGAGCAGTTCGAAAGGGAAACAGGTTAATATTCCTGTACATAGTGAATATACGGTGACGTTTGGGCTAATTTCTGACGCTTTGAGATATGTTTTGTAGGATTGTCGTCCTATTTAAGGGTTTAAGCCTGGGGAGAGGTGTAATAGCGAGAACCAGGTGTAGGCTTGATGAGCTGATTGTTTTTAAATTGGTTTAACTGATTCATGGAGTCCTTGAAAAGGGAATTGGTTTTAGATTTCACTATTTCGTACCGAGATCCGTCACAGGTGCCCCTAGCTGAGTAGGCTAAGGCGTTTTAAGGTAAACTAGCTAAGGGAAATCGGCAAAATGGCCCCGTAACTTTGGGATAAGGGGTGCCAGCTATGTGAATAGCTGGTCTCAGTGACTAGGGGGGCCCGACTGTTTAATAAAAACATAGCTCTCTGCTAGCCCGTAAGGGTGTGTACAGAGGGCGACACCTGCCCAGTGCTGGCACGTGAAGCTGGAGTTCAGTTCAGTGAAGCGCCAGTAAACGGCGGGGGTAACTATAACCCTCTTAAGGTAGCGAAATGCCTTGTCGGATAAGTACCGACCTGCATGAA
>JBGUQW010000004.1:0-1755 GCA_045131435.1 Prevotella sp.
TCTGTTCCGTAGCATACTTAGGCTTGGTTTCAGCACTCTTGGTTTCGTTTCCTTGACCTTTCAGTACGATACTGACAGACAATATCGCCACAAGGGCGAGGAGGATGGTGATGATGGTCTGCTTGTTCATATTCGTTTCGTTTAATTGTCTGCAAAGATATGAAATAATATGTAGGTTAGCCCTCGGCAAAGCGGTAAACTGCATGCCGAGGGTGAAAGTCTAAAACTATTTTTAGAATTTTATGTTCATGGGATGCAGTATTATGCATCCCATGCTGGAAAATGGATAGAATTATGAACATATCATTATTCCAATTTGCCAAGTACAGAGTTAAGCTCTTCTACATTACGAGGGCAGGCCACGATAGTTCCTTTTGCATCAATGACGATCAGTTCAGGATAGGAACGTATTCCGTATGCGGCAAGTGCGTCTCGCGGGTTGGTGTCAGGATTGGGCATCAACTGCGGCCATGTCAGCCCGCGTTGCTTTACTTCCTCGCGCCATCCTTGCACACCAAAATTGAAAGCCAGGGTGACGAACTCCACACCGCGGGGATGGTAAGTGTCGTAAATCGTCTTCATGGACGGAAGGATTTGATATCCATAACCGCCAAGGCCATGCCAGAAATGCAGGACGACATATCCCTTGCCGATATATTCGCTTAACTGATGTGGACGGCCTTTCGTGTCCACCAATTCGAGGTTGGTGTAAGGAGTGCCAGGCTTGCGCTTCTCCAGTCCTTCCACGTATTCGCGCATCGGTGCCAGGAGAATGTGGTGCGAGTAGGCATAGTTGTCACTGAGGTAAGGCTTCAGTTCCTCGTAGCTCATTTCCGTATAGACCTGACTGAGCGCATAGGCTGAGATGATATTGTCACGGTTTTCACGTACAGCCTTGAGAAGCCGCTCGCCGCGCTGGCGGTTGATTTCCGTTTTTTTCTGAATGTCGGTCTCATGGAGCTCGGCCAGGCGTTCGCGTTCTACTTCCTGTAGGAAGTCGTTAACCTTTTGGCTGGCCTTGCCCCCTTTTACTGTCAGGTGCTCCATGTCTGCGCTGATGGGCTTGCCATCGGTATAGAAGTAAACGACTTCTCTGTTATCGAGATATATCCAGCACACCTCGTTCTTCGGCAGTTTGCAGGTAAAGGAGAACTTGCCGTTGGTGACAGGGCATGTCCCTAAAAGCTCAGAAGTAATGCTGCGCCTCACTTCCACCTTATTGCCATTCAATGGTGCTGTACCTGATATCTGGCAATCTATCATTTCCTTCTCCACCATTTCGTTCATCAGCATACTGTTATAGACGATGGTTTTCGACACCTGTGAGGTAGTGGTCTCTGAAGCTCCAGCATGTGCTGACGTTACGTCTGTATTTCGGTCGCCTTCGTAGGCATCACTCTTCTTGTAAATCATGTAGCAGGAATAGGCCAGGATGCTCTTCAGGTTTTCATTCTTTTCGCTATCGACTAACGGCTGGATATTGCTCAGCAGGTCATAATACTGCTCTTTTGTCAGTTTGCCATTAAATGCGTTGCACGTCTTGTTGAGCACCACCCCTGCTGCCGTTTTGCCTTGCGGGGTCTCGCGCTGGAATATCTCACAGGTGCGCTTCACCTTGGCCATGAACTCTTCGACGCTCATCGCATCAGCAGGGTCGTTATACTGCAAACCCGCAACAAAGGTGCCCGTCGCCGCAGGTCGCTTATAGTGGGCGATATAAGGTCTGTCGTCCATTTTCCATCCGCTGATTTCGTA
>JBGUQW010000005.1:0-50033 GCA_045131435.1 Prevotella sp.
TTCAATGAATAATTGAGAATTCTTCATTCAGTCATCTCGCAAAGCGAGAATAATTCCACATTCATCATTCCACACTCCACATTTTAATGATGGAAAAGACGTACTCCCGTGAATGCCATAGCAATGCCATACTTGTCGCAGGTCATGATGACATGATCGTCGCGCACGGAGCCACCAGCCTGGGCAATGAACTCCACACCGCTCTTATGGGCACGCTCGATGTTGTCGCCAAAGGGGAAGAAAGCATCCGAGCCGAGAGCGACCTTCGTGTTCTTGGCTATCCACTCCTTTTTCTCTGCCAGCGTCAGCACCTCGGGCTGTTCGGTGAAGAACTGCTGCCAGGCACCGTCACGCAGCACGTCGTCATGCTCGTCCTCAGAGATATACACGTCGATGGTGTTGTCGCGGTCTGCACGGCGGATACCCTCCTTGAAGGGCAATGCCATCACCTTCGGATGCTGGCGCAACCACCAGATGTCGGCCTTGTTGCCTGCCAGACGGGTACAGTGGATGCGGCTCTGCTGACCGGCACCGATACCGATGGCCTGTCCGTCCTTGACGTAGCAGACGCTGTTCGACTGCGTGTACTTCAGGGTGATGAGGGCGATAATCAGGTCGCGCTTAGCCTCTGGCGAGAAGGTCTTGTTCTGTGTAGGGATGTTCTCAAACAGGGCAGGATCGTCCAGCTTAATCTCGTTACGTCCCTGTTCAAAGGTCACACCGAAGCACTGCTTGCGCTCCAGAGGTTCGGGCTTGTACGTCGGGTCAATCTTGATGACGTTATAGGTGCCCTTGCGCTTATCCTTCAGAATCTCGATAGCCTCAGCGGTGAAGTCGGGGGCAATGACGCCATCGCTGACCTCACGCTTTAGCAACAAGGCTGTGGTGGCGTCGCAGGTATCGCTCAGTGCCACGAAGTCACCATAGCTCGACATGCGGTCGGCACCGCGGGCACGGGCGTAGGCACAGGCAATCTGACTGTCGTCCAATCCCTTCACGTCATCCACGAAGTAGATTTTCTTCAGCGTGTCGCTCAGTGGCAGACCAACGGCAGCACCAGCAGGGCTGACGTGCTTGAACGAGGCAGCAGCAGGCAGACCCGTGGCCTCTTTCAGTTCCTTCACCAACTGCCATGCGTTCAGCGCATCGAGGAAGTTGATGTAGCCGGGACGGCCGTTAATCACTTCGATGGGTAACTCGCCCTCGGTCATGAAGATGCGTGAGGGCTTCTGATTCGGATTGCATCCGTACTTGAGTGCTAATTCTTTCATTTTTGCGTATTTTTTTGTAATTTGTGTGCAAAGGTACAAAAATAATTCTTAATTCTTATTTCTTAATTCTTAATTTTTTTGTATCTTTGCACCAAACTTATTAATAATGTATGGAGAAAAAACGTATAGCCCTGCGGAAACTGTTGGAGGCAGTGGAGAAGGAAATACTCAAGAAGCCTAATCGGAAGACGCTCGACAGGTTATCGCTGTTGGCGGGATTCCAGGACTGGGAGTCGTTCCAAGAAACCTTACATGGCGACTTGGGAGGAGAGACGATCTATGGCGGTCACAAAGAGTCGAAGTAACTTTAGGTTTTCAAGAAAACAGGATTCTGGACGGAAAACTACTGCCATATTATAAAATGTAAATTGTTTTTTATAATTTGAGAGTCGTATACGGCGTTTTTTGCGTAACTTTGCGATATGATTTAAAACTATAAATAAGATGAAACAGAGTATTCATGGCCCTGTTCGTTTTCACAGGAGCGTGGTCTGCCAATGGCACACTTTCCGGTAATGGAACTGCTGGTAATCCTTTCAAAATTGCCGATAAGGCGGATTGGGAAACATTTGCCAATAACATTAATGCCGGAACCAATGCCAGTAGCTATTATCAGCTGACAGAGGATATAGGCTTGACAGAGCCTGTAACGGTTATTGTAGGAGATGCAGATGCCAACCCGTTTAGAGGTAATTTTGACGGAAAGGGACACAAGCTGAATGTAGACATCACCAGCACTGCCCTATATGCTGCACCCTTCCAGTATGTCAATGGTGCTACCATCCAGAACCTGCGTGTTACAGGCTCGGTGACGGGACGTCAATATAGCAGCGGATTGGTGGGTAATATGACCAACTCTACTGTAGAGAACTGCCGTGTCACTACATCAATCACGGTTTCTGCGGACCGATATCTTGGTGGAATAGTAGGTTGGGGCAATGGTACTAACTATATTACAGGTTGTCTGTTCGATGGAGCAGGTACAGGAAACGACAGTAACGGCCGGATGGGAACTCTGATGGGCTATGCTGATGCAACAACCACCCAACATATAGTGAATTGCGTAGAGAAAGGTACCTATTCCAAGTTATCGGGCAATGCGCTTGCATGGGGGGATGGAAAATATAATCTTTATTCAGCTATTGATAATATTTATCAGATTAGCCCTCAATCTGTAGTACCAACTAGCATTAGTTATGTAATTGCTTATGACAAGTTACTTGCCCATACCATTACGGGTAGCCCGAATATCACGCTCACAAATACTGGTACGGCAACAACGTATGATGTCAGTGGACTGACATTCTATAAGAACGGCACATCGGCAACAGGTTTTATCTGCGATGGTGTCCTGTATGCTGCAAACACCCAACAGGTGCAGATACAGTTTGCACCTGTAAATCCTGCTGATGGCAATGTGCTGACAAGCCTGACTACCAGTGCAGGCACCATCACTTTAGCAAACCCAACCACTCTGACAATGCCTAACAGCGATGTGGTTCTCACCGCAACCTTTGAGAACAACACCATTCAGGGTAGTGGAACGGAGCTTGACCCCTATCTCATCAGCTCCAAGGCAGACCTCACCCAGCTGGCTCATTTCGTCAATGGCGGCAATAACTATAGTGGCTGTTATTTCAGACAGACAAAAGACATTGGTGTCAATGACGGTGCCTTTACAGAAATGATAGGTAATCCGACAACTCGCTTTGCCGGTAACTATGATGGAAACGGTAAACGGCTGAATGTCAACATCAGCGGAACTGGCGATAATGTGGCTCCTTTCCGGAACATCGAAGGGGCAACCATCAAGAATCTTTGGGTGACAGGTTCTGTTAGCGGAATGTTTTCCTGTGCAGGTCTGGTTGGCCATACTGCGGGCTCGACTGTTCAGAACTGCCGTGTCAGTACGGCTATTGATGCAAACTCAGCCGATAGAGCTGGTGGTATTATTGGACAGACACAAAGCAATACAGAAAATTCGCTGACAGGATGCTGTTTTGATGGTAGCGTATCTAATTGCAGTGCTGTTGGGTCATTAATAGGCTATTCCGTCAGGGCACCTTGGCAGGCATTAACAGATTGCGTGGAGAACGGTACATACACCAATTGTAATTCTATAAGCTTGGCATATCGATATGGAGGTAGCTCACATAGTGTCTACAATTGTTATCAGGTCACTCCCAAAACAGGCAACAGGTCATACGGTGAAGACGAGCGGCGTGCTTACTCTATCTATGCTACCAAATATGTGACCATTAGCAACACAGGCACGCCGACTGCTTACGACGTCAGCGGCATTACTTGCTATAAAGTTGGCAGCAGGGCTACAGGCTTCTTGCTCAAAAATAGTCTTTATGCCAGCAACGGTCAGGATGTGGGGTTGAACATCACTAACAACGCTCCGTCTGAAATCACTCTCGCTGCTGGTGACTATGAAGTCACTGCCGGCACGCTGACCAGCAGTGCACCCTTTACGAATCCTTATACGCTGAAGATGCCTGCCAGCGAAATCTGTATTGGTTTTATGTCAACCGCAGCCGCCTATGCTATCTGGTGTGACGGCAACAGGACGTTATACTTCGATTACAATTTTAGGGACTGGGCAGTTGGCGGTATATACGAAGGCCAGACCATTACCGCAGTATCGAACATTAGTGAAATTGACGGGTATCATCTTGGTGATAAGGTAAAAACGGCTACCACTGTTGTATTTAAAAGTAACTTTGAGAATTTTAGGCCAAAAAGTACGTATGGTTGGTTCAGGGGATTCAACTCTTTGACATCTATTCTCGGTTTAGAATACCTTCATACGGAAGAAGTACAGTCAATGAGCTATATGTTCGATGGCTGTTCTGGTCTGACGAGCCTTGACGTGAGCCATTTTAATACGGCTAATGTGACGAACATGGCTGGTATGTTCGATGGCTGTTCTGGTCTGACGAGCCTTGACGTGAGCCATTTCAACACAGCTAAGGTGACGAACATGCATCATATGTTCGATGGCTGTTCTGGTCTGGCGAGCCTTGACGTGAGCCATTTCAACACAGCTAAGGTGACGAACATGCATCATATGTTCTATGGCTGTTCTGGTCTGACGAGCCTTGACGTGAGCCATTTCAATACGGCTAATGTGACAGACATGGGTGGGATGTTCTCTGGCTGTTCTGGTCTGACGAGCCTTGACGTGAGTAATTTCAATACGGCTAATGTGACGAGGATGGATTGGATGTTCAATGGCTGTTCTGGTCTAAAAACCATCTATTGCAATAAAGACTGGAAGAGTAAAAAGGTGGAGGATTCCTCTGAGATGTTTAATCGCTGTACTTCCCTCGTGGGTGCCATTTCCTATGATGAGTCAAAGGTTGACTACAACTATGCCAATCCGACAACGGGCTACTTTACCCCCAAGCCTTTCACTCCTGGCGATGCCAATGGCGACGGCAAGGTCACCATCACCGATGCCGTAGCTGTCGTGAACTACATCCTTGGCAATACATCGACAGGATTTGACGCTGCAGCTGCCGATGTCAATGGTGATGGTAATGTTACTATTACCGATGCCGTAGGCATTGTGAATATCATCCTAAACAAAACTGGGGAGGAATAGTGTCCCCCCCAGTTTAACTTGTCCTCATAATTCTTGCTTATTGCTTGTCGAGCTCAGCGAGATATCGTATTAAAGTAAAACAAGTCGTTTTACATTGAAAAGTGCCATTTCTTTCGGTGTAAACGATGGTTCCAATGAAGGTAAAACAAGTCGTCTTTTTGTGAGGTAGTGAAAATACATGCAAGCCATCGGCTGATGAATAACAGCCCTGATACAACCACCTGCACCCTTGATCCTGACTTCACAGACTCGGACAATAAGTGAAAAAAAAGAGACACCCAACGTGTGAGTGTCTCTTTTTTATGTCGTGCAGGTCCGGCTGATTAGTCAGCCTTGATGGCAGAGCGCTTCTCCTTAATGCGAGCAGCCTTACCGGTGAGCTTGCGCAGATAGTAGAGCTTAGCGCGACGAACCTTACCAACCTTGTTCACCTCGATAGAGTCGATGTTCGGAGACTCGATGGGGAAGATACGCTCTACACCAATGGTACCTGACATCTTGCGAACAGTGAAGCGTTTTTTCTCACCATGACCGCAGATCTTGATGACTACGCCACGATAGAGCTGGATACGCTCCTTAGAACCCTCGATAATTTTGTAAGCGACAGTGATAGTGTCACCAGCCTTGAACTCTGGGAACTGCTTGCCGGTTGCAAATGCTTCTTCAGCAACTTTAATTAAATCCATAATTTAATGTTTAATCTTTAATTTTTAATACGATTTGCTGTATCGTTCGGACGCAACATAGACGGGCAACTCGTTACTTCCCTCCATCGGTTACGTCGAAAGCGGCTGCAAAGGTACTACTTTTAAATGAGAAATGAGAAATGAGAAATGAGAAATGACAGATGAGTTAACGTTATTTAACTACTTTGGCGGCAAATTCTTTCATCTTTCATCTTTAATCTTTAATAATTTTTGTATCTTTGCACCATAAAACCTAGTATTATGAATAGAAAAACAACTCTTTTTGCTTTGCTGGCAACCCTTTTCCTTGCCAGCGCTTGCCGTTCTCATTATGAGATGGCGGGCATCCAGCGTAGCCGGATTGTCATTGACTCCCGCTACGATGCGCACCCCGATGCACAGGCTGCTGAGTTCCTGAAACCCTATAAGCATGTCGTCGACAGCGTCATGGGCCCCGTAGTAGGCGAGTCGGCCAGGTATATGACGGCTGAACGACCTGAAGGTACGCTATCGAACCTTCTGTCCGACATCATGGTATGGGCTGCTAAGGACTATAACGAAAAGGTAGACTTTGGTGTTTATAATATGGGTGGCGTGCGTGCCGACTTGCCAAAGGGTACCATTACCTATGGCGACGTGCTCGACATAGCACCCTTCGAGAACAAGATTGCCTTTACCACGCTCAGTGGCGAGGCCGTCACCGAACTGTTCCAGCAGATGGCGTCCGTAGGCGGTGAGGGCGTCAGCCGTGCCGTACGTCTTGTTATTACCAAGGATGGCCAGCTGGTCAGTGCCACCATCAATGGTGAGCCTGTCGACCCGCAGCGTGACTACCGCATTACGACTATCGACTATCTGCTGGGTGGTACCGACAAGTTGGATGCCTTCAAGAAGGGCCGTAACATCAATGCCCCCAAGGATGCCTCCAACAACTCCCGCTTTGTCATCATGAACTACTTCCGCGAGCAGACCAAGCAAGGTAAGGTGGTCGATGCCCAGATAGAGGGACGGGTGACGGTGAAGTAAATTAGGAATTAGAAATTAGGAATTAGAAATTAGGAGTTATGATTAGATATATTTGTTTTATATTGATGATGATGGTATCCTTGGCTGGTCAGGCCAAGAAACCCAAGCAGCTCGTCATCCTGCATACCAACGACACCCATTCGCAGATATTCCCCATCACCCCACAACTGCCCGACACAATGAAGGCGGGTAGGGGAGGATTCCTGCGCCGTCTTGTCATGTTGAAAGAGGAACGCGCCAAGCACCCCGACCTGATATACTTCGACTCAGGCGACTTCTTCCAGGGCTCTGCCTACTTCACGATGTTCAAGGGCGATGTCGAGATCGGTCTGATGAACCAGATGGGCATCGAAGCCTCGACCATCGGCAACCATGAGTTCGACTTCGGACTGGAGAATATGGCGACGATGTTCCGCAAGGCCAACTTCCCCATCCTCTGTGCCAACTACGACTTCACGGGAACCCCGATGGAGGGTGTCACCAAACCCTGGATTATCGTCAAGCGCAATGGTGTGAAGATCGGTGTCTTTGCCGTATGTCCAAAACTGAAGGGACTGGTCTCCGACAAAAACTGCCCGGGCGTGAAATACCTCGATCCTGCCAAGGTGGCGCTGGAGACAGCCACCATGCTGAAACAGGAGAAGAAGTGCGACGTCGTCGTCTGCATCTCACACCTCGGCTGGGAAAGCAACCGTGGTGAGGACGACCAGTATATGATTCAGAATTCGCGGAACATCGACCTTGTCCTGGGCGGACATACTCATACCTATATGCAACAGCTGGAGCATTGGAACAACATGGATGGCAAGCCCATCCCCGTTGACCAGAACGGCAAGTCCGGCATCTTTGTCGGAAAAATGGTCATCGACCTTAAATAATGCATTACTCGAAGTAAAACGTAAGGACAATCATCTTCGACTGCGCGCTGCTAACCGATCCTGCATAGGCTTTCAGGTTTTCATCGCGCAGTTCGTTTTTGTGGTTCTTGTCCAGCACGTCACCCAGACCGAAACAGAACTTCAACTCTGGAATCAGCTTGAAGAAAGGCAGATAAAAGTCACAGCCCAGGCCGATTTCCACCATCGTGTTGAAACGCTTGATGCGCACCAGATCCTGTTCGCCACTCGTCAGGTTCATAGTGGGGTTGATGCCTGCCATGATGTACGGACGGTGGTTGTTCCAGCGCGGAGCAGCAAACTTCAGGTCGATGGGTAGCGATACATACGTGTTCTTCATGTCCTGCGTCTGACGGAAGGGCTGTCCCTCCTCGTCTAACTGCTTCATGTTCAGGAACGTCAGGTGCTTGGCACCAAAGTGCATCTGTGGCGTGAAGCGTAGCGAGAAATGGTTCGTCAGGCGCAACTCACCCAGCACACCCACCGTGAAGCCCGGATTCCACTTGTCGGCATCGCACAGTATCAGCTCCTCATGCTGCGTGCCGTCCTCGTAGACAATCGTCTGAGGACCCGTATTCTCAAATTCAATATCCTGCAGGTTCAGACCCACCAGAATACCGAAGTGCATCCAGCGCAGGTCGGTATACGGCTTATTCTGTACCTTACGGTCAATCTGTGCCGATGCCGTCAGCAACGTACAGCAGACCAGTATGATGGTGATAATTGTTCGTCTCATATCCGATATCTATAACGCAGTTTCCATGCGTTTTATTATTTCGACGGTGTATAAATTATAAAAATATCTACCCAAAGTTAGGTATTATTCGGAAAAAATTCATACCTTTGCATCACAATTAGTGATTATATAACAATTCATTTTTAATATTTAAATTTAATTTAAAAGATTATGGCATACGTAATTGGTGACGACTGCATCGCATGTGGAACATGTATCGATGAGTGCCCCGCTGGAGCAATCTCTGAGGGCGACAAGTATTCAATCAACCCCGATGTCTGCACAGAGTGCGGCACATGCGCTGACGTTTGTCCGTCAGAAGCTATCAGCCTTCCCTAAAGGAAACGCTGTTTTATTGATTTGAAAACAAAACTGTCCTTCGGGGCAGTTTTTTTTGTGCCCCAACCTCAGGTCCCCTTCCCTCGACCAATGTGAAAAAATTCCCCAATTCTTTGGCGGTTTTAGAAATAATTCGTACTTTTGCAGCATAATTGATATGACGGAATCTCCGTCACGGAATTTCCGTCACGTGAACGACGACATAAAAGAGGTGGTATTAAACAAATAGTAATATGGCAAAAATATCCAAGAAACAGCTGAAGAATCCCTTTGTTTATCAGGGTTATGTCAGTCCTGACTACTTCTGTGACCGAACGGAAGAGACGGAAGAATTAATCGCAAATCTTCAAAATGGAAGAAATACTGTACTGATTTCTCCTCGAAGAATTGGTAAAACAGGACTTATTAAGAATGCTTTTTGTCGCTTAAAAGAGCTTGAAAAGGAGGCAAAATGTATCTATATTGACATCTTTGCCACCAAGAATCAGCATGATTTTGTACAGCTTCTGGGGTCAGCGATAGCCCAAGAAGTGATGTCGCGAGAGCGGCAAGCCATGAAGCGACTGTTAGAGTTCTTCGGCTCTTGGCGCCCCGTCTTCAGCACGGATCCGCTGACAGGCATGCCTACCGTCTCAGTGAGTATAGAGCCGACATTGACGGAAATGACTCTGAAATCTATTTTCGGCTACCTCACCCAAAGCAAGCATCAGGTTTATATCGCTATTGATGAATTTCAGCAGATAACCAATTACCCGGAAACGGGTACGGAAGCGTTGCTGCGTTCCTATATCCAGTTTGCGCCCAATGTACATTTCGTATTTGCTGGCAGCAAACGTCATCTGATGTCGCAGATATTCTACTCCCCCGATCGCCCCTTCTACCAGAGTACGGCTTCTATGGGACTGGAGCCGTTGCATGAGGAAATATACGAAGCATTCGCCCGTCGTTTCTTCGAGGAGAAGAAAGGAAGCCTCAGTCAGGAGGTCTTCAGCGATATCTACCACCGCTTTGATGGTGTCACCAGAAACATCCAGCTCGTTCTGAACCGTTTGTATGAAACTGAGAGACATGTCAATAAGGTGGAGCAGGTGGATGAGGTGGTCAGACACATTGTCAACCGTAATTCCATGCAGTATGAAGAACTGATAGGGTTCCTGACCGACAACCAGCTGACTGTCGTGAAGGCTATTGCCAGGGAGGGACTGGTGGCAAGTCCGCAAAGTTCAGAATTCATCAAGCGATATGAGTTACCCAGTGCCAGTAGCATCAAGACGGCACTGGACGGACTTCTTGACAAGGATATTGTCTATCGGAGCCCCAATGGCTATTTTGTCTACGACCGCTTCTTCGAACTATGGCTGAAGCGACTCTAGCCAGTACAATGTCCCTTTTTCTTGGCCAAACTGAAAAAATCCGTTTAATCTTTGGCGGTTTTCGAAATAATTTCGTATCTTTGCAACGTAGAAATAAATAATGTCATGTGTACTGTAACATTATCTTATAATGAAAAAGATGCGGCAGCTATTGAAAAGCTGGCTGCATTGCTTAGTTCCGGTTTATTCGTACAAGTCAATACACAGGCAGATTTGGATATAGATTATACTGACCCGTCACTCTTTGAAGAAAGCATTTCATTGCCAGAAGAGAAAGATTATTATACCCCTGAGGAGTTGAGAGAACTACTTATTAGTGACCTCAATCAAGCTTATGGATTGAAAGATGCGGTATAACTATCACATTGAGCCGTTGGCTGTTATAGCAATACGCTCATTTTATAGGAATGTGCTAATCAGGTATTCGAATACGTATTCCTATGAAGATATGCTCAGATATATTAATGAAACTGTGGATGCTGTTTACGGCATAGAGCAATCGCTGCTACGCCGTAAGTCCACTATTGAGCGTTGGAAGAATTGGCATATGGCTCATGCCGGAAACTGGTACTATGCTTATTCCATTGATGGTGACACCATTACGATTCATGATGCATGTCATTACCAAAATATGCATGAATAAAGGCGCAATCCTTTCTGAATTTTTGTTGATTCCAATCGCTCAGAAACGTGTTTTCTGGGCGATTGTTTTTCTCTGATTTCTCACACCTGAAGGTATGAGTGTGGCGAAGCGAACTGTGCTATTTTGTGACCTTTTTCATCTATCCAAAGTGAAAATAGTTCCGCAATTCTTTGGTGGTTTTAGAAATTATTTCGTATCTTTGCAGGCAAAGAACAAAATAGAACAGATTATGAATGCAACATCATTGAACAATCTATGGAGTTATATCCAAGGCCTTTCTTTGACGGCCAGTAATCGCAAATGGCTGGCAGAGCGACTGATAGAACCAATAAAGAAGGAAACACCTGTTCCTCCTGTATCCCAGACATGGGAGGAGGCAATGAGTGACCTTGATGAATCCGAAAGAGAATTTGAATGTGGGGACGTGCTCTCTGGCGATGAATTTAACGCTGAATGTATGGCTCTGCTTGACAGCTTTGCTACAAAAGCATGCAGATAGAAGTCTCGAAACGTGCTCAGCAACAGTGGCTCCGCATTCTTGTCTATTATAATGAGATGGGTGGAGAACAAGCTGCAGTAAAGCTTCATCAGAAGTATCTGAAGAAGCAAAAACGTCTGTTGAAGTATCCTGAAAGCGGATTTCCAGAACCCTTGTTGCGTGACAGGAAGATACTCTATCGTGCTTCCATTATCAACGAGTATTACAAAGTCATTTACTATGTAAAAGGAGATGTTCTTCGCATTGCTGCTTTCTGGGACATGCGTATGCATCCTGACAAATTGCGCAAGACAATATGATAATGTATAACCCCTCAAAACTGAAGATGCCAATGGGCTGAGAAAGAGATAAAACGAAGGACAAAGGGTCATACCTTATTATGTTATAACGAGTCGCTCAGAAACGTGTATTCTGAGCGATAATATTTCTGTGTTTTCCGTGATTTCCGTGTGACCAAAGTGAAAATAGTGGTCTCTTTTATTCTTTTCCGTCTGCAAAGGTACAATTAATATTTCATTTCTCCAAATCTTTCTTGTTTTTCTTGCCTAACGAAGCCGTATCAATGAAATAGAAACTGTGTGATATCGAATTAGTGGCAAGGAAGCACCTTGTTTCCTTGGCAGAAGATGCTATCTTGCACGGCACAAGATAGCATCTTGAAGTAAGGAAAAAGGAGGCTCCCTCCGTGGGAACATCAGGCTTCCCTGGGAGAAGCCTGATGTTTGTGCCGTAGAAGCCTGGCGTTTGTGGCATACCTGCATTTTTGTCGGTGCTTGCAAAAAATGGTCAACACCTCCTATGGTTCTCTGAAACACCGATGTACAAAGGCGTTGAGGCATGGGAGGTGTGGGTTGGAGAGGTCCCATAGACGTCCCATACACCTCCCATAGACCTCCCATGCCTTAGGCTGCCTTGAGTGGAATGACCTTGTAGTGGGCCACGTGGCCGTATTCCACGTGATCATACCCCAGCATCTTCATGGCTTGTCCGAGCTGTACCTTTACGCTGTGGCTGATGGTCAGCAAGGGATACTCCTGCTTGATGACTTCCAGCATCTGCTTGGTGTTCATGGTCTTGGGCACTTCTCCCTCTTCGGGTTTGCGGAAGCAGACAACGACCATCTCTGCTATGTCCTTCTGTTCCATGTAGTTAAGGTTCAGCTGCTGGATGCGTGCCACCTCGTCGTTGTTGAACCAGTAGGGAGCCTTCAACTCACGAATCTCGTGGAGCACCTGGGCATACAATTGCTCGTAGTCGATGTCGCCAGAGTTGTCGATGAGTTGTCCGTGTGGAATGGTCAGACAAATATAGCGACGAGAGCCAGTGGCATCCGTCAGCGGATGCGGATTATTCGTCGTAGCCACAAAGGAAGCATAGCGCAGACGGTCCTTCTGCGCAGCACCAAAGATGGGACGTCCGTTGACCTTGCTCTTCGACAGCGTCTGCTTCAGGGCAGCATGCTGGCAAGGACGGATGGCCTCCAATTCATCCAGATTCACCAGCAGGTTGTTCGTCAGCGCCATATCCTTGTCGAACTTGTTCGAAAGGTTCATGTGATCCAGATAGTACATGCGCAGGTGTGGAGGCAGCAGGCGACGCAGGAAGGTGGTCTTACCACAGCCCTGAGCACCAATCAGCGTGGGTACCGTCTCATTACCGTGCAACAGGTCCATCTGGAGCCAGTGGGCCACAGCGGAACGGAACCAGATGGCCAAGAAGGCATGTTGCTCCGTGCTGATGCCGGGAATTCGCGAGAAGAGCCGTGCCACATGGTTCTGTCCGTCCCATTTTGGCAGGTTGTTCAGGAAATCCTGGATGGGATTGAACAGGGGCACCTCGTTCGACTGTACCAGAAGCTTGATGTCCGCCTGCGGATTCCCCTTTTCGCAGACGTCTTCGCGCATGGCGTGAATGATGATGCTGTTCAGGTCCTCCTCGTCGAGCACAAGCCAGTCGGGCTCCCCTTCGACAGGCAATTTTACATACTCTACCACTCCCCTCAACACGTTGCGACGGAACTGGTAGTTCTCGTTCAGGAATGACTCGGCTTCGAGAAATCCCTGTTGTGAAGCCGATGCTTCACCATTCAATTTTAATGTTTTTTTCATTGTCAAACAAATTTTTAATAATTAATGGTTATGGAATCATTTTCGAATGCAAAGGTACAACTTTTTTTTTTGCGCCATCAAGATGTTGCCAGAAATAAATTCTTAAAAAATGTAAATTAACAATTGGCGCCCGATTCTATGGGCAATTCATGGGAGGTCTATGGGAGGTCTATGGTACGTCTATGGGATCTCTCCGACCCACACCTCCCATGCCTCAAACCCCTTTGTACATAGGCGATTCGGAAGATGATGGGAGGTGTTGGCACCATAGGCTCTCGTGTCTGGCACGGAAGCCCGTCGTGGGGTAGCACGATAGCCTGTCGTGCTAACCAAGAACGCCCCTCGCTGTCAGTAAGAGTACTGATCAACGCCGGTAAGAGTGCCGCTTACCGCTGGTAAGATTACTGCATACCAATCGACCAAACTGAAATTATTAGCATATTTCTTTGGCGATTACGGAATAATTTCGTAATTTTGCCAACAACTAAAACTATAAGATGATGAAAAAACTATTATTGCTAGTGATAGCAATCATAACGATTGTCGCTGTGAATGCGGAGCCGGTGTCGCGTCAACAGGCATTACAGAAGGCCAAGCAGTTTATGCCTGGCAAGCAGTTTGGCGAGGCAAAGAGCTATATGCGTGCTAAAGGACATGCAGGCAAGGAGCCTTTCTATATCTTTAATGCCAAAGACAAGAAGGGATATGTGATTGTCTCTGGCGACGACCGGACACGTCCTATTCTCTGCTATGCCGATAGTGGTGAACTGGATGAGGACCAGATGCCTGACAACATGAAGTGGTGGCTCGACAATCTTGCCAGTCAAATCGAGGCACTGGGAACGACGCTTCAGCCAGTTGCAGCAAATTCCCACCGTTCTGGAATGGCGGCTATCGCCCCTTTGATTCAGACGCAGTGGAGTCAGAGGGCACCATATAATTACATGTGCCCTGACGGGGACTATCATGACAAAGGTGACGAAGGCTACAATCCTAACAATCTTTGTGTGACAGGTTGTGTGGCGACGGCTATGGCCCAGGTGATGTATTACTGGAAATGGCCAAAGACGTGTGAAGCCATTGATTCTTATACTCTTGGCTATTATGAAGATGGACAATACATAGAGAAGGGTACAGTGAAGGGCATTCCCGCTACTACCTTCAAGTGGGATGCCATGAAGACCAAGTATAGCTCTGGAGAGACTGGCGAGGCTGCGGATGCTGTGGCTGAGTTGATGCGCTATTGTGGTCAGGCTGTTCACATGAACTATGGCGTTGGATCTTCTGGTGCTAATGTGAGTTCTTCAGACATGGCAGGCGTTTTCAATTATAGCAAGAATATACGTGAATTAGTCCGTGACAGCTATACGACAGCCCAGTGGGAGGCGCTTGTCTATGAAGAATTGTCGGCAGACCGACCCCGTCCTGTGCTGTATTCCGGACGTACCAGCGACGTAGGCCATCAGTTTGTTGTTGACGGCTACGATGGTGATGGGCTGTTCCACTTTAATTGGGGCTGGGGTTATAGTGGCAGTTACAGTGTCCTTTCTCTGGCCGACCCAAACAGTGAACATGGCGTTGGTGGCAGTGCAAACAACGGGGCCTTCCAGTATTCTCAGGATGCCTTGTTTGGCGTGAAGCCTGCAGAGCCAGGCGAGGTGATGCTGCCAGTCCTTTTTGCAAGTTCTCTCAATGACTTCTATACACAGACTTATACCCGTAGTGGCGCGAATGCTGATTTTACGAATGTGACTCTAAAAGCTGGTATCCAGAGCCGTTATGTCTTTATTCCCGATGCAGAACTTGACGTGCAGGTTGGCTGGGGGTTGTTTAAGGATGACCAGCTTGTCAGTTGTCTGGCTTCAACGACTAAGACACTTCCTCAACGCCAACGGTATTCCTTAACCAATGAGCTGACGATGTCTTTTGGTAAAAACCTTGCTGTCGGCAAGTATCAGGTCTCCCAGATATACAGATTCTCAAACAGCGAGGCATGGAAACGCTGTGAAAACTATGGCGTGAACAGTCTGGTGGCAGAGATTAGTGCGACGTCGCTGACAGTGCGTAAACCCGACCTTGACAATGGGTCGTTTACGGTTAACAGTATCACCACGTCGGAACAGCCGGAGGCTGGATTCCCGATGGACATATTCCTTAATGTGACCAATACGGGTGAATCGACTAGAGTATTCCTTTACCTATGGATGCAGAAGTCGGGTTCTAGTTCATGGACAAACATAGCGTTAGGTAATTACAATGTTGATCCAGGCCAGACGACCGATATCAAGCTCAGCTATACTCCAATAGAGAGTGGCACCTACATCCTTAAGGCAACGGACTCTTCTGACCCGTTAAGCGATGGCTTGTGTACTGCTACTGTCGAGGTTGCCACTACTGAGAGGGTCATCGTTGATGGAATCGTCTATATCTGCGCACCACTCTACAAGCGGGCAACAGTCATACAGAATGAAAATGCCGATAAGAATGTTGCTTCCATCACGATTCGACAGACCGTGACAGCCAGTGGCGTGACCTGTCAGGTGAAAGCTATTGCTGAGAATGCTTTTAAGAGTTATGGGAATGTCAGTAAGATTGAGATTCCTGAAGGTGTTGAGTCCATTGGTATATACTCATTTAGCTACATGTATAATCTGAAGAAGGCGATATTGCCTTCAACTCTGAAATCGATAGGCGATAATGCTTTTTTTTATAATGGGAGTCTAACTGCGGTCGAATCTCATATCGTAAAGCCTTTCGACATCTCAGTAGGTGTGTTTGCCAGTTCTTATTCATGGGAAAACTCTATAGGAACCTATTATCCGTCCCCTGCCACTCTTTATGTGCCCATAGGTTCCAAGTCGAAGTATGCAGCAGCTCAGGGTTGGGACATGTTTGCGGCTGTTGAGGAAGGTGAACTGAAAGAGGAATTCTTTGGCGGCCTGAAGTATTTATACTCAACAGGAAGTACAGAGGCAACGGTGATTCAGGATGACAGCTACAAGGAGTTGACTGAGGTATCCATCCCTGCTACGGCTACACTGGGTGGCAAATCCTATCGGGTGACTGCCGTTGGTGACAATGCATTTGATGGATGCAATAATCTGACGTCTGTGACCCTGCCGAATGGTCTTGTGTCGATTGGCAAGTATGCTTTCGAGAGTACAGGAATGAAGGAAGTCACCTTCCCTGCCACGTTGAAGACCATCGGAGAATATGCCTTTTATTATTGTGGTCAGATAAGTACTGTTATTCTCCCTGAGGGACTGGAATCCATTGGCAAGAGCGCATTTTTCAATATGCAAAATCTACAGAAGGTGCTATTGCCTTCGACCATTACAGCTATCGGCGACCGTGCGTTCTGTAATAGTCAGATTTTGTCCTCAGTCGAATCGCATATCGCAGAGCCTTTCGACATCCCAGAAAGTGTGTTTGCCAGTTCTTATACTTGGGATCAAACAAGTCGCTCTTACATTTACTCCCCGTCCCTTGCCACTCTTTATGTGCCCATAGGTGCCAAGTCAAAGTATGAGGCAGCTCAGGGTTGGAACATGTTTGCAGCTATTGAGGAGGGTGAGCTGAGGGAAGTATTCTTTGCTGGTCTGAAATACACTTACTCAACAGGAGACAACAAGGCTACGGTGATTCAGGATGATCGCTATCAGGAACTGACTGAGGCCTCTATCCCAGCTTTGGTTATATTTGACAACAAGGCTTATTATGTGACAGCCATTGGAAACAATGCATTTATGAATTGTAACAAACTTGCGTCTGTAACCTTGCCAGATGGTCTTGTGTCGATTGGCAAGAATGCATTCCGTAGCACAAAAATCAAGGAAATTACCTTCCCTGCCACGTTGAAGTCCATCGGAGAAAATGCCTTTTATTATTGTAGCCAGATACGTAACGTCATTCTCCCTGAGGGGCTGGAATCCATCGGCAGATATTCATTTTATTCGATATCTAGTTTGCAAAAAGTGATATTGCCGTCAACTCTGAAATCGATAGGCGACTGTGCTTTCTTCTATAATGGGAATTTGTCTTCAGTCGAATCGCATATCGCAGAGCCTTTTGACATTTCAGAGACCGTGTTTGCCAGATCTTCAACCAGGGATAATACAAGTAATACTTATATTTACTCCCCGTCCCCTGCTACTCTTTATGTGCCCATAGGTACCAAGTCAAAGTATGAGGCAGCTCAGGGTTGGAGTATGTTTGCAGCTGTTGAGGAGGGTGAACTGAAAGAGGAATTCTTTGGCGTCCTGAAGTATTCTTATTCAACAGGAAGCAAAGAGGCTACGGTGATTCAGGATGACGGCTATCAGGAACTGACAGAAGTCTCCATTCCCGCTACGGTTAAATTTGATGACGAGACTTATCAGGTAACAGCCATTGGAAACAATGCATTTATGAATTGCAATAATCTGACGTCTGTCACCCTGCCGAATGGTCTTGTGTCGATTGGCAAGTATGCATTCCGTAGCACAAAAATCAAGGAGATTACTTTCCCGACGGCCCTGAAGTCCATCGGAGAATATGCCTTTTATTATTGTAGCCAGATACGTACCGTCATTCTCCCTGAGGGACTGGAATCCATCGGCAGTTACTCATTTAACTACGTGTCTAATCTGAAAAAAGTAGTATTGCCTTCAACTCTGAAATCGATAGGCGATAATGCTTTCTATAGAAATTCGAATTTGTCTTCAGTCGAATCGCATATCGCAGAGCCTTTCGACATCTCAGAGAACGTATTTGCCGTTTCCTCAACTTACGACAGTGCGAGCAAAACTTACATCTATTCTCCGTCTTCTGCCACTCTTTATGTGCCCATAGGTTCCAAGTCGAAGTATGCAGCAGCTCAGGGTTGGGACATGTTTGCATCGGTTGAGGAAGGTGAACTGAAAGAGGAATTCTTTGGCATCCTGAAGTATTCTTATTCTACTGGAGACAACAAGGCTACGGTGATTCAGGATGACAGCTACAAGGAACTGACTGAGGTCTCCATTCCAGCTACGGCTACACTGGGTGGCAAGTCTTATCAAGTGACGGCTGTTGGAAACGAGGCTTTTTATGGATGCAGTAAACTGACGTCTGTGACCCTGCCGAATGGCCTTGTGTCGATTGGCAAGTATTCATTCTATAATATAAAAGTGAAGGAAATTACCTTCCCATCCACTTTGAAGACTATCGGAGATAATGCCTTTTATTATTGTGGCCAGATAAGTACCGTTATTCTCCCTGAAGGACTGGAATCCATTGGGTCAAGTTCATTTAACTCGATGTCTGGTTTGCAAAAAGTGATATTACCGTCAACTCTGGAATCGATAGGCGACCGTGCTTTTTATTATAATGGGAATTTGTCTTCAGTCGAATCGCATATCGCAGAGCCTTTCGACATTTCAGAGACCGTGTTTGCCAGATCTTCTACTTGGGACGAAGCAAACAAATCTTACATCTATTATCCGTCCCCTGCCACACTTTATGTGCCCATAGGTACCAAGTCGAAGTATGCAGCAGCTCAGGGTTGGAATATGTTTGCAGCTGTTGAGGAAGGCGAACAGAAAGAAGGATTCTTTGGTGACCTGAAATACGCTTACTCAACAGGAGGTACAGTGGCTACGGTGATTCCGGATGACAGCTATCAGGAGCTGACAGATGTCTCTATTCCTGCTACGGTCACATTCGATGGCAAGTCTTATCGGGTGACAGCCATAGCTAATAGTACATTCAGAAACTACCGTAATGTAACTTCTGTGACCCTGCCGAATGGCCTTGTGTCCATTGGAAACAATGCTTTCCGATACACAAATATAGCTAGTATTTCTCTGCCAAATACGCTTAGGACGATTGGTGAATCTGCGTTTGAGGATTGTTATAAAGTGACATCCATTGTGATTCCAGAGGGCGTGGAGATGATTGGCCATTACGCTTTCTATGATATGACTAAACTGGAAAGGATCACGTTGCCTTCGACGTTGAAGGAAATCGGCTCCTGCATTCTGCAATGGGATGGAAAACTGACGACTGTGGTGTCGAATATCTTGGTACCGTTTGCTGTGAACGATGATACGTTTATCTATAAGTCTCAATGGAACAGTGAAACCAAACAATACGACTACTCTCCTTCGCCAGCTAAACTTCTTGTGCCCAAAGGAAAGGTTGCCATTTATCAGAATACTGCGGGATGGAATTGGTTCACAGGCATTTCAGAACTGGGCGATGCCAATGGTGACGGTGGAGTTACCATTACTGATGCTGTAGGTGTCGTCAACAGGATTCTGGGCAATGCATCAGCCGATTTCGATGATTTGGCTTCCGATGTCAACCAGGATGGCAACATCACCATCACCGATGCCGTGGGGGTGGTGAACATCATCTTGAATAGCGGAGCAACCAGTGCACCAGCGATGATGGTTCCAGAGGTTGAGGCTGACGACGAAGAGGCAGTAGAGCCGGAGTAAAAATATGCCCCAATTATTTGGTCGTTTTAGAATTATTTCGTACTTTTGCCAACAAATAACGAAAACAAAAAACTAACGATATGAAAATGATGATGAAAAAGATTCTTTTGCTGATAGCAGGTGTAATGGCTGCTGTGGCCGTACAGGCCGTTCCGGCACATCCCAAACCCGTCAAGGTGCAACAGCCCGACGGAACGTTCGTAACTATACGTCTGCATGGTGACGAATGGTTGAATTTTACAACCACCGAGGATGGCTATTCGGTGGTGAAGGACCAGCGTGGATACTATGTCTATGCAGAGCTGAAGGACAAACAGCTGAAGGCGACGACACTTGTGGCGCACGATGCCTTGCAGCGTACGGCAACCGAGAAGGCTTTCCTGGCTGATGTCAAGAAATATCAGGCTCCGACCATGAAGGCGGAGAAGACTGTGGAGAAGCAACGCGTAAAACAGATTCAGCGCCGTGCCTTGGCGTCGCGTAGGGCTACGGACTATGCCAATTTCCGTGGACTGGTTATCCTGGTGCAGTTCAATGACAAGACGTTCTCACGCAATGACTATAGTCAGATTGCTAACGACATGCTGAACAAGGAGAACTATACGGGTTATGACAGCGAGGAATATACTGGTAGTGTGCGCGACTATTTCTACGACAACTCCGGAGGCAAGTTCAAGCCACAGTTCGATGTGGTGGGGCCCGTGACAGTTAACTATAGCCAGTATGATGGTGATGCTAAATCTGATTATATTGTATGGGAGGCAGTCCAGAAAGCTGATGAGTTGGGTGTAGACTTCAGCAAGTATGACGGTGATGGCGATGGGGTCGTTGACTTGGTGTATTTCCTGATAGCAGGCAATGGTTCAAACTATACTGGCAATAACAGTGGGCTTTGGTGGCCTCACCGTTATTATTTTAGGCTGGCGAATACTGCTTTGGATGGTGTCTATTTTCAGGACTATGCCAGTTCCGTAGAATTATATGGTTGGCTGAATAAGCCAGAGTCGGTTAAGATTGACGGCATCGGAACGATTTGTCATGAGTTCAGTCATGTGCTGGGATTGCCCGACTTCTATGATAGCGACTATGAAAAAAGTGGTGGCGAGAGCCTTCATCCTGGCAACTGGTCGCTGATGGCTGGTGGCAGCTACAATAACAACGCCCGTACTCCTGCGGGCTATTCGCTCTATGAGCGCTATCTGGTGGGATTCACCGATGAGCCTGAAGTCATCAGCGAGAAAAAGAATTACACCCTCGAACCGTTGTATCTCAATCAGAAGGGCTATCGTATCAATACACCAGTGGATGGCGAGTTCTTCCTGTTGGAGAACCGTCGGGATGACGGTATCTTCAAGTGGGATGAATACCTGCCCGGGCGCGGTATGTTGGTGCATCGCGTTGACAGAACCAATCTGTCAGTTTGGAACAGCAATATAGTCAATACTAATCCTTCCCACAACTATTATGAAGTGGTATGGGCAGGAGGAACAGATAATGCCATGTCGGGCTATGACACATTCCCTGGCGAAGGCAACGTGACGGAGTTGAACAACTTGACGACGCCGGCCAATCTGTTGACGCACGATGGAAATTATAATATTTTTGGCCTTTCCAATATTCAAGAAAATGGTGCAAACATAATTTTCGATGTCGCCGATGGTGGTGGTATTGTTCAGCCCTACAAAGTTAATGCCAGCAATATTACCGGCTCTTCTGCCAACATCACTTGGGACGGTGCCAACGAAAATTATAATGTGCAATATAGAACAGCCGAACAAGAGGCTACTCTTTTCTTCGATAGTTTTGAAGAGGACTTGTTAGTATCAGGGTGGACAACGATTCGTAATGGTGGTGGATCATCATATACTAACTGGCGGGTTATTAACCCTTCTACTTTTTTTAGCAATAATCCAAAACCGGCATACAATGGTGACTATGTTGCCATGTCAAGAAGTTGGTCAGGCAGTGCTTATACAGTTGATAACTGGCTGATTACACCACAGGTTACTTTGAATGGAACGCTGAAATTCTGGGTAATGGATGATGGCAATTATCACGAGCATTTTGATGTTTATGTCTCTACTACGACAACGGATATTGCTGCCTTTACGAAAATTGCCGAGCCTGGCGATGCTTCTGGCAATTGGACAGAGGTATCTGTAGACCTGAGTAGCTATGCCGGGCAGAAAGGCTATATCGCTATTCGTCACACGGATACTGACCAAGACTATCTGCTTATTGACGACTTCGGAATCTATGGTGTCGCTAAGGCTGCTGGTGATTGGCAGACCACATCTGCCACACAGGAGAATGCCTTCCTCAGCGGCTTGACACCAGAAACCACCTACGAGGTGCAGGTGCAGGCAGTAACTATGGAGGGCACGTCGGCCTGGTCTGAATCGGCAACCTTTACGACAAACAATATCAAGCTGGGCGATGCCAATGTTGACAAAGATGTGACCATCACCGATGCGGTGGCTGTCGTCAACTACATCCTGGGCAATCCGTCTGCCGACTTCAGCAAGGTTGCTGCCAACGTCAATGGCGATCTGGATGACAAGGGTGAGCCCAGCATCACCATCACCGATGCGGTCGGTGTGGTGAATATCATCTTGAACAGCGGTGGTGGTAGTGCGCCTGCATTGGACTTGAAGGAGCCGGAAGAGGCGGACGATGCTGAGGCACCTGAGGCTACGGAGCCGGAGTAAGTGATATGTTTATAGAATGACGATAAGGGGCAGGCGTAAAAAACTTGCTCCTTTTCTTTGTTGTTCCAGAATTATTCAGTATCTTTGCAGGCAAAGATATAACTAAAAACGGATAAATATGAAAAAGATTCATTACTTATTAGGCATTGCATTACTGTTTGCGGGTATGCCTGTATGTGCTCAGGTGAGCAACGACAATGAGGACGAAGTGTATAAGGTTGAAAGACCACAGGCTAAGGACTTCGTGCCTGGTCAGGTGCTGTTTAAGCTGAAGGATGGTCAGCAGGCTCAAGTGCGCCGTGCTGGTGGTCAGACCACAGCAGGCATCGGCAGCCTCGACAAGGTGCTGAAGGAATATGCCGTGCAGGAGATGGAACAGCTGTTGCCCAATGCCAAGGTAAAGGGTACGCCCCGTCGCGCTAAGGCTTATAACGGCCAGACCATCGTAGAACGTGACCTGACACAGCTCTACAAGGTGACGCTGCCTGAAGAGAAGAGTATGCAGACCCTGCAGCTGGTAGAGAAGCTGAAAGCTCTCCCTGAGGTGGAGTATGCGGAACCTAACTATAAAGTTTATCTGATGGATAGTCATATAGCAGACGATTATAAAGACAATCCACATAACACTCAGCAATGGTATCTGGATGACTATGGTGTGAAGGAGTTATGGAACAAGGACATCGTCAATCCCAAACGTCCTGTGATTGCCATTATCGATACAGGTGTCGACCTGACACATCCCGACCTAAAGGATAATCTCTGGACGAACACTGCTGAGGCTGAAGGCGAAGCCGACTTTGACAACGATGGCAATGGTTTCAAAGGCGATGTTCATGGTTGGGACTTTATCAATAATACTGGTAATATTCGTGACAACAATATGCATGGCACCCACGTAGCAGGTATTGCTGCTGCCTGCAATAATGATAAAGGTATCATTGGTGCCAATCCTCAGGCCCTTATCATGGCTATCTCTGTCATGCAGAGTGATGGTACGGGTGACGTTGCCACCATTATCCAGGGCATAAATTATGCTACCCAAAAGAAAGCTGACGTGATAAATCTTTCTTTAGGAACTTATGCAAATAGTTTGTCACTCCGTCAAGCTTTGGAGACAGCTTATCACTCTTCCGTCATTGTGGCAGCTGCTGGTAATGACGGTAAGTCGATTGAAGCTGAATGCGGAGTGCCTTATGGCCCGATGTTTCCCGCTGCCTATTCGTTTGTATTGGGTGTGATGGCAACAACTGACACTGGAGCCCTTGCTAAGTTCAGCAACTTCGACTGTAATGGACCTAACTATTCTGGAACGTCGTCTATCCAAGACCCTGATGGCTTTAACTATGAGATGATGGCTCCAGGCACCAATATGCTTAGCACCGTCCCTGGTGGCAATTATAAGACGCTGCAAGGAACGTCGATGGCTTCTCCATTGGTGGCTGGTTCTATTTCTGCCTTGAAGATGGTGAAACAGTATGATACTCAAGAAATACTATGGGGCGACCTGCTCCATTCTGGTAATATTGCCGGAGCCTACGATATTTCATTGCGGCCAGCTGAGCTGGATTTGCTGAATATTCAGATGCATGATCGCAAGGATTTGAATGGCCAAACTGAGGAAGACTACAGCAATGACCATGAAGTTGATGCAGGTGAATTGGTCAGCATTTACCCCGTCATTCGTACTACATTTGGTGAGGCTTCAAACATTAAAATGCACTTGGAGATGGGCGATGAATATGAGGATGCCACTAAGGTTGAATTCCAAACAGGAATTGTTGACTTTGGCATGCATTTGGATGCCTACGGCCGTGGCGTGAGTATGAATCCGCTAGTGCTCAAGGTGGCAAGTGATGTGGCTGACAACCGTCATATCAAACTGAAAATAGTGGCAACTTGTGACGAAACCGACCAAACCTACAAATGGCCGTTTACCATTGTTGTTACCAATATGGTGAAGTTTAGCGGTTTGGTTGATACTGACATGACGCTAAACGCCGACCATACCTATTTGGTAAATGATAATATCGGCATCATGGAGGGTGCAACCCTGACTATTGAGCCAGGTACTCGCCTTGAGTTTGCGGAGGGCATGGGACTTTCATCTTTTGGTAAACTGGTAGCTAATGGCACCCCTGAGAAACCAATTGTCTTTACAGGTAATCATGGTGCTTTGTGGGCTGGTATAAATTCGCATAGGCCAGAAGGACGCCATGAGCATTGGGGTGGTTATACAAACGCTGATATGACTTTGTTCACATTGGTAAAAACTGACCAAACCGCAAAACCCACAGAAAGTTCGAGTCAACTGCTAGACTATGAAAACTATTTCCTGTATTATGGTCCTGGTGAAGAATCACCAGGTAAAAGATTTGCTATAACCGATTACATAGATGACTGGAAGGCTGATTTTACGTCTCGTACCGATTTGTTGTCAGACCCCAATTATCTGACACCGGCTCTCCTTAAAGCAATAAAAGCTGCTAAGGATTATTATGCCAGTCTTCCTGATATTTATAAAAGTTACAGTCAAGAAAGATGCTATAGTACTGATCTGGTTATAGATTTCCCGTATTGGGAAACCTATGATAATCCACGCGACACCATATCTTATTGTAGGATAGATGGTTTTGATGCTGGAAATGCGGTCTATTATCCTTATATGAAAGATTGCGTTGTGACTCCCAATAACTCATTGAATGAAGGATATGCTTGGAATTTATTTTACAGTCTTGCTGGAGAAAGAACAAATATTACACAGGTAAATGGTAGCACAGAAGTTAACTATTTAGAAAAAGGCGATTTGAAATATTCTAATATTGTAAATAATTACTTTGGTATAACTCCAAGTACACTTCTGGAATATAGCAAACTGGCATATGACAACTATTTTAATAGTTTTATTACTTTAAAATATGGTACAGGAAAGTACAAAGACAAGGATTATATGCTGGCAAATAATTCTGAAAGACCAGGAATAGACCATGCAGACGAGCCATCGTATCTGGGAACAAGTCGTGCGGATATTGTTCGTCCTTACCTATACGAGATTCTTAATGCTCCTGGAACTTATGGAAAGATTGACCTTGACAATATGCCGACCCGTCCATACGCTGAGGCTCACGGTATTGTATGGAAGGTTGTGGTTAATGGTTATGATGCTCAGGACGAATACGACCGGTTACCACCTCTTGGTGTGGGCAAGCATATGTTCCAAGTCTATTTCAATCGTCCGATGAATAGGGCAATAGCTCCCAATGTGTTCTTTGGCGTTCGTGATCCATGGACACAAAATGCTGTTGATGAAACTGGTGACGACTTCGGATGGAATGCTGACGGCACCATTTACACAGCTTATAAGACTATTGATGGCAGGACAAAGAGTGACGGTGTGAACCGTATCTATGTCTTTGGTGCAGAAGATAATGAGTTCTTCGAGTGTCCTTACGAGAAGACCCGCTTCAATATCCAGATTAATGCAGCAGGGTCGATGGCAACAGGTTTTGCTGCAGAATCTGGCATGGGCAAGGTGACGTTGACATGGAACAATGAAAAAAACAATTTCGACGATGCGATGGGATTCAACATCTATCGCTATCAGGAATATGAGAAACTGATGCCCGTACTTGATGAATTGGGTAATCCCGTTTATGAGACGGATGAAAATTTGAATCCTTTATTAGATGAGTTTAATAATCCGATTCCAAAAATGGAAATGCGCATCGTTGCCGATACTGTCCGTATTAATTCAACTATTGTAGATGTTGAAGAAACGGAATATCCCGATTACGACGTGACGCCAGGTGAGACATATTATTACTACTATAAGGTGTTGTCGACAGACCTGACGGAATACGATGTGTCGAACGTGGTAGCTGCCACACCGCTGACCTCAACGTCAGGTGATGCCAACGGCTCTGGCGATGTGGATGTAAGCGACGTTATCACTACTGTGAACTACATCACGGGAGGTGAGGCCAAGCCGTTTATTTTCGAGGCTGCTGACATGAATAAGGACAAGTCGATAGACGTGCTCGACGTCATTGGTATCATTCAGGTCATTATGAGTACATCTGCTCCAGAAATGGCTTCCGTAGAGGCAACAGCCGTCTATACCGTTGAGGATGGTGTGCTGTATGTGGAAAGTCCCGTGGCCCTCGCTGGCGTGCAGGCACAAGTGAACAGCCTCACCCCCAACCCCTCTCCAAAGGGCGAGGGGAGTATTGCCGTTGCCTCTGACCTCGACGGCTTCGAGCAAGTGACGGCATGGCTGACGGACAACGATATGCTGTTCCTGGCATATAACATGAACGGTAAGACGCTGGCTCCAGGCAAGCATGCCCTGCTGAAGATAGGTGATGCCGATGTGACCAAGATTCGTCTGAGCGATACGCTGGGCCACAACGTGGAAGTGGTAGCTGGTGAGGGTACTACAGCCATCGACAATATGGGCTCTAAGGTGCAGTTGCAGGGTGGTGTCTACAACCTGAAGGGTCAGAAGGTATCTGGCAAGACCGGCGACCTGCAGAAACTGCCGAAGGGCGTGTACATCATCAATGGTGAGAAAGTCGTGAAATAAAGACCCACCCCCAGCCCCTCCCTATAAGGAGGGGAGATAATACATATAGCTATGAATAAGAAATGCTTGTTATATATCGTTCTGTTTCTGTGCTTTGGCATAGGGGTACGGGCAGGAAATACAATCACAATATCGTCGACGGAGGGGGCTCCAGGCGATGAGGTGACGGTGAGCATTGGCCTGACGAACAGCGATGCCGTCAGTACCCTGCAGCTGAACATCCCGCTGGACGAGAACGTGACCTTTGTGGAGAATTCCGGACAGAAGGGTAGCCGTTGTAGTGGCCATTCACTGAGCATGGGTGTAAAGGATGGCGAACTGAACATCGTCATCTGGTCTTATCCAATGAAAGACTTTACAGGTAACAGCGGTGAGGTCGCCTCGTTCCGTCTGAAATTGGGCAACCAGCCATCAACCATCAGTCTGACGCCCTCGAAGACCGTACTGACCAGCTCTTCTGGTCAACCCCTCGAAGGCACCACTGTCATAGCAGGAGATGTCATAGTCCTCTGTGCCAAGGCAGAGTACAGTACGATGGAGGTGGACTTCGGCGAGGTTCCCATCTTAGGCACCTATGAGCAAACGGTGACGGTGACCAATACGGGTAATGACAATCTGACGATTACAGCCTTGTCTTTCTCGGATGTCAACGTGTTCTCTTCGACCACGTCGCTGCCTCTGACTGTAGAGCCAGGCAATACGGCAGAGCTGAATATCACCTACAAACCGAAGGAGCGTGGCAACATCTCGCGAACACTGAAAGTCGTATGTAACAGCACGTCGAAGCTGAATACCATTGCGCTGAAGGCCAAGCCTTTCGCCGTGAACGAACTGCATGTTCAGGACGCTTCCGGCATCGCTGATGAGGAGGTGACTGTCTCGATGACGTTGAACAATATGGACCCCATCATTGGCTGGCAGGTGGACTTCGAATTGCCTGATGAGCTGGAATATGTCGATGGCAGCTTTGAGCAGTCCGACCGCTCGCAAGACCATCAATTCGGTGTCATGCATAATGGCCAAAAGCTGACCTTGATGGCATATTCCATGACTGGCAAATCCCTGACGGGTAACGATGGCGAGATAGCATCGTTCAAGGTGAAACTGGTAGGCCGCAACGGTGTGACGCTGGAGCCTGTGAAGACGATGCTGACAGCAACGGTAAACGGTGTGACTGGCAATGTGGTATCGGCAGTCTATGGCGGATATATCAATATCCAGAGTCCGCAAATCAATTGTGATGATACGTTTGACTTCGGTGCCGTTCCCATCACGGAAGCTTGCGAAAGACCATTCACTGTACACAACTATGGCAGTGCACCATTGACCATCAGTCGTGTGGTGTTCAATAACGACAAGATGAGCGTCAAGGAGTCGTTGCCGCTGGTCATTCCTGCTGGCGAGAGCAAGGCATTGACCGTCGCCTATAACAGCGTGGAGCAGACAGCCTTCGAGGGCACGATGAACATTTACAGCAACGATCCCGACCTGCGCATGAAGTCGGTACTGGTCAGTGGCAGTCGCTTTGCCCCCAACTTCCTGGCCGTCAGCACATCAGACATTGACGAGGATGGCGAACTGAAGATTCATCTGTCGATAGACAACTACGATGCCATCAGCGGCCTGCAGTTCGAGTTGGAATACCCCTCGCAATACTACGAGCCGTATGCCGACAACTACGAGCTGACAACCCGTGCGAAGGGCATGACCGTCACGTCCAGGAATGCCGATGAGAAGACGTTGCGCTATGTCTGCTACTTCTACTCGAAGGAAGCCGCCATCGCATCAGGCGAGGGTAGGGTGCTGACCATCAAGCTGAGGCCCAAGACCACCCCTGTACCTATGGGTAGATACTCTGTCAGCATCAAGAACGTCGTGTTGGGAACGAGTGCGATGGACAATAAATACAGTGGGGGCAACCTTGAAAGCACCTTCCAGGTCAGGGACATCCTGATTGGTGACGTCAACAACGACGGCAAGGTCACTATCACCGATGCCGTGGGTATCGTTAACTATATCCTTGGCAATCCTTCAGACAACTTCAACGAGACTGCCGCTGACGTCAATCACGATGGCAAGATCACCATCACCGATGCCGTGGGTGTGGTGAATATCATCTTGAACAGTGGTAGCAGTGCCCCGAAGATGGATGTGGTGGGGCCTGAAGATACTGCTGAGACTGTAGAGACGACGGAGCCGGAGTAAATATCCGTTCATTGATATAGAGAAGAGGCAAGAAGTAAAAAACTTGCCTCTTTTCTTTGTGGTTAGCCGAAAAATGCGTACTTTTGCAGCAAAAATAGTAAAACCATTAAAAAATGAGAAGATTTACCGTTTTGATGCTTGTCGCCTTGATGGGCTGTTTATCTGTTTGTGCAGAGGAGATAACACAGGAACAGGCACTCGAGAAAGCCCGGCAGTTTATGCCTGGTAAACAGTTTGGAAAGGTAAGTGTACGTCGTGCATCTGCTAAAGAATGCAACGCCTACTATGTGTTTAACGCTGAGAACAATGGCGGCTTTGTGGTGATTGCCGGCAACGACCTCATGCCTGAGGTGCTGGGCCATGCAGACCATGGGCATCTGGACCTGTCGAAGGCTCCGGATAATGTGAAGTGGCTCTTTGACTACTATGCCGAAGTGGCTAAGTCGTTGAAGAATGTGACGGCCAATAGCACGATGGCCAAGCGTATTGCTGCCAGAAGGAGGACGGCCGCTGAGCGTCCGGCACTGGCACCACTGATGACGACGAAGTGGAATCAGGACGGTATATACCAGCAGTATTGTCCGCTGATTGGTGAGCAAAAGGCGCTTACCGGTTGTGTGGCTACGGCCATGGCGCAGGTGGTGAACTACTTCCAGTGGCCGTTGAGCGTTGTTCATGAGTCGGTAGGCTATACTTCCAACAAGGATGACAAGACTAAGCCGCAGATTGACCTGGAGACGCTGCCAGCAAGGAAGTTCAACTGGTTTAACATGTCTGACGACGATATTGCTTGGCTGATGCGCTATTGCGGACAGTCGGTATTGATGGACTACAACACCGACGAGTCGACAGCGTATGCTTCAAGCATCCCAGGAGCCCTGATATCGGTGTTCAACTATAGTAAGGCCGTCGATCTGGTGAACCGTGACGAGTTTACCGACGAGGAGTGGGAGGATGCCCTCTACAAGGAGATAGAGCTGGGCCGTCCCGTCATCTACAGTGGCTTCAAGAACAAGAAGGGTCATACCTTCGTGCTGCATGGCTACAAGGATGGCAAGTTCATCATTAACTGGGGATGGGGCGGCTTCTGCGATGGCGAATTTGCTCTGACAAACCTGACGCCCAATGGCTCTGACTTTACCGAAGACCAAAATGCCGTAGTAGGCATTCAGCCTGCCTCGAACAACGAAGTCAGCTACGACGAGAAGCCGGAAATCGGTTTCCTTGAGGTGCATGTTGAGGAGCAAGGCCAGCTGGCCACACTGCTTCCTGAGAGTGATCGCTATCGTATCAGTCGCCTGAAGATTACCGGTGTGATAGGTGGTGCTGATGTCGGCGTGATTCAAGATATGTCGGAAGATAAATATGGTCATGGAACGCAGGGTCGCCTGTCGAAGCTCGACCTCTCGGAGGCACGCATTGTGGGTGGTGAGACTTATAAGGGCGTTTTTACCCTAGAGGACGACGAGATTGGCAATAATATGTTTGCCGGTTGCAGCAATCTGTCAGAAATCATACTGCCTCAGACTATTGTCAGGATTGGTCTATACGCCTTTGCCGACACGAAACTGACTTCTATGGTGATCCCCAGAGATACGAAAACCATTGCAGGTAATGCTTTAGCTTTACCGGGAATTAAGACGCTTCAGGTAGATGAAGGCAATGAGAAGTTTTATGCACAGAACAATGCCATTTACGAGAAGGGGACAAACATACTGGTCAGAGGTTGTCTGGCTTCCGGCATTCCTGAAGGTGTGGTGGAGATTGGCGAGATGGCCTTTCAGAATGCCGGTCTGGAGAGCATCATCCTCCCGAAGAGTCTGAAGAAGATAGGATATCGTGCCTTTGCGGATAATAAGGTGCAGGACATCTATATTCCAGAAGGCGTTGAGGTAATAGACCAAGAGCCGTTTTTCAGATGTGGTTTACTGTCTGTCACTGTAGACGAAAACAACAAGAATTTTGACTCTCGTGACAATTGCAATGCCATCGTCGAGACGACCACGAATACCCTTATTCAGGCTTCTTCCAGTACGGTGATTCCCAGTAGCGTGACAGGATTAGGACGTGCTGCTTTTGGATATGTGGATACAAAAGTCGTAAAGATTCCAGAGAGTGTGGTGTACTTTGGAGCATATATTTTCGAGTATTGTAAGGCCGGAACCTATATCATGGAATCCACAGAACCACCAGTGCTGAACGATGAAATAGTTTTAGCTCCTGCAAACTATAACTATATTAAAGAAAATGCCCGTCTGATAGTTCCCGATGGTTCGAAGGCGAAATATGAAGCTGCTGCTTATTGGGGTGAAGTGTTCACTTATTATGACAGGAAGATTCTGGAGGCCTCTGAATATCAGGCACAGCGCTCACTGACCATCAATGTTGAGACGGCAGGAACGCTGGAGTCACTGGTGGCTGACAAGAAAGGCATTACAGAGGAACTGAAAGTTACAGGCTCTATTAACGGGCAGGATCTTCAGACCTTGAAAGATCTGTGTGGGCAGAATGGCATGCTGACATCTATCGACCTGTCGGAGGCTACCATTGTGAATGGTGGTGGAACCACAGCCAACGGACTGCCTGAGAGTGCTTTTGTGACTACAACCAACCTGAAGCATATCGTACTGCCGAAGAATCTGGAGAGTATCGGCTCTTTCGCCTTCCAGGACAGCGGCATCGAGGAACTGGTACTGCCTAAGACCGTCACTTCACTGGGTCGCGACATTTTCTATTATGCCCGTAACCTGGCGGCGCTGAGCGTCGAGGATGGCAACCCCGTATTCGACTCGCGCAACAACTGTAACGCCATCATCGAGACGGCCTCCAACACCCTGCGTATAGGTTGTGTCAATACCGTCATTCCCAATACCGTCACGGCTTTGGGCGATATGGCCTTCAGCGGCAAGCCCGGACTTAAGGAAATTGTGATTCCCAATAGTGTCACATCGTTAGGATGGGCAGCCTTCTGGGCCGATACCGAACTGACGACGGTGACGATGTCGGCAGGTATCACCAATCTGGGTGAGTCGCCCTTCGGCGGCTGTGATAGAATCACGTCGTTGACCATCGATCCGGCTAACCCCAAATATGACTCGCGCAACAACTGTAATGCCATCATCGAGACGGCCACCAACAAACTCATTCAGGGCTTTGCCACTACGAAGATTCCTGAGGGTGTGAAGGTGATTGCCCCTGCTGCCTTCCGCAGCTTGGCGACACTCACGGAGATGGAGATTCCGGCCAGCGTGGAGAAGATTGAGCCCGAGGCCTTCCTCTATTGTAACAAGATGACGAAGGTGACGACACATATCAAGAAGCCGTTTGCCGTATCGTCGATGGTGTTCAACGGTGACAACATGAAGATTGCCAAGCTCTATGTGCCTTACGGCACGAAGCAGGCATACGCCAATACGCCGGGTTGGGACAACTTCCCATACATCATCGAGATGGAGCCCGTCGAGGGCGAATATGCCCATAATGCTGCCAGTGTGGTGACGACCGACTTCGGCAAGGGCTATGCCGCACTGAACGGACAGGTTGTAGTGCCCGTCACGTTGGCAGGTGAAGGCCTGGACGAGATTACCAACATCGACTACACCATTACGACTGGTGGCGTTGTGACAGAGCATCATCTGGAACTGACCAATCCCATCACCTTCATGATGAATGCAGAGGTGTTGATACCCATCGAGGCCGACGCCTCTGTAGGTGAGCGCGAAAAGGTGTTCACGCTGACGAAAGTGAACGGTAAGGCTAATGAGTGTACGACGGAGAATATGACGGCCAGTGGTAAGCTGGTCACTGTGGCCAAGAAACCCAAGGTGGTGCCTGTATTGGAAGAGGCTACCGGCACATGGTGCGGTTGGTGTGCACGAGGCATTCCCGCGCTGGCTCTGCTCAACAAGATATATAAGGACAATGTCATCACCATTGCTGTTCACGGTGGAGGTGGTGGCGACCCGATGATACTTGACGGCTATCAGCTGAATGCATCGGGCTATCCCAGCTGTCAGGTTAACCGTGGCGAATTCGTCGACCCATACTATGGCAGTGGCGACCAGGCCTTCGGCATCAGCCGCGAGATAGAGGCTGTTCAGCGCAGCTATGTGCCTGCAGGCATCGAGGTGGAGGCTGAATGGAAGGATGAAAGCCAACAGCAAATCAACATCAAGACCACTACGACCTTCGTCGAGAATGTGGCTGAGGCTAACTACCGCATCGGCTACCTGTTGGTGGAAGATGGTCAGAAGGGTACTGACAGCAGCTGGGAACAGTCGAACTACTATGCCGGCAGCAAGGTTAATGACGAGAACCTGACCACGTTGACGGAGAGTGCATCGAAGATGACTAATGTTACGTACAACTACGTACCCGTGGCAGCCTATGAGCCGTTCAATGGCATAGAGGGCAGTGTTCCTGCCACCATCACTGCCGACGAGGCCATGGAGCACAACTACGTGATGGACATCACCACGAACACCCGTATCCAAGATAAGAAGAAGCTTGGCGTCGTGGCACTGCTCATCGACAAGACCAGTGGCAAGATTGTGAATGCTGCCAAGTTTAAGTTCGAGAAGGACAGTGGCTCTGGCCAGGGCCTTTCTAAGGGCGACGCCAACGGCGACGGCAAGGTGACCATCACCGATGCTGTGGCTATCGTCAACTACATCCTGGGCAATCCATCGGCAGACTTCAACGCGGATGCTGCCGATGTGAGTGGCGATAACAACATCACCATCACCGATGCCGTGGGTGTGGTGAACATTATCTTGAACAATGGTGGCAGTGCACCGAAGATGGATGTTCCGCTAGAACCGGTGTCAGTAGCGGACCCGGAGTAAGAGATTTGCGGCATACGAGTAAATTTATTGTCCCGCAGATTGCAACGTTGCAATCTGCGGGACTTATGTTTGGGCGGTTGTTAATAAAATATAAAGTAGGCGTTCAATTCTTGATAGTTTGAAAAATAAACATTATCTTTGCATTATCTAACTAATCATAAATATTACGCTTATGAAAACAAAACATTTTCTATTAACTCTGCTGCTTACGCTGTTTGCGGTAGGCACGTGGGCTCAGGATGAAGCGACGGATGAGCCCGTCATTATCATCTGGCTCAACGACGGCAACTCTCAAAAAGTACTGTTCAGCGAAATGCCGGTAGTCACCTATGACAACGGTGTTCTGATGCTCAAGGGTGAAGAGACCGAGCTGTCATGGTCTCTTGAGAACGTGAACAAGTTTACCATCGGCAATGCGGCCACAGGTATTCGTGACGTCAAGACCGCTGATCTCGACCTCCTGTCGGACAAACTGACGGTCTACGACCTTAATGGTCGGCTGCTGGAGAAGAACGTAAAATCTCTCTCCGAGCTCCCCAAAGGGGTGTATATCATCAAGAACGGAAGTGTAACCACTAAAGTCGTACGCAAATGAAGAAGATGTACCTATTATCCTGGCTCATGATGCTCAGCATCGTAGCTGTGGCACAGCGCCCTATAGCACAGATTTCTATGTTGGACGATTTCTATTTCCTCTTAAGGAATGGCGACCTGAACGAAAGGCTTCCCTTTACACCAGTCACAGAATTCAGGTTCCAGAACACCCCTCAACCAGGATTCTCTATTCATCAGAGTGGCGCTGACCGCTTTTTACCGTTCGAAGAGCCGTTCAGACTCCGTTTCTTACCCATCATCAAGGACGAAATGCTCAAAAGGGCTGATGAGCTGGCTGAGAACACCTATGTTGTGAAGAACAAGCGAACCGGTGACGTAAAGGTGTATAGTTTTTTAGAGAAATATGCGGAATGGAGGAGGACGCCTGACTTCATGGAATTCTCTTTGGAGGATGCTGATGAGAACGATCATTCGCGAGCCATGGTCTATGGTTTCGTTCCCAAGTCGAAGATAAATACCGTATTGCCCATCGAAGTCTCGACGTTCGAGAACTCGCCCGGCGCCAAGTTTGGCTTTGAGATGCTCGAGAATGATTATGTCTGGGGCCACTTTATGACCTCTACCGGTATGAGTGAGGGAAACCTGAGACCTGTCAGCCGCATGATGCTCCGCATGATACATTCCTTCCCCCCTCATCATATCGTTCACGCACCACGACGTGCAAGCGTTGATGACTTTACCGGCGAGTACGAACTCCTGTTCTACTTGGAATTCCAGAACCAGACATGGAACAATGAGACCCAGCAGATGGAGGATGGCGACGAGTACGAGGTCTATGGCCGAGGCACGATGAAGATGCATGTGCCCTCCGTCACCCGTTTCCAGGTAGAAACCGAGAAAGACTGGGTGAGAGTAGGCGAGTCGACGACGGTAACACTGAGCAGTTACGCGGAGGAAGGTGCCACTTGGGACTGGAACGACGTGCAAATCGTTGGTCAGTCATCCGACTACAGCAAGGCGCGCAACGGCGAGGACGAAGGTTTCTTCTCCTGGGATGCCGCCACGCAGACCCTCACCTCGCTGAAGTCGAACGACAATAAGGATGTCTGGGTGTACCTCGGACTGACGAGCAAGCCAAGTGTGAAGGCCTCACTACAAGTGGCTACCGGCGAGGGCTGGAAGTACACGATGATCAAGCCGAGCCAGGATGAGTTCACTTATAGCGGATACGGTTATCTTTCCTTCAGCTTCGACTTTGCACCGAAGGAAAGCGAAGACGAGACGATTGACTTCAATGCCCTTGAGATTGACCCGGCAACCAACCCCAACGGCTACTTCTCTATCCAGCGGGGGTATGGTCCTCAGGGCTGGCCGATATACGTCGACAATGCGCCAGCAGGCGAGTACACCGTCCGCATCTGGGTCAAGAGTAACCACGACGTCAACTGCACGATAAAGGTTATCAGCACCGTAGGTAGCGAATAACCCTCATTTAATCGAAATAGCACAGAAAAAAGCAGGGATTGACCAGTCCCTGCTTTTTGATTTGCTGTTTCAGTAACCTGAAACCCAATTTAGTCCGGTGGCTTACTCCGGTTCCGTCATTTGCTCCGGCTCATCCATATCCAGCTTCGAAGCGCTACTACCACCACTGTCCAAGATGATATTCACCACACCGACAGCATCGGTGATGGTGATGCTTGGTTTGCCATCATTGCCAGTGTCGTTGTTGACATTAGCAGCCTCGATATTGAAGTCTGGCGACGGATTACCGAGGATGTAGTTCACGATGGCTACAGCATCGGTAATGGTGACCTTGCCGTCGCCGTTGGCATCACCCTTGATGAAGTTTGGAGTCAGAATAATTTCATCAACATAGGCTCGCTTCGAAGAGGTTGCCAATTTGATGGTTACAGGTCCTGTGACGTTGGTCAGCTTGACGGTGCAGAGCGTCCAACTGCTTTGGGGCGTAAACTGCGTGACATCAGCTGTAGCACCAGTCACGGTCACGTTCAGTTTACCGGTATCGCTACCGTACTTCTTCAGATAGAACGTCAGTGTGGCATCGTCTGTGAGCGAGATGTCGCCAGTAGTCATGGAGCCTGATGCACTACCCGCACCTAACTTCAAGCATCCACCATTACTATGGGCATTGTCCGTTCCTCCTGCATAAACTTTGCTGATAGTAGCCCAGTTGTTGTAGTCAAGATTCTTGCTGCTCTTTGTCAGTTCTGTATTGCTGTCTCCTGTCGATGAATAGCCGGTGACTCCTTCGTATAGCAATCCTCCTTTGTCGTTCAAGACAGTCAGCGTGTACGACGCTGAGCCCGGGTTATAACTCTCGTTGCCGGCGAACGTGGCAGTGATGATGGTCTCACCTGCTGCCAGAAGTGTCACCTCGCCTGTATTCTCATCAACCGTAGCCACAGTAGGTTCACTGCTGCTGTAGGTAACAGTCAGGTCGGCAGGGTCGGTGGTCAGCGTGGGCTTGGTGAAGGCCTTGCCAATGGTGGCTTCTGCTGTTGCCGGACTGAACGACATTGTCACATCTTGCTTAACAATGGGAGTCTCGTTGGTTTCCATATAGAGGTTGGCCTGAATCATCGAGGTATTGGGGTCACTGGTGTAAGTGGTGAAGCGGGGATTATTGGCATTGTAGAGCATGGTACCAAAATTGCCGTATGTCATGATGACACCATCCGTTCCGTTGCTGAGCGTCCAGGCTTTTCCTGCATCTTCGTAGGCGAGTTTCTTGGTGTCGGTAGCATACAAATACTTGTTTGTGCTCTCGTTCTGGAATGTCCAGCCATCGCTTGTCTCATCGAGCACGAAGACGGCCACATCGTCGGTGATGGTGATCATGCTGCTGTTCACGGTAACGTCCTTACTGCTCATGATCTGGCTGCTTAGCGAACCGGCTGCTTTCTCTTCGCTTCCACAGGCGATGATGTAGCGCATGCCAGGCTTTAGATTGTCTGTCGAGGTGACCAGCTTGAAGTTCTTGGTGTCCGGATTTGAAGTGCTTACAGAGCCTTTAAGCGAAATGGTCACCGGCTCTGCTCCTTCACTGCTAAGTGTCACTTCTCCTGTGTAAGTGCCTGCTGTGGCAGAACGGAATGAAACAGTGACAGTGGCGCCATCCTCGGATTCAGCCTTTGTGATGGTGGTCTTGTCGACGGAGAATACATTGTTGGCATCGGTGAGGGTGACTGAAACATCGTCTGTCAGTAATTCGCTGAGAATGTCGAATGTACGGCTCTTCTGCTCGTCCGCCTTGGCTACAAAGGTCAGTGTTGTCGGGTCAGCGATAATGGTTGGCGTAGCAGGCTTGGGGGTGCTTCCCAGAATATACTGAATACCTGCCAGAGCGTCAATCTTACCCTTGCCGAAGTGCGAGGCATTAGCACCTGTAGTGGTATAGGTGTCTTTGATGGCAGTAGTCTCCATAATCTCCTTCACGTCGTTGACGGTCAGGTTCTTGTGCTGAGCGTTTTCATCCATTGATGCCTGCAGCCACAGTGCCACAATACCGGCAGCTACAGGCGTTGCCATCGATGTGCCTTCCATCATGGCGTATGGGTAATTGCTGTTGTTGACAACGAGGTCGGTGGAACCATAGTAACTATAGTCGTCTGTATGGTAATGGTTCACACCGGCAGCAAGACGTGCGCCAGGGGCAGTAATCCAAGGATATGCCAGTCCCGTAGGACTGTTTTCGGCAGTGGCATAGCTCGAGAAGTAGGCAATGTCGCCCAGTGTATAGGCGTTGGATGTATAGGAACTGCCATTAGACGCCTTCCAGTTCTTTTTCGACACGTAGGCACCTATGGAGATGGCATCGGGAATGGTGGCCTCGTCGCTCACACACATGTCGTCAGTACCTTCCGTCCAAGTGTGGCCGGAGGTCGTCAGATGGTCAGTGAAATAAGTATAGTCGCCCGACCACATGTTGATATTGGCACTGCCACTTTCAGGATAGACCTCAATAGCCAGCGTGTAATCTTCATCTTCGCTTTCATTTTCCATTCCGTATTCAGAATAGACTGCCAGCATGTATTTCCCATTGTTCTGCTCAATGTAGACTGTCATTGAGCCAGTGTAATACGTGCTCAAACCACTGAATGTTGACGTGTTGTCTTTGGTGACCGTCCACGTCTTTTTGATGGTACCAGAAGCATCCAGAACGTGGAGCTTGCAGTTCAACTTACTCGTTGCCCATGCGCAGGCCATCAGTCCAACGTAATGGTCTCCTCCTTCTCCGTCAGTACGGATAATGGTGCCGAGCGGGTTGCTGCTGCTGGCAGAGCTCTTCTTGACGAAGAAACCACCGCCTTCGTTGCCAGTCTTGTGGCCGGCATCATTCGAAGAAGCAAAGAGGATGACGCGGTTGGGGTGGCTGTCGCCAAAGTATTGTCCCACCAAAGTTGCCCATTCGCCCGTGCCGTCGCGAGGTCCCCAGCCGGAGCCCCAGCTGTTGCTGACCACCAGCGGCTTGCCCTGTGCGTCGGCGTATGACACCATCTTCTTCAACGCATTTGTCAAGCCTGTATCGTTCAGGCCATTAATACCGGCCAGATAGAGGTCGGCACCAGGTGCCATACCACCATAGGTGGCATTGGCATGGTCGTCGGTCACGGTGACGTTGTTTCCACTCACAATGACGCTGGAACCTCCGGCAGTGGATGCCGTGTGGGTACCGTGGTCTTCTGTGCTGTCATCGGTTGTGACAGAACTGATATTTGATTCTGTGTATTCTGTGCCACTCGAACCTTTATAGACGTATGCCCATTTGATGCGGCTGTTACCGTTTTTATCCTTGAAGGCAATGTGCTTGAAGTCGATACCCGTATCGATGACACCGAGTATCACACCCGAGCCGTCGTATTTGCTGTTCACACCTAACGCCAAGGCGTCGGGCGACTGTGTCAGCAGGTCGTCAACGTTGGTCTTTTTCCGTGCTTCGTCAGTCAGCAGGCGCATACGCCGTGCCACCTTGATCTTTGTCACGTTGTCAATGTCTGCCAACGCCTCCAACTCTTTTACCGGCACACGGGCTGTGACGAAGTCCAGTCCGTCGAAGGTCTCCTCAACCTCCACGCCGAGGGCACGCACTGCACTCAGATTGCCGGCATCCTTCAGATGGATGAAGCACGGGATGTAGACCACGCCCCCCACCGTGTCGGGACGGGCTATCAGTCGGTGTGGCTTTGGCATCGGCCTACCATCGGGGCGACGGCGCACCTGTGATTGACGCTGGGCGTCCACCGGCTGTTTCGCCTGTTCCTTCAGTTCGTTCAAAAACATCTGCGTGGTCAGCGCATACTTCTTGTTGGCCTCTTGTGCCCATATCATCAAGACAGGGGCTGTCAGCAGTACAAGTGTGATCAGTGCCTTTGCTGACAAATTCTTCATGTTTTCAGTTATATTCATATCGCTTATGTAAATAATAGGCTGGTTGTTTTTCTGCTTTCGCAGCATTTTCGTTGCAAAGGTATTGAAAAAGCTTTAATTATCAAAGGATAATTACAATAATTTTAGTTTCGGTTGTTGATTGTTAACGAAACGTTGACCATTGACCATTGAACATTGTCCTCGTTTATTCGTATCTTTGAGACGTTGTCTCGAAGGATACTTTCACTCGACAATAAAAATAAATGCTGATTCTGAAGATTTTGAATAGATTAACATTTAAAATCGTGTATTGTCCTCGTTTATTCGTATCTTTGCAAGCAATAAAATCTATACTGTTATGAAGAAAGTCTTATTATCTTTGGTTGCCGTGCTGGTTGCAACCGTGTGTTTTGCACAGAACGCTTTGGTGGCTTCGCTAACCAGTGGTGAGAATACAACGTATTATTATGGGGGTACTGCCTTGAAACAGGCAGTAGCTGACGCGATAAGTGGCGATATCATCAGTCTGTCTGGAGGAATCTTTCAGGCAATAAATATCGGAAAAGCCATTTCATTACGTGGTACTGGTATTGCCAGTGACAACCCTACTATCATTTCTGGAGAGTTCACTATCAATATTCCTTCAGACGATGCCAAACAATTTACGATGGAAGGCATCAAGTGTCAAAATATTGTTTACTTACAAGGAACATTCAGTAATCCCTATTTCTTGAAAAGCCAAATCCAAAGGATTTCGGGATATGATTATTCGGATGCTATCACTAATATCATGGTGGTTAACTGCAAAGTTCTTGAAGGGATTGGTGTCAAGGGTAATAGTTCAGCATATTTAGTTAACAGTTATTGTGGTATCTCTGAACGTTCTGATAATGCATCCATCACAGCTACGAATTGTGTACTTCAAACGTATTTGGGCAATCACAGATCTGACATAGTACGTTTCTATAACTGTATCTTCTATGCACCAGGATACTCCGAGGCAGGAATAGCTGAAACAGGCCAAGCCACAAATTGCATTAGCACATTCGTAAATATTGGCAATTATGCTTCTAATATATTTCATGGCGGATGCATTAACTGCACTCATGGTGTTGAAAAAGTGTTCAAGGACTTGGATACTTTCGAATTAAATGATGACATCAAGGCTAATTTCAAGGGCACCGACGGCAAGGAGGTCGGCCTCTATGGTGGTCTGATGCCATACAATACCACACCGACTTATCCTCTGATTACTAAGATGGATGTTGACGAGAAAACTGATGCCGATGGTCAGCTGGGCGTAACGATTGAAGTGAAATAGTTTACAATGTGAGCTTATGCGAAAGTTTCTGTTTCTAGTTATATTGCTCTCAGGTCTGAGCATCGGAGCCAGAGGACAGGATGTGCCCGACATCGACTTGTCGGAAATCGTCGACTTGTCAGGATTGCCGGAGGCTACGACGGCAGCATCGCTACGCTACTGGTTTGACAGCGACTCAGACAACCTCTACGCTTCTGATCTCACTGGCGGAACCGTCAGCGCAGCAGCGCTCGTCGACGGCATCCACGTCATCCACTACCAGGTGGTCGACCAGAACGACGTACCTGGCATACCTTATTCCAAGCTCTTCATCAAGTCCCAGGGACAACTGACGGCCGCAAAACTGCGCTATTGGTTTGACGACAACGACGCAAGCACCGCCACGACGACGGCCTCCATTCCCAGCGGAGCCACCGCCATCGATGCCTCGGGCCTCATGGACGGCATTCATACCCTGCACTACCAGCTTGTTGACAACCAGGGCACTGCCGGCGTTCCCGTCTCCCAGATGTTCATGAAACTGGCCACTACCACAGCTACGGCCATTCTCTACTGGTTCGACGCCGACGATGCACACATCAGGGAGAGTGCCATCACAAACCTCTCGACGACCATCGATGCCAGAAAACTTGAGGAAGGCGACCACATTCTGCACTACCAGCTGAAACTCTCCGACGGCACGCTGTCACCAGCCTCCTCCGTGACCTTCGACGTTACGGCACTGTTAGGCGATGCCAACGGCGACCGTGCCGTCACCATCACCGATGCGGTGAGTGTGGTGAACTATATCCTGGGCAATCCTGCCGAGGGCTTTAACATCGAGGCTGCTAATGTCAATGGCGATTTCGACGATGATGATAACCCCAAAATCACCATCACCGATGCCGTGGGTATTGTGAACATCATCCTGGAGGGTGGTGGCAGCAGTGCTCCGAAGTTGGAGGCTCCCGATGCAGAGATTGAAGGGGCTGCTGATCCTGAATAATTGATAATATCTTGCAAATTAAGCAAGTTTTTTGCATTTTATTTGCAAGATATTAGAAATTACACTATCTTTGCAGGCAAAAAGGAGAAGGTTATGTGGACGGAGTTGAGTGATCCTATCATTCTGCAAAGAATAGGAAGCAGAATCCGCGACTATAGGATGCGGATGGAAATGACACAAAGCGAACTGGCTGAGCGGTCGGGTGTCAGTATGGGAACTGTGGTAAGATTGGAACGTGGTGAAACAGTGTCCGTTCTATTGCTTATCAGCATCCTTCGTACGTTGGGGGTCCTGGAGAATCTGGAGACCCTGTTACCCGAACTCGGCATCAGTCCGATGCAGTTGCGCAGGATGCAGGGAAAAACGGTGCGACGTGTAAGACACAGAAAGGAAAGCTAAATGGAGAACTTAATCGTAGATGTAAAACTCTGGGGTCAGTTCGTTGGCTCTTTGATATAAAGGCTTACCGGGACTGATAGCCGATGCCCTGCCAGATAAATTCGGTAATCAGATAATCACAGAATGGTTCACGCGCCAGGGACTGGCGATAGGGGAGATAACACCTTTGGAACGCCTCTGCTACGTAGGACGGCGAGCCATGGGCGCTTTGGAATTCGAACCCAGCAAGGCTTTGGCTACTGGCTGCTGAAGTTCGACGGTGTTACTTATTCTGAACATGACTCTGCCGATGGAGGCCTCCATTCAGCTGTTCCGAAGAATGGTCTTTAACGTTGTGGCCAGAAATCACGACGACCACACCAAGAACTTCTCTTTCCTCATGGACAAACAGGGACAATGGATGTTTTCGCCTGCCTACGATCTGTGCTACACTTACAAGCCTGGAGGCCGTTGGACAGGACAGCACCAGCTCTCGCTGAATGGGAAACAGGATGACTTTACCCGTCAGGATCTCCTGACTGTTGGAGAAAAGGCCGGCATCCGACATTGTGGTGAGATTATTGACGAAATAACGGATGTTGTTGCCCATTGGCGTCACTATGCACAAGAAAGTGGCGTCAGGGAAAGCCATATTGCCGAAATAGAGAGGAACATCATCTTGAACAGTGGTGGCAGCAGTGCTCCGAAGCTCGAGGTTCCGGATGTTGAGGCTGACGACGAAGAGACAGTAGAGCCGGAGTGAGCCTTTGGCTCAGTGCCAATGCCTTCTATGGGTTGTCCGGATAATGCTTTGCTGGTGTTCTGCAGGCACTTTCGAGTCGTTCCGATGGCACTTTACCCCCCATAACAGATATCGAAACATGTCGTACTTGCCATCGCAACGACCGCAAGGAGATACTCGGACGACATACTCCACCCAATCTCCCGGAAGTCCTTTGTACACTGGGATTGAGCAGGGTGGAGTCATGCTCTGAGACTCCACCCGATACTCTACCCGACACTCCACCTGACACTCCACCCTCGACATCAGGCAGCCTTCAAGGGAATCACCCTGTAATAAGTGCTGCCATTGTGAGTTTTTCCTTCATAGCCGAGTTCCTTCATGGCCTTCCCCAGATGGATCTTCGTGCTATGGTTGTCCTTGATGGTAGGAAACTCGCGACAGATTAGCTTCACAATCTCTCCGCTCTTCATGCGAACGCCCTGTTCACCCTCCTTCGGTTTGCGGATGCAGACCTCAACAACTTCGATGATGTCCTTCTGATCCATGTAGTTCAGGTTCAACTGCTGGATGCGTGCAACCTGCTCATTATTAAACCAGTAGGGCGAATTCAGTTCACGAATCTCGTAGAGCACCTGGGCATAGAGCTGGTCGTAGTCAATGTCGCCCGTGTTGTCGATGTACTGTCCCTCAGGAATGGTCAGACAGATATATCGGCGACTGCCAGTTACATCCGACAGCGGATGAGGATTGTTCGTTGTGGCCACAAACGAGGCATAACGCAGACGATCTTCCTGCGAGGCAGCATAGATGCGACGTCCGTTTACCTTGCTCTTCGACAGCGTCTGCTTCAGCGCAGCATGCTGGCTGAGAGGGATGGCATCGAGCTCGTCGAGGTTCACGATAAGGTTGTTCGTCAAGGCCATTTCCTTATCGAACTTGTTCGAAAGGTTCAGATGGTCCAGAAAATACATGCGCAGATGCGGGGGCAGCAGACGGGCCACGAAGGTCGTTTTTCCACAACCCTGGGCACCAATCAGCGTAGGCACACACTCATTACCATGCAACAGGTCCATCTGAAGCCAGTGGGCCACAGCAGAACGGATCCAGACAAACAGAAACTCCAGCTGCTCTGTACTCACCCCAGGCAAGCGTCCGAAGAGACGGGCCACATGGTTCTGGCCGTTCCATTTGGGCAGATGGTTCAGATACCAGGTGATGGGATTGAACGTTACGACATCGTCCGAATTCACCAGCATCTGGATGTCAGACTTAGGATTGGCGCCCTCGCACACATCCTCGCGTTTGGCACGAAGGATAATGGAGTTCAGCGCCTTCTCCGTCAGCACACGCCAGTCGGGGTTTTCGCCTGCTGGCAAGGTCACAAACTCTACCTTTCCGCTCAACTCATTGAAACGGAAGAGGTAATTGTCTTTGAGGAACTGCTCGACTGCGAGCGCTCCCTTCTGTGAAGCTCCAAGAGCCTCACCATGAATGGTAAGTTCTTTACTCATAAGATAATAAAAAAGAATTTTTAATAGTTTAGGCTAAGAGTGGCTTGTAAGTGTTTCTCACAGCGTCATGCCATTTTCCAGAATGGAACGCACATTTGCGTTTCCAAGTGCAAAGATACAAAATAAAAATGCGGTTTGCAAGAAAACCCAGAAAAAAAGCACAATATTTTGCATTTTAACATTTCAAGCTGTAAAAACTCTAAGCCTCTTTTGCAAGTGCTTGGGTTGAGGGTCGGATGGGAGTATAGGGTGGAGTGTAGGGTAGAGTCAAAGGGGGAGTGTTGGGTAGAGTGTCGAAGCATGACTCTACCCAGCTCACCCCCTGTATACAAAGGACATTCGAGAGATTGGGTGGTATGATTACTGCTTACCGGCGCTATGATTACTGCTTACCGACAGTAAGGTTACTGATTACCAAACGAGGTATGCCACAAGAGGGTAGTTTCCTCGGCACAAGCATCAAGCTTGTCCTCCTAAATAAAACAACAAAGCCACCACATCTTCAGCGATGGCTCGTTATATTTGGGGCTTTTTCTTCATTCCGAGAATAAAAAACTTGCCTCTTTACTTTGTGCTATGCCAAATTATTCGTACTTTTGCAGCAAAGTATAGACATTAACCCTTAGATAAGGAAATTCTTAACGAGATGAAGAAAGTATTTTTAGTATTGATACTGACGATAGTGATGGTGTATGGCGCCAAGGCCGACGGCGCACACTACAATGTATGGCTCGAAAGTTGTGAGAATGTCAATATCACCGTAATCAATGCCATCAAGGACGCACGGCCAGACCTGAGTACGAAGGAGGCGAAAACGTTGGCTGAGAACGCCCCCTGCTGGGTGTTGGAGAACGGTACGAAGGAGATTGCTGCGACGCTGACGGCAACGCTGAATGACAACAGCTGCAGCGCCGTCAACTACCTGGTGATCGACGACAGCTTCTCGGAGGCACCCATACGTAGCTTGTTGGAAGACAGGTATGTGGACTTCTCTGACAGCAAATACAAGTGCGTCTCGATGGGTGGACTGGAGAAGGTGAAGGCCATCAGCGTCAGGAACCAGAACCTTTCTACGTTGCGTGACATCGACGTATTCACCAGACTGCAGTTTCTGGACTGTAGTGGTAACCAGCTGACATCACTCGACCTGACGGTGAACTGGAAGCTGAAGGCATTGTTCTGCTATGACAACCAGTTCAGCCAGAATGCCCTCAACGACCTCATTGCCAGCCTTCCGGGAACAGGTGGCACCATCGTTCCCTTCAGGAAGGATGACGGCGGGAGCCCTTTCGGAGCCACACAGATTGCTGCTGCCAAGGCAAAGGGGTGGGTGACGTTTGTGAAGAACAGCGATGGGCAGTTTGAGCCGTATAACGAGGAGACCCAGTACTTTGACGCAAGCGGGGCCTACTATGGTCCTACCCCCGATGCTGATGCCTACTCTGGAGCCTACTATACGGGTCGCTATGTGAGCCCGTTCAAGACCTTCATGGGCAAGACGGACGAAGAAATACAAGCAAAGCTGGACCAGCTGTGGTACCACTACTTCAAAGGCAATGGCAATCAGAAAGTCTATTACGACGTTGGCAACGAAGCCTACATCAAGGACATCAACAACGACGACGTCCGTAGTGAGGGCATGTCGTATGGCATGATGCTCTGTGTGCAGACCAACCACAAGGAGGAGTTCGACAAGCTGTGGAAATGGGCCAAAAACCACATGTGGCACAATCCTTCCAGTGGCGGTGACGGCTATTTCTCTTGGCAATGCAACACGGACGGAAGCGTGAGGGACCAGGGTTGCGCACCCGACGGTGAAATATATTTCATGATGTCGCTATTGTTTGCTGCAAACCGTTGGCACGATGCCAGTTATATGGAAGATGCGCAGGCTATCCTCAAGGCTTGCTGGAAAGGCAATGGCGCTTCGCTGTTCAGCGAACAGTCTTACATTGTGGTGTTCCAACCGACTCCCGGCAACAATTCCTGGTCTGACCCGTCGTACAGCTTGCCGGCGTATGTTGACCTGTTTTCCCGTTGGTCGACGACCAATAAAGACAAGTGGAAGAAGGCAACATCCGCAACTCGCGATCATCTATATAAGAGTTCGAATACCACATCTGGCTTGTTCTCCGACTATAATAACTTCGACGGAACACCGCATAGTGTTTCTTTCAATAGCAGTGCAACCAAATATATGTATGACGCCATGCGCTGTGCCATGAACTTCGGTATGGACTATTACCTGTTTGGTGCGGATGCAGAGCGCCAGACAGAGATGGCACAACGGTTGATAGACTTTTTCGAAGGAGATGGTTATAAGCATGCTCGTTTTAATTGGGACGGCTCAAATCCGTCAGAAACCTATACGCTGGGTGAGAAGGGCTGTAACGCCGTGGCCTGCTATGCACTGATAGGAAAGGACGGCTATGAGGACAAGGTGTGGACCAACCTGTCAATGGCTTGGAATGCGGTTCCTATGACGGGCCAGTATCGCTACTACGACGGCATGGTGCACTATCTGGCGATGCTGCACCTCTGTGGTGCCTTCAAGATATGGAAACCCATCACCGATGTCTATAAGATGGGCGATGCCAATGGTGACCACTCCGTCACCATCACCGATGCCGTCGGTGTCGTCAACAAGATCCTGGGCAATCCCTCACCAGGCTTCATCGAGCCTGCTGCCGATGTGAACCGCGATGGCCATATCACCATCACCGATGCTGTGGGTGTGGTGAATATTATCTTGAATGGCGAGGCCTGTGCACCGAAGATGGAACTGGAGAATGTTGACGATATCGAGGCGACAGAGCCGGAGTAAATATCCGTTCAATGATATAGAGAAGGGGCAACGTGAAAAACTTGCCCCTTTTCTTTGTGATTTCGGAAATATTTCGTACCTTTCACCTTTGGTGAAGATACTCCCGCTCGACAAAAAACAAAAAAAATCTTTATTTGTTTTGTTTTGTCCTCACTTATTCGTAACTTTGCAAACAGTATTAATAACTTAAAGCAATAAATTATGAAAACGAAAAGACTATTTGCCGCATTATTTGTATTGTTTGCGATGTCGGCAAACCTTTGGGCTGTAGAGGTAACGATTGACGGTATCAAATACGATGTTATTAAAAAGGGAAAGACGGCAAAGGTGCTTTCGAATAGTCCTAGATATTCAGGTAACATTGTTATCCCTGAGACAGTTGAATACGAAGGCGTGGAGTGTAAAGTAACAGCCATTAATAATAGTGCATTTTATAGTTGCTCAGAATTAATCTCTGTCTCTATCCCTGACAACGTCACAGACTTAGGAGAGAGTACCTTTGAAGGTTGTAAAAAACTGGTGGAAGTCCATCTTGGAACAGGTATTACCGCCATTCGCTCTGAGGACTTTTATAATTGTACCGCTTTGAAAACTATCAATATTCCTAGTACAGTAACAGAGATTGGTAATAAAGCATTTGATAATTGTAGTGCTCTAACTTCGATTTCGCTTCCAGATGGCCTGGAAAGCATCGGAACCTATGCGTTTTATGGTACAGGCTTGACCAAGATTATTATGGGTGATGGTTTGAAGACCATAGGTTCAAGTGCATTTTCCTACTGTTCAAGTCTGACTCAGGCAGTAATTGGTAGTAATGTGACTACTATAGGAGGTTCTGCCTTCAAAAAATGTCCATTGACCTCTGTTAAGATTCCTAATAGCGTGACATCATTGGGCGGAAGTGCGTTTGAAGATTGTAATAAACTGCTTTCTGTGCAGATTGGTAGTGGCGTGTCTATAATACCCAGTTATGCATTTCAGAATTGTACTGAATTGATGTCCGTTTATATTATTGGTAATACATTGACCGAATTGTATAATTATTCTTTTTACAATTGTAAGAACTTGATAGTTATTAAGCTTCCATCAAGTGTCACGAGAATTAGTGGACATGTCTTTGAGGGGTGCTCGCTATTGTATAATGTGGAACTGAAAGAGGGTCTTCAATTAATTGATAGTTATGCATTCTCCAAATGTACCGACCTGCACGAAATCAGTATTCCAAATAGTGTTACCCATTTAGAGGATTACGCTTTTAGTCAGTGCACTAATCTTGCAAAGGTATGGATTGGTACGGGGATAAAGAGAATTGACGATTATGCTTTCTACAAAGACGAGAATTTGGAGGATTTCTATTGCTATGCCGTGGAGCCACCCACTGCGACTTCATATACATTCCAGTACGCCTATCCTGAATATGCCACTCTCCACGTCCCTGCCGAGTCTGTTAATACCTACAAAACCACATCACCATGGAGCTCCTTCGGGACTATTGTCGCTACTGACGGCTCAACGCCCCTGCCCCCTGTGCCGGAAAAGTGTGCCACGCCGACCATTAACGTAAACGGTGATCGGGTGTCGTTCAGCTGTGCCACTGAGGGCGCCAGCTTTGTATACGACGTGAAACCCACCTGCCAGCAGAATGGTGTCGGAGGCGATGTTCGTCTGATTTCGGCGTTTACCGTCAGTGTCTATGCCACGAAGAGCGGTTATGATAATTCGAATGTTGCAACGAAGGACATTACCGTTAATACTAAGAAGGGCGATGTCAACGATGATGGTTATGTGACCATCACCGACGCCGTGGGTGTGGTGAACATCATCCTGAACAGTGGAGGCAGTGCCGGTGCGCCGAAGATGGAACTGGAGGAAACAGATGATGTCGAGGCACCAGAAGCTACTGATCCGGAATAAGGCCAGCTACGTCTGCGAAACTAAAGGAGTCTGGGGATTTTCCCTCAGGCTCCTTTCTTGTCGTCCAACGTGAAATTCAACATTACGATATTGTGATTTACGACTTTTTGAAAGTAGCAAAACGTGAAACGTGCAAAACGTGAAAAACGTGAATCTTTTAATCGTCAACGAAATCAACGCACAACACCAACCGATTGCGTCGTGCTGTTACCCGGGTCGTTCTTGAATTAATAGTGCGCATGCTGGCTTTCTCTGCTATTTTAGAAGCCTTCATCTTCAACTCTTTCATACGTTTTGATTCTCTTTCGCTCATTGTTTTTTTCATCTTTCTTTTCATTGATGTGTTCTACTTTTAATTTTAATCGATTCAGGTGTGCTGTCGTCACGTCGATGACAACTTCACAATCCCTTCGTTGAGGATGCTGCGT
>JBGUQW010000006.1:0-1504 GCA_045131435.1 Prevotella sp.
CATCGAGGAGGCTCTCGTTGAGACAATCGGTTGTTCTGGTATGACTCACTCTGCTGCTATGGCATCTGAGATTCTCCCAGGCAAGACAATCCTTGAGGCTCTCAACACAGACCTCGTTTGTGATGCTATCAACACAGCTATGCGTGAGCTCTTCCTCCAGATTGTTTACGGACGTACACAGTCTGCTTTCTCAGAGGGCGGTCTTATGATTGGTGCTGGTCTCGAGGACCTCGGTAAGGGTCTCGTTTCTCAGTGTGGTACTCTCTATGGTACAAAGGTTAAGGGTACTCGTTACCTCCAGCTCACAGAGGGTTACATCACAAAGCAGTATCTCGATAAGGACGACCAGGTATGCGGTTATGAGTTCGTTCACATGGGCAAGTTCATGGACGCTATCAAGAAGGGTGTTGACGCTAACGAGGCACTCAAGAGTGTTACAGGTACTTACGGCCGTACTAAGAAAGAGGACGGTGCAGTTAAATTTATTGACCCACGTAAAAACTAATAGGAGGATATATATATGATTCGCGAAGTAAAGTTTGAATCTCAGGATCGTCGCATCAAGCAGATCCTCGCTTGTCTTAACAAGCACGGTATCGCTTCTATTGAAGAGGCTAATCAGATCTGCGAGGCTGCAGGTCTCGACCCATATCAGACATGTGAGGAGACTCAGATGATCTGTTTCGAGAACGCTAAGTGGGCTTACGTTGTAGGTACAGCAATCGCTCTCAAGGAAAAGGCAAAGGACGCTGTAGAGGCTGCTAACTACATTGGTGAGGGTCTCCAGTCATTCTGTATCCCTGGTTCTGTAGCTGACGACCGTAAGGTTGGTATCGGCCACGGTGAGCTCGCTGCTCGTCTTCTCGAGCCAGAGACAAAGTGTTTCGCATTCCTCGCTGGTCACGAGTCATTCGCTGCTGCTGAGGGTGCTATCAAGATTGCACAGATGGCTAACAAGTCAAGACCAGCCGACAAGCCTCTCCGTTGTATCCTCAATGGTCTTGGTAAGGATGCTGCAATGATCATCTCTCGTATCAACGGCTTCACATACGTACAGACACAGTTCGACTACTTCACAGGTGAGCTCAAGGAGGTTAAGCGTATCGCTTACTCTAACGGTCCACGTGCAGCTGTAAACTGCTACGGTGCTGACGACGTTCGTGAGGGTGTAGCTATCATGTGGAAGGAAGACGTTGACGTATCAATCACTGGTAACTCAACAAACCCAACACGTTTCCAGCACCCAACAGCTGGTACATACAAGAAGGAGCGTATCCGCGCTGGTAAGCCATACTTCTCAGTAGCTTCTGGTGGTGGTACAGGTCGTACTCTGCACCCAGATAATATGGCTGCAGGTCCTGCTTCATACGGTATGACAGATACACTTGGTCGTATGCACTCTGACGCTCAGTTCGCTGGTTCTTCTTCAGTTCCTGCTCACGTAGAGATGATGGGCTTCCTCGGTATCGGTAACAACCCCATGGTGGGTGCCACTGTTGCCATC
>JBGUQW010000007.1:0-2137 GCA_045131435.1 Prevotella sp.
AGTACTTTACGGAGCAGAACATGGCTCAGCTGTTGGCAACCCGGCAGGTTGAAATTATCCGAGTACCTGAATACAAAGAGGAACTGACGGTGACGACCTCCGTCTATGGCATGAAACCCATGTTTGGATTCCGAAACACCTTCATCTACGATGCACAAGGCTATCCCTGCTACAAGACATGGAGCATGGGAGCATTTGTTGACAAGTCGGCTGGCAAACTGAAGCGTGTGGATGATGCCACGATTGCCTCGATGACGCTGGAGCCACAGTTGGAGATGAACTACAAAGATCGTCGCATCATTCTGCCCAAAACTAATGGGGCTGTTCTTGCCCCCATCCGTGTACTACGTGCCGACATCGATTACAACAAGCATCTGAATAATGCCAACTATGTCCGTATAGCGATGGAACTGCTGCCAGAGAATTTCGTGGTAAGCGGTCTTCGTGTAGAATATCGAGTTGCAGCCAAGCTTGGCGATTGTCTGACTCCTACTATTTATAAAATAGCAGATGGTATGATTGTTTCCCTGTCTATCGGGAGTGAGGTAAGTACCATCATTGAGTTTACATAAGTTATGCCCAAGGAACGGAACAAGGCATATGGCTTTCGAGTTATCAGAAAAATATTAACATGAGCCCACTATTCTTAGTGGGCTCATGTTTTAAAGACATACAATCTTATATTAATCACTCTGTGATAATCTGCACCGGGCCTTTCAGTCCATTGGCTATGCGCCCGGAGTTCGCAATCGAGGAGAATGTGGCATCGCCCTCACGACCACGCAGAACCTTCTTGTTATAATCAGATGCTTTCACGCGGATTTCCAGAACGTTCTCACCGCTTTGTACATAGTTTGTAATGTCGTACCTGAACGGTTTCCAGATACGTTTTCCAACAGCCTTTCCATTGATGTACACTTCGGCGGTATAATAGACATCTCCCAAATCGAGAACATACTTTGTGGCAGTCTTTTCCAGTGAGAACCGGGTGGCGTAAACAGATTCACCGCAGGAGTCGGCCAGCTGCGGAATATTCCGCCAGTCCTCCAGTTGAGCATCGTTGATGACTTGTTCTCCAAGTTGAAGCGTCCATTGTCCCAATTTGATGGTCTTGAAATCCTTGGTGGGTGACGGAGTAAGCTGGGGAGCCCCCACTTCCAGAATTTGGGTGTCCGTGATGAAAAGGAAACGAGTTGAAAGCGGAGGAAGCATGCCTTTGATCTCACCAGAAGAAGTCCTGTCGGCAGTTGTCACACTCCCCTCTTCGGCATTAAGCCAGTAGGCATGGGGGGCATTGCCTGCCTGGATGCTGATTTCCTTCCAACAGTTTTCTACGTTCCAAAAGATTTGAACAAGTTCGTTGTCGGAAAGTCGGCGCCGGGCCATCCTGACCCGTTCTCCTCCTGCTACCGTTGTCAGAGGGGTCGAAACCGCCCAGTTGTGAACGCTGTTGCAGACGTATTTCCCTGACGCCACTTTCTTCATCAGTGCAGCTGTTTTCCTGTCGTTCTTTGCGTAATCCTTGAAGGAGGGCTGCCTAGCTGGCAGGTCGCCAATAATCAGCACATTTGCATTGGATTGCCGCTGGAGATTTTCGGCTGTTTGCATTTGTATCCAAGGAAGGTTGAACAAGACAAGTCCGCCGTAGTTGTTGCCACGGATATGCAAGCGTCCGTCAGGAGTTGCGCTCATTTCCTGCAGCGATTCGTCATTGACCCAAGACCAAGTGAGTCCGCGCCTCTCTAATTCGTTCAGTACTGGCCATATATCGCTCAGCCACTTGCTGACAGCATCATCCGATGGTTTCTGCTCTTTGTCGGCTCCAGGTTCCGTTTCGGGAAGCATACCATAGTAGAGGATTTCTTCTGGGTTCTTAACGCTACTGCTGTATTCCAGGAATGGATAATATACAAGGATGTCGGCTTCAGCCTTCCCACTACGCATCAGATACTGAGCACGCTGGACATATTGATTCACATCTGCCAGTTCGTTCCAGAAGACGTTTTCTTCATCTAGGTCAGAGGAGAAGTTGACCCCAATCATGGAATTGTAGAAGGGTTGCCAGGGATTGCCTGCAACTTCATATTTGTAGGGAGAACCATGCCAGATAATGTGATTGACACCGCTGGAGAGAAGT
>JBGUQW010000008.1:0-35531 GCA_045131435.1 Prevotella sp.
CTCTTAGGGGTACAGTACAACATCAACCGACTGTACAAGAAAAGCGAGTCCCTCTATCTCGAAGCCCTCGACATCTGGCAACGGCACGAATCAGACGATTCAGAAGCCAAGGCATATTTTGTGGAGCAAACGCAAGAAGCCTTGGACAACCTGCGTGCAGAAATGGCAGATGTCTCCGAAGAAGAGATGAAGCACTTCGAAGAAGAATACCTTGCCATGGAAGATTCTTCATCCGATGAGTTAAATACAGAGTGGTAAAAATGGTTACTGGAAGAGTTGCAGTAATAAGAGTGATCCGATTCTTCATGTTCTGAATATATTATGTGTCACGCATTTATATATTCCTGTACGATGCCATCAAATGACGGCAATCTTAATAGCCTTAATTCCGCAACACTATTACAAATATAACTTTTTAAGTACCTGAGCAACAAAAAGTTGCCCAGGATTTTGCCATGTCGAAGAATTCACTTATCTTAGTGTTGCAAAAATAAACAAGCAAAACTCTGATATGACATGGCAAAAATACAAATTAAATCTGAGGAACTCACTCCTTTTGGAGGAATATTTTTCGTCTTGGACAAATTTGACCGTATTCTTTCCTCTGTAATCGACTCCCACCTGGGACTTCGCAGTAAGTTGATAGGCTATCAGTACAGCGAGATAATTCGGGCCGTCTTCTCCGTTTTCTGCTGTGGCGGCGACTGCATGGAAGACCTCAACCTCTATCTGAAGGACGTGCTTGCCGAGCGTCCGCATACGCGTGTTCCAAGTGCCGACACCGTGCTGCGTGGCATTGGGGAACTGGCAACGGAGAACATATCATACACGGCAGAAAAGACGGGCAACGTCTATGATTTCAACACGGCTGAGAAACTGAACCAACTGCTCATCAAGCTGTTGCTGGCCACAGGGCAGCTCAAGGAGGGAGGCGAGTACGACGTGGACTTCGACCACCAGTTCCTTGAGGCGGAGAAGTATGACAGCAAGCGCACCTACAAGGGCTTTGACGGCTACAGCCCAGGCGTGTTCACCATCGGCGGGCTGATAGCCTATCTTGAGAACCGTGACGGCAATGCGAACGTGCGCTTCATGCAGGCAGAGACTCACCGGCGTATCTTCGAGATGATGAGGTCGTTCGGCATTCATGTCAGGAGTTTCCGTGCAGACTGCGGCTCCTATAGCGAGGACATTGTGAAGATGGTCATGGAGCATACAGACAAGTTCTACATCCGTGCCGAGCGGTATGCAGGTCTGTACGAGAAGGTGAAGCGGCAGCGCAAGCAGAAGGGCGAGCAACTTGACATCTTCGACGGCGAGTACACATACCGCTGTATATTGACCAACGACTGGGACATGACAGACAATTATTTGGGAACACGGATAAAACAACCTTCTTCATTGATGCCTCGGTCTAAGCCTCTCGACCTTACGGGGTAAGGGGAACTAGTTCATGTCCCGTCGGATTACGCGCTTGTATGGCAAAAAAAACAGACAGACATGTCTCAAATGGCGGCAAAATTAGACCTTTGAAAATTATCTGCGGATTTTAGGTAATTCATATATATTTTGACTCTTTCTGCTTCTTGATCGTCTTTTTCGTCGACTCGTGGGCTTCCTCATCCCAGACCGTTCTCTCGGGACCAAGTGTACCATACATTGTATCCTCGAACGAATAAGTCATCTTCGCTGTTCTGATCAATACGTTTAGAGGGGACTCCGATATATCAAAACCGTCCCCATGATACAGTTTAGTTATGCTCCAACAAAATCCATCGCATTCCGCTTGATGACAAGGGGATAGCGCTCTGGATGGCGGAGACTTTCGATTTCAAGATCCACATCAAGATCGGGCCACTCGATGGCATCGGGGCCAGACATCTGGACGTTGAGCACGCTACGGATAGGCGCATCCTGCATCCAAGGAATGCGGTTGTAGGACAAGAAATAATCTTGCCCCTGCACCGAGAGCATAATGCCCTGGGCATTAATCATCAACACGCATACCAATGTGCTCGCGGTATTCTTCCTCATTAGAGTATATCTTAAACGTATATTCGCTTTCGCGTTTGAATACTGGACTCATAATTGTTTCTACAGCTTTTTCGTTTGCAAATATACGGAGATTTTCGGAAAGTTCCAAATAATCATAGAAATTTTTCTGCTAACGCCCTATTTGTGACAGTTCTTGGACGAGCCAAGCGGCAAAGCCGAGCGGTGACAGTTCAAAATCTCACTTGTTTACTGTCCACCTGAGCATTCGACCGATAACGTGAGACATACTCTTCTTGGAGTGTTCCAAGAAAACGTCTCTCTCCTAACGATGAGCCTCGATATAGTCACGGGGACTGGCACTTTTCGTGTGCAAAGATAGTGAAAAACGGGCGAAGTACAAAATATTTTGTCACTATTTTCGTGGACTTTGTGACTTTTGACTTTGTGACATTAAGGTGGTGGGGGATGGTGGCATGGTGGTGTAAGAATTATATAATATTATAATATTATATAATTTATAATATATACAGGGTGCGTTTGCCGGCGCGGAGTGCGGAGGGTGCTTAATGTCACAAAATCACATGTCACAGTGTCTGAGTCTGTAAAATTTCGGACGTGTAATTGCCTTAACATATTTTCACACCTCATGGTGGCGAATGCTTGGAATCGCCGCGATTTTTTCGTACCTTTGCAATGTCATTAAAACGCGGGGGGCAAGAGAGCCCACGAACGACACGGCAAGAGCCTGTCGCGGTGACGGCGAGAGCCCACGAACGCGCGCACGAGAGCCCATCGCGGGGCCCAAAGGGGCCAAATGAGGAATGAGAAATGAGAAATGAGAAATGAGAAATGAACGCCGCTGCAGAGGTAATCATAAATCTCAAATCTCAAACCTCAAATCTCAAATCACTAAAGTTTAACCATTAAAAATTAAAGAAAGGAAAAGAATTATGCCACAACTGTTAAAGAGAATCAAGAACACGAACACGAAGTCGCCCGCCTACGGCAAGTTCTACGTTGCGCCGGTCTATCCGGAGAAGTTCATCGGTACGAAGGAGCTGGCCGACTTCATCCAGTCGCAGGCCACGGTGAAGCGCTCCGACTGTATCGCGGTGCTGGACGAGCTGGGCAGTGCCTTGCACCACTTCCTGACGCTGGGTCAGAAGGTGAAGCTGGAGAACATCGGCATTTTCAAGGTCGGCGTGTCGTCCGCCGGTTCGAACACCGCCGCTCTGTGCACCGCCGCCAACGTGAAGTCGAAGCGCGTGAACTTCCAGCCCGAGGTGACCTCGACGCTGAAGCAGGTGAAGATCTCGGCAAAGACCGGTCGCCAGTACCAGGTATTCAACCGCGAGGCCACCATGCTGGAGGGTATCTCCTTCGAGATTGCGCCCGATGCCGGTGAGCAGCCCGAGGAGCCGGAGCCTTAAGCGAGAGCAGGCCTTAGCGCCTGCTTTCGCTTAATATTTATTTTTTGTGAAATTGTTTGCATATATGAAATAAAAGTACTATCTTTGCAACAATTATACGAAATACAAATCTTATTATCGATTTTATGAAGAAAAAGATTAAGTTTAGCCTCGTCTACCGCGATATGTGGCAGTCGTCAGGAAAGTTCCAGCCTCGTAAGGATCAGTTAGAGCGCATTGCCCCTGCCATCATCGATATGGGTTGCTTTGCCCGTGTGGAAACCAATGGTGGTGCCTTCGAGCAGGTGAACCTCATGGCCGGTGAGAATCCGAACTTGGCCGTTCGTGCCTTTTGTAAGCCTTTCAACGAGGTAGGCATCCAGACGCACATGCTGGATCGCGGCTTGAATGCCCTGCGCATGTATCCCGTTCCTGACGACGTGCGCGCGCTGATGTATAAGGTAAAGAAGGCTCAGGGTGTTGACATTCCTCGTATCTTCTGCGGTTTGAACGACACGCGCAACATCATCCCGAGCATCAAGTGGGCCAAGGAGGCCGGCATGATTCCGCAGGCAACGCTGTGCATCACGACGAGCCCTGTGCATACCGTCGAGTACTATAGCGCCATTGCCGACGAGGTGATTGCCGCCGGTGCCGAGGAAATCTGTCTGAAGGACATGGCCGGTATTGGTCAGCCGGCATTGCTGGGTGCCTTGACGAAGTCCATCAAGACGAAGCATCCCGATATCATCATCCAGTATCACGGCCATTCAGGCCCCGGCTTGTCGATGGCCTCTATCCTGGAGGTTTGTAACAACGGTGCCGACATCATCGATACCGCCATCGAACCGCTGTCGTGGGGTAAGGTGCATCCGGACATCATCTCCGTTCAGTCGATGCTGAAGAACGAAGGCTTCGAGGTGGCAGATATTAATATGAACGCGTATATGCAGGCGCGTAGCCTGACGCAGGAGTTCATTGACGACTGGCTTGGCTGCTTCATCAATCCTGCCAACAAGCACATGTCGAGCCTGTTGCTGGGCAGCGGTTTGCCCGGTGGCATGATGGGCTCGATGATGGCCGACCTCGGTCCTATCCAGTCGATGATCAACAAGTTGCGCGAGAAGAAGGGCGAGCCGACGCTGTCGATGGACGATATGTTAGTAAAACTGTTCAACGAGGTAGAGTACGTTTGGCCGAAGGTGGGTTATCCCCCATTGGTGACGCCATTCTCGCAATACACGAAGAACATTGCGCTGATGAACCTGCTGACGATAGAGCAGGGCAAGGGTCGCTACGTGATGATGGACGATGCCATCTGGGGCATGATCCTCGGCAAGAGCGGCAAGGTGCCCGGCACGATCGATCCCGAGTTTATCGAGCTGGCCAAGAAGCAGGGCCGCGAGTTCACCGATGCCGACCCGCACACCTTGATTCCCAATGCCCTCGAAGGCTTCAAGAAGGAGATGGACGAGAACGGCTGGGACTACGGTCAGGACAACGAGGAACTGTTTGAGCTGGCTATGCACCCCGAGCAGTACCGCCCGTTCAAGAGTGGTCAGGCCAAGAAGCAGCTGCTGGCCGATATCCAGAAGGCCAAGGACGCGAAGTTGGCGGTCGGTGGTTCTCCCGCCGACATTGCCGCCTTCAAACATGCCAAGGCCGACCCGTTGACCGCTCCCGTTGCCGGACAGGTCTATTACGAGTTCTCGGGCGAGGGTGCCTGCGAGCCTTGTCTGGAGCCGTTCATCGGTCAGCAGTACAAGGAGGGCGACATCTATTGCTACATCCAGGCACCGTGGGGCGAGATTGTTCCCATTCCCGCAGCTTTGGGCGGTAAACTCGTGGAGGTGGCTGCCAAGCAAGGTGCGAAGGTGCGTCGCGGCGACAACCTCGGATGGATAGAACGGCCGGAGGCCAAATGAGGAATTAGGAATGAGGAATGAGGAATGACGGGCTTCGCCCTAAATGAGAACTGAGAAATGGATTATCAAGCCATTATAGATAAGTATTACCCTGCGGACAATGAGCTCCGCAGGGTTTTATTACAACATAGCAGGCAAGTGGCCGACCGTTGCCTGACGATTGCGCGCAAACACCGGGAGCTGCCTGTTGATGTGCAGTTTCTGGAGGAAGCGGCCATGTTGCACGACATCGGCATCTTCCGTTGTCATGCCCCCAGCATCTTTTGCGAGGGTACGGAGCCGTACATCAAGCACGGAACCATCGGTGCCGAGCTGCTGCGCGAAGAGGGATTTCCGCGACATGCCCGTGTGGCCGAGCGCCATACGGGGACGGGGTTGACCCGTGAGGCCATCGTTCGCCAGCAGTTGCCGTTGCCCCTCGAGGATTTCGTGCCTGAGACGCTGGAGGAGCAGATGGTGTGCTATGCCGACAAGTTTTATTCCAAGTCACGGATGGAGCGCGTGCTGACGGTTGCCGAGACCGCCCAGTCGCTGGAGAAGTTCGGGCACGAGGGTGTCCTGAAATTTCTGGCATGGGCAGAACGGTTCGAGTGAAACGAAAGATTAAAGATTAAGATTGAAAGATTGAAAATTCAAAGGGTAAAAAGGTTAAAAAATATAAGGTAGTAGCAAATTCTTCATTCTTCACTCTTCACTCTTCACTTTTTTTACTACCTTTGCAGCCGTGAGAAGAAAAACGCTCATATTTCTGTTGCTTTTTGTCATCGTTTTCGTGGTGGCAGAAGTTCCCCGACTGTCCTTTCCCAAATGGGAAGGGGCCGCTGATTCTGTGGCAACAGACACCTTGCAGAAACTTGATACGCTGAAGAATGCTGCGAAGCCGGCGAAAGCGGAGAAAGCCGATTCCGCCGAGGACCGTGCACCCCTGGATACCGTCAAGGCTGTGGCCGACACGGCATCGATGGACTCGTTGCAGAAGGCCATCTGGTTGCACAACAAGGTGATTGACGACTCGTTGGCAGCCGACTCGTTGAACCGTCAGCGTAAGAACGGCATTGACGCCCCTGTGGAATATACCGCCAACGACTCGATGACCTACGAGGGCGAGAACGGTGTGGCGTGGCTCTATGGCGATGCCCACGTGACCTATCAGAACATGGACCTGCAGAGTGACAAGATCTCGATGTCGATGGATTCGAGCCTGGTACACGCGATGGGTTCCAAGGACTCTACGGGCAAGAAGAAGGGCTCACCCATCTTCAAGATGGGCTCGGACACCTACGAGAACGACACGATGTCGTTTAACTTCAAGACGAAGAAGGGACTTATCAAGGATGTCTATACGAAGCAGGAAGACGGCTACATGACGTCGGAAATCTCGAAGCGCGGTGCCAACGGCGACATGTTCCTCTATCACGGACGCTATACGACGTGCGACCTGCCACACCCCGACTTCTATATCGCGATGTCGAGGGCCAAGGTTCGTCCGGGCAAGGATGTCGTCTTCGGTCCTGCCTATCTGGTCGTTGCCGACGTGCCTCTGCCGCTGGCTATCCCCTACGGCTTCTTCCCCTTCACCAGCAGCTATACGTCAGGATTCATCATGCCCACCTATGGTGACGAGTCGACACGAGGCTTCTATCTTCGCGACGGCGGCTACTATTTTGCCATTAGCGACAAGATGGATCTGAAGCTCCTCGGCGAAATCTATACCAAGGGTTCGTGGGGTATCTCGGCGGCCTCCAACTACCGGAAGCGCTACCGTTATAACGGTCAGTTCTATTTCAGCTATCTGAGTACGGTGACTGGCGACAAGAACATCGACCAGACCAAGGAGACCAGCTTCAAGCTGCAGTGGTCGCACTCGCAGGATCCGAAGGCTAATCCCTATAGTCAGCTGAGAGCCAGCGTGAACTTCACCACCACGGGCTATGACGAGAGCAACCTGACATCGATGTATAACCCGCAGGCTCGAACGCAGTCGCTTCGTACATCGTCCGTGTCGTGGAGCACCGGTTTCTCGAGCATCGGTATGTCGTTGAGCTCCTCGATGAACCTCAACCAGAGCGTTCGTGACTCAACCATCGGTCTGACCCTTCCCGACCTGAACATCTCTATCGCCCGCTTCTATCCCTTCAAGCGCAAGAAAATGGCCGGCAAGGAGAAGTGGTACGAGAAGATTTCGGTGCAGTATACGGGTTCGATGTCCAACCGTATCGATACCAAGGAGAATAAGCTGCTGCACTCCAATCTGGCCAAGGATTGGCAGAACGGTATGGAGCACCGCATTCCCATCCAGGCTAACTTCATGCTCTTTGACGTCATCAACATCAATCCGTCGTTCAACTTCAACGACAAGATGGTGTTCAAGAAGTTCAAGCGTTCGTGGGACGAGACAACGCAAAAGGAGAAGATTGATACGCTGACCGGTTTCTACAACATGTACGACTGGAACCTGAGCGTTAATGCCACCACGAAGCTCTATGGTATGTATATCCCTAACCGGAAGCTGTTCGGCAACAAGATCAATGCCGTCCGCCACGTGCTGACACCAAGCATCGGCTTCACCTATACCCCCAGCTTCGGCTCTTCCCGCTATGGCTATTACGACACCTATCAGAAGACCGATGCCAAAGGCAATGTGACGCTGGTGGAATACTCACCCTATAGCGGTACCATGTACTCGCCGCCCTCCAAGAACATGAGCGGAAACATCAATATGTCGCTGTCGAACAACTTGGAGATGAAGTATCTGAACCGCGACGACTCGCTCGTGAAGGTCAGCCTGATTGATGAGCTCAGTGCCAGCATGTCGTACGACGTCGCAGCAGAGGAACGACCGTGGAGTGACCTGAATGCCTCGCTGCGACTGAAGCTCACCAAGAGCTATACCTTTAACCTCAACACGACGTTCGCCACCTATGCCTACGAGGCCGACTCCGTGGGTGCTACGCCATACGTCGGAACGCGTACGGAGTATAGCAAGGGCCGTTTCGGCCGTTTCCAGGGTATGTCGCAGAACCTGTCGTACACCCTCAATGAGAAGAAGGTGGCCAATTTCATCAAATGGCTGAAAGGCGAGCGTCCGGACAAAGACAAGGACAAGGACGCGAACAACGGCAACACCGACGAGTACGACACCGGTATGGAAACGAATATGGACAATACGATGGAGGCCGGCAAACACGGTGCCGAGCGCGACGAGTCGAGTATGGCCGAGACGGACGAAGACGGTTACATGCCCTTCACGATGCCGTGGTCGCTGAGCATCGGATACGGTATCACCATGCGTGAGAATACCGACGCCAGCAAGTTCAACTACGACACCATGCGCTATCCCTATAAGTTTACGCAGAACCTGAACTTCAGCGGCAACATCCGGTTGTCGGAAGGCTGGAACATCTCCTTCTCGTCCGGTTACGACTTCGAGGAGCACAAGCTCTCGATGACGACGGCATCGCTCAGCCGCGACCTCCACTGCTTCAACATGTCGTGCTCGGTGGTGCTGACGCCATATACCAGCTACAACTTCTCGTTCCGATGCAATGCTGCCACGCTTACCGATGCCTTGAAGTACGATAAGCGCAGCAGCTATTCCAATGCCGTGCAGTGGTACTAGTGGCCTAATTTTTCATTTACATTTCTCATTTCTCATTTCTCATTTCTCATTTCGAAGATAATAGTGCGTCCAGCGACTCCTGCTCACCGACAATCCAGATGATGTCGCCAACCTGGAATTTGCGGGTAGGACTGATGCGCGTCAGGTTCTCCTTACCCTCTTCCAAACCGATGACCATACAGCTGTAGAGATAGCGGATGCCGCTGTCGGCAAGCGTCTTGCCAACGAATGGGCTGTCCTCGCCGATAATCAGCTGACGAAGCTTCATCTCACGGTTCTCCATATACGTGTCCTCGGTAATCAGCTCTTTCTCCAGAGCCTGACCGAACTTGCTGAGCTGGTCGTCACTACCAATCACCTGAAGCTTATCGCCAGGGAAGATCACGTAGTCGCCGTCAGGAATGTTCAGACGGAAATTGGCACGAAGGATACTGCTGATGTGGACACCGTACTTCTTACCCAGGTCGAGCTGTTTCAGCGTGCTACCCATCCACATCGAGTTCATCGGAACGTCGAATTCTGCAATGTGGACATCACGATCCAACAGGCGACCTTCGTAGAGCGGACGCTTCTTGCCATGAACCTGTGCAGCTATCTCACGCGAACGCAGGTTCATGATGAACAGACGCTCCAGCTTGATGCTGCGCTGCTTCACCGTTCTCGACAGCACCATCAGGGCAATCACCAGAATACCGATGGTAATCATGACGGCATTGGTGAAACGGCTCAGGAAGTGGCAGATATAGAAGATGAAGGCCACACCAATCATGACGCGAACGAGGATGGTGAACAACAGCGGAATGCGGTTTCGGTTGCTCTCGTCCCACAAGGCACGCCACTCCTCGGAGCGGTTCTTCTTCATAATCATGGCACGCAGGAACGGCGATATGAAGAGAATGGTCAGCACGCCCGTGATGGCGTTGGCATACCAGTGGAGCTCCCAACCGGGCAGCAGACGGCGCATGAAGGGTAGCACGAAGGTGAACATCACCGCAATCGTGGCCGAGGTGAGGATGCTGTAGACGATGGTGTTGACGGCCATCTGCGTCAGCAGCTTCTTCCACTTGCTCTGTTCCGTCGACTCCTGACGACTCATGGCCAAATGGTTCAGCGACCTGATGACCTTCGAGGGCAGATGGGGCTCCAGATGATTGTAAGCCGGTGTGGCAAGCCGTATCATGTAAGGTGTGAGGAAAGTGGTTATCACTGATACGGCCACCACTACCGGATAAAGGAAATCGCTGATCACGCTCAACGACAATCCCAGCGAGGCAATGATGAACGAGAACTCACCGATTTGTGCCATTGAGAATCCGCAGCGCATAGCTGACTTCAGACTTTCACCTCCCAGCATAAAGGCAAACGAGCCGAGAGTGGCCTGACCCACCAGGATGGTAAGCACCAGCATGACGATGGGCACGGCATAGTCGACCAGAATCTGAGGGTCGACCAACATGCCCACCGATACGAAGAAGATGGCGCCAAACAGGTTCTTGACGGGCTCGACGAGCTTCTCGATGCGCTCGGCTTCTACGGTCTCAGCCAGAATACTACCCATGATGAAGGCTCCGAAAGCTGACGAGAAACCGACTTTCGTAGAGAACACAGCCATCGCGCAGCAAAGTCCCAATGCCACAATCAGCAGCACCTCGGCATTGATGAGGTTGCGAACCTTGCGCAGGAAGAATGGCACGGCAAAGATGCCTACCACCAGCCACAGCACCAGGAAGAAGCCTATCTTCATTACCGAACCCAGCATCTGTCCGCCGTCAGGATTGTTGCCGCTGGCAATGGCACTCAGCATCACCATCATGACAATGGCCAGGATATCCTCGAGGATAAGCACCGACATCACCATGCCGGCAAACTGCTGCTGTCGCAAGCCCAAGTCGTCGAAGGCCTTGTAGATAATCGTCGTCGACGACATCGCCAGCATACCGCCTAAGAAGATACAGTCCATGCGCGACCAGCCGAAGGCATGGCCTACGAATACGCCCAACATCGCCATGCAGAAAATGATGCTGATGGTGGTGATAATCGGCGAGGCGCCCATCTTCAGAATCTTCTTGAACGAGAAGTCAAGACCCAGCGAGAACAACAGGAACATCACACCGATGTCTGCCCAAAGGTGTACGTTCTCGGTATCCACCACCGATGCCGTGTAGGGCATGTGGGGACTCACCAGGAAACCTGCTACGATGTAACCCAGTACAAGGGGTTGCTTCAGTCGCTTGAAAATCAGCGTCACGATGCCTGCCGACATCAGAATATACGCCAAGTCGTTGATTAGTGCGGGAATGTCTGACATACTTTATACTTTGAACTTTATGATTACCTTTTGACTTTCATCTTTCATCTTTCATTTTTCATCTTTCATCTTCACGTATCTCGGTATCTTGCCCCCCTTGGCATTGTGCAGCAAGGGCTCTTTGCTATAGGTGAAGACAGCCTCCGTGCAGCCGCTCTCACGGAAATACGCCTGCAGGCATTCAGCCAACGAGCCGAGGACGCTGTCGGCATCGGCAGTACACACACCACGAACCTGCATGCTCGCGGGACCCGTCTGTACCATCTGATACTTCAGCAGACCTTTCCACACCTCCGCCTTCGTGACGATGGCCGCCATGGTGAAGCTCTTGCCGCAGAGGGTGAACGGCTCCATGACACGTCCGTCGATTTGCAGAATGGGTAGCGGGGAGCAGGAGTGATGAGTGTTGAGTGTTGAGTGTTGAATGTTGAATGTTATGCGGACACGGTCGGTGACGTAGTAGCGGATGATGGGTTGCACGAAGTTGCTGAGGTCGGTGACGAAGATGCCTTCGCTGAACGCTTCGCTACCCACAGGCATAGGGCGCTTTTGGGCGTCGACGGGTTCCACGATGACCCAGTCTTCATTCAGATGCAGATGCCGGCAACCGTTCGTCATCGCTATCTCGCCACCCTCCGTCATGCAGTAGTTGTTGATGACGGGACAGCCGAACGCCTTGCTGATACGCTCGTAGGCATCGTCGGTCAGCAGCTCTGCCGAGTTGGTGACGAGCCTGACGGGAATGTCGAGGTTGCCCTTCTCCTTTTCTACGGCCAACAGCAGCAGCGAGGAGGCATAGCCCGAGAGCACTTCCGGTTGGAAGTCATTCAGCCGCCTGACAATGTCGTCGATGCTGTCTAAAACGCTTAGCGCCATCATGTTTCCTGCCGCCTGCGGAAACTGTGCAAGCGTCCTGAGATAGCCGTTGTACGACGAGGCGTTAGGCGACGTATGGATGACTGAGGCCACCTTGTGCCGCGAGATGTTCAGTATTTCCTGGTCGCCAATGTTATACAGGCGCTGCATCATCATCGCTCCGTGTATCTTGTTATGGTAGTCGTCGCGCACCATCGGCAGCGGGTTTCCTGTCGACCCGCTGGTACACAATGCCGAATAGCGACCCAGCAGCAGCCCCTGGTCACCCCGTTGCTGTTGTCCCTGACGCGCCACGTAGTCGAGCACCCCGTCGAGCGTCAGTTCCCGGTCGGTCACCCAGTCGTTGTAGTGTTCCAGCAGGGTAGCCTTCTCCGTATAGGGCAGGTCGGTCAGCGTGAAGTCGTCTGGCACGTCGGCATAGTGTTGTGCGAACCAAGGGGAGTGCTCACGGGCATAGCCAACCAGTTCGCGCAGCCTTTGTTGCTGCAACGCGTGGCGCTGGGCAGCCGACACCGTCGTCCCCTCTGCAACCAGCCGCATGGCTTCTTTCATGTCTATCGTCTTCATTTCTTTCATGTCTATCGTCTTCATTTCTTTCATTCCTCAAAGAATCCAAAGCCGCTGATGGTGCCGAGGAACTGGTCGATGTAATCCCATGACGTTGACGACCAATGGAAGCCCAGGCGATACAGCACCTGCATGGTGTAGGTGTTCAGACGACCCACATCGGCCGCCTTCTGTCCTCCGGCCATGTTCTGGTAGGCGAGCATGCTGGACAGCTGCTTGGCCTTCTGAGGATCCTCCCCGGCTTGCTTGAGAGCTGCCGAGAATTCGCTGAGTTCAACAAACTGCACACCACTGCCCACACGCTTCAGCTCGCTGAGCACATCGCCCAGCAGCACACTATGGTTGTTGTAGGGATGGAACACCGTACACTCCTTGGGTGTGGTAGACAGCAGCACGATGGCCTTCGACACCTCGTTGATGGGCGAGAACTCCACCTGGCTATCGCGCATTTCGTGTGGACAGCAACCCAGCATGTTGTAAACCTTGATGCGCCCCAGGAACGTGTTGGTGGAGAAATTGGCCTGAAACTCACCGTCTGTGCTTCGGGCAGCGAGATTGCCCACACGCATAATCTTTGCATTCAGCCCATGCAGGGCTACCGCATCGAGAATGAGGCGTTCTGCCATGAACTTTGAGTAGACATACTTGTTGCCCAGGAACTGTCCCATATAAAGGCGTTGCTCGCTGAAGAGGTCTGTCTTGATCTCACCGGTCCACAAGCCACGGGTAGAGGTTGTGGAAACATGGATGAGACGTGCGCCTGTCTTGATGCAGAAGTCAACACAGCGCTGGGCACCACCGATGTTCACGTCCTCAATCTCCGTACCTTCGGAGAAGTGCTTCACGATGGCAGCACAGTTGAAGACGGTGTTGATGTCTGATGTCTGAGGCATGATGGCTGAGAGGTCCTGCGTCACGTCACCGAGTATGACGTGGATGCGCTGACCGAACAGGTCCTTGAAGGCGTTGGCAAAGTAATAGTAGAGCAGGGAGCGCAGACGGCTTTCAGCTTCTTCCTTCGTCTTGCCGCGAACAAGGCAGTAGATTTGCCTGGCATCGCTGTCGATGAGCTCGCGGAGGATGTGAATGCCCAGATAGCCTGTAGCTCCCGTCAGCAGAACGTTTCCTAACGGCTGACGCTCTCCGGCACGGAAGTTGGCAAGGGTATTGAATTGCAACAGGTTATCGATGGCAGTATAGTCGAAGTCGGACAATTCGTCACTCTTCTTGTCGCCCTCGCTGATGCCAAGAATGAAGTTGGAAAGCCTGCGTGGGGTAGGATTGGCGAAAACATCGCCATAGGCCACCTTCAGTCCTGCCTTATTGGTTTCGATGATGACTCGTGTGACAACAAGCGACGTTCCTCCGAGGTCGAAGAAGCTGTCGTTGGCTCCCACACGCTCAACACCGAGAACCTTGGCGAAGATATCGGCGAGAGCCTGTTCTGTATCGTTGGCAGGGGCTTCGTAGGCACCACCCGTGGCCAGTTCCGGCTCCGGCAGCGACTTCACATCGGTCTTGCCGTTAGGCGTGAGGGGCATCTTCTCTAATTGCAGGTAGGCAGTGGGCACCATATACCTGGTCAGCGTCCTTCCCAGTTCCTCCTTCAGCTGAGGGATGTCCACCTCGTGGTCAGCTGTGAAGTAGGCGCAGAGATGCTCCATACCTTTGATCTTGCCAATCTTGACGACGACGTTCTTCATGCCTTCCACAGCAGCTAGGGCTGCTTCCACCTCACCCAGTTCAATGCGCAGACCACGCAACTTAATCTGGTTGTCGGTACGGCCAAGAACCACCACGTCGCCTTCCTCCGTCCAACGGGCATAGTCGCCAGACTTGTAGATGCGAATCTTGTCTGTTACGCTGCCGTCACCATAGGCAGGACTGTAGTCGATGAAGCGCTCGGCAGTCATCTCCGGCAGGTCGTTGTAGCCCGAGGCCACACCCATTCCGCCGATATACAATTCTCCGACCACACCCTGTGGCAGTTCGTTACCATCCTTGTCGACGATGAACTCCGTGACATTGAGCAGTGGACGGCCAATGCTGATCTGGTCGGTATGTGTCAACTCCTTGGCATTCGACGATACGGTAATTTCCGTAGGACCATAGGTGTTGAAGATATGGGCACCGGGAGCTGCCTTGCGTAACTTGTCGAGCAAACCGTCTGCATATTTCTCACCACCACACATCAGCACTTTACAAGGAGCGATAGCCTCTTGGAAGGCGGGAAGCTCCATGTATTGAAGCATACGCGACGGAGTGGCATTGAAGGCGTCGGCTTTCGTCTGTTTGAAGAGGTCGGCCAGCATCATGGGATTGGTTGTCTGCTCTTCATTAGCCAGCACCAGCGTCAGACCATTGAAGAGGGCGGCGCCAATCTCCTTCAGCGACATGTCGAAGGATACCGTTGTAACGGAGAGCAGCGTGTGGGCTTCTGTGGCCAATGCGTGGATATGACTGTTCGCAGGATGATCCGTCAGATAGTTGGCAATACTTTCATGACGCAGCATGACACCCTTAGGCTTGCCTGTCGATCCTGACGTGTAGATGAGGTATGCCAGGTCCTGTGGTGTGATGTCTGCTGCGATGGCATTGCCGGGAACGGCATCATGCAGAAGCGTCTCCACGTCGATAGCATTGTCGAAGTCCTGCAGACGCTCTGCCGTCGTAATGATATAGGCAGCATGACTGTCGCTGAGAATGTGTTGGACGCGCTCTCTGGGATATTCGGGGTCGCAGGGGATATAGGCGCTTCCGGCCTTCATCACACCAAACATAGAAAGGATGACGCGTGAGGTGCGGGGCAAGAGCAGAGCCACACGGCTGCGAGGCTTCACGCCACGAGCTTGTAAGGCAGCAGCGATGCGGTTTGTAGCTGTCTTGAATTCAGCATAAGTGTATTCTGCATCACATGCAATCAGTGCTTTCCGGTCAGGATGCTCCGCAGCAAATCGCTCGGAGCCATCGAAGAAGTAGTGATAGCGAGGCTCCGCTGTCGCAACTGAACGGAAGTACTTCAACTGCCGGGCACGCTCATCGTCGATGAGGGCGATGTTTTTGACGAGGGCTCCCTCTGGTGCACTGCACAGCTGCTCAGTGGCGATGACGATGCTGCGGGCCATGCCTGCGATGAGTTCACGGCTGTAGAGGGCATCGTTGTAGTAGAGAACCACGCTCGGCAGTCCCTGATTCATCTCGATATGGATGGAGAGTTTGAACTTGGCAGTGTCCTGTTCCAGGCTTTCTATCCCCTCCAGTTCCTTCATCGACAGCTTTCCGATGACACCCAACTGATACTCATATACGATTTGTGGGGCGTAGCCATATTCGGCAGCAATGCGGGCGAAAGGATATTTCTCGTGTTCTATGACACCGCTGAAGACGTCGGCACTCTGCTTGACAAAGGCTGCTACGGTCTGGTCGCTGATGGTGATGCCTAAGGGCAGCGTGTTGACGAACATACCAAAGGTTTCTGCTATGCGAACGTCGCTGCGGCCACTGCTGATAGTCGACAGATAGACGTGCTGATCAGCAGTATAGCGGGCAATGGTATAGAAAGTGGCAGCCAGCAAGAGTGCAGCAGGTGTGACGCTCTGTTGCTGGGCATAGCGATTGACTTCTTTCATGTCAAGCGGGGAGGCCACCGTCTGCATCCGTCCTTCAACTTCTTTTCCTTTGAGGTCGGCAGTCAGTTCGCTGGCATTTTCGAAGTCGGCGAGCATGTCAGCATAATATTGACGGTTGTTCTCGAAATCGGGTGAGGCCTCGAAGCGTTTCTCGTCGGCAGCAAAGTCGAAGTAGGTAAAGCTTTCTTTCTCGACGAGAGATTGCAACGCCACACTTCGATCTTTAGAACCGTCGAGGATATTGCTCAGCTGATGGATGAAGATATCCATCGACGAACCGTCGAAGGAAAGATGATGGAAATCAGTCAGCAGGCATACGGACTTCTCCGTTGTGACAATGGCAAAGCGGCAGAGAGGACCTGTAGCCAGATGGAAGGGATGTACGAACTCTCTCTTGTAAGTGTCCAGCTCATCCTCACTCATTGAGACGCGATTGATCGTGATCTCCGTATCCTCATTGCGTACTTGCATCACGTTGTCCCCTTGTATCTCGAAGTGAGAATTCAGGACGGGATGGGCATCAACGATAGCTCTTACGGCTGCTTCGAGTTTGTCAGCGTCCATGTTCTTGCTGAAACGCAGGAGAGCGGGAATGTTATAGACGACCTCTGTAGGACGCTTCATACACTCGTAGTAGACACCGGTCTGCGGGAAGGAGAGCGGGGAACTGGAAAGTTGAGAGTTCTCTCTTTGAGAGTGTGGCGTTGCGAAGAAACCTGAATCTTGATGCTTGATACCTGAGCTTTCCTGAGCATTCACGCCTTCCATCCATTGTCCGAGAATCATATTCTCAAGGGTCTCTATGGAAGCACCGCTTAGCAGCACCTTCGACTGAATCTCTACTCCGAAACGTTTGAAAAGCTGTGTTGCCAGCTTAATGCTGAGAATAGATGTAAGACCGAGGTGAATCAATGGCGTTGTCACTCCAAAACTGTCTATGCCAATCACTTTTGCGGCAATGTTCTGCAACTCCTGTTCAAGTATGTTCAGCGGTCGGCTGTTGTCGGTCTCTTCCATAGCCATTACCTCTGGTTTCGGTAGGGCACGTTTGTTCACCTTGTCGTTCTGATTCAGGGGGATACGCTCCAATTGCATGATGGCAGCAGGTACCATATAAGGTGGCTTGCGTTCGCGGATGAAGTCAGCGAGAGCCATCGGGTCGACTTGCTTGTCACTAACCACGTAAGCGGCAATGTATTTTCCTCCACTGGGATGGTCAAAAGCTGCAACAGTGGCATCTTTGATATCAGGATATTCACGGACAACAGTCTCTACCTCGCTCAGTTCCACGCGGAAGCCGCGAATCTTTACCTGTCCGTCGCGACGCCCGATGAATTCGATATTGCCATCTTGCTTGTAGCGGACTATGTCGCCAGAACGATAGAGCGGCTTATAGTCACCACCATCGAAGGGATTCTGAATGAACACCTCTGCCGTTTTCTCTGGGCGGTTCAGATAGCCGTCGCCCACATGTGGACCGGCAATCCATAGCTCACCAATGGCTCCAATCGGCAGTCGCTTTCCATCGAGGCTGACGATATAGCCTTTCATGTTGTCGAGCATCTTGCCGATGGGGATATTGGATTCACCGGGAACCACCTCATAGATGGTAGATAAAATGGTACACTCCGTCGGCCCATATCCATTATAGGTCTTAAAACCTGATGGCACAGGGTAGGGGATGAGCTTCTCACCGCCCATGATGAGGTATTTCAAGGAGTGGTTGTCAACATCGGCAGCAAATTGGCGACCCACTTGGGTTGTCATAAACTGATGGGTGACACCATGCTGTTCCAAATATTGGTTCAGTATCTCCATGTCGAGCCGGATGTCTTCAGGAATAATGCAGACGGCAGCTCCACTGGCCAATGCCGGATACATGTCCATCATATTTGCATCGAAGCCATAGCTGGCATAGGCACCGACAACGTGATGAGGCTGTAGGTCGTAGAAACGGTGATACCAGTCGATGAAGCAGACCAGATTGGCATGGGTCAGACGAACTCCCTTGGGTACACCAGTGGAACCAGAGGTGTAGAGTAGGGTAAAGAGGTCTGAAGACTGTGGCTGTACCTCCTGTTGTATCTGCTGCTGATCAGCAAGTTTCTCTATGTCCGCTGTCTGCCATACTTCGCCAACATATTCACTGACCTTCGGACGCAGCTGCTCGGTGGTGATAAGCAGCTTGGACGCAGCATCCTTGACCATGAAGTTCAGACGTTCTTCCGGATAGGTGCTATCCAGCGGCTGATAGCCACAGCTAGCCTTTAACGCTCCCATCGAGGCCAGAATCATCCATTCGCCACGAGGGATGAGAATACTCACCACATCACCTCTGCCTAATCCCTTTGACTGGATATGGGAGGCCAAGCGGTCTGTCAGCTCATCCACCTCGCGATAGGTCATCGTCACGTCCTGGTAGATGATGGCCGTGTTGTCTGGATACCGGTCGGCAGCCTTCTTGAATAGGCTGACGACGGTTTGTGTGGTGTCGTAGGGCTGTTCTGTCTGGTTGAAACTGTTCAGTACGTCAAGTTGAGCTTTGCTGACCAGTTCTATCTCCGACATGCGTTCAACGGTCAGCATGGCACGAACGATATTGGCGTAACACTGCATCAGTTCGCTGACGAAGGCGTCGGAATACTGGTTCTGCTGATATTCAACATGGATGGATGGTCCGTCGGGCGTGTTGAAGACCTGAACGTTGAGAGAACTGCCTGTAGCGTTCTTTTCTAAGGGGATGACATGGTAGGGGTGTCCGCAGACGGTGCCCAGTGTCAGATAGTCGCCCTGATAGGCAAAGAGCACATCGCTGTTGATGCCTGTGACGGTGGCCAGCTCTGCAAAGGAGTAGATGTCGTTGTTCATCGTTCCCAATAGCTGTTGTTTCACAGCCTGCAGGAAGTCGCTGATGCGCATGTCCTCTGTCCAACGGCAATAGACGGGCAGTGTCTTTACCATCATGTCGATGGTTCGAATGGTGCGTACGCTGCTGCGCCCGTTATAAATGGTGGCGAAGAGTGCTTCATGCAGATTGCTGTAGGCTCCCAGCATCTTCCCGAATGCGGCAAGGGTCAGGATGTTGGCAGTGATGCCCTGGCGGCGACAGTAGTTGTTGATGGCTTGTGTGCTGACACCTAACGGGAGATCCTGAGTGGCGAATGCAACGGGTTGTCCTTCGGGAACATCAGGAATGGGTTTGCTGTCAAGGTCGAGGGCTCCAAAGGTCTCTTCGTACCAGGCCTTGGCCTCTGTGTAGCTGTCAGTCTGTCGCAGTGCAGCTTCCTCCTGCGCCACATGATAGCCTGTCCATCGCTCTGGTTCGGGGGCTTCTCCTGCGTAGGCCTTGTCGACATCGTTCATGAAGATGCGCATGGAGGTTCCGTCGTATATGATGTGATGGAAGTCGGAGAAGAGATACAGGTTCTGGTCTGTCCGGATGATTCGGATGCGGAACAGTTGGTCTTGCCTGAGGTTGAAGGGTTGTATGAGCTGGGGCTTCAGTGCCTCCAGTTCTGCTTCGCTCATCTGTTCGATGGTCTGCTGATAGGGCGTGTCGTCTGGCGTCATGACGGGGTTCCCCTCTGCATCCTCCCCGATATGTGTCTTGATGAATGAATGGGCTTCTACCACGTGTTCGATGGCTTTGGCCAGACGCTGTTCGTCGATAGTGGTGTCTATCTGCAGCAGGATGGGGTTGTTGTAGGCTGCCTCTCCCTGACGTGCCATGCTCTCGGCATAGATACCCATCTGGGTCTGCGACAGGGGGACGGGGTAGTTAAGAGTTAACAGATCAAAGTTAAAAGTGGCAGCACAGAGCTCGGCAATATGGCGGGGCGTCTTGCCCTTATACACCATCTTCGAGGTTAGGTTCAGGCTTTCGCAGGTCTGTTGCAGCCGCATCACCTTGACGCTGTCGCCGCCGAGCATGAAGAAGTCGTCGTCGATACCTGCCTGTTCCATGCCGAAGACCTCTGCAAAGGCATCGCAAAGAGCACGCTCCACGTCGTTGGTGGGTGCCACATAGTTGCTTTGCAGCTCGGAGGTGTCGGGAGGCAGCAGCGCCTTGCGGTTTACCTTGCCATTGGGCAGGAGCGAGAACTCGTCGACCTTCACGATGTGTAGGGGGACCATATAGGGTGGCAGCTGTGCAGCCAGCGTGTCGTGGACTTGTTCCGGGGTGATGGCAGAGCCGTCGCCGGCTGTGTAGTAGCCACACAGATACTGACTGCCGGTCTTTCCGTCGAAACCCTTGACAATGGCCTGCCTGACGCCTTCGATGCGTTTGATGGCGTTCTCCACCTCGCCGGGCTCTACGCGCTGGCCGTTGATCTTGACCATCCAGTCCTTACGGTTCACGTAGACCATATTGCCGTCGGGCAGCTGACGCATGATGTCGTTGGTGTGTAGCCAGCCGTCGTGATAAAGTTGGGCGGTGCGCTCCGGGTCTTTATAGTAGCCCTTGCAGAAATGTCCTTTCACCACCAGTTCGCCGTCTTCACCCTCGGCTACCGGTTTGCCGTCGTCGCCCAGCAGCATCCATTCCGTCGGCGAACCTGGGGCGGGACGCCCCACGGGTGTCGTCTCGTAGGGCTTGTCGACCTTGTAGACAAAGACGGTACCCATGGTCTCTGTCATGCCGTAGTTGTTCAGCAGGACGTAGCCGTCGCGCGAACACTGGTTCACGACTTTCTCGCTGCCGGTATATACCACCTTCAGCGATGCCGAGCGGTTGTGGAAGTTGGCCAGCACGGCAGGACTGATGAAGGTGTGGGTGATGCCGTGTTGCTCGATATAGTCTTCCAGCTTCTTGACGTCGAAGAGCACGTCGCCGGTATAGAAATGCAGCTGTCCGCCTCCCTTCAGCACGGGAAAGTTCGACATGCCAGCCACGAAGTAGAAGGGTGCCGAGGTGCCCCATACCATATCGGTATGGTCCTCGTCCAATCCCTTGTGGGCGTGGTAGTACAGGCTGTCGAAGGTGTGCAGGATGCCCTTGGGCTCGCCGGTGGAACCGCTGGTGTAGATGAGGAGGGCGTTGTCGTCAAGACTGGAGATTTCATTTTCTTCATCTTTCATCTTTAATCTTTCATCTTTAATCTCCCTGAGCATCTGTTCGTCGATGACCAACGGTGCCTCGCAGTGTTCTTTGATGTATTCGATACGCCCTTCAGGAAATGTGGTGCCCATAGGTACCACGGCATGGCCGGCCATCCACACACCCATCTCTGCTGCGATGTACTCCATAGAGGTGGGGAGCAGGATGGGGATGAAGCTGTGGTCTGGCAATTGTCTCCTGACCAGGCCGCAGGCAATGTGGCGTGTCAGTTGTCCCAGTTCACGATAGGTGGTCACGCGTCCGTCTTTGTCAACGACGGCGGGTAGCTCTGCATAGCGCTCAAAGGCTTGCCATAGTGGTTGAAGATACTCGTTGGTTATCATGTCTTTTTCGTTATTGGTTTCGTTTGAATAGCATGTAAACCATGTTCTGGTTGTACATATATTTATAGGTGATGGTTGTCGGGGTGTGGCAGGCGTTGACCAGTTTCAGACCCAGATGCTCAAGGCCTTCAGGCGTTTCTTTCAGTACAGGGTTGAAGGGGCGTCCGTCGTCCTTCAGCAGTACGGTGATGACGGGCTCTGTGCAGCGGATGTGGATGTCGATGAAATGCTTTTCGGGGTGTTTCTTTACAGCGTGGTTGACGATGTTGAACAGCAGCTCTTCACAACAGAGACGGACATTGTACTGCGTGGTACTGTCTACGCTGCACGCCTTCAGGAAGGCAACGATGTCCTTCTGGGCGCGGCCAGCCTCGTCGATGGTCAGTCGGACGGAGAAATTCAGGACCTGTCCCTCTGTGTTGTCGGGAATGAGTGTCACCGGAGCCGTAGCAGGCTGTCGGCGGTGCTTATGCCACGATATCAGGAGCACGACGGCGAGCAGCACGACGGACGAAACGGGGAAGCCCCACCATAGTTCCTTCGGACTGACCATGGCAATGGCCCAGGTGAAGAGCACCATCACTACCAGCTGTGCTATGCTGAGTGCCACACTCATAAAACGATAGCCGATGATCTGGTAGAGTACGCGAAGGTTGGCTACGAAGGCGTAGGGGATGAGCATCAGCGAGAAGATGATGAGGGCCGTGTTGAGGTCGGTGCCCACATCGATGGCACTGCTGCCAAACAGTCGCCCAAAGGCCGTCGGCATCATCATGACAAAGGCCATGACGACGAGTAGGATGCTGCTGACGTAGGTCATGACGCGACGGAAGAGGATGGCCAGTCCCGGCATGTCACGCTCGCCTGCCAGCAGTCCGCCGATGGAGAAGATGCTGCTGCCGATGCCCGACAATACCATCTGGGTGATCATGAACAGTTGCAGGCATACCGACCAGATGTACATGCCGTCGGCGCCCAAGGCATGGAGTACGATGCTGTTGAATCCGTAGATGCACAGTCCCAGCAGGAGGCTGTTGATGCACATGGGGAATCCTTCTTTGACGATTGACCACAGGACCTTGACAACTGACGCGTCGCCAAAGAACAACGACCAGTCGAGACGGAGTGAATGGTGCGGTTGGCGAAAGTGCAGCAGACAGACCGTCATGCCCACCACGTAACTCACGATGGTGGCCCATGCCGAACCGGCAATGCCCATGTGGAAGAATTGGATGAAAACGATGTCGAACACGAAGTTCAACAGCGAACTGGATATGACAGCCATCGAGACCAGACGCGGGTTGCCGTCAGTCTTTACAAACGTCTGGAGCGTAAACCCTACCAGCGAGAAGGATATGCCAACGATGATGGTGCGCAGAAAACTCAGGGCCAGCGGATAGATACGGCTGTCCACAGGACAGATGAAACCGGTGATGTCCTCTGACAGGAAGAAGCCGGCAAGCGACAGCAGAATGCCAATGAAGAGTGTGGCTGCGATGGAGGCTGTAAACACACGGTTGGCCGTCACGGTGTCGCGACGTCCCATGGCCTTGGCTGCTACGACAGAGCCGCCGACGCCAAACAGGAATGCCAGACAGGTACACAACGTCAGTACGGGCATCACCAGGTTGACAGCCGAGATGGCGTCAGGACCTATCAGATGACTGACTACGATAGCGTCTGTCGTGGTCGCTAACTGGCCGGCCAGTGCAGCCAGTATCGATGCGAACATAAAGGTCTTTAAGGCCTTTGATACCAGATAGCTGTTCCTTTCCTCTGTCATGGTAGGGTCGTTGCCGGTCTTGCCTTGCTTAGTTCTCGAAATCGAAGATGCCGAGCAGACCGGTCATCTTGAAGACGTTCTTGATGTCGCTGTTAACATTGCGCATAACGACACGGCTGCCTGTTGCCTTGGAACCTTTCAGGATGTTGAGCAGGATGCGCAGTCCGCTGGAGGCAATATACTCCAGGTCCTTACATTCGATGATGACCTCCTTGCCGTCGCTCTTATACAGTGGTTTCAGCACTTCCTCAGCTTCTGTAGCTGCCAGGGTGTCCATTTCTCCTTCTAATGTGACAACATATTTGCCGTCCATTTCTTCAATTTTCGTGTTCATAACTCTTAACTTTTAACTTTTAATTTTTCATTTTTCATCTTTAATCTTCTTCGTCAGTGTCAGAATATTCTTGTCGTCCTTTCGCTCGTAGTTGATGGTGTCCATCATCTCACGAACCAAGAAGATGCCCAGTCCGCCCACCTGGCGCTCCTCAGCCGACAGCGTGGCGTCGGCCTTTTCCTTCATCGTCGGGTCGAAGGGCACACCGGCGTCAATGATCTGAATCCTGAGCGTCTGGCCGTCGGACAGGAACGATATGGTGACGTAGCCTTCAACGCCTTCGGGGTAAGCGTAGCTGATGACATTGACTACCGACTCTTCGACGGCCAGACGCAACTGGCGTGCCAGCGATGTCTCTAAGCCAAGCTTCGCGGCTGTCACTTTCATGAAAGCGCTGAAGCGTGCCACTTCGTGAATGTCGTTCTTCAACGTCAGTTCTTCCGAGAAAGTGCTTTCAAACTGCTTGGGCGTATAGCGGATGGCCAGCATCGTCAGGTCGTCGCTCTGTTCAGTGCCGTCGGCAAACAGCTGTATCTCACGGGTCATCGCGTCCAGCAGTTGGCGGGGCGACAGGTCGGCGGCATTGTTCAGCAGACTCGTCATACGCTCATCGCCAAACATCAGGTGCTGCTTGTTCTTCGCCTCCGTGAGTCCGTCGGTATAGAGGAAGAGCATGGCACCGCTTTCCAGCATGGTGTCTTGCTTCTCGAAAGTGGTGTCGCCGAAGATGCCGATGGGCAGGTTGGACTTGACGGACAAAGGCTCTTTGCCTGCGATGATCGGCGCATCGTGGCCTGCATTGCAATAGCAGAGGTGGCCTGTCGGCAGGTCGAGGATGCCGATGAACAGCGTGGCGAACATGGTGGCATCGTTGCCTTCGCACGACATCTCGTTGAGGGCCTTCATGATGAGTGCCGGATTGCGCTGGTTGCTGGAGCAGGCGCGGAACCGGGAGTGTGTCGCAGCCATCAGCATGGCGGCAGGAACACCCTTGCCACTGACGTCGCCGATGCAGAAGAACAGCTTCTCGTCGCGGATGAAGTAGTCGAAGAGGTCGCCACCAACCTCTTTGGCAGGGAGCAGCATGCCGTAGATGTCAATGTCGGCGCGCTCATTGTCACGCATCTGCTTGGGCAACATCTGCATCTGGATGCCGCTGGCTATGCGCAGCTCGCTGTCGATGCGCTCCTTCGCTCTCTTGGTGTTCTGCAGTTTTTTGTTGTTCTTGATGAAGTAGCCGATGATGAATCCCAAGACGATGATGGCTGCCAGATTGGTCAGCAGGATGGTACGGTACATCTCCCTTAATGGTCCGAACACTTCATCGTCATAGCATACCACGGCAATCTGCCAGTCGGGCTTGTCCTTGAACGAGGCGTAATAGACGTAGCCCTTGTCGTTGTCGGCAGGATCGCGGAACGTGGCTATCTTGCACCGGCCGTTCTTGCTGTCGCGCTTGGCAATAGTGCTGTCATTGATGATGTTGACGATATAGTCCACGGTACCGGGATTGACGTGTTCCGGTTTGGGACCGGCAATGAACTGGCCTTCCTCCGTCAGCAGCACGTCGAACGATGATTCGTAGATTTGTCTGTAGTTCAGCGTGTCGCCCAGCATCTTTGTCGATACGTCAAGACCAAACACGGCTATGACGTTCTTTTTCTTGTCGTGGATGGGCAAGGCATAGCTTACCATCCTCTTGCTGCTGATGGGGTCAACGTAAGGACCAACCCAGATGGCGTTGTCTGTCGAGATAACACGCTTGAAATAGACGGACTCAGAGTAGTCGTGGGTCTCGCCAATCACAAACTTCTCGATATGCCCTTCGTTCCAATAGGCGTAGGGCTCATACAACCGCCCCTTGTTGGGGTAGAAGTTCGGCACGAAGGCCACCCAGCAACCTGTCAGGTTCGGATGGGACTGGAGCACGTTCTCCATGACGCTATTCAGCGAGTCGGGGGTGTCAATGTGATGCTCCATGTCCCACAGGTGTCCCCACAGAGAGTTTTCAGAAAGGTTCAACGCGCTCTTCACAATAATGGCTTTCATGGTCAGCTCACTTTCTGCACGTATCTCCAGTTCGTCAGCCAGCAAGCGCTGGGTGCTGCAGAACTGCAGGGCAGAAATTACCTCCAGGATAACTGCCGCGATAATGATGTTCAGAACGACGTTATTCTTCACTTCTTAAATCTATCAATCGTTATACCCTGCTGTCAGCTCACAGATCTTCACGATGACCTGCATGGCCTTCTCCATCGACTGGATGGGGACAAACTCGAAGGGGCCGTGGAAATTGATGCCTCCGGCGAAGATGTTGGGGCAGGGCAGACCCTTGAACGACAGCTGGGCACCGTCCGTGCCACCGCGAATGGGGCGTACCTTCGGGGCAACACCCGTCTCCTGCATGGCTTTAAGAACCAGGTCGATGACGTGCATCTGAGGGTCTATCTTCTCCTTCATGTTATAGTATTGGTCGCTGACCACACATGCCACCGTACCCTCGCCGTACTTCTGGTTCATCTGCTCGGCACACTTCTGGACGAAGCGCTTACGGTCCTCGAAGGTGTCGCGGTCGTGGTCGCGGATGATGTAGCTCAGCTTGGCCTGCTCGATGTTCGACGTGATGCCTAACAGATGGTAGAAGCCCTGATAGCCCTCGGTGGTCTCAGGCGTCTCGTCCTCAGGCAGCATCTTGGCAAACTCGGCTGCCAAAGCGTTGGCGTTCACCATCTTACCCTTCGCATAGCCAGGATGAACGCTGACGCCCTTGATGGTAATCTTGGCCGAGGCAGCATTGAAGTTCTCGAATTCCAACTCACCGACGTCACCACCATCCATCGTGTACGCCCACTCGCAGCCGAACTTCTCGACGTCGAAGTGATGGGCACCCATGCCGATCTCTTCATCGGGATTGAAAGCCACGCGAATCTTGCCGTGCTTGATGTCCTTATGCTCCTGCAGATACACCATCGCCTGCACAATTTCGGCAATGCCGGCTTTATCGTCAGCACCCAGCAGCGTTGTGCCGTCGGTGACGATGAGGTCTTCACCTACATGCTGCAACAGCTCAGGGAACTTCTTCGGTGAACTGACGATGCCCTCGCTCAGCAGGATGTCCGAGCCGTCGTAGTTCTTGACAATCTGGGGCTTGATGTCGGCTCCCGAGCAGTCGGGACTGGTATCGTAATGGGAGATGAAGCCGATGGTGGGCACCTGCTCCTTGATGTTCGACTTCAGCGTGGCGTAGAGGTAGCCTTTGTCGTCCAGCTCTATGTCGTCGAGGCCGATGCTCTCCAGCTCTTTCTTCAGGTATTCGGCAAAAATCAGTTGTTTTGATGTACTTGGCACGGTCTGGCTGTCTTCAGCCGACTGTGTATCGAACTTGGTGTAGTTCAGGAATCTTTCAGTAATGTCCATGTTTTATGTTTATTGTTATAATGGTTGCAAAAGTACGAAAAAAAAAGAGAAAAGCCAAATTTTCATTAGCTTTTCTCTCTTTAATCTTTAATCTTTCATTTCTTTCATTTCATTCATTTCTTTCATTTCATTATCGGCACCACGACCTTGAACGTCACGTTGCGTCCCATGTTGTAGACACCCTGACGGCCAGTGACCATGTTCACGTCAGTGTACTTCAGACGGCTCAGGTGGTTCTGGTAGGCACGGTTCAGCAGGTTGTTAGCTGTGATGTACACCTCGGCCACCTTCTTGTGCTTAAACAGAATGTCGGTGCCTGCCGACATGTTCAGCAGCGTATAGCTCGGTGTCGGCGTCTCAGTGCCGTCGGCGCTGTAGATGTGGCTCTGCTTCAGGTAGCACTCGATGCCTGCCGACACGTAGGTGTTGTTCACCGCCAGCCAAGAGGTGATGGGCGTATGGTGCGTGTGATGACCCATTGTCGGGTGCGAGTGGTGCATCAGCTCCCATTTCACTTCCGATGTCCAGCGCGGAGCAGGGGTGAAGGGCAGGTATTTCATGCGCTCGTTGGTCTGGTCCAGCTGCTGGGCATCGACGTACGAGAAGGTGTTGGCCAGATGTACCGAGTGGATGGGGTGGATGTCCACACCGGCCTCGAAGCCCAGCAGACGGGCATCGCCCTGTGTGTAGGCGTAGGTCAGCATGTACTCACGTCCGACACCGCAAAACCATCCATCATGCCCATTCGCCCCATCATGCCCATTCGCCCCATCATGCGTATTAATCACATTCACCCTATGCATAAAGATATAGTTGTCAATGCGGTTGGCAAAGAGTGCCAGCTGTGCCGACACATAGCGCGATGTGAAGTCGAGGCCGAAATCGCCTTGAAGGCTGTATTCCGCCTTCAGGTTACGATTGCCGATTTCGTAGCGCTGAGAACCCTCGTGGACACCGTTCGAGGCCAGCTCGCTCAGATTCGGGGCACGGAAGCCACGGGCCATGTTCAGACGCACGTTCAGGTGGTCGTTGACGTTCCAGACGGCACCCACGCTGCCTGTCACGCCATTGAAGTTACGCTTCATGTCGGTAAAGCGCAGAGCACCTTCCTCGTTCCTCCTTCCTCCTTCCTCGTTCCTCGTTTCCTCTTCCTCGTCGCCATACGCCATCTCGTAGCTGTGCAGATGGCGGTGGTCCAGGCGCAGACCACCGTTCAGCGTCCAGCGGTTCAGCGTCTTGCTGGCTGTGGCATAGACGCCGACGTCCAGCAGACGGTATTCGGGAATCAGCGCCTCCTCGCCCTCGTTCAGCGAATGTTGGTACATGCCGCCAATGCCTGCCGACAGCTTCCAGCCGTCCCATTCGTGCGTCAGATAGCGCACGTCGTAGGTCAGTGTGTGCAGCTTGAAGTAGGCCTCGTATTCGTCCATGCTCTCCTCATACTCCTGGCGACGGTTCTGCTGGTAGCCCACGATGGCCTTCAGCCAGCCCGACGAGAGATTTACGCTGTTGTCCCATACCAGCTTGTAGTGTTTGACGTGCTGGAAAGGGAGGGACTTCGAGTAGCTCTTCGGGGAAACCGAAGAGAACACTAATTCGCCCGTTTCCTTGTCGCGCTCGCCCTCAATGATGCTCGGTGTCTGATGGAACACCGTTCCTGTCAGCCACGTGTGGCCCCATTGCTTTTGCAAACCCAGTCGCAGACGGCCTGCCAGCTCCCTGAACTGTGAACCAGGGACGTAGCCGTCATACTTATTCTTGTAGGCATGGGCCAGCTTCTGGCTGAAACGGCCGTCCCATACAAAGCCCTGCTCGTTGCCGGCCATCGACAGCGAATAGCCGAACAGACCGTTGTTCGTCTGGTATTCCGTGCTCACATTGGCCTGCATGGTACCCTCGGCAGGTGTTGGGGCACTGTGCAGGATGACCACGCCGGCCATCGCGTCGCTTCCATACATCAGCGAGGCAGGGCCCTTCAGAATCTCTACCGAGTTCACTGCTCCACCGTCTACCTCCACGCCGTGTTCGTCACCCCACTGCTGACCTTCCTGGCGCACACCTTCGCTCATCACCACCACGCGGTTGTATCCCAGTCCGCGGATGATGGGCTTCGAGATGGCACCACCCGTCGTCAGCTGGGCAATACCAGGCAGTTTGGCTATGGCGTCAATGACATTTGTCGATGCCGTCGAACGCAGTTCCTGCGGACGGACAATGCTGATGGGTGCCGTGGCATTCTTCAGCTTCGTGTCGCCAGTGACACCCGTTACCACCAGCTCGTTCAGCTTCAGGTGACGGAAAAACACGTCCGTCGAGTCCTCCTGGTGGTGATGCTGTTCTATATTATCCTGAGCTGCCATTGTGGTGCATACACACAGCAATGGCAGAATGATGTGTTTTGTTTTCATTCTGTTTTTTTTGTTTACCTTTAATTTTTAATCTTTAATTTTTAATCTTTAATCTTTCAGGTAAACTGGCGGACCACGGGTGACGGCAACTCCCAAGACCTTCTTGCAAATGCGGTTGTGGCTTCGGGCGTTAGTTAATTTGTAGTGGTTATTAAATAAGGTAACGGCTACGATACAGGCGGCAACAGCCATCGGCAGGGTCAGAAACTGACACAGCAGACAGTCGTCCAGCGATAGTGTCTGTTGTCCGATGTGGCCCCCGCAATGATGGTGGACGCACTCCGTACACTGGTCGTCTGCCGTTTGTTCGTAGCTGTGAATGTGCAATGACGACAACAGAAGCATTGGCACGAAAACTGCCAATAGCAACCATGCACTGATATGCCGCTTCGTCATTTTCACGCCTGCAAAGGTACGAATAAGCGAGGACAAAACAAAACTTAAAGGTATATTTTAAGTTTTTTTTGTCGAGCGGAAGTACTTTCGACGCTAGTCAAGGTACGAATAAGCGAGGAAAGTGCAAAAGAAATTTTATTTTTTTTGCACTTTCGAGCGGGAATAACTTTATGAAGAAAGGCAGGTCATAAAAAGGCCTGCCTTCCAGCTGTTTGTTTTACAGATTAGATTTCAATCAGTTTACCATTCTTCTTGGCTTCGTCAATCCACTTCGGAACGATTTCCTCCATGAACTTCTGCTTCTTCTCGTTCAGCTTCTGCATGTCCAGTCCGATGGCCTGCTGAGCCTTAGCCTTCGTAGAGTAGTCGGGCACGGGAATCTCGCCAGTGTGTCCGTATTTGGCAGCCACGCGGGCAATCAGGATACGAGCCTCTTTAGAGTAGTCGATAGAGGCAGCCAACAGGCGAATAACCTCCTGAGGAGCGTGGAAGGTGGCACCATGCGAGGCAATCGAGTAGTCCCAACGCCACTGACTCTTGCGAAGCAGATCGTGGATTGGCTTAAGCTCGGCATCGGTAGCACCCTTGTCGATGATGAACTTGGTCTCGAAGTGAGCACGGGCCAGTTCTTTCTCAGCACGGTTGCGAATCTCGGTACACTTGTCCTGACGCTCGTAAACATTCTGGCGCAGCGTCTCGGCATCCTGACGGTGACAGGTCTGACAGGTGCGGTCGATATGAGCCAGAGGCGACATAATGTGGTGATCAGAGAACTTAACGCCGCCCTCCTGCATGTAAGGCATGTGGCAGTCGGCACACGATACGCCGCGCTGGCCGTGAATGCCCTGCTTAGACATCTCGTAGCCTGGGTGTTGAGCCTTCAGTATCGGAGTCTTGGAAACAGCGTGGATATAGTCGTAGAATCCGATGCTGTCATAGTACTCCTCGGCAGCCTCGAGCGTCAGGCCCTTCTCGTGCGGGAACATAAGGTAGTTAGCCTTGCCTGGGTTCTTTGGATCGTCGGGCTTGATGAAGTAGTACTCAACGTGGCACTGAGCACAAACCAGCGAGCGCATTTCCTGATGGGTCTGCTTCTTAACATCGAGACCGCGGCGGGCAAATGCCTCGTAGATAGCAGGGCGTGCAGGACGAAGATCCATTGTGGTGGCATCGTGACAGTCGGAGCAGCCAATGGTGTTCATCTCTTCAGCACCCAGTTCGCTCCACTTCTTGGCATAGAAGTTGGCGGGATCGAACACCGACTTCGAGCCGCTCAGCTCGCGCATCATGCGAGGCACGTCTGGGCCCTTACACGTCCAACAGGTAGCAGGCTGCATATCGCCGTCACCATCAATGCCAGGATTGCCGGTACGCAGAATCTTGCGCATATCCTCCAGAGCATGCTTATGTCCGCGAGGGGTGTTGTAGTGGCGCGAGAAGGCATAGCCTGCCCACAGCACTACCATTTCAGGACGCTGCTCCAGCACATCAACCTCCTCAGAACCATTGTACTTCGACTCAAACGAGGTATCCTCGGTCTGAGCCCATGTCTCATACTCACGAGGATAATCGGCCTTGAACTTCTCATTCTGGGCCACAATACTGTCTTCAAACACGGTGCGCTTGTTGTTAAACACACTTGCTACTTCGGCACGGCGCTCCATCAGCGACGAAACGAGCAGTCCCAATACAAAGACCACTGCCATTGATCCTCCAAAGAGAATCCAACCTTGCCAACTCTTTAATTTCTTAGCCATATTTTTTAGATTTTCGTTATTTCGTAATACAGTTATATCGTTATACCGTTAATTCGACAGCATTCCCTGCAGCCACTCTGGCACTGGACTTGGAGGCAGCGGGGTGACACCCTCGGCATTGGGCGTAGCCATCAGCGAGTTCATACCGCTGTGGGGCACATTGCGATGACAGTCCCAGCAAACCTTGCCACCCTGGGCACGCTGTTTCATATATCCCATGCGGCCTGTCTTGACAAACTCCTGATTCAGTTGGGTATGACAGCGTATGCAGTTGTCCATCACCACCTGGCCAGTCAGCTCTTCGGCCATAGGGGCCTGACGCTCGGCATGGGTAACAAAATAGGCTGTGTGCTTTAGTCCGTCCATAGCCTTGAAGCCGTACTTCAGGGCCAGGTTCTGGTGGGGCACGTGACAATCGTTACACGTAGCATCACGTCCGTGAGAAGAGTGGCTCCACGTGGCATAATAAGGCGTCATGATGTGGCAGTTAACGCAGGCCGCAGGGTCGTCTCCTATAAAATAGGTATGCGCACGAAGTAAATACATGAATAATGCACCCAATCCACAAACGACGCCGGTAATCACCAAAAGTCCCACCTTCTGACGAAAAGAAAACCAGTCTTTAAAGGATAGTAGTTTGCGTAGATTCATATTTGAATATTTTCTGCAAATATACAAAATCTTTCATGTAATCTTGATAACAATCGAGTTTATTTGTTGACGAGCTTCTTGCCATTCTGGATGACAACACCACGGTGGTTGTTGTCGGTGAGACGACGGCCCTGGAGGTCGTACACAACACCCTCGCCTTCGGAGCGGGCTGTGGTAAGGTTCTCAATGGCTGTGGCCTCGTTGGCAGAGACGTGCATGATTTCGAGACGCTCGGCACCGGCTGCCTGCTGTTCCCAGCTGAAGCTGCAACGGGTGGGCAGCAGCGACATGTCGGAGGTGGTGCGGATGAGTACGCTCTCCAGAATCTCGACATTCTGCTTGGCAGGGATGCCGTAGTGGTCGTCCTTCTGCAGTACGGCCCAATTGCTGGAGAAGGCAATCTGGTTACCCTGTCCGTCGTTGATGCGGAGGGTCTTCAGATGGCTGTCGATACGCTCGGCATCGGTATTGTTGACGTGCAGGTACTGGCGTGTGGGCGAGAAGATGAGATAGGGAACGCCGGCCTCGATGCCCTCGCCAGTGCAGTCGACAAAGTAGAGGCAGAGGGTGCTGCCCTGCTGTCGGATGCCTGCGAAGCGCTCGACGCGCAGGTCACGGGCAGCCTGTGAGAGCTGCTGGCTGCTCAGGGACATGGGCAGGCAGAGGGTGTTATAGCCTGCGAAGAGGTAACGGTGCAGACGTACGGTCTGATCGGTGTTCTCCAACTGTGCCATATTCAGCGACTGGCTGTCGGCATACATGTTCTTCACGCGGCTTTGTGCACTGGCTGTCAGGCTGCAAAGCATCATCATCACGAGTAAAATCTGTTTCATAGTCTTTTGGTTTTGATGAGTATAATAGTGTTCTGACGGCAAAGATAAACAAAAAAAACGAGACTTCCAAATGTTAGTCTCGTTTTTTTTATTAATAGAGTTGCTGACCGTTGCCGTTAACCATTGTTGGCATCGTCAGAGTTTTCTTCTTTCTTGACGCCGTTTAACACATCAAGATCAATAAGTGAAGCCTTGTTGCGAAGTGTCTTTGAATCAAGGCGATAAGTACGTTTCATGTTAGGAAGGAAACGGAGATGCACCTTTTTCACATCGTCAGCAGTGTACTCTTCCTTGTCTGCTTCACCCTCGCTCTCAGCAGTGAGATAGAAAGTGCCGAGATCAGAGAACTGAACACGCTTGGAATCCAGTAACACGTCCACGAGACAATCGCAGAGAATAGCCAAGACACCCAAGAAGGTTTCACGTCCGAAAGGAGATGGGCGCTTGCAGATGAGATAGATAAACTCTTCCCATGTTAACGTCTCAGTGTAGATGAAACGTCCGTACCATTTGTTGTAACAAGGACTCTTGGTGTTCTTGTTCTGGTACTTTTTGGTGATCATTTTTGCCATAATAAATAAAGTTTTAAGACCAACAATTAAAGAATTATCACTTGCTGCCCAGCACAAAGCTTTTTGCAGCATCCAACCGAGTATTTCATCTGATTGGACACTGCAAAGGTAGGACATTTCCCTCACTCCGAAAGGGGAAATGAAAAAGTAGATTGCCGTGGAAAAAACTTATTTCAGAAGGCCTTTTTCAATAGGGGTACCAGCTCTTTGTAATAACCGGTCGCGTGGAAAATTTCACGCACCTTGAGAAAGTTCTGCAGATATAAACTGCTCTGCCAATAGGTGCTCTGGAACTTGCTGTCGTGCGGTTCATCCTTCAGTCGCTTCCTGAAAGTCGCCATATTTCCTCTCAAGCGGTTGTGAAGCGTACGTGAAGTGGCATTCACATTTGACATGACATGATCTTTCACAAACCTGTAGAACGGCGTGACGCCCTTCTCACTGAAGATACTGCTGCCCAATCCCTCATATTCTACTAATATAAATAGGTAGGCTATCAACGTCATACGGTCTTTGTCGTTGCCCTTCAGCTCTGCCTTGTTGTCAATGCCGTAAAAGTTCAGGCAGATCTCAAGAAAAGCCTTAGCCAACTTTCCCTCGTCCACGAAATCACGGAAGAGTCTCGCTGGGCCTCCCTTGTCTTCATCAGGTAGAGACTTTAAAAGCCGTTCCATATTCCGCGCTATCTCAACAACACCCCAGTACATCTGCTCCATTTCTGCCCGCTGACTGGTATTGTCAACCGTCTGGATCTTGCCACCGGACTCTAGAAGTGCTTCTGACATCTGGCGGAAATCATGCAGCGTGAATTCACTGCGTGCCTTACCCCTTTGGGCTTTGCCACGCGACAAGCCACTCACCCTTTCGACAGGAGCAATGAGATCCACCCGAATCCCATCCTTTCTCAGCTCGTCGGCCCTTTTCCTGGTCATCAGGCACAGCAATTTCACCTTACCGTCAGGAAGATCAGCCAACTTCAAAGTGCGCATACCTTTCCTGACGAACTTATGGCCACCACTCTTCCGCACCATCGCGCCATCAAGCGGTTTTCCCTGGCTCCACATCCGCTGTAGGGCCTTCGACCATCCTACTTTCAAATGATATTTATTCAGTTCTGTCATAATTTCTTTGCAAAGATACGAAAAAAGTCTGTAACGAAAGACGGATTACAGAAGATTAACGCAACTCGGCCTGTAATAAAGGCAAGATGGGGAAAAACGAGGAAGTTCAATTTGGGTCAAAAAGCAAATTGGGGAGGATTGGTGAAGCAGTTAGGTTTCTAATTCGTAACCCCAAAACTGGGTTCTGGTGCAGGTTAATCGACTAAGCAAATCTGGGCAGAATGGCGCACCTATAACCGCCCTTTCACCGCCAGTTTCTTATTCCTCAAACTGCTACATTTTGCATAGCGATGGATGCCTAAAGAAATAGTAGTTTTGCAGCCAGAATTAAAAACGGAGTAAGAAACATGAGAAGTATTTTTAACATTCTGTTCTATGTGAACATTTAGAGCCCCTTGGTAAGGAGTTCACTGAAAAAGTCCATAATGTTAACTGCATTAACAGTTGAGCTCCGTTGACTGGGTTAGTGAGAAAAATCAAATTATTATA
>JBGUQW010000009.1:0-6436 GCA_045131435.1 Prevotella sp.
CTACTTCTTATTCGTGTGACGTATTCTCTGAGCCTTCTTCTCTTCCCTGCGAACAAGGTAAGGTGACTCAGGCAACTCTGGCAGCACCTCATCCAGTGCATTCACCTGACCGACTACCCTGAGAAGCAAGATGAAGGTGGACAGCGACAGATTGCCTGCCGTACCATTCTCAAACTTGTGGATGGTGGTCAAACCGATGCCAGACTGCTCTGCCACCTCCTTCTGGGTAAGGTTGCATCGCATCCTGTAATCCTTGAACCGTGAACCAAGCAATCTTACCAATTCAGGCGTAGAATATTCATATAAGTCTGCCATAATTTAAATATTTTTAATTCAACAAACTGATATTTATTTATCGTTTCTATTACTTATCTTCACTTTCTTGATGTTTATGGATGCAAAATTACGCATTATTTTCCAACCAAACAAACTTTTTCGGGTAAATATGCGAATTATGAGATCACTTTTAACATTAAACGGTTTTCGGTCAAGAATAAAAATCGGAAAACCTCAAATTTATTTTGTATTTCCCTCATTTATTCGTACCTTTGCGGTCGTAAAAAAAAGTGCCTGCGTGAAAAGGTATTTGGTTCGGCTTATACTTGTTGCTGCATTATTGTGCGGTTCCTTCCTTGATTTTACAGTCAAGGTTCAGGGTGCTGTCGCAAGTAGTCAACAGGACGAAAAGCAGTTCAAGCGCCACGATGGTTGGATACGCCACGTGGCCGAGGAGCCTGAGACAGTTCCTGTTTCGCTGCTGCGACCCACGACATCCCATCGCGTAGCCTCTTCACGTCCCACCCGTCTGCTGCCCACTCACGGCGGCAAGCCCACTAATCATGGTGGAAGATGGACAAAGGGCGAATCGTTTAACCCTCTAATTTTCCCCTTCCTGCGGTCGTGCCGCCAGTTCTGCTGGCACCGCATGACTGCTGCGTCTCCGCGGCTTCGCTATGTCATCGCGCTGAGACGCCTTCTTTGTTAGCGATACGATTCCAAGAATTCTTTTGGACAGAGATAATTGTTTCTGTCCCATTAGTCGTATCATTAATAAAGAAACACAAAATGGCAAATATCAAGAACTTGCAGATGTGGAACAGCATCTGCGCCGATGCCCGTATTAGCATCAGCAAATCCATGTTCGGACTGCGCACAACCGCAACTTTCAGTCCGACAAACAGCGTCATCGACGCCAACACATTCGAGTATTCACCAGCCGACGGCGAACGTCTGAAACATCTTTTAGACACGCCGAATGACAAACTGGCAGCAGCCATCGGCGATTTCCGTCCGAAGGCTACGGTCAACGGCAACTACATGGCCGAGGTGTGTGCCTCACGCGACGGAGCATTCCTGGCCGTGCAACTGCATCAGTTCACACGCATGAGTTATGAACCCGTGACCGACGTACTCGTCTTCGAGGGCGACGATGCCCGTACCGTCAAACAATTGTTCTAAAGTGGCGATACACCAACGCAAAAAAATCCCCGCAGATACACATTTTGCGGGGATTTTGCTGTCACAGAGGAAAGAGGCACTCACCCGTCCCCGTGGCATCTGAATACGAACTGCTGGTTGCAGTATTCCCAATAGACCACGCGGAAGCGGATGAGTCGGGCCAGAAGGGTGATGACCTTCGGACGCGGAATGCGTGAACGGCGGACAATGAGATTGAGTGGTAGCCCTTGGTCTTCGAGCAAATCCAGAATCTTCCTCACAGCATCCGTATAGGTCAGCATCGTGCCCTGGGCATTCTGCGACTCGCGCCAGAGGGCGATGTGTACTGGTGAGGCAACGATATTCTCGTCTGCTATACGGATATAGGCTTGGGGCCTGTTCTCCTCACTCACCACGCAAATAGGACGATGGTCAGAGGGTGGAACCGTGGCTATGACAATAGTACGTCCGTCGACATGATACGTGTCAAACTTGATGCTGGCTTCTGGACGACAATAGCGATAGGCAGCCTGGTGCATCATGTAGATCTCCTCTTCGTCACGGACACCAGACATATTGCCGTCGTCGCGAACACCTATCAGCAACCTGCCACCGTTAGTATTGGCAAAGGCCGATACGGACTTGGCCAGCTTCAAGGCGTCAGACACGCGATACTTGAAGTCCTGTTGCTGGTGCTCGCCCTCATTGATGAGCGATTGTAGATATTGTCTGTCGTCCTTACTCATGGTCGCTATCAACATTTTTTAATCATGTCGCCTTTTGTTCCCCTGCAAAAATACAAAAAAAGGACGACACACCCAAATCTTTGGGCAACTTTGTCATCATTTACCCTCCACTATAGCACCCTGATGTCACTCACCCGTCCCCTGACATCAGAAACGTCCGAATGTGGACATAATATCGTGGTTCACTCGCTCTTTTTCGTTCAAAAGCTTGTACATCTCGTGAATTTTGTCTAATTTTGCAGTCATAACAGAAGTCTTGAATCCTTTCGCATTTGTTTTTTAGCGACTACAAATTTACGAAATTATTCTCGATTTCTGTTATATTTTGACAACTATTTTATACTCAATCCTTCATTTTTAATTACCACATCAAAGGGGGGGGAACTTCAGTAAATAATCATCAAACTGCCGCATCTTTAAATGAAAAAGCGATGCGTCGCACATAGGAACCTTAAACCAACAACAGTTCTGGCGGACGCATCGCGAATAAACCTAGTTTATTTACCTGACTTCCTACCTCTTATAGATGTACTTCTTTATCTACCACTTCGTCGAGTATTCGTCGTACCTTTACAACAAGTGTTTTGAGTCAAAAATGGGGCGAAACCAAATTTTACCACATTTTTAATGTCATTAATAGACGGAGTTTGCTGGATTTTTTGTATCTTTGCACGCGAAAGCGTGCGAGAACGGGCGGCGCCTCGGCAAAATGAACAAGTTCTTTTGCTCTCGGCTTGCACCGTCGTTGACATGCGAAAGCGTGTGAGAACGGGCGGCGCCTCGGCAGGCTTGCACCGTTTGCAGTGATTTAGGTGTTTTTCAAACAGATGTACGATATGCATAAAACCACATGCCATAAAATATCATGGTACAAGAGAGTAATGATGCTACTGCTCTCTGTACATCTCTCATTGGCAGTAGCATTTGCCCAATCGGACACCACACGGGTCTTCTCAGTGAACAATCCGCTGATTTATGAAGATGTATGGGACCTGTGGCCCTACTCGTTTCTGAACGACAACGGCGACCCCGACGGCTTCAACGTCGACTTGATTCGGCTCATCATGAAGGAGCTGGACATTCCCTATGTGATCAGGCTGAAACCGTCGTCGGAAGCCTTCCGCGACCTGAAGGAAGGAAAATCGGACCTGATGCTGGGACTGGCCGTAGGATTCCACGACGAGTTTGGAAAATTCTCGAAGAATGCCGTCACCCTCTTCACCCAAAGCGTGGTGACGCCGAAGAATAAAGAGGTGGTCATCAAGCGCTTCCGCGACCTGAGCAACCACCAGGTGATAGTCTGCGACAGCTCGCTAGCCTATCACTTAATGCTCGAATACGGGTGGGGCGAGAATGCCATTCCCGTCGGGGACATGAGCGAAGCCATTCAGGAGGTCAGCGCCAAGGAGGAGGGTCAGATCCTGTGGAACACGCTCTCGCTGAAATGGCTCATGCAGCGCTATCACATCGACAACCTGGAACTGACTCCCGTCAACATGCAGCACGGACAGTACAAGTTCATGTCGAACAACCAGCAACTGCTCGACAAACTCGACGAGGCCTATACCAGACTCTATACCAACGACAAGATACAACCCTTGCAGGATAAGTGGTTCTATCCCGAGCGGCAGGATATGGAAGAGTCGGAAGGACTATGGTATCTGCTGGGCGGCGGCTTGCTGCTACTCGTCTTCATGGCCGTCTATGGTATCAGTTACCATATCCAAAACCGGAAGATAAAACTCGAGAACGTGAAGCGCAACAATCGTCTGGCGCTGATTCTGCAGACCAGTCAGGTACACATCTGGACCTATGACATCAAGACGAACCGGTTCTCCTGGCACAACGATAACGGACAGGTGGCCTACACGTACTCGATGGAGGAATTCTCGCAGCGATACAGTCGCGAGGATTTCGTCAGTCTGAAGTCGGCTTTGGACAAACTCGCTGAGACCAGGAAGATCGATGAGGAAGAGAGAGAGATAGAGTTGAACCTGCGTGCCAAGGACACGGAAGGCGGCGACACCAACGACCGCGACTACCACATCGTGCTGTCTGTATTGAGCCGCGACAAGAAGGGCAACCCCGCCGTCATCATCGGCACCAAGAAGGACGTGACGGAGGAACAACAGCAGAAGCGGCTCGACGCAGAGCGCACGCTGCGCTACTGGTCCATCTTCTACACCCCGATTTTGGGCATCATCCTCTTCAACAAGGACGGCCGTCTCGTCAACATCAACCCCAAGGCCTGCGACATCTTCGGATGCAATGCCGAGGAAATCATTGAAAAGGAAGTTGACATCCATTCGATGTTCAACATCGACATACAGGATCTGGAAGACGTGGACGGATACCAGGCCACCCAGACCGTCGGCCACGACAAGATAACCGAGTTCCGCCTGATGACCATCCACGACGATGCCGGCGAGATGCTGGGCGTCTTCGCCTTCTGCCGCGACATCACTACGTCGGTCAACAGCAAAGACCTGGAGCAGGAAAGCCAGAAGAAGATTGACGCGTTGCGCGACGAGCAACGACAATATATCGAGATTCTCAACGCCGCCATCGGCGATACCGACATCCGTAAAGTCACCTACTCGCCCGACTCCCACACACTGACTATTTACCGGGGTACCGACACCATCCAGCATGCGTTGACGCAGACGCGCTGTATGACGCTGGTCGACGAGCAGTCACAGCGACAGGCCATGCGCCTGTTGAGCGATATGGACGACTATGAAGACAAGGTGATAGAGTATCATATCAGGACCACCCTCCGCTCGACGGGCGGAAGGCCCTTGATTCTGTATTTCCGCTTAGAGCCCTGCCACAACAACGACGGCAAGGTGAAGGAGTACTGCGGTATGCTGCGCGACATCAGCGAGATGGACTGGATTGAGCGTCAAATGAATCTGCAAACTGCAAAGGTGCAGGAGGTAGAGAATACCAAGAACAGTTTCGTGAAGAACATGGTGCAGGAGATTCGCAATCCGATGAGTGCCGTAGTTGAACACGTGGCACAGATCAATGACGACAGTTCTTCGGCCAACGAGCCGGAACTGTGCAGGGTCATCCAGCAGAATGCCGACTACTTGTTGCACATCGTGGACAATATCCTTTTCCTGTCGCGATTAGAGGCACAGATGGTCGAAATCAACCGGCAGCCGCAGAACTTCGCTGAGTTGTTTGAGTCGCAGTGCACTATGGGCTGGATGAAATTCATGAATGCCGACACCAACTACATCGTGGAGAATCCTTACGAGCAACTGACCGTTGACATCGATGCCGAGAACCTTGGCCACATCATCGAACAGGTAACGTGCAATGCCGCACAGCATACGAAGCGGGGTACCGTCAGAGCCCGCTACGATTACATCGGCCGACGACTGATTATCTCGGTCGACGACACGGGCGAGGGCATCCCCGAGGCCGAGCTTACCCGCATCCAGGAGGAGGAACTGGGCGGCGCCCACAACACCAAGGGTCTGGGTCTGGCCATCACCAAGGAACTGGTCAGCCAGATGGGAGGCACTTTCGAGATCAGTTCGGAAGAGGGGTCGGGCACCACCATCTACATCATGATTCCGTGTCACGCCTCAGTCATTAAACGCAAGAAAACCGCTTAGCCCATGAAACGCCTATATACATATATTATCATGTTGCTGCTCAGCGCCACTGCCATCAAGTCAATGGCACAGCAGCTCTCCGACACATATACCAAGCAGCGGCCCGTCGTCATTGTCTGCGACTGGGACAAGGCGCCCTACGAGTTCCTGAACGACAAGGGACAGCCCTCGGGCAGCAATATCGATGTGATACAGGCTGTGATGAAGGAACTGAACCTGCCTTGCCGCTTCGTGATGAAAGACTGGAGCATCGCCCTGAAGACCTTCGAGCGCGGCGATGCCGACCTCATCCTGGCCAATGCCCGCCGCTACCGTCGCGAGCCTTACGTCCTCTCGGAGAATATCGTCAACTACAATCGCATCCGCGTGGCCATGCGCTCCGATTCCGTCGGCATGGTGTCGCTCAATCAGTTGGAGCGCGATGGTGCCGTCTTCAAGCCCGGCGACTACTCCGCCTTCTACTTCATGGACGGCGACACGATGCGCAACAGCCGCATGGAGTTCCAGACGCCTAAGGTGGCGCTGATGGGCGTGCTCAATGGTGACTACAAATACTACGTGTGGGGCGAGGAGCCGCTGAAGTGGAAAATCAAGGAACTCAACCTCGAGGGCATCGTGCTCAACGAC
>JBGUQW010000010.1:0-6724 GCA_045131435.1 Prevotella sp.
TTAGATGAACAGCGTTTGTCCACCATCGGATAGTTTCAGGAACGATGCCACGCCAAGCACATCCTTTACCTCAGGAATGAAGTCCTCTTTCTTCAAGCCCAATACGTGCATGGCCATCTCGCAGGCGTACATATTAATACCTAATACCTTGGCGGCCTCCACCAGTTCCTCGAGTGTGGCCACGTTGTTCTTCTTCATCAGGTAACGGAAGATCTTCGAACCTGCACCGAGGAAGTTAAAGCGACTTGTAGGCGTCACCTTCAGACCGCCCATCATGAATCCGAAGATCTTGGTGAGCCAGTTGCCGCCTGTAAAGCTTCTACCTTGCTTTTGCTTGATGGCGTCGAGGCCCCAGAACGTGAAGAAGATGTTTACCTCGTAGCCTACTGCTGCCGCGCCCGTACCTAATGTAAATACTGCTGTCAGCTTGTCGAAATCGCCACTGAAGGCAATGATGCTCAGTTTCTTCTGCTCTGCCATAGTCGTCATCCTTCGTGGTTAAACAGTTGTGTACTCAGGTATCGTTCACCCGTATCGGGCAACAGCACAACGATGTTCTTTCCCTCATTCTCAGGGCGACGTGCCAGTTTGATGGCAGCGGCGGCGGCAGCACCGCTGGATACACCCGTCAGGATGCCGTCGCGCAGGGCCAGCAGCCGTCCTATGGCAAAGGCCTCGTCGTCCTTGATGCGCAGCAGTTCGTCATATACATTCGTATCGAGCACTTTCGGCTGGAATCCTGCACCGATACCCTGAATCTTATGTGGTCCCGGACGCTCGCCCGAGAGTACTGACGATGTGTAAGGCTCTACACCCACAATCTTCACTTTGGGGTTATGCTGCTTTAACGTCTGACCCACGCCTGTAATCGTACCACCCGTACCGATGCCGGCTACGAAGAAGTCCACCTTCCCGTCTGTGTCACGGATGATTTCCTCGGCGGTTGTCCGGCGGTGAACCTCTGGGTTGGCAGGGTTCTCAAACTGTTGCGGAATATAGGCGTTGCCAATCTCCTCTGCCAGTTCCTTTGCCTTGCGGATAGATCCGGCCATGCCCTCGTGTGCGGGCGTTAATACTAAGGTGGCACCCAGCGACTTCAGCAGCATACGCCGCTCTACCGACATAGCATCGGGCATCGTCAGAATCAGCCGATAGCCTCGGATGGCGGCGATATAGGCCAGTCCGATACCCGTGTTTCCGCTTGTCGGCTCAATAATTGTCGTCTTCGCATCTATCAGTCCTTTGCGCTCAGCCCGTTCTATCATAGCCAGTGCTGTGCGGTCCTTCACAGAGCGTAGCGGGTTCAAGTACTCCAGCTTCGCTATTACGCGAGCATTCAGTTTCAGTTCAGCCTCCGTTCCCGAAAGCTCCACCAGCGGCGTGTTGCCGATTAAGTCTATCAGACTCTTTGCAATCTGTCCCATAAGAATTTATATTTTTTGTCGGTTTAAAACTTTGGGTGCAAAGTTAGCGGGTTTTTCCCATTCCCACAATAACTATATTATGGCATTTTGCATACCTAATAATAGGTATATGAATTACCTATCATTTGGGATTGCAGCATTCGTGAAAACAGCGTAACTTTGCACCGTGATTTTAAACCGACAGAATTATGGCAAAGATTTATGTAAATGGAGACGCGCAGGAAGTGAATCTGCCGCTCAACGTAAGTGAACTGATTAAGCAGAGTGACGTACAGCAGCCGGATATGGTTAGCGTGCAGGTGAACGAGGAGTTTGCTGAGCGCGAGGACTGGGAAAAGATCCAGCTGAAAGAGGGCGACAAGGTCGATTTCTTATACTTCATGGGAGGAGGCGCACGATGATTGACTTTACAGAAGAACAGATACAGCGATACTCGCGGCATATCCTATTGCAGGATGTGGGCGTCGAGGGACAAGAAAAAATAATGAACGCACGCGTGCTCGTGGTGGGGGCTGGTGGTTTGGGGGCTCCTGTGAGTCTCTATCTGGCAGCAGCAGGTATCGGTCGCATCGGCATCGTGGATGCGGATGTGGTGGATCTGAGCAACCTGCAGCGTCAGGTCATCCACTTCACGAAGGACGTGGGTGTGCCCAAGGTAAAAAGCGCCGAGGAGAAGATCAAGGCCATCAACCCCGATGTGCAGGTGGATACCTACTACGAGTTCCTCGACTCGTCGAACGCGCTGGATATCATTAAGGAGTACGACTTCATTGTGGACGGTACCGACAACTTCCCCGTGAAGTTTCTCATCAACGATGCGTGTGTGATGGCAGGCAAACCATTTTCGCATGGTGGCATCCTGCGCTTCAACGGCCAGACGTTTACGCATCTGCCAGGCACGGCCTGCTATCGTTGTTTCTTTAAAGAACCGCCTCCCGTTGGAGCCGTACCTACCTGTTCGCAGGCAGGCGTACTGGGTGCCATCGCAGGTATGCTGGGTACTATTCAGGCCGCCGAGACGCTGAAATACTTTACGGGTATTGGCGAGTTGCTGACCAACCGCCTGCTGACCTTCGACGCCAAGACCATGCAGTTCCGTACCATCAACGTGAAGCAGCGTCCGTCATGTGCTATCTGCGGCGACCATCCCACTATCGACCATCTCATTGATTACGAACAGGCCGCGTGCGATCTCAAACAACATTGAAATTATGACAATTCCACAGAACATCATAGATGAACTGATAGCCCAGGCTCGGAAGGATGCACCCAATGAGTCGTGCGGCTATCTCTTGGGGACGGACGACAACGTGACCGAGAACTACTGGATGGAGAATATCGACCACTCATCCGAGCACTTTTCCTTCGCACCGAAAGACCAGTTTTCCGCTCTGAAATATGCGCGCAGCAAGAACTTAAAAATTCTCGCCAACTGGCACTCGCATCCAGCCTCGCCTTCACGCCCTTCGCAAGAAGACCTGCGTCTGGCCAATGATCCTACCATCCGCTATGCCATCCTCTCGCTACTTGACGGAGAACCGAAACTCAACTCATTCAAGATCTTGAACGGCGAGGTGGTGGATAAAGAGATACACCTCTAAACCGGTTTACCCGCGATGCGTCCACCAGGACATTTGTCGGTTAAAGTTCCTGTGCGCGGCGCATCGCTTTCTCAGACAAATTATCAATAAAACATAAGTATTATGGCAAAGATTGCAAAACAGCTGACAGAGCTCATCGGCAAAACCCCACTTCTTGAGCTCAACAAATACTCACAGGAAAAGGGTCTTGAGACCCCAGTGATAGCCAAAGTAGAGTTTTTCAACCCCGGCGGCAGCGTGAAGGATCGTATCGCACTGGCGATGATTGAGGATGCTGAGCAGAAGGGCATCCTGAAGCCCGGTGCCACCATCATCGAGCCTACCAGCGGAAATACAGGCGTGGGACTGGCACTGGTATCAGCCGTCAAGGGCTACCGTCTTATCCTTACCATGCCCGAGACCATGAGCGTGGAACGTCGTAACCTCGTGAAGGCCTACGGTGCCGAGGTGCGCCTCACCTCTGGCAAGGACGGCATGCCAGGTGCCATCCGCGCTGCCGAGGAACTGCGCAACAGCATTCCCGGAGCCGTCATCCTGCAGCAGTTCGAGAACGCTGCCAACCCCGCCAAGCACTATGCCACCACGGGTCCTGAGATCTGGAACGACAACGACGGCAAGGTTGACATCTTCGTCGCAGGTGTAGGCACCGGCGGCACCATCAGCGGTGCAGGCAAGTACCTGAAGGAGCAGAACCCCAACGTGAAGATTATCGCCGTGGAGCCAAAGTCCTCACCCGTCTTGAACGGTGGCCAGAGCGGTCCTCACAAGATTCAGGGCATCGGTGCCGGCTTCGTGCCCAAGACCTACGATGCCGACGTCATCGACGAGGTGTTCGATGTTGAGAACGATTCCGCCATCCGCACTGGCCGTGAGGTGGCCCAGTCAGAAGGTCTGCTGGTAGGCATCTCTTCAGGTGCCGCCCTCTATGCCGCCATCGAGGTCGCCAAGCGTCCTGAGAACAAGGGCAAGAAGATTGTGGTGCTGCTGCCCGACACTGGCGAGCGCTACCTCTCCACCGTGCTCTACGCCTTCGACGAGTATCCTCTCTAACAGCCATCAACCATCAAAATATATAAATAGCCATTTGGAGGGTGTATCACAATGATACGCCCTCTTTTCGTATATAGCTATAAATGGGTATAGACATAACAAAGGTTTGCCATGCAGAATACTCTCCTTATGGGATTGTGGGTGTCGGCAGGAATTGCGACCTTTGCAGCCAGAAAATCAAACAGGTAATTATGTATATCATTCCAGAGAGTCTGACAGCAGACATTCAGTACAATCAACGGCTCATAGAGCAGTTTAAACAGGGTGAAATAAGTGGCGCTCAGTTGAAGTCGAACCGTGTGCCAATGGGTATCTACGAACAGCGAGAGGACGGTCACTATATGCTGCGCATCCGCTGTACGGGCGGACTCATTACGCCTCGACAGCTGCGGCGTGTGGCGGAAGTCGGTGCAAAGGTGAACTGCTCGCATATCCATATTACAACCCGTCAGGAGGTACAAATTCACAATGTCAATATAGATGATGCCACACCAGCCCTTCTGTTATTAAAGGAGGCAGGTCTGGCCACGCAGGGCGGTGGTGGAAATACTGTTCGCAATATGCTGGTCAACGAATGGGGCGGCATCAGCGACCGTCAGACGTTCGACCCTTATCCATACGCCATCGGGCTGACGACGCGACTGATTGCAGAGAAGGATTCCTGGTCGATGCCCCGCAAGTTGAAGATAGCGTTCGACATGAATGAGGAAGATGCCAACTTCTCGCTGGTGGCTGATTTAGGTCTGATTCCTGTCATTCAGGACGGCAAACGCGGTTTTAAGGTGTATTTAGGCGGTTCGGTGGCCAGCAATCCCCACAAGGGCTGGCAGGTGTTCAACTTCCTGCCAGAGAAGGATCTGTTCCGTGCCGCCAAGGCTGCCAAGAACTTCTTTAACCTGAATGGCAACAGAAAAAACAGGCATAAGGCGCGCATACGTTACATCTTTTATAAGAACGGCGAGGAGGAAACCAAGCGACTGTACTTCGAGGAATATAATAAACTCGCCCAAGATGCGTCGCTCGACTTCGAGCCTGCCGTGCTGCCATTCGAGTATAAGACACCGTCGTTTGCGCCTGTCAAAGACAACAGCGATGATTACATCAAGTGGAAAGAGCGGTACGCTAAGCGTCAGACCATCGGCGAGGGCTATTCTGTTGTCATCCCTTTCCTACACGGAAATGCCTCACCTGAGGTGTTTGGAAAGATAGCCGATTTCCTGGAGCCATTCGGCAACGACGTCATCCGCTTTACGCCCCGCCAGAACATGCAGCTCCGCAACATCCCCGAGGCGTATTTGCCTAATGTCTATCAGTTCTTCCGTGGGTTGGGCCTGACGCTTGACCTTCCTGTCATCCTCAACAACCTGACCTCTTGCACAGGTGCCGACACTTGCCGTCTGGGCATCTGTCTGCCAAAGGGACTGGTCAAGGGTATTCGCCGCAAGTTGGTGAAGAGCGGGCTGGATCTTGACCAGCTGCCCGACCTGAAGATCAATATCAATGGCTGCACCAATTCCTGCGCACAGAATGCCTGGTCTGACTTGGGTTTCAGTGGGCGCATTGGTCGAGTGGAAGATCATCCCTATCCCGCCTATACCGTCTGGGCACGTGTCAACGGAAAGACGGAACTGGCAGAGGCTTTAGGCTATCTGGCAGCCAAGAACATCCCGTCGTTCGTTGTTGACTACTTAGGGCACTACCTACAGGTGAAAGACCAGTATGAGAGCTACGACGAGTTTGTGCGCACCGAGGGCACGAAGGTCATCAAGGAGGCCATCGCCCGATATAAGGAGGTGCCTTCGTTCGACGAGGACAAGAACTATTTCTTTGACTGGGGGGCCGACGAGGTGTTCTCGCTGACCAGTCACGGTCAGGCAGAATGTTCGGCAGGTCTGTTCGACATCATAGAACTTGACCAGGCAACCATCAAGGAGAAACAGGCAGCGTTGACTCAGCCTTGTGCTGATGAAGAGAAGCTGTTGCGTGACATCGTATTCTCGGCTTCGCGGATGCTGCTTGTCACTCGCGGTGCCGATCCGAGGACTGACGACGACGTGTATGCCAACTTTGAAGAGCTGTTTATCGGTGCAGGCATCGTGACGGCTGATTTCCAGGCTGTTGTAGAGAAAGCCCGTCACGGCGAACCGTTGTCGCAAGACAAGAATCAGGTAGAGGCTCTGGCAGCCAAGGTCAATGAACTGTATGCCAACATGGATGACTCTTTGCAGTTTAAGACAGTTACAGCAGCAGCCCCGCAGCCTACCGAGCAGCCCCAGACAGAGGGCAGCAATAGCCAGGCTGATGTGAAGAGAGACTTCAGGGGAGTAGCTTGCCCAATGAATTTCGTCAAGACGAAGATAGCGCTGACGGGCTTGCAGAGCGGACAACTGCTGGAAATTCTGCTGGATGACGGACAGCCTATTCAGAACGTCCCGGGAAGCGTCAGGCAAGAGGGTCACAAGGTGCTCTCTACAGAGAAAGTAGGCAACTACTGGAAAGTATTGATCAAGAAGAAATAAAATGGAGTTCCTGCCCATCAACATACGCATCAGCGACGCACGTATCCTCATTGTCGGCGGTGGCCGGGTGGCTACGCACAAGGCATCGATACTCAGTCGGTACACGGAGCGCGTCACTGTCGTTGCCCCA
>JBGUQW010000011.1:0-2942 GCA_045131435.1 Prevotella sp.
GTGCCGCCACCTTGTCGGTGTAGAATTGGTATCGAGTCTTAACCATAATTTTGTTTCTATCAATTTACTTTATGTTCATTTTGCTGCAAAATTACTGAAAGTCCTACGAAAAAGCCTCCAACAAGACCGGAAAAGTGGATGCCGAGGATGAAAGTCTGAACAAATGTTCAGGGTTTGGGGCGATTTTCGGTGTTTCTTCCTCATTTTGTCATCATATTCGTGGATGATGGGCTACGACTGAGGCAGGGAAAATGGAGATTCCTAAACCCCGACCTCGCCTTGTTGCAAACTAATTCCGATTCCTGCAATCCGACTGCGATTGGTGGCAAAGTGACCTCGGATTCCTTGAAATCCGAGGTGGTTTGGGTCGATGAACTCAAAAATTCCGGAAATCCTAATCATAACATCCTGTCTTCGGGTCGCTCCGCTCATGCCTCCTGCACGCGGGCCTGATGTACGGCCTGAGCCTTCTGCAGGAACACCTGGTTCTCAGTCTCAAAGTTTCCGACGGCATCGTCAATCTGCTGTGTCGTGCCGTCGTGGTTGGCGTTGCTCAGCGCAGCCAGCCAGTTGGTTGGTAATGTCGGGTTCTCCATAATCCTTACTGTTTTTTTGAAAGTTTGACATAAAGTGAATGGGTCACGAATTGTTATTTGTTGTTCTTCAACTTTTCTATCATATTTCTGATGGCTTCGGGATGGTCGGGACGGGGAGCCTCTGTTGGCAGTAGAATTCCGTTGGGAGCAACAATCTTGTATGTCGGATAGCCACCGACACCGATATAACGTTCGAGGGCGCTCTGTTGCTTGTCGGGCAGATTGTAGTGTATGCAGTTCTCACCTGTGAGGTGGAATTGGGCAATGGCAGTCTTCCACGGCTCCTCGTTGCTACGGCTGGCCAAGTAGAGATATACGATGTCAAGGTCTTTGAGCTGTTCTTTCATCTGCGGCACGTATTTCATCATCTCCTTACATGGGGCGCACCACGTTCCCCACACGTCGAGGTATATAAATCGGCCACGATATGGTTCCACTATCTTTCGGAAGATGTCTTCGCCGTCGGTGAGGTCAGCCAAAGGACGAGGGTCGGGCGTAACGATGGTTTCGGCGGCTTTGCGTGCAGCAATCAGTTTGTCGTTAGTTTCCAGTACGGTGCCGAGTAGGTAGGGATGGCTCACGTTCTCACGGAGCATTAGCATTTCGTTTTCATCAAGCGGGGCCACATTCTGCTTGAGCCTTTTATGTATCCGGCGAGCCATGACAATCTCCCGAAGCATGGGTGGCAGATTAAGAAGTGAGTCGAGTGCCTGTATTCTCTTTTGCTTGTAATAAAGAGGTATCTCGCTGAATAGTTCTGGGCGACTTTCAAACATGGCTTGTAGCGTGTCTGTGAGGTAAAAGCCCTCAATCCAAACGCCAGCAGAATCGAGCAGTTCCAATGATGGCACTTCGAGGGCGGCCTCTGCGGGCATTTCGCTTTCAATAAGGCTTTTTTCCGCTTCGGATAGTTTCAACCGACCTTCGCGGGCCTTCTTCAAGATGTTTTGCAGGAAGGGCACGCCGCTGCCAATCACGCAATATTTCTCGATGGCCGCTGCACAGATGTCGTCAATAAATCTATCGTAACGTTCCAGCACCATAAAAGGAATGTCGAGGTTGAACAAATTGCGATGCTTTGCCTCGCATATCATTTCCTCGCGTTTCACTTTGCCGCGATTGAAACGCAACTGCCCCAAGTCGTGTGCAAAGAACGACATCATCATGTTTGCTGTGTAGTCCCCATAACGTTTGGAGAGCAACAGGTGTTCGGAGAGGATGGAATCACGGCGCAGAGTGAAAGTTTGCAGTACTTTTTCATAGACGTTGATGAACTTTGCGAAATCCATAGCCTTACGCTCGTTATAATCCATATCGTAGCCATACAGGGGATGATTCAGGAACTCGTTGACCATGCGCGACGATTTGCCCATTACGTAAATTCGTCCATCGATGTCATCGACGAAGAACAGCAACTTCTCACCTGGCGCGATGACATAGGGAATCCATACCCAGTTGTTTAGGTGGTATATGTCGCGAGTAGCTTGGGTGAATATCATGGAACCAGTCTGGCCGATAAGTGGGATTTTCACCTCGTAGCGCCCGAGAGTGTCGCTGTTGGCGGCGTAGCTTTCTACTCCGTCTTTTACTATATGGTCGAAGTTCGTTACCACTTGGATACCCGCCTTACCGCTTCGGTGTACCACACGCAGGGTTGCCTCCTGCTCCTTGTCAAGTATCGTTGCGTCAAAGGGTGTTTCGTCTGCCACGGGGTAGTTGGGCAGGAACTTCGTGGTCAGCAGCGACGTCTTATGTTTCACTCCATCAATGGTGACAGCGTTCTTCTTCAACCGTATCTCCTTGCGCAGTCCGTCCTTGGTAAGCACCACGCGGTCTTTGCCCACTTCGGCATAGTTCCAATATTCGCAGTCGTATATGGCATAGTCGTCGAACAGTCCTATAAGCCATTCGCCTGTCGCCTCGTCCCTCAGACAGAGGTCGAGGCCTGTCTTCACTTGCGCTTGCCCCGCCATTGCGACGAGGGCAAACAGGATGATGATGATGGTTTTCTTGTTCATGTTAATTTAAATTTATTTGTTATCGTGGAAAATCTCTTCGAGCTTCGCTTTCAGTTCTTCTACGCTGTTAGGCACGGCAATGATGGTGCCGTCGCAGTCGATGAGGAACAGGGCGCTGTTTTGAGTGCCGTGCTTATGGAACACGCCGAACTCATCGTCAAGGTCAACGAAACAGGGCCAGGGGAAGGCGTGACGCTCGACGGCTTTGCGCATGGCATCGGTGGACTTGAATTCGTGGGCGAGGCTGAACACGTTCAGACCACGATTGCGGTACTCGTTGTAGATGGGGATGATGTCGCAGGCGTCGCGGATGCAGGGCGAGCACCAC
>JBGUQW010000012.1:0-1599 GCA_045131435.1 Prevotella sp.
TGTAGTGTACTGAATAAGTTGACACATATAAGTACACTAATTATGAATAGATTTGTAAAGAAAAACAAAGAAGAGAGTTTAGCGATACTTCGCGAATATCTGACTACCGAGCAGTCAAAAAATGCCATTTGCAGAAAATATGGGCTTGACCGTAATTGGGTTACGCGTAAATTGATTACCTTTGCAATCTCAGATAAGAAAGGAGGCGTTCCGATGAAGAAGTTACCCTACAACGTAAGCCCTGAGAAGAACTATCGCGACAGTGAGCGCGATGCTCTTATCCGTCGTATCCGTGAGTTGGAGGTGGAGCTCCGCGAGACGGAGATGGCCCGTGACGCCTATGACGAGATGATTCGCCTTGCAGAGCGTTGTTACAACATTCCCATCAGAAAAAAATCCGCTGCCAAGTAGTTGACAGCTTGTCTCAGAGAGGCTACAGCAAGTCGGCTCTCTGTGGACTACTTGGCATCAGCCGCAATGGCTATTACAAGCATAGCGGGAAGGACTCGGAACGGCATGTCCTGTTGACGAGCATCGTAATGTACTGCCGCTGGGTGCGCTCTGATGACCGCCTGCCCAAGGCCGGTTGTCGTGAGTTGCTGGTGCTCTGCCGTGAGTACTTCGGCGAGAAGTTTAATATCGGCCGCGACCGCTTCTATGACGTGTTGCGTTCCAATGGGCTGATGCTCAGACAGAAGCGGTATCGTGTCAAGACGACATTCTCGCACCACCACTTCCGAATCTACGAGGACCTGCTCAACACCAGTCCCAAGTTCCTTGCCACGGCCTGCGGCCAGATGGCAGTTGCCGATATCACCTATGTCCGCTACCGTGACGGATTCCTTTACCTGTCGCTGCTGACGGACTGCTACAGCCGCTACATCATCGGCTGGTGCCTGAAGCAGACTCTGGAGACGGAAGGACCACTGGAGGCTCTCCGAATGGGACTGGCCTTCTACGAGAGCCAGCGCATCAGCACCAAGGTGCTCATCCACCACTCCGACCGTGGTATACAATATGCGTCCTTCCGATATACCGGCCTGCTGAGGATGAACGGCATACGCATCAGCATGACGCAGTGCGGGGACCCGCTGCACAATGCACTGGCCGAAAGGATGAACAACACGGTTAAGAACTCATGGCCGTACGCCTATGAGGACCTGGGATACGAGGACTGCCTGAAGGCTCTGGGCAATGCCATCCTCATGTATAACACAGCAAGGCCGCACAGTGCACTGGGCATGAGAACACCCTACGAAGTGGTTACAGGAACCAGCGTCAATCCGCTGCATATGCCGGCAATGTCAGATCTGGAGCAGATGTCTCTTGGGGGGGCTTCGCCCCCCGCCGACAGCATCCCCCAGAGTGTTTTTCATAGTTAAATCCCGCTTTATATGACTTATTCTCGATTTATTGTCCTATCTTTGCCGCCGTAAACCTGAATCAGGAATAACAGAGAAAAACTGTCAACCGATTCAGGAATAATGTCAACTGAATTAGGAATAAAAAGAACGTAGTAATCAGTATGTAAAGAAAAGTGACTGTCAACTGATAATGAGTTTAACAATAAAAACTGTCAACCTAAATCAGTACACCTCA
>JBGUQW010000013.1:0-1570 GCA_045131435.1 Prevotella sp.
GATTCTGCGGTCAAGGATGAAAAGCCAGTTGTGGCGAAGCAAAAAGAGACACCCAAAGAATCGCCGAAAGAATCTCCGACTGACCAGCCACAAGAACCCGTGATTGTTCATCTTCCAGTGCATCGTACCACTGTCATTGCGACTGACACCCTGCAATCGGTCATCGCTCAGGCTGTAGATTCTGTCACGTCTGACACATTATTTAATATAATAGCCCAGGAGCAGATAATCCCTGACACCATTACGACCGACACGACAAAGGCTATACGCAAGGTGGAGATACCGCATTACGACATCACCGACCTGCGACACGACAAGTCAAAGAACTGGAATGATTGGCACCTTGCGCTGGCATACACAGGAAACCCGCAGGGCGACATGAGCCGTACCGACAACTACATGACCATACCGTCGCTCTCTGGCAGCATGACACGCTCCACAAAGCTCTACAACTGGGGCGACTACATGGACTACGTCATGGCGAATGCGCCGATGATGGACTCCGTGAGTGCATCGAACATGAGGCACGTGGCCATCATCAACTCCAACCATCCGCAAGACCCGCTCACCGAGACCAAGCACCACGAGCGTCCGCTGACCTTGCAACTCTCGCTGAGCCGACAACTCAACAGCCACTGGTCACTCGCCACGGGACTGAGCTACACCCGCATGAAGTCCACCTTCGAGAGCGGCAATGAGAACACGATTATCCACCGCACCCAGCGACTGCACTACCTCGGCATACCGCTGAAGCTCGGCTACCGCGTGGTTGGCGGCAATCGCTGGAACCTCTACACCACGGGCGGCGTCCAGCTCGACATTCCCGTCAGCGCACGACTCACCACGCAGTACATCTACGGCGGGTCATACGCCCCCATCGGCAATTCGCCAGATATTGACGCCACCATCAGCGCCCCGTGGCAATGGTCCGTCGGCGTAGGCATCGGCGCACAGTACCAGATTGTGCCCCATCTGAACGTCTATTTAGAGCCGAGTCTGAACTACTTCATTCCGACCTCCACCGACATCGAGAGTTACCGCACTGAGCACCCGTTCGACCTTTCTTTGCCCTTCGGCATCAGATTTACGTGGTAGTCGTGCAGTCTTTTCTCAGTCTGGCGGACTATATAAGTAAAGAGACGTTCATTTTAACTCTGTAGAATATGAAGTATTACAAACCCCTCGCTTGGATGATGGCGATAGCCATTGCCAGCACAACGATGACTGCTTGCAGCAGTGACGACAACGAAACGGAGAAGCCATTCACGACCGATCCAGTAGAATCCTCCATGCTCTATGCCTGTGGCGTAGGCCAGTCTGAAACGCGCTCAGTTGCTGATGTGCAGAATGTGCTCTTCACTGAGGATGACATCGAATGGTTCAATGTGACCACTCGCGAAATCAAGTTCAAGGACATGTACGAACCGCTCTACAAGCGCATGCAGCCCTTCCACGAAATCGAGTTCCATCTGGGCGACAATGCCCTGTTTGTGGTCAGCAGTTTCGTCGGTGACTGGGATAGTAGGATATTCACCAACCTTGTCTTGCATTATGATGTGATTACTGATCC
>JBGUQW010000014.1:0-2172 GCA_045131435.1 Prevotella sp.
CCCCGTCGAACGATTTCAGGATGAACATCTTGAATGCCACGCGGAACAGTTCGCGTTTATGGCTCTTTCTTGACATATCTTGCATAATCACACTCGTTTACGTCATTTTTGTCAGATTTGTGGGGGAAAAGATGCGATTTTGGTTAAACATCTATAACTTTTCGCCCAAATATTTGCATTTTTCGAAAATTATACCGACCTTTGCACCAGCTCATCAACCAGGTTGTTGAAGGAGTTACGAGGCCGTTTGATTTTTCAGGCGGCCTTTGCTGTTCTGTTATGGCAACCTGTCCATGATATCCTTTACCAGCATGTCGGGCGTTATCACCTTATCCTTACCGACAGAATCCCTCCAAGCCTGATACTCTTTCACCTTCTTCTTGAGCTGATGGGAAAAGCCCGCATAAAAGGCCGTCCACAAAAGCACGAAGGTTTTTCTCACATCAAGGATTACGAAATAGTTGTCGCCGTCATCAGTATCCAGCCATATACAAATCCTATGCTTGCCGTTTCGTTCCTGTTCCCAGAATCTGATACCGTATGCTTCGGCATTCTCAATCGTAGGTCTCGCCCAAGGCATACGCTCGCATCGTCTGAGGTCCGGCGTTCTGTCGGTCTCTATATCACCTTCATGCGTCATGTGATAGAAAGTGTAGGCACGTTCCTGAAACGCCGGATGGTACTTCATCTTCAGCTGATGACTGCCAAAAGTAGCCTTGTGTGTGATGAAGTCACGTTCAAACACCGCATAGACAGCATCTATGAAGAGCTGATAGTTTCCCTTATAGTCCTCCAGATATATAAGTTCCGGGAGACGATCCTTTGCTACTGCCATCTATGCCGTCCTCCCTTTCCAAATAAAGATGTTTACCTTGTCCTCCTTGACAAGCGTTGATTTAGTCAACGAATATCTTGATTTCTCACGAAGCTTCTCAATAAGCTGCAGTTTTGCCTTGCTCGTTGTCAGACCACGATGCACATAGCCGATTGCACCCGTCAGGAAATCAGCCAGTTCCACTAGTTCAACCTCGTGTGAGCGTACTTGCTGAATCTTCTTTACCAGACGTTTGTCGTAGTCGTATGCATTGTTGCAGAGCACGTCACGCAGTTTCTCCACTTTCTTCTCGCCTCTTGTATCCTTGATGTCAATGAAGATGTTGTATTCGTTCTGAGGAACTAGAATTGTTTTCAGCAAGTCGAAGTACATCTTATAGTAGAACATATCGTGAGTCTGTCCGAATTCACCATGACGAAGTACGGTTTTGTCAGGAACCACCAAAACGCGGAAATGCAGGTTTGAGTTGTCGAAGAAATAGTCCAGCACATCCAGATAGTAAGCCAGTTTCGATTCTGAAACAGCATTCCATTTCAGTTCACATGTTGGCTTCAGACCATTACGCACCTTGATGTCACGTAATCGCTTGAAAATCTCATTCTTCTCTGATTCTGGACACCAAACACATCCCAGAAGCATTGGTTTTATACCGTCATGCTCCAAATGACAACTCTCATCACAATATATGTTATATGTCATAGTCACTCTGTTTGCACATTATCGCTGCAAAATTACTATTTTTCTTCCACATTCATGTACCTTCGTTCTCTTTTTTCCTTGAAAAGCGTTAAAACCGTACCTGTTTGTACGGATATTCAATCAAATTCACTACCTTTGCCAGCAAATTCTCAGACGATGGAACAGAAATTCGGAAAAAATAGCATTGACATCAAGGCGCTGCGCGAGTTTTGCGAGCGCGAGGGCAAGATGGTGGAGTACCGCAAGGGCGAACAGTTGGAGCGCGAGGGCGACCCCGCACGGTGGTTCGGCTTCGTCACCGAGGGGTGCTTCAAGTACGTGACTTACAGCATCAGCGACGACAAGGAACACATCACATGGTTCTCGTTCGAGGGCGAGTTTGCGGGCGACTATCCCGCCTGTCTCGACGGTGGCCCCGCGCTGACCACGATCGAGGCGATGGTGCCCACCCGCATCATCCGTGTGAGCGGCGAACAGCTGGTGAAGCGGTTCAGTCAGGATAAGAAGTCGATGGATCTGCGCTGCCTCGTTGCCGAGCACCTGCTCAGTCAGACCCGTGCCCGCTACACCGACCTCCACCGCGCCACGCCCCTCGAACGCTACGAGTTGCTGCTCCGCCGCTGCCCGGGCATCGCCCG
>JBGUQW010000015.1:0-34367 GCA_045131435.1 Prevotella sp.
CATTTCTAACTACGCCAAAGGCCGTTACACCGTCACAGTGGAAAATAGTCAGGAGGTTTTCACTGGCGAATTCGAGGCACAGGCGACAGGAATTGAAGAAGTAAACCTCACCCCGGTCCTCTCCAAAGGCGAAGGAACCATCTTCAACCTCCAAGGTCAGCGCCTCAGTTCCTTGCAGCGAGGATTGAACATCGTCAACGGACAAAAGGTTTATGTAAAGTGAAACGATAGTCCCAATAGTTTTAACGAATCATCGAATTGGTTGTTTATCCGAAGGCACTTCCTGGCTCGTCTGCACGGAGCAGGCGGGTCGTCCGCACGGAGCAGGCGGGGTAGGAAGTGCCTTCTGGCGACCCAGAAAGTGCCTTCGGGCGACGCGGGATGTAGCCTTTTCGCAATATACCCTAACACCTTAACCCGACAGGCTGTAAACGCCTATGTACAATGGGTTTGAGGCGGGTTAGGCTATATGCCGACACCCTATCCCCACCTTAACCCCACCCTAACCCCTCAATCCGATGGCTTTGTCTGAACACGATTGCAACTCAGAATACGATTGCTGCTGGGTTAGGGTGGGGTTAGGCCAGGGTTAGGGTGTCGGCATAGGGGTTAACCCGCATCAAAGCCCGATGTACAGAGGGATTGAGAGGGGGTGGGTTAGGGTGTTAGGGTGTTTGGGCTCAAAGCCTCGAAGTGAAAAGACGAGGGCTTCGTGCCGATGCCTTCTATGGGTCGTCCGGATAATGCTTTGCTGTCGTTCCGCTGGCACTTTCGAGACGAAGGGATGGCACTTTACCCCCCTAAACCCCTATCGGAATGAGTCGAAGATGGCGTGTCTTGCTCCCGAAGAAGGCATCTCTTCGAACCGAAGATGACGCAAGAGGCACATGGTACCTGCACCTTGTGATTCTGACGCTACGTCTTAATATCTTGTCTTGAAATGAATCTCCCTGATGGTGTCGCTGGTGGCTGGTTTGTAGTCACGCGGACCAGGGGCATCGAAGTCGATGCGGTCGTCATATTGCACATCACTCTCTTTACTGTCAATATGCTGCTCGCTATCGTATGATGGTTGCTGATAACGCCCGTTTACCTGCTGGCGCTGCTGGGCCTTACGCTGCTGATAGACCTCGTCGGCCTGTTGCAGACGTTCGTTGCGCTTTTGGTCGGCAGCAGCACCTATAGATGCACCTACAGCCGCACCACCGGCCATTCCAACCAGTTGGCCAAGATCGCTTCCGCGCCAACCTCCCGTGATGCCTCCGAACAGTGAGCCAACGACGCCACCAACCTCTGCACCAACAAGTGCACCCTGACCTGTATAGGTCCCGCAGCTACTCATGGTGAGCATGCTGCCCAGCAGAACAATTGTCATCAACTTCTTCATAACCGTAGCTCTTTTTAATTGTTTCACGCTGCAAAGATACACCATTTTTGTCAAATTGAAATGGGGGGTCTCCCCAAAAATGTATAGGGAAATCCCTACTTTAGCTGAGGTGCTTAAAAGACTGCCTTGACGATTTTGCAGACATTATCGCTCTTGGCCATCGTATAGTAGTGGATGGCGGGAGCCCCATGTGCAAGGAGTTCCCGGCTCTGTTGGATAGCCCACTCGATGCCAATCTGATAGGCTGCGTCAACACCCTTGGATTGGCGAAGTTCACTCACCAGGGGCTGTGGAATATCAATATGGAAGGAACGGGGCAGCAGGTCAATCTGTCTCTGGCTGGAGATAGGCTTCAGACCAGGAATGACAGGAACGGTGATGCCTGCCTGACGAAGACGGTCGACAAAGCTGAAATAGCTGTTGTTGTCGAAGAACATCTGGGTGACGATATAGTCGGCACCTGCCTCAACCTTCTGCTTCAGATACTGGATGTCAGTATCGAGGTTGGCAGCTTCGTAGTGCTTCTCAGGATAAGCGGCTACACCAATGCAGAAGTCTGTTGGCAGACCGTTCTTCACCGTCGGGTCGAGGTAACGACCCTGATTGAGGTTGCTGATGAGGGCAACGAGTTCGGAACTATGGCTGAAACCGTCAGTCTCAGGGATAAAGAAACGCTGTCCCGGAATGGCATCGCCACGCAGGGCCACCACATTCTGAACACCCAGGAAATGGAGGTCGAGGAGTTCGCTCTCGACCTTGGAGCGTGAGGCTCCGCCACAGATGACATGTGGTACTATCTGCAGGCTTGGATAACGGCGCATGATGGCTGCTACGATAGCAATGGTACTTGGTCGCTTGGCCAGCGTCATCTTGGTATAGGTGCCGTCGGCATTGGGCACGTATTCCACCTCGTCGCGATGACAAGTGACATTGATGAAAGGTGGTGCAAACTCCATCAGTGGGTCAATGCTGTCGTAAAGACGCGTGACATCGCTACCCTTCAAGGGTGGTACGAGTTCGAAACTGGCAAAAGGTTGCCTGCTGTTGTTCAGAATGTCGATGACTTTCATGTTCTTATTCTTTTTGTCGTTATGACGTTATATCGGTATTTCGTGATTACGAATTATTGATTAATCAAATATTTCGATAGCAGCCGTTCACCCTCTTCCAGGCTGATGCCCCGTCGTTGACAATAGTCAGTGAATTGGACACGGTCAATTCGCCCTACGGAGAAGTAGCGGGCTTCAGGATGACAGATGAAGAGTCCGCAGATTGAAGTGCTGGGCTGGATGGAGTAATGGTCAGTGAGCGTGATGTTCAGTTGACGCTCGGCATCAAGATGGTCGAAGACGATGCGCTTGAGCGAATGATCAGGACAGGTGGCGTAGCCGAAGGCAACGCGGAGCATTGACGATTGGCCATTGGCCATTGTCGATTGACCATTGGCCATTGTCGATTGACCATTGAGCCACTCGGCAGCAGCTTCTGCCAGACGGGCACAGAGAGCATGGCACATGAGTCGCTCAGCATCATCAGAAGGCTGGACAACAGGACGTGCAACAACGGTGAAGAGCCCAATGGGCGACGTTTCGTGCTCGTCGTAATAGTCTGCCAGACACATAAAATGCCCTGTAACACTCTGACTGCGCAACATTGGCAACTGAGTCCCGTCAGTGAGTACGATGTCGTTGCCCCGACGGGTGGCAGGTTTAAAGCTGCACAGTGCTTGTACTTCTATACGGTTCTCATCGATAGCCCGCTGGAGATACTGCTGGCCTTCCTGTAGCGTACGTTCTGCCTCTGGATTGACCAATAGCTGTTGCAATGTCTCACCCTTGAAACCCCAGAAGATGAGGAACATACGCCAGTCGATGAGGGAAGCAATATCTGTGATGGGTGGTGTGAGATGTGAGTTTTGTTGAGAATACCCGCTGAATCCGTTTGACCCATGGTTATTCAATAAGGGTGCTCGGCGATTGGCTTCGTCATATGGAATGAGTTCAGCATGATGCTCCTGATAGGCATTACGTAGCTGTTGTTGTTCGGCTTTGATTTGTGCAATGGTTGCTGAAGCATCCATTTGCAGTCGCTTAGCCAATAGCGATGTCTGCGAGGCATCGCCGCCATAAATAACACAACCATCATAGAGCGGAGCCAGCTTGACAGCCGTATGGACAGCTGATGTGGTAGCACCCCCCACCACGACAGGCACCTGCAGACCTTCGCGCTGGAACAACTGACATAGGTTCTCCATCTCCTTCAGAGAGGGAGTGATCAGTCCGCTGATACCCACCAGACACGGTTTCCGCTGAAGTGTCTCCTGGAGAATGGTCTCTGCAGGGACCATCACTCCTAAGTCTATGACGTCGAAACCGTTACAGCTGAGTACAATACTGACGATGTTCTTTCCGATGTCATGGACGTCGCCATTGGCTGTGGCCATGACAACACAAGGACGCTGGCTGTCCGAAGCGCCGTCTTCTGCATCGATATAAGGTTGCAGCAAGGCTACAGCCTCTTTCATGACCTTGGCCGATTTAACGACCTGAGGCAGGAACATTTTTCCTTCGCCAAAGAGCTGACCGATATGTTCCATAGCCTGCATGAGCGGCTGTTCGATGACATCAATGGGGCGTCCGTATTTCTTCAGGGCTTCAGGGATGTCCTCGGCCAGATGGTCGCTGATGCCCTTGCTTAGGGCGTAGGCTAAGCGCTCCTCGACTGTCTCGGCTCTCTCGCCGGGTGAACCGGCGAGCACACTTTGTGTGGCGGACTTGTCGGGGGCGGTGGCAAGCACTTCGGCGGCCAGGGTGATAAGTCGCTCGGTGGCTTCGTCGTCACTATTCAGGATGACATCTTCGACGGCTTTGAGTAGCGAAGGTTCTATGTCGTCGTAGACTTGCAGCATGGCGGGATTAACGATGGCCATGTCGAGGCCGGCACGGATGGCATGATAGAGGAATGCGGAGTGCATGGCCTCGCGTACCTTATTATTACCACGGAAGCTGAACGACAGGTTGCTGACACCACCACTGGTCTTGGCCAACGGCAGGTGCTGCTTGATCCATTCGACAGCACGGATGAAGTCGATGGCATAGGACTGATGTTCTTTCAGACCTGTGCCTACGGAAAGAATGTTAACGTCGAAGATGATGTCCTGTGGTGGGAAGTCAATAGCTGTCAGCAGGTTGTAGGCGCGTTGGGCAATGGCTATTTTCCGTTCGTAAGTCGTCGCCTGACCCTCCTCATCGAAGGCCATCACTACCACGGCAGCTCCTAAGCGACGTAGTTCGCGGGCTTTGTTGAGGAAGTCGTCCTCACCATTTTTCAGGCTGATAGAGTTAACGATACACTTGCCTTGGGCATTCTTCAGGCCAGCTAAGACAGTGGCCCAGTCGCTGGAGTCAATCATCAGCACAGAACGGCTGACGGCAGGATCGTTGCTAATATAGCGGCAGAAAGTCTGCATCTCCTGACAGCTGTCGAGCATGGCATCATCCATATTGATATCGATGACGGCTGCACCGCCCTCTATCTGATGACGTGCTACAGCGAGTGCCTCGTCGTATTTCTTCTCAGAAATGAGTCGGGCAAACTTCCGTGAGCCCGCCACGTTGGTCCGTTCACCGATATTGGTGAAGTTTTGTGTCTCGCGGTCGATGAGCAGTGGTTCCAAACCTGACAGCCACATGCGATTGTCGGACATGGGTAACTGTCTGGGCTTGAGTCCCTGAAGTGCATTGCTGATGGCACGGATATGACGTTCATCGGTACCACAGCAGCCACCAGCGAAGTTGAGCAGTCCGGCCTCCGCCATCTGTTGCAGGTGACTGGCCGTAAACTCCGGCAATTCGTCGTATTCGCCCATTTCGTTGGGCAGTCCGGCATTGGGATAGAGCGAGAGATTGATGGGAATGCGTGCTGAAAGCTGTTCGACGAAGGGGCGCAGATCGGTGACACCAAACGAACAGTTGAGTCCGAAGCTGAGTAGGTGAGGATAGTGTGAGATGCTGATGAAGAAAGCCTCCAGCGTCTGCCCCGTCAGTGTACGTCCACTGCGGTCGTTGATAGTAGCCGATACCATCACGGGAATGTCTCTATGCTGACGCTCGTTCAATTGCAGGATAGCATAGAGGGCAGCTTTGGCATTGAGGGCATCGAAACAAGTTTCAAGCAACAGCACGTCTGCACCACCTTCTATTAATGCCTCAGCCTGTTCACCGTATGCTGCAGCCATCTCGTCGAAGCTGATGGAGCGCGAGGCGGGGTCGTTCATGTCGGATGCCAATGACAGCGACTTCGACGTGGGCCCCATAGAACCGGCAACATATATTGGGGTGTTGGGTGATGGGTGATAGGTGTTGGCTACTTCACGGGCAATGCGGGCACCCTCATAAGCCATTTCGCGTGCCACGTCCTCACAGCCATATTCATGCTGGCTGATGCGGTTGGCCGAGAAGGTGTTGGTAGAGATGATGTCAGCACCGGCCTCTATATACTGCCGATGGATGCTGGCAATTACTTCTGGAGCCGTGAGGTTCAGCACATCGTTGTTACCTGCCAGCGATACCTGCCAGTTAGCAAATGGTCCCTGATGATAAGTGTCAGCCGACAAACCCATCGACTGGATTTTGGTGCCCATGGCACCGTCCATCAGAAGGATTTGCCGGCTTAAAGACTCGTCTATCGTCATACGGTGTTACAACTTGGTAATAATACCTGTCTTGGTAGTACGTAGGAATTCTATGACATGATTGATGAAAGGTCCCTCAGGTACCTGCTCTTCAATCTGGTTGACGGCATCAAAGAGTGCCGTCTTTCCATGGAATACCAGACGGTAGGCGTTGGCAATATGCTTTAGCGTCTTCTCGTCGACACCATGCTGCTTTGCCACCTGAAAGTTGACACCACCATATTCTGACTTTCTCGTACAAATAATATAAGGAGGAACATCTTTTGAGAACGTCGTTCCGGCTTGAATCATCGAACCACGTCCCACACGGGTCTTGGCATTCTCGATGACACTGCTGGAGAAGATGACGCCATCCTCAATCTCGCAGTCACCGGCTATCTTCGTGCCATAGCCGAATACACAGCGGTTGCCTACCTTCGTGTCGTGAGAGATGTGGGCACCCTCCATCAGCACATTGTCGTTGCCGATGACGGTCTGACCTCCTCGGTGTGTTGCACGGTTGACAACGACATTCTCACGGAAGATATTGTTATCGCCAATGATGCATTCCGACTTCTCGCCACGGAACTCGAAGTCCTGTGGCAGGGCTGCGATGACAGTGCCTTGGTGTACCTTGTTATTTTTACCCATGCGAGTACCATTACAGATGCTGACGAATGGGAAAATAATACAATTATCACCTATCACCACATCATCCTCGATATAGACGAAGGGGAATATCTTACAGTTATCGCCGATTTTCGCCTTAGGACTGATTTCGGCTTTAGGGGATATTTCGCTAGCCATATACTCTATTTACAATTTGACAATTTACAATTACTTTATTTTCCACCTCCGCCAAGAGCTTGATAGAGACTGACAACAGACTGCATTTTCTGGAAGTCGTCAGTGACCTTGTTAATCTGCGATGACAGCAGCTGGGTCTGTGCCGTGAGCACTTCCAGATAGGTAGAGCCCTTACTCTGATAGAGTGCACGTGTATCTTCCACATTCTTCGTCAGTACCTCTATACGCTGAGCCTCGAGTTTCGAGTTTGCATCGTACATATTGTAGTTGACGAGCGCATTCGATACCTCGTTACCTGCCGAATAGACAGCATTCTGCCACGTGTTGAAGGCCTGCTCGTACTGCAGCTTCGACACCTTCAGGTTGGCAATCAGTGCACCACGGGCGAAGATGGGCTGTACAAGACTTGCAAAGAGATTTGTCATCCATTTGCCAGGATTCATTGAACCGCTACCGTTGGTAAAGGCCCCTGTGGCACCGATGGTAATGGTGGGATAGAACTGCGAACGGGCTGTCTGTACATCATGGAAGCACGAAGCCAGACTCATCTCGGCATTGTGAACGTCAGGACGGTTCTTCAGCAGGGCGACACCCACACCCGCCGAAAACTCACTGGGCAGTGTCTGCTGAGCCAGTGTCGAACGGGGAATCTGTTGTCCGGCCTGTCCGATGAGCAACGAGAGGGCATTTTCCGTCGAACGAATCTGACGGCGCATGTCGTTAGCCTGTGTCAGTGTTGATAGATAAGCAGCCTCAGCACTCTGCACACTCGTCGAGCGCATGCGTCCCAGTTGATATTGCAGCTTCATCATCTCCCACGTCTCCTTAGCCATTCCCGACATCTCCGTCACGATACGCAACTGTTCGTCAAGCATCAGCAATGTGTAGTAGCAGTTGGCAATACCACTCACTACTTGTGCGCGTACTGCCATCTGGTAGTCTTTCATACCCAGGAGCTTCATCTGTGTCGAACGCTTCTGTGACAAGATGTTGCCGAAGAGATCCAGCGTCCACGACGCTGTCACAGGTAATGTGTAGCTCTTCGTTGTTATAGACGGATCGGTATAGATGGTCTGGATGTTTCCCATCGACTGCTGACTACCCAGTGTGATGGCAGGTAGGAAAGCCAGCTTGGCAGCCTTCAGCATAGTCTCGTACATCTCTACGGTCAGTGCTGCATTCTGCAGGTTGGCATTCTTTTCCAGACCTTGTTCGATGAGCGCCTGCAACTGGGGGTCAGTAAACACAGCGCGCCAAGGCAGATTGCCGAACGATGCAGTATCCTGCACCGCCAGCGTGTCTACATCGCTCACTGCGTCACGAATCAGTCCTTTTGTTTCCACATCAGGGCGCTCGTACTTATTATATACACCGCAACTGCTCATGAGCAGCATCACGGCTGAGAATATCATGATTTTCTTCATAGTCTCTTACTTCTCCAATTCATAATCAACAGGATGGTGTGCATACTGTGCAATCTCCGAAGCCACGTCAGGATTTTCTTCATCGCCTTCGAACTTCATCGGGCGGAACTTCTCCTGAAGGCTCTGGAAGATGACAAACAGTCCAGGCACGACAAGTACCTGCAGCAACGTACCGATTAACATACCACCTACAGCAGCGGCACCCAGCGTCTGGTTACCGTTCTTACCCACACCACTGGCGAACATCATAGGCAACAGACCGATGACCATTGCCAACGACGTCATCAGGATAGGACGCAGACGGGCAGCAGCACCGAGGATAGCTGACCATGTGATGGCCATACCCGTTTCACGGCGCTCGAGGGCGAACTGCACAATCAGAATGGCGTTCTTCGCCAACAGACCAATCAGCATGATGAGCGAAATCTGCATGTAGATATCGTTCGAGTGTCCGAACATCATCGTGAACAGGAAACAGCCTGCCAGTCCAAACGGTACGGAGAGTACCACAGCCAACGGCAGGATGTACGACTCGTATTGTGCCGACAGAATCAGGTAGATAAAGATGAAGCACAGCAGGAAGATGACGGCTGTTGTATTCGACGCCTTCGCCTCCTCACGGGTCAGACCCTGATAGTCGTAAGTATAACCAGCAGGTAGGATGTCAGCCGCTACTTCCTGAGCAGCCTTGATGGCCTCACCCGTCGAATAGCCGCTGGCAACAGTCGCAGTTACATTGATACTCGTAAACAGGTTGAAACGGTTGATGTTAGCAGGTCCGTAGACACGTTCCAAGCGGCAGAACTCCTCTACTGGGGACATGCCGTTCGACGTACGGACATAGATGCTCTTCAGCGACTCTGTCGTCATACGGGTCTCGGGCGAAGCCTGAATCATCACACGGTACAGCTTACCGTAGGCGTTGAAGTTCGATGCATACAGTCCACCATAATATCCTTGTAGCGTACTCAGCACCGTTGCTGGCGATACACCAGCCTGCTTACACTTCGCCACATCCATGTGAATCATGTACTGCGGATAGTTGGGGTTGTAAGAGGTCTGCGCCGTCTGGAACTCCGGACGCTTGTTCAGTTCAGCCAGATAATCCTTGACGACACCATAGAACTTGTCGAGCGAACCACCCGTACGGTCCTGCATCACCAGCGACACACCCGAGTTGGCCGAGAAGCCGGGAATCATAGGTGGAGCGAATGCTAGCACTTGGGCGTCCTTGATATGGGCCGTCTTAATGAATATCTGGGCAATGACACCCGTCGACTCCAACGGATTCAGGAAGAAACGGTAGATGCCGTCACCCTGCCACAGTCCGCTGAGTTTCCAGAAGAATCCCTTCTGACGCTCTTCGAACGGCTTCAGCTTGATGATGAACGTAGCCTGGTCGGAACCCGAACCGGCAATGAAGTTATAACCCTGAATCTGTTCACGGTTCTGGATAGCGGGGTCAGCAGCCAGAATCGAGTCTACCTCATCGATAATCTGACGCGTACGGGCCACAGAGGTCGAAGGAGGCATCGAAATGGTACAGAAGATGGTTCCTGTATCCTCGTCGGGCACCAGTCCTGTCTTCGTGAATGAGAAGGTTGCCACCAGTACCACAATACCGATGATCACCGTCGTAAGCACACTGATGGGCTTGCGCACCAGCTTTTCGACATTGCCCTTATATTTTCCTAAGATCTTGTCGTAGGCCGTATTGAACGAGGCGTGGAAACGGTCAATCATCGACATCTTCTTCTCATGGCCGTTCTCGTCATGCGGCTTCAGGAAGATGGCACATAGGGCCGGAGACAACGTCAAGGCGTTCAATGCCGAGATGAAGATCGAGACAGCCATCGTCACACCGAACTCGCGATAGAAAGTTCCTGAAGTACCACCGATGAATGACACGGGGACGAACACCGAGGCCATCACCAGCGTGATGGAGATGATGGCGCCCGAAATTTCGTTCATGGCGTCTATCGATGCCGTCAATGGTGACTTGTATCCCTGGTCCAGTTTCGCATGCACGGCCTCGACCACCACGATGGCGTCATCCACCACAATGGCAATAGCCAAGAGCAAGGCTGACAGCGTCAACAGGTTGATGGAGAATCCGAAGATGTTCAGGAAGAAGAACGTACCAATCAGTGATACAGGCACGGCGATGAGCGGAATCAACGTCGAGCGCCAGTCTTGCAGGAACACGTAAATCACGATGAACACCAGAATCAGTGTGAACACGAGGGTAAACACCACCTCTTCGATAGATGCATACAGGAACTCTGTTACGTCGTAGTTGATTTTATAAACCATGCCCGGTGGGAACAGCTTCGCCTGCTCTTCCAACTCAGCCTTTACGGCCTTGGCAATCTCGTTGGCGTTCGATCCGGCAATCTGCTGTACCATACCCAGCACTGACGGCAGGTTGTTGTTACGCATCGATACACTATACTGCTGTCCGCCCAGCTCTATGCGGGCCACATCCTTCAGCTTCAGCGTCTGACCGTTGCGGTCGCTCGAAATGATGATGTTGCCAAACTCCTCGGGGGTCTTCAGGCGTCCTGTGTAGCGCATCGAGTACTCGTAGGCTACGTCAGACTCCTGGCCGAATGCACCAGGAGCAGCCTCAATGTTCTGCTCAGCGAGTACACTTGAGATGTCCGAGGGCATCAAGTTGTACTGCTTCATTACGTCGGGCTTCAGCCAGATACGCATCGAGTAGGTTTTCAAACCTGGGCTTTGCACGTCACCCACACCCTGAATACGCTTGATGGCAGGAATGATATTAATGTTATTATAGTTCGTCAGGAACTCGTCGTCGTAACGACCGTCCGAGGTCAGCGTAAACATCAGCACCTGCGAGGTCTGACGTTTCGTCACCGTCACACCGATGCGCGTCACCTCGGCAGGCAGCAAGGCCAGCGCTTGCGACACGCGGTTCTGCACGTTCACGGCACACATATCGGCATTCATACCCTGACGGAACAGCACACTGAGCTGTGCCGAACCGGCACCGGCTGTGGATGAGATATAGTCCATACCCTCCACACCGTTTATGCTCTCTTCCAACGGCACAATGACGGAGTTCTTTACCGTCTCGGCATCGGCACCGGGATAGCTCGTCCATACCGCAACGGTAGGAGGTGCTATGTTGGGGTACTGCTCAATAGGCAGCGACACCAGGCCGATGAAACCCAACAGGACGATGAGGATTGAGATCACCGTCGACAGTACTGGGCGTTTGATAAATGTTGTAAAAGTCATATTCTAATTACGAATTACGAATTAAGAATGTTCCACATTATTTCTTCATTGCACCCACGATGTCTCCGGCACTCATGGCCTTAGCCTGCTCCTGAATCTTCTCTTGATAGCGCTGTGGTGTGATAGGTACAATCTCCATGCCGTCGTTCAGCTTGGTGATACCATTAGTCACATATTTGTCGCCAGTCTTCAGACCCTCGGTGACGATGTAGTTGTTACCGTCATTCTGTGGGTCGACCTTGATTTCTGTGTACTTCACCTTGTTATCCTTGTCCAGCAGGTAAACGAACTTCTTGTCCTGCACCTCGCTGACGCAATTCATAGGAATGATAATGGCGTTGTTGTTCTGACGGGGGATGATGATCGTTCCCGTAGCACCGCTCTTCAGAGTCTTCTCGGGATTGGCAAAGGCGGCAATCAGCTGTACGGAACCCGTAGCGGCATCAATCACACCACTCATCTTCGTCACTTTACCTTCGTGCGGATAGATGCTGCCATCGGCCAGCTGAAGCTTAACAGCGGGCAGCGATGCCAGTCCGGCTGTCGAGAGCACCATTGCCTCTTTCTCCGTCACTGAGAAGTACACCTCCATCGATGAGATATTGGCAACGTTGGTCAGCACATTCGAAGCACTTACCAGTGAGCCTCTCTTGTAGGGTAGCGTACCTACCACACCGGCGGCAGGACTCTTCACGTAACAGAAGCTCAGCGCCTCCTTGGCATTAGCCAGTGCGGCCTGAGCCTGAGCCAGTTGGGCCTTGGCCTGCTCGTAGGCATTCTGCGATGTCTGTAACTCATAATCACCAATGACCTTGTTCTCATGCAACTGCACCGAGTTCTCGTAGGTCAGCTTGGCTGTGTTTACTCCCTGCTGGGCAGTATTTACGGCAGCCTGGGCCTGACGCACTTGAGCCTGGAAGGTCTCGTTGTCAATCACAAACAGTACCTGTCCGGTGCTGACCGTCTGGCCTTCCTTCACGTTAATCTGTGTCAGGAAGCCCGATGTCTTCGGACGTATTTCCACATCCTGAACGCCCTTGATAGAGGCGGGATATGTGCTTTGCATATCAGCACTTGAAGCTCCCACCGTTGTTACGGGATACTCATTGTCGCCAAAGGTCGGGCGTCCGCCGCCACCTCCGCATGATGCCAACGTTGCTGCAATGGCTGCAAGCATTAATACTTTCTTCATCCTTGTAATGTTTAATAATTATTATTCTATTTTTTTCTGTTTTCTTTTCACTTTTAAGGTGCAAAGTTACAAAAAAGAATCATACCTATAGAATAGGTAAGCAACATTTTAACAATCTTTATTTTCAATAATCTCTTTTTTACGTCGACTTACAGACTGACGTTATTGCACAAATTCGCGGTTTTGTGCACAAATTCGCGGTTTTTGTGCATTTTATTTGGCTGTGTGCGTAAAAAAGTGTACCTTTGCACCCGATTTTTGAAAAAGGATATCATTTTTACACATTATTATAATAATATGGCATTAAAAATTGTAGTACTTGCTAAGCAGGTACCCGACACAAGAAATGTGGGTAAGGACGCCATGACTGCCGAAGGAACGGTGAATCGTGCTGCCTTACCTGCCATCTTCAATCCAGAAGATTTGAACGCCTTGGAGCAGGCCCTTCGTCTGAAGGAGCAGAATCCAGGTTCAACAGTAGGAATCCTCACGATGGGTCCTCCACGTGCAGGTGAAATTATCCGTCAGGGACTTTATCGTGGCGCTGATACAGGTTGGTTGCTGACCGACCGTCTCTTCGCCGGTGCTGATACCCTCGCTACATCTTACGCATTGGCTACAGCCATCAAGAAGATTGGCGATGTAGATATCGTTATCGGTGGTCGTCAGGCTATCGATGGTGATACCGCTCAGGTAGGTCCTCAGGTGGCTCAGAAGCTGGGCCTCAACCAGGTGACATACGCTGAGGAGGTGCTCAGCGTCAAGGATGGTAAGGCTACGATTAAGCGTGTTATCGATGGTGGTGTGGAGACCGTAGAGGCTCCGCTGCCCGTGGTTATCACCGTGAACGGAAGTGCTGCTCCCTGTCGTCCCCAGAACGCTAAGCTGGTGATGAAGTACAAGCGTGCTACCTGCCCTATGGAGCGTCCTGCTGAGGGTACTGCTTACGACTATCTGTACGACGAGCGTCCCGAGCTGACACTGAACCAGTGGAGCGTGGCCGACGTAAATGGCGATGTGAACCAGTGTGGTCTGAGTGGCTCACCCACGAAGGTAAAGGCCATCAAGAACATTGTGTTCCAGGCTAAGGAGTCGAAGACTTTGACGGCTTCTGATGCTGACATCGAGGGAATGATCAAAGAATTGTTGGAAGAGAAAATCATTGGCTAATATATGAATAATGTTTTTGTTTACGTAGAAATCGAAGGAACAACTGTTCAAGAAGTTTCTCAGGAATTGCTGACCAAGGGTCGCAAGCTCGCCAATGAATTGGGTGTAGAGCTGCACGCTGTCGTTGCTGGTACTGGTATCAAGGGCAAGGTGGAGGATCAGATTCTGCCTTACGGTGTTGACAAGCTGTTTGTGTTCGACGCACCCGAGCTGTTCCCCTACACTTCGGCTCCTCACACTGATATTCTGGTGAACCTCTTCAAGGAGGAGCAGCCTCAGATTTGTCTGATGGGTGCTACCGTGATTGGCCGCGACCTCGGTCCCCGTGTCAGCTCGTCTCTGACGAGTGGTCTGACTGCCGACTGCACCGAGTTGGAGATTGGCTCGTATGAGGACAAGAAGAGTGGCAAGGTCTATGAGAACCTGCTCTATCAGATTCGTCCCGCCTTCGGTGGTAACATCGTCGCCACCATCGTCAACCCCGACCATCGTCCTCAGATGGCTACTGTCCGCTCTGGCGTGATGCAGAAAGCTATCTACGAGGGTGAATGCAAGAAGGAGGTGGTTTACCCAGAGGTTTCAAAGTATGTCAGCCCTGAGGCCTTCGTCGTGAAGGTGCTCGACCACCACGTAGAGGCTGCCAAGCACAACCTGAAGGGTGCGCCCATCGTGGTTGCCGGTGGTTACGGTATGGGCTGCAAGGAGAACTTCGACATGCTCTTCCAATTGGCTAAGGTGCTGCATGGTGAGGTTGGCGGTTCTCGTGCTGCCGTTGACGCTGGCTGGTTGGATCACGACCGTCAGATTGGTCAGACGGGCGTCACCGTTCATCCGAAGGTGTACATCGCCTGCGGTATCTCTGGACAGATTCAGCACATCGCTGGTATGCAGGACTCTGGTATCATCATCAGCGTGAACAGCGATCCCGATGCTCCTATCAACCGCATTGCCGACTACGTCATCGTTGGTACTGTAGAAGAGGTAGTTCCAAAGCTCATTAAGTATTACAAGCAAAATTCGAAATAAATCATGGCAAACTATTATAGTGACCACCCAGAGATTGGATTCTATCTGAATCATCCTCTGATGGCTCGTATCGTCGAGCTGAAGGAAAAAGGCTTTGCTGATGCAAAGGAATATGACTACGCCCCAGTGGATTTGGGCGACGCCATCGAGAACTACAAGCAGATTCTCGACATCACTGGCGACGTGGCTGCTAACATCATCGAGCCAAACTCTGAGAGCGTTGACCTGGAAGGTCCACACCTCGAGAACGGCCGTATGATCTACGCCTCTAAGACCTACGAGAACCTCGACGCTACCCGCAAGGCTGGCCTCTGGGGTGTTTCAATGCCTCGTCGTTACGGCGGTCTGAACCTGCCTAACGCAGTATTCTCTATGCTCTCTGAGATGATCTCAGCTGCTGATGCTGGTTTCCAGAACATCTGGAGCCTGCAGTCGTGTATCGACACGCTCTATGAGTTCGGTTCAGAGGAGCAGCGCCAGAAGTACATCCCACGCGTTTGCGCTGGTGAGGGTATGAGTATGGACCTCACAGAGCCTGATGCTGGTTCTGACCTGCAGCGTGTGATGCTGAAGGCAACCTTCGATGAGAAGGAGAACTGCTGGCGTCTGAATGGTGTGAAGCGTTTCATCACCAATGGTGATAGCGACATCCACCTCGTGCTGGCTCGTTCTGAGGAAGGCACCAAGGACGGACGTGGTCTGTCAATGTTCATCTACGACAAGCGTCAGGGTGGTGTCAATGTTCGTCACATCGAGCACAAGCTGGGTATCCACGGTTCGCCTACCTGTGAGCTGACTTATAAGAACGCTAAGGCAGAGCTCTGCGGAAGCACCCGTCTGGGTCTGATCAAGTATGTGATGGCTCTGATGAACGGTGCCCGTCTGGGTATTGCTGCTCAGTCAGTAGGTGTTGAGCAGGAGGCTTACAACGAGGGTCTGGCTTACGCTAAGGAGCGTCAGCAGTTCGGAGACAAAATCATCAACTTCCCTGCCGTTTACGACATGCTCTCTCGCATGAAGGCTAAGCTCGACGCTGGCCGTGCATTGCTCTACGAGACAGCTTGCTACGTTGACGTTTACAAGTGCCTCGAGGACATCGAGCGCGACCGTAAGCTCACACCAGAGGAGAAGCAGGAACTGAAGAAGTACCAGCGCTTGGCTGATGCCTTCACCCCACTGGCCAAGGGTATGAACTCTGAGTACGCCAACCAGAACGCATACGACGCTATCAGCATCCACGGCGGTTCAGGCTTCATCATGGAGTACAAGAGCCAGCGCCTGTTCCGCGATGCCCGTATCTTCTCTATCTACGAGGGTACCACGCAGCTGCAGGTTGTAGCTGCTATCCGCTACATCACCAACGGCACTATGCTCCAGAATATCAGGGAGATGGCAAACGGCATGGAGGTGCTGGAGACGCTGAGGCCGATGGCCAATCGTGTGATTGCCCTCGTCGATATCTATGAGAACGCACTTGCCAAGGTGAAGGCCCTCGAGAGCCAGGATGCTCAGGACTTCCTCGCCCGTCGCCTGTACGACATGACTGCCGAACTGGTGATGTCTATCCTCATCCTCCGCGATGCCACAAAGGCTCCCGAGCTCTTCGAGAAGAGCGCCAATGTCTATGTTCGCATGGCTACTGAGGACATTGCGGGCAAGGCTGCCTATATCGACATGTTCAAGGTCGAGGATCTTGAGTGCTTTAAGGCTAATGACGAGGAGGCTGAAGCATAATTGTTATGACTGAACATGAAATCGACGAGCGTGTAGCTCGCGCAGTTGATAATTTCATGGCCGGATATGGCTGCTGCCAAAGTGTGGTGGCAGCCTTTTCCGACCTTTACGGTCTTGACGAGACCATGGCCAAACGTATTGCAGCTGGTTTTGGCGGTGGGGTAGGCCGCATGCGTATGATGTGTGGTGCCGTCTCCGGCATCGTCATACTGGTAGGGCTCGATTGTGGTCAGACGGAAGGTTCTGACCGTGAAGGTAAATCGGCATGTTATAAAGTCGTTCAGGACTTGCTGGAACAATCCAGACAAGACAATGGCAGTCTGATATGTGCTGAGATTCTTGGTATCAAGGGGCACGAAAAGGCACACAATAACTACGTTGCCTCGCCGCGTACTGCTGAATACTACAAGACGCGTCCCTGCGCAGCCAAAGTGGAAAGTGCTGCCCGCATCTTCGCTAACTATTTGAAAAACAAGGAGACCCAAGCCATTTAGCTGAGGTCTCCTTTTCTTATTTCCTTTATTTTATTAGAACACCTTCGGTTCCGGCACTTCCTGACCACGGCAGAAGCGGTGGACTATCTGGCGGTCGTCACCCACATAGATGAAACGCTCCAGACGGTGCAGCAGCGAGTATTCGGAAGGATAGAGCACGCTGTCGTCGATGACCAGCGCGTCGAACTCATAGCCTGGTTCGAAGCTTCCCACCTTGCCGAAGAAGGATCCTGCCGACTTCGTCGCAATCCAGAAGGTCTCGGGCAGGGTGAGGAAGGCCTTGCTATGATCTTGCTGGTAGTGCATCTTGCTGACCTGGATGGCATAGACCAGCATACGGAACATGTTCAGGTCGTGGCCACCACTGATATCGCTGCCCAGACCAATGCGTACACCCTCGTCAAGCAGTGAGCGGATGGGTGCCATACCTGACGACAGGTTGAAGTTCGACGTGGGACAGTGAGCCACCATCACGCCATTGTGCTTCATCAGTTCCAGTTCGTGTCCTCTCGTCCATACGCAATGAGCCATGATGGTTGGCGTCTGTCCAAAGAGTCCATAGCGGTTGTAGGCGTCGCCATAGCTCTTGCTTTCGGGCTCCAATTCTGCCACCCAGGCAATCTCGGATGTATTCTCCGACAGGTGCGACTGTACAGGTAGCTGGTACTTCTGAGCCAGCTCACCACAGGCCTTCAGCAACTCCGGCGTACACGACGGCACAAAACGCGGTGTGATGATGGGGCGGACGAGGGGTGATGGGTGATGGGTGTTGGGTGATGGTTGATAGTTGAACTCGGCAATCAGTTTCTCGTTACCCTCGACAGCGGCATCGACGTCTTCGCAGAGTGCCTCGGGACAGTTACGGTTCATGGCCACCTTACCTACCATAGCCCCCATGCCGGCTTCCTGATACAGTTGCATGAGCCGACGTGTGCTCTCCGTATGGACGGTTCCGAAGGCGACGCTGCGCATGGTGCCGAACAGCCATTGGGTATGCAGGAAACGACGATACATTCGCTCGGCATATTCTACGTCGGCATACTTCGCCTCCTCGGGGAACGTGTAGTTCTGCAGCCACGGCAGCAGTTCCAGATCCATCGCCACCCCCTGGTTATGTACTTGTGGTGCATGGACATGCATATCGTTCATGGCAGGGATGAGCAGCTTGTCACCGAAGTCAACAACCTCTACACCCTCACAATCCAACTCGGTCAGGTTTGTTGAAACGCCCAGTATAATGCCGTCTTCCACAGCAATATAGCCATTCTCAAACACCTCGAAGTGGTCCTTTTCTTTCGTAAAGAGGATATGTGCCTTATATACCTTTTTCATGTTGTTATAGTATTTGACTTGTTAGTTACTGACTGCGAAGATACGAAAAAAAAATGAAACGTGATACACTTTATCATTTTTTTTCTTATCTTTGCATCGAAAACTTTAAATATTACCAACTATGGAGAATAATATGTTATATCTGATTTTCGGCTGGCTGGGCAGCATCGGCCTCATTCTGGGCTATCTGCCACAGGCTATCCGGACCATTCGTACCCGCCAGACCGACGGCATCTCGCTGCCCGGTTTCTGCATGATGGCCTTAGGCAGTTTCTGCTTTATGTGTCAGGGTCTGATGCTTTGCATAGAACAGGGCATCAGTACGGGAATTTTCTTTTTTATCACTAACTTCATCACGGCCGCCTGTGCAGCCATCATCTTTGTCATTAAGATGCGCAACGACCATTTTAAGAAGTAAGAAGTATGGAGAACGTAAAGGGACATATCGTCGACGTGGTGCGTCGTGAGATATACGATGGTGAAATCATCGTCAGAGAAGGGCAGATTGCTGACGTCAGACGTTGTGAGCTGCCTGAAGGGGGAAAGCCGTGGCCATACATCATGCCTGGCTTCATTGACGCTCACGTGCATATCGAGAGCAGCATGATGGTGCCGCACAAGTTTGCACGCATCGCTGTCAGTCACGGCACGATAGGTGTCATTGCCGACCCTCATGAGATTGGTAATGTGTTGGGTGTGGAAGGTGTCGACTACATGATACGCTCTGGTCATGAGTCGCTCTTCAACTTCTGTTTCGGAGCTCCCAGCTGTGTGCCTGCCGTTGGTGGCGACATAGAGACCTGTGGCAAGGTCATTGACGTCAAGGACACGGAGGCACTGATGGCTCGCGAGGATATTGGCTTCCTTGGCGAGATGATGAACTATGTCGGTGTACTGGCTAACGACAAGGAAGTGATGGCAAAAATCAAGGCTGCCCTTCATCATGGCAAGCCTGTGGACGGCCATGCCCCCGGACTGACGGGACAGGAGCGCTACCAGTATGCGGCAGCAGGCGTCACGACCGATCATGAATGCTCTACACTGGAAGAGGGCCGTTCCTGCATCAATGCCGGTATGAAGGTCATCATCCGCGAGGGCAGTGCTGCCAAGGACTACCAACTGCTGAGTCCGCTCATTGCCGAGAGTCCCAATATGGTGATGTTCTGTACCGACGACTGCCATCCTGACGATTTCGTGCGTGGTCACATCAATCTGATTGTCAAGCGTGCCCTGGCCGACGGCTATGACCTGTGGGATGTGCTGCAGGCGGCCTGTGTCAATGCCCAGAAGCACTACAACCGGAACTGGGGACTGCTGCAGGTGGGCGATCCTGCTACCTTCATCACCGTCGACAACATCTCGCCGCACTTCCGTGTGGAGACAACGGTCATCAATGGCGAAGAGGCGTTCAACTATAACTCCAATCTTCCCTCCCACCATGACTCGCAGGACCATGTTTTGGACTTTAATTTCCCCAACAATTTCGTGGCAGCACCCATCACCGCTGCCGATATCGCCTTTGACATCAAGAGTGGCGATACCGTTCACGTGATTCATGCCTCTGACGGCAGTCTGCTGACAGACCACGAGGAGGTGAAAGTGTCGGGAAATCCTCTGTTCGACTCACAGTATCCCTGGACGGAGGTGCAGAAGATAGTGGTCTACAACCGCTATGTGCCTGGTGCCAAACCCATTGTAGGACTGGTGCGTGGCTTTAATGTCAAGTCAGGTGCCATGGCCGGTTCTGTGGCTCACGACTGCCACAACATCGTGGCCATCGGCTCTAACGACGAGTATCTGGTACGTGCCATCAACCGTATCGTTGAGATGCGAGGCGGACAAGTGGTGGTCACACCCCACGAGATGCTGGACATCCCGTTGCCTATTGCCGGACTGATGGCTCCTATGGGGGGGCATGAGATAGCCTTCCGTACACTCTGCATCCAGGAGAAGGTCAGGGAGATAGGCTGCCAGATGAAGTCACCGTTCATCACGATGGCTTTCATGTGTCTGCCGGTCATTCCTGACATCAAGATCACCGACCGTCACCTGATGGATACGAGGACGTTTAAAGTCATCTACTAATTCATAGGGGGTGGTGGGAAACCACCACCGCCTCCCCAACCGCCGCGTCCGCGACGGTCACCCCAGTCACCACGTCCACGGCCGCCTCGGCCACCACGTCCAGGATCACCGCCAAAGAAGTTCAGGCGGTAGCTGACATGCAGCATAGCATAGCTCGTGATGGTATTGACCTCCTGGTCACGCCAGCCGTTGGCATTGACCGTCCGCGTAAAGTTGGTCTGTTCTCGCAGAATGTCATACCACTGCAACATAACGGTGAGTTTCTTGCCACGCAGGAAACTGTGCGATAGCTGTGCGTTCCATATCAGTTCGTTGGTGTTCAGCGTCTCGTCGCTATAGCCACGTTTGCTGAATACGTGGAAGTCGGTGCTGAGATCAGAGCCCCAAGGGAAGCTGATCTTCGTGTTTCCACCGTAAGAGAAGTTCCATGTCGTCAGGTTGTTCGAGGCCTGCAGGCGGTTCTCAGTCCGTGCGTAGGTGGTGCGTCCGTTCAAAGAGAAATTGAACCATGAGTTACGATAGCTGAGCGACACTTCGGGCGAGAGGTTATAGGTGTGTGTCACATTACGGTCAGGGATTGCCGTGCGGTTTAGGTTTACATAGCCGATGCGATGGTCGTAGCGTCCGTTGATTGAGCCGCTTACGTCCCACCGGTTCAGCGTGTCGAGTCCAATGTTGAAGCTCATGCCGAGGTTGGTATTCCAGTTGCCGTTAATATTCTCGGGCCGTGTGATGCGTCCGCCCGTCGTCTCGTTGTATGTCACAACGTTGCCGATGGAGTTGCTGGTGGTCTGCCACGAACCGTTCATGCTGAAACTCCAATGCCGCTGGGCCTTTGGCACTTGGAAACCGAGGCTGTCGGTGACAAACTTCGTCTGTCGCATCATCTGGAAGTTTGTTCTCAGGTTGGTTGTAAACGACGGCTTCAGTCCGGGATTACCCATGTTGATGTTCAGAGGATTAGTATCATCGTATATGTCGAGCAACTGGGTGATGTTCGGCTGCTGCGACTGTCCGCGGAACTGCACCTGCAGGTTGGTCTGCTGATTGAAGCGCACACGGAGGTTCATGGTCGGCGATATGTTGGTGACCGTCCTCACTGTATCGATGGGTATGCCCAGATACTGCTGGATGTAGTGCGACTTCTCAGGCTGAATGGTGACGCCGGCGTTGAGATTGACCTTATCGCGGATGTAACGCAGCTGGATGTCGGCATTATGGCCATACTCCGTGCGTTCAGAGTAGCGGCTCAGACTGGTGCTGAGATAGGTCTCGTAAGGATTGTCCAGATAGCCGAAGAGGCCTGTCCACTCACGGTAGTCGTTCAGCACATTGGCAAAGGCCTCGTCACTGTAGTCAGGAAAGTCATAGGTGGCAGGATCGTTCTTCTGGTGACTATACCGGTAGCGGTAGTTCAGTTGCAGGAACAATCCCTGTTGTCCGAAGTTCCTTCTGTTACCGTTACGTCTGCCGCCGAAGGGACCGCGCGGGCCATTAGCAAAAGGCTCTTGGGTAGTTATATCTACTCCCCTCCCTTCTGGAAGGGGTTGGGGGTGGGGCCTGAAGAGTAACAGCGGCTCTGTGTAGGTGATGCCCAACGAGTAGTTCAGCTGATTGTTGGCCGAACTGGTATAGCGATTGGTCTGATACGTGGAGTCTTCACCTGTGATACTCTGCTGCTGATAGAGGTGAACACGCGAAAGGCTGGCATTCTGGTTGTTGCCGCTACGGGCACTGAACTGTGAGCTAAAGGCTACATTACGGCCCTTGGTGCCCCATCGGCGGTATATCTGCAGCTGGGCGTTGACGTTCGTATTGTCGCCATAGGTCAGTCCCTTATTGCGCTGACTGTTGACTATCAGTCCCTTCTGATGCATCGTCTCCATACCCTCCGGGCTCAGCGGGTCAGTGACGTGATCGTATGGATTGGCATTGAACGATGCCGACGTCGAGAAGTTGCGGCTGTCGTTGCTTTGGTAGCTCACGTCAGGACGGAACGAGAGGGTAGTCAGCGAGTCAATGGTCCACTGCAGGTTCATGTTTCCCGTCCAGTTGTTGTTACGCGAATAGCTCTGGCTGACGCTGTTCGAGAAGGCACCACCACGCGTATTGACAAAGCTCTCTGAACCCGTACGGTTCCAATTGTCGGTGTTACCGTGGTTCCATGTCACACGTCCACTCCATTTCACCTTCTTGTCCTCGTAGCTGGCATCCAGTGCCGCCGTCTTCGTATCGCGCTGCCCCTGGCCGTTGCCACGACCACGGCCACCACGACCTGAGAAGTTACGGTCGTTCACGTTGTTGGCATTGCCCATAAACGTATAGCGCATGGCCCCAAATGGTTTCATCGCCGTCAGTCGGATGCCGTAACGGCCGGCCGTTCCATAGCCTATGTCCGGATTGGCTTGGATGCCCTTGCGCACACTCCGCTTAGTCACAAACTCCAGGACGAAGTCGTCGTTGCCATCGTCCAGACCCGTCAAGCGCGACTGGTCGCTCTTCTCCTCGTAGGCCTTCACTTGGTCGACGACATACGACGGCAGGTTCTTCATCACGGCATCGTTGTTGCCGGTCATGAAGTCACGACCGTCCATTTTGAATTTCCTTACCTCCTTGCCGTTGATGCTCACCTTGCCCTCGTCGTCAATTTTCGCGCCGGGCAGTGCCTCCACCAGTGCCTCAATGACACTGCCCTCCGGCACACGGTAGGCATCAGCATTATAGACCACCGTATCGTCCTTCACCATCATCTTCGGCAGATTGGCCGTCACCACGGTCTCAGCCACCTGCTGGGCGTCCGCCTGCATCCTGATTTTGCCGAGGTCCAGAGGGGCACCCCCTGCCTTCACTTGTTTATCAATGGTCTTGAAACCTAAGAACGACACACGCAGCAGATAGTTGCCGGCCTTTACATTGTTGAAAGTAACACGCCCTTGAGCGTCGGAGAATTGTCCTGACACAAACGTCGTATCACGACGTCCTCCCTGGCGCGTGGTGATACGGTAGAGTTGCGAGGTAGCCCTTACCAGTGCCTCGTCGTTTTCAGCATCGACGATACGGGCTGACACAGTGGTGCCTTGGGCGAACATTTGCATGACGCCAAGCCAGCACAGCAGCAGTAGGGTTGTTGTCCGGTATTTCAACGTTTCTTAGTTTTTGCGGTGTCTGTTTGTCATTTTGACGCAAAAAAACAAGAACGGTCAAATACGCTTAATCCTCTTTTTTATTTCTTTAACTAAAAAACGTCTCGTCGATGACCTGCTCCACCACCTTGGGGAAGTACGTCATTTCCAGCTCGTGCTCTTTCTCGGCAATATCGTCGACGCTGTCGGTGGGCAGCAAAGGGGTACGGTATTGGGCGATAATCTCTCCACCGTCACAGACGGGCGTCACCCAATGCACCGTCATTCCCGTTTCCGTCTCTCCGGCAGCCTTCACGGCCTCGTGGACGTGATGGCCCCACATGCCCTTGCCGCCATATTTGGGCAGTAGGGCAGGGTGGATGTTGATGATGCGACGGGGGAAGGCCTCGATGAGGAAATCGGGCACCAGCGGCAGGAATCCTGCCAGCACGATGAATTCGATGGCATGCTCCTGCAACAGCGGCATCATGAAGCCGGCATCGTTCAGCTGTGCCTTGGGGGCAATGGCTGTGGGCACCCCGTGGTTCTGTGCTCTTACCAGTGCGTAGGCATCGGCTTTGTTGCTGACCACCAGGGCGCATTTGACGCGTTCGCTGTCAGCAAAATACTTGATGAGATTCTCACAGTTGGTGCCGCTACCCGACACAAAGATGGCAATGTTGATCATATTTTCTGTTTAGTGTTAAGTGTTTCTAATAACAATTCTACCAGTCGCGGCACGCCATAGTTGTCGATGTCGCCCTCTGCTATCCAGAAGTAGTCGTCAGGCAACGGAGGGCGCTCGCTGGTCTCCCACAGCCAGAAGTCGGCATACAGCACACGATGCGTCAGCACGTGCTTCACGTTCTGGCGCAGGAGAACTGCGCCACACGGTGCCTCTGTAGTGAGCCACGGCTCATACAGTCCCTGCCAGATGTCACCGGGCGGACGGCGGTGGATGGCTGTCTCACCGTTACACCTTATATATATATAGGTCAGCCGTCGCTCCTTGACTTTCAGCGTCTTCTGCTTGACAGGCAGCAGGCTTACCTTGTCCTCGCGCAGTGCGATGCAGGTCTCCTGCAAGGGACAGTCCTGACAATGGGGCGATGACGGCGTACACTGGATGGCGCCGAAGTCCATGATGGCCTGATTGAATAATGAGGAATGAGGAATGAGGAATGAGGAATGGTCGGCTTTGCCGATGTTCAATGATGAATTGAGAATTCCACATAACAATTCGTTCATCAGGCTTTGTGCCAGGGCCGCAAACTCCTTTTTGCCTTCAGTGGTATTGATGGGCGTGTCGATGCCGAAGTGGCGGGCCAGGACGCGATAGACGTTGCCGTCCACCACGGCAACAGGCAGTCCGAAGGCAATGCTCCCGATGGCAGCGGCCGTATAGTCGCCCACACCCTTCAGGGCCTTGATGCCCTCCAGCGTGTCGGGGAAACCACCACGGGCCATAATTTGCCTGGCAGCCTGATGCAGGTTGCGGGCCCTGCTATAGTATCCCAGTCCCTGCCATTCGCGCAACACCTCGTCCTCAGTGGCTGTTGCCAGGGCTTCCACCGTTGGCCAGCGTCGCATAAACCGTTCCCAGTAGGCCCAGCCCTGCTTCACCTGCGTCTGCTGCAGGATGATTTCCGACAGCCATATGGCATACGGATCACGCGTCTCCCGCCAGGGCAGCGCACGCCCGTTCTCGCGGAACCACTGAAGAATCGTTGTCGCGAAATTCATTGTGCCACGCGTTTCTTGCCATTCTGGACATAGATGCCTTTCGGCGCGGACGACGCCAGATAACGGCCCTGTAGGTCATAGGCCCTGTCATCCATTATCATCGCATCCCTTTGTACTTTGTCCAATGCCGTCACAGGGATGCCTACAGCCTCCATGGCCTCATGGATGCCGTCCAGCATATAGTGGTTATAAATCGACAAATCCTTCCTGTTGATAATGGTCATCGACGGCATGCCCCGATAGTTGGTGTCCCAGATGACAGGTACCATGCCTTTCTCCATCGCCTTCTGCACCACCACGCGGTAGTGCGTCTGTATCGAGGCATTATGCTTCTGCTGGTTCTCGCCGGCAGGCATCGTACGCCAGTTGGCACCAAACTCACCGATATAGACGGGGATGCCCATGTCGCCAAACTGCTTCTTCATCTTCTCCAGCTCTTCTTCCACATACCCCTCCTCGCTATGGGTGGCATTATGCTGTGAACCGCTGACGTGGTTGCCCTCGCCCCAATAGTAGAAGACCTTGCCCCACGACTCGTCCTTCTCCATGCCCCACCACTGCCAGGGCGCATAGTAGTGTACCTCCACCATCAGCCTGTCGGCTGTGGGGTCCTTAGGCAGTGTCGTCATGAAATTGCAAGTGTGGTCGATGTTTGTCGACGGGCCTTGGATGATGAGGATGCGCTGGGCATTGTTACCACCTGTCTGGCGCACCACATTGATAAAGGTCTGTTCATACTCCAGCAGATTGTTGGTAGCCGACTGCGTCTCAGCATTCGGCTCGTTCAGACCGGCAAACAGCAGACGCTCGTCATAGTCCTTAAAGGTGTTGGCAATCTGCGTCCATATAGCAGTGAGGATAGCCTTGTTCTTGGGCAACAGCGTGGCCTCCTTGATATGGTTTTCCAGCCAGCCGCCGTCCCAGTGCTGGTTGATGACGACGTAGAGGCCGGCCTTCAGCGAATAGTCCACAAGTTCCTTTACACGCGCCATCCACTGCGCATCAATCTCATAGGTCTCCGCATTGCTGATATGTCCCATCACCCATGCACATGGAATACGGATAGAACGGAAACCCTGCTTCCTAACATAGTCAATGATGGCCTGCGTCGTCTTCGTGTCCTGCCAGGCCGTCTCAGCCTTCAGACCGCCCTTGTTGGTGAAGTTGTTGGCCTTGTCGCCAGCCTCCATCGTATTGCCCAGGTTCCACCCGGGTGCCATCAGCTTGGCCACTTCCGTAGCCGTCAGCTCCATCTGCGACTGGGCTCCTGCATGCAGGGCCGCCAGCGCGAATAACAGAGAAAATAGTTGTTTCATAGTCGTATTTCTAATTTTTTTTACTCTTCTTGATGCCTTACTTCACCACTTTCCGTCCGTTGACGATGTACAGCCCATGGGTTGGCTTCGTCACCCGTCGGCCCTGCAGGTCGTACCATACATTGTCACGCTGACTGTTGACCGTTGAACATTGACCGTTGTCTATTGTGCGAATGCCCGTGGTCGTCAGGTATTTCTTGAAGAAATTCATGTACACCGTGTACAAGTTGTCTGCTCCGCTGTATTTCACCTGGTGCTGCAGCTCAGGATTGATGACAATCTGCTTCTTGTCGGCAGGAGTAGCCACATTGTTGTATGGTGCCAGATTGGTATGTGGCGGACAGACATTGTCCTGCAGGCCAATGCTGGTGATGATGGGGCAGCTGATGAGCGTAGCCAGGTTTTTCGTGTCGAAATAGGAGAGGAAGGCAAACATCTCGGCATCGGTCATCGTACCTTTATTGGCATAGGCCACAGACGTCGGCCAGCTTGCCAGCTGGAAATAGTCGGGGAAATCGCCCAGGAATGTGATGGCGGGGGCAATGGCCTTCAGCGCATGTCCGCTCAATGCTGCGGCAGCCACCGTCAGCGCTCCGCCCTGGCTCTGTCCCTCGGCAAAGAGGTTTCCCATGTCGCTGGTGGCACGTGTCGCCATGAAGTCGATGGCACGTACGCAGTCCATGAATGCTCCGCGGTAGTAATAGCTGTCCTTGTTGCCAAACTGATAGGCAAACCAGTCGCCGTAGTCGTTGGTGAAATCACGGTTGATGCCGTCGGCGCGATCTGCTGCCGGACGGTTGTTGACGCTCTGGCCGCGGGTGGAGAGATAGAATTCGGCATAGTCCTTGTTGTCGTCGCCGCCCGGACAGTACGGTACGCTGCTCTGCCCTCCCGGGGCATAGCCCGAGTCGTACCCCAGGAAGTGCATGATGACGGGATGCTTCTGGCCGTCCTGTGGCTCACAGTAGTAGCCGCGTACGGTCACACCGTCACCGCTGGCACCGTCGGCCACCGACTTGAACTCTACGAGATACACCTTACGGTTGGCAGTGCTCTTCGATGTGATTTCCGTCAGCACCGGTTCGTCGGCAGCCTCTACGGCCGCCAGCTGCGTCTTCGCCGTCTGCCAGAAGCTGTCGAAGTCGCCCTGCTTGTCGGGAGCCGAGACGATTTCCGTGGGCTTCACGGCAAAGAAGAATCCGCGCGCCAGGTCTTCGTTGACCGTCGCCGTAGCATAGTAGATGCCGGCGGCAGGCATGGCGTCAAGTGTCAGCACCATGTCGGTCGAGCTTTTGGCAGCAATCTCCTGACTCTTCGTCACCTTTGTCACAGGCTCCATCTTGTCGGTAGCAATAGCCACCGCAGCATTCGCTGTGACAGCCTCGCCATAGGGATTCGTCACCCTGATGGTGAAACTCGGCACGTCATCAGTATACACCCAGCTGTCGGTGACGGGCACGCTGAGCGTCAGCGTCTTCACGTCCGAGGCCTCCCACAGCTCTACGGCGGTACATGTGAAGTTGACACCGCCCACAATCAGTCCGTTGCTCTTCAGAACCGCCAGCATGTCGGCAGTAATCGTGAAGTCGTGCTTGCTACCGGCTATCGATACGTTCTCGGCATCAGGCAGCATCTCCCAGCCGTCGGGGTTACGAAGCGACAGGAGCGCTCCCGCACCCAGATTCCTGAATTTGATGCGCAGCAGCTGTCCGGCGGCAGCATTCTTGAATGCATTGGCACCAACCTGGAATCCTCCCGTCCAGTTGCCAATCACCGTCTCGCCAATCCATACGGCATGACTGTAGTCGCCGCCATCGCCCTCTTCGAGTTCTATCTTGGTCATGGTGCATCCCGTTCCCCGGATCTTGGCACCCGAGACAATGCCTTCCGACAATGCCTGAGTGACATAGATCCTGGATGTTGTCATGCCTGCAGTCAGTGCCGAACTGCCCAGCACGTTATAGCTGAGGTCTTCAATGCGGAACTGGGGCCAGTTGCTGGCGTCGGTCACCTCAAAGGTGAATACAAAGTAGTCGCCGGCCTTTGTAGAGCCCAGCTGCTCGGTTGTCAGCATAAACGAGTCGTCCCATCCTACGGCCTTCGACCCTGTCCAGACGGTTCTCGCACTTGCTGTGAGTGTCGTCATTGCAACCAGCAGCGATAATATCAGTTTCTTCATACGTCGTTTTGTTAATAATAATATCATTAATCGCCTGCAAAGGTACGAATAAGCGAGGACAATACAAAACAAAAGAGAACTTTTGTTTTTATTTCCGAGTGAAAGTGCCTTCGACCGACTTGTGCAAATAAATGTCTGATGCACAATTGCACAATAAGCCTTTGCACATAGAAAAGAAAAAGAGCCGACTGTCAGGTCAGCTCTTAATGTGTGTGGGTTTAGTCGTCCGGATTGCCCTTGTAGTGGAAGGGCTGGATGTCGGGCGTTTTTCCTAAGTCCTCAGGAACTCCACTGGTGCGGATGAGTTTCTTGTTGTAGTCGCCACGCACGGCTCCGGTGTTCATGAGCAGGTCGGAATACTTGATGGTGGGGATGACGATGCCGAAGATGCCGACGCCTACGCGCACGCCCTCAGGATGGGTGTTGTTGGTGATGCGTGCTGTCTTGAACAGGGTGTGGGGATAGATGTTCAGGCGGTTCAGCCGCTTGTAGGTCTGCCACATGTCGGGACTGGTCTGTGTGGTGTCGGCATGGGTGATGATGCGTCCGATGTTGCCGACGTAGTCGTCGATGGCATCGCTCTCGATGCTGTCGCTGGCCTGCAGGCACTCGTGGATGTTGTCTTCCATCTGCCAGACCATCATGCTGTCAGAGGGTCGTGTGAGTGCTGCGATGATCATGAGGATGATAGCGATGACTGTGACGATGATGATTTTACCGAGGCAGCTGTGGGTGAACTCCTTTGCTGCGCCGTCTTTCTTGTAAGTACTGGGGTTGAACTGTTCCATTTTTTCTATTTTTTATTTTTACCTGTAGTTTCTAACCATGAACCATTAACCATGAACCACCCTATATCTTGAATCCTTCGCTGTGCAGGAGGTTCATGAACTCCTGGCGCGTCTTGGCCTGGTTGAAGGCTCCGCTGAATTCGCTGGTGGTGGTGATGCTGTTTTGTTTTTCCACGCCACGCATCTGCATGCACATGTGCTTGGCTTCGACGACGACCATGACGCCGAGGGGATGGAGGGTTTCCTCGATGCACTGGCGTATCTGCATGGTCATGCGCTCCTGCACCTGCAGGCGATGGCTGTATATGTCGACGACACGGGCTATCTTGGAGAGTCCCGTGATGTATCCGTTGGGGATGTATGCCACATGGGCCTTGCCGTAGAAGGGCAGCATGTGGTGTTCGCAGAGGGAGAAGAAGTCGATGTCCTTGACGATGACCATGTGGTTGTAGTCCTCCTTGAAGAGGGCGTCGGTGAGCACCTTGCGGGCGTCCATCTCGTAGCCGCGGGTGAGTACCTGCATGGCCTTGGCCACGCGCAGGGGTGTCTTCTCGAGTCCTTCGCGTGTGGGGTCTTCGCCTAACAGTTGCAGTATCTGCCGATAGTGTTCTGTCAGCTCTTCCAGTCCTTCGCGGAATATTTCGTTCTCTGGGTACATTTTGTCAGTTCAAAGTTCAAAGTTTAAAGTTTAAAGCTTAGTAGGATGGTACTGTGATTTTTCCCTTGACGATGGTGGCTTGCGAGAATCCCATCTTGCGCAGGCTGACCAGCATCTGGTGGGCTTCCTCGTAGCTGCGATAGTTGCCGACGCGGCAAATCCAGCGCGGGGAGTAGAAGTGGACGTAGATAGGTACGTCGGGATAGGCGGCCTTGATGTCGTCGCCAATCTTTTCGGCCTGCTGGCGGTCTTTGCGTGAATTGCCGCCGGCAAAGGCCTGTACGCGATAGCCGTTGACCTTGACACCTCCGCGCATAATCTTTTTGGTGTTGTCGACGGGAGCCTCGTTGGCTGTCGGCGTATCGGGGGCGGTGGATTGCTGGGTGTTGGGTGATGGGTGTTGGGTGGTGTAGGGTGATGGGTGTTGGGTGTTGGGTGATGGGTGCTGGGTGTTGGTGGTCGCAGCCTGTCGCGGTGCCAGTGTGGCGTTGTTGACGAGCTGGTCGATGTCTGCACTCTGTTGGACGGTCACCTTGCCTTGTCCGGCAGTGGACTGCTGGAGCCGGTCTGTGAAGGTTTGTGCATTAGAAGTGAGAAATGAGAAATGAGAAATGAGAAATGTAAATGCCAAAATGAGAAATGGGTGGGCAAAGCCATGCCTTTCTTCAGCAGTACACTGTTCATTCGTACTTCTCATCTTTACATTATTCTTCATAATACATCTCGTTTCTTCATTACTCATTACTCATTTCTCATTACTCATTTTACTTCCAGGCGTCAATGATGCCCTTGAAGTCAGCGCACTTCAGGGATGCGCCACCGATGAGGCCACCGTCGATGTCGGGCTTGGCAAACAGCTCGGGAGCGTTCGAGGCCTTGCATGAGCCACCATAGAGGATGCTGGTGTCGTCGGCAACAGCCTGGCCGTACTTCTCGGCGATGATGCTGCGGATGTAGGCGTGGATCTCCTCAGCCTGCTCGGCAGTGGCGGTCTTGCCGGTTCCGATAGCCCAGATGGGTTCGTAGGCGATGATGATCTTGCGGAAGTCCTCCTCGGCGAGGTTGAATACGCTGCCCTCGAGCTCTGCCTTGACGACCTCGTTCTGCTTGTTGGCTTCGCGCTCTGCCAGACTCTCACCGATGCAGAAGATAACCTTCAGACCGTTCTTCTGTGCCAGCAGCACCTTCTCCTTCAGAATCTCGGGAGTCTCCTTGTAGTACTCACGGCGCTCGCTGTGGCCGAGGATGACGTACTGTGCACCAGTAGACTTGATCATCTCAGCGCTTACCTCGCCAGTGAAGGCACCCTTCTCCTTGTCGGCGCAGTTCTCGGCACCCAGACCGATGACGCTGCCCTCGAGCTCCTGGGCTACAGAAGCCAGGTGGATAAACGGTGTGCAGATGACGACGTCGCAGTTGGGCTTGTCGGCATTCAGTGCTTCTTTCAGTTCCTTGGCGAGGGCGATACCCTCCTGCAGGTTCAGGTTCATCTTCCAGTTGCCTGCTACAATCTTCTTTCTCATTGTCTTGTTTTTTACTAATTGTTGATATACTAAGTTTGACTTTTTATGTTTCTCAATCCACCATGACCATGCCCACAGCCTGTCGGCAACGACCAGCAGCACCAGTGGCAGCACGTACCACAGCAGGATGATGAAGATCTTGCCCGGTATGGAGTCCTGCGGCATCTGTCCGAGGTCCAGACGTTCCAGGCGGTCTTTCAGCGCATACTCGTCAGGCAGACGGTTGTGGCTCCACTTGCGGATGACGGTGCCCTGCTTCAGCAGCAGCAGTCCGGGATTGCTGCGGATGATGGTCTTCAGCGTCGTCTCGTCGCCCTGGCAGAACGGATATTCCGCCCCTGTGCGGTCTATCCATCCGCTGATGCCCTTGCGGTTGCTGGCCGTGAGACAGTAGAACGGATAGTCGTTGTCCTCGGCATACTCATACACCTGGTTGATGAGGTCGAGCTGACTGTCGTCGGCATCCTGCAGCTGTGGCGACACGAGCAGGAAGACGTAGCCGGGCACGCTGAGCAGCGAATCGGTGATGTCAGCACCATCGCTCAGGCGCATCAGCGAGAAGTCGTGGATGGGGGGCGTATAGCCCTCGCTCAGCTGTACCGTCTTCGAGTCGATGAACGTCCAGGTGGAGTCGGGATAGTTGTCCATCGTGAACTCCTTCCGTTTCCCGTTCTTCTCCAAGATGAACGTCGTCTCGAACTGCGGCTGTTCGGCATCGTCGGGAATCTCCATGCCCTCGCGGATGTTGGCTCCGATGTGATAGGGCCGGAAATCGAAGTAGGGCAGGTCGTAGAGTGACCACCCCGAAACGATGACGATGAACAGTGCCGTGTAGTTGATGACAATCCACTGGTTGGTGTACGACACGAAGCGTACCATGTCCAGCGGATGGCGCCATACGACGACGGCACATGCCAGCAATACCACGTTTTTCCAGAACGTCTGCCAGTTGGTCAGCACGACAGCGTCGCCGAAGCATCCGCAGTCGCTGATGGGGTTGGCCACTGCCAGCCACAACGTGACAGCCGTCATGAGGAGCATCATCAGCAAGGCCACCTTCGACATCAGTCGTCGCCGGATGGCAAACAGCAGGCAGATGCCCACTCCGAATTCCACTGCCGACAGCAACACCGACGCTCCCAGCGTCATGAAGTCCGGAATGAGCTGCTTCATGTGCAGCGCGTCCAGATAGTCGGCAATCTTATATTGTGTGCCCAGCGGGTCGACGGCCTTGACGAATCCTGACAGTATCAGGACGGTGGCCAGTACGAACCGGGCTATATTTACAACGACTCTTCTCACTCTTCGCTCAGCTTGATGGCACCGAACACGGCATAGTTGATGATATCCATGTAGTTGGCATCGATGCCCTCGCTGACCAGCGTCTCGCCACCCAGGTTCTCTATCTCCTTGATGCGCTCAATCTTGGTCAGGATGAAGTCGGTATAGCTGCTGACACGCATGCCACGCCACGCCTCGTCGTAGTCGTGGTTCTTGCGCTTCATGAGTTCCATGGCCTCCTTGGCATACTGGTCATACCAACGCATGGCCTCGTCGACGGTGATATCCACTGTGTCGCTGAAGCCATGGTATATTTGTATCAGACCCACGATGCCGTAGTTGATGAGGGCTATGAACTCGGGGCGGATGCCCTCGCCGACCAGCGACTCCTTCTTGATTTCCAGCGAGCGGATGCGCTTGGCCTTGATGAAGAGTTGGTCAGTCAGTGACGACGGACGCAGGATGCGCCAGGAGGCCCCATAGTCGTGGAGCTTCTTCTCGAACAGCGAGCGGCATTCTGCTATAACCTGTTCGAACTGCGCATTCGTTTTTACTTCGTTTTGAGCCATAATCGGGTGCAAAGGTACGAATAAACGAGCACAATGCAAAAGAAAAAACCAATTTTCTTTTCATTGTCGAGTGAAAGTGCCTTCGACGATAGTCAAAGGTACAAAAAAAAGTGAAAAGTGAAGAGTGAAGAGTGAAAAATTTGCTGCCGCCACCCTCATTTTTCATTTTTCATTAAAATTTCTCATTTCTCATTTCTCATTTCTCATTTTATTTCGTATCTTTGCAGTCCAAAAGAATTGATACATGAAACTTTATTCAGACCGTGCGTTAGCAAAGATATTAGACCAGAACATTTTTCATCAGATATCAGCCGTCGCCGACGACCTCGGTGTCGAGTGCTATGTGGTGGGAGGCTATGTCCGTGACATTTTCCTGGAGCGTCCCAGCGACGATATTGACGTCGTCGTGGTGGGCAGTGGCATCAGCGTCGCTGAGGAGCTGAAGCGCCGGCTGGGCAGGAAAGCACACCTCAGCGTGTTCAAGAATTTTGGAACGGCGCAGGTGAAAGTAAGGAATGTGGAATGTGGAATGAGGAATGTTGAATTGTCGCCAACGGCGATGATAAGTGAAGAATGTGGAATTGATTCTTCATTGGAAAAT
>JBGUQW010000016.1:0-3511 GCA_045131435.1 Prevotella sp.
ATGTCGGGAGCCTTGATGATAACGTCTTTCAGTTGTGTGGCCTCCGGCTTCATCTTGATGTGCATCGGGCTTTCGGTAACATCTAACACGATACTACGATAGCCCATTGACTGCACACGGATTTGTCGTGCTTCACCCTTTAAGGAGAAACGCCCGTCATTGGTGGTAAAAGTGTAGTTTTTGCCGCCTACGGCCTGCACGATGGCACCAGCCACAGGCTCACCACTTTCCTCGTCGTTCACAGAGCCAACAAGAGTCTTCACCTGTCCGTAGCAGAGGGGCAGATGAAGGTACACGTATAATATTAGGAAGGCGAGTCGTTTCATCAGATATTACTTCCAATCGCGTTCGATGTAGTCGTATTGTAAGGTTCGCGGTTGAGTGATGTCTGTACGAGGTTGGCCGTCGGCACCCACCACATTCACGTTGACACCATTTACATTCATCATATACGTGAAGGGATCGGTGTCAAACCTTAATTTAGTGGCATAGAATTTGGGGCGAGTGGTCTTGTTGAACGGCACTTCGGGGATGGTGATGGCTCGGTCGGCTTTGGAGTTTATGCCCACACAGGTAAATTCATACTGATGCCCCTCGTCATAGACCTGCATGATGAACCCCGGTAGGCCACCAAACTTCCACGGTCCATCGGCAACAGGCACTGAGTCTGTATAGAATGCCGTCCACCGTCGGCCACGGAAGTCACACACGGCACTCTTGCATTCATAGCCCAATATCTCACACGTCTCGTCGGTCAGCGTCCATTCCTGCGTGGGAATGTCCTCTTCGTATAAGAACCAGTCCGTGGAAACCTTGTCGATGACGGTGAAGCGCCCCTGCGGATAGTTCTTGAAGATGCTAAACGTCTCGCCGCCTATGTAACTGTCTGGGTTAGCCCGGATTTGTTCAGCTGTTGAGACGCGAATAAGTGAATCAATCTGCATGGCTCGAAAACTCGTGAACTTCGACATACCATAAGTCACTTGCAGTGTCATTCGGTCAGTCTCTGTCTGACTCACATCGGTTGTGTCAGTCAAGTACTTGTAGTCATACATAAACTCCATCACTGCCTTGCCGATTTCTTTCTGCTCAACGGGTGTAGCAGTGTTAATTCCTGAGGCTTTGCCTGCCTTGATTACATACACTTCCTTCCTGTGCTCTACTTCTTGTGCCATCATTGTGCTGACAAGGGCAGAGGCGAGAACGATAGATAATACTCTTTTCTTCATTTTATTTACGTTTTGATGTGAAATCGGGTGCAAAGATAGGGCTATTATACCCCGTAAAAGAAAATAATTATTACTGAATTATTACTGTTTGGCATTTTTCGGATTCTTTCGGGCGCGGGTTCATAATAAATATGTACTTTTGCAGCATGGAAAGAAGATTCAAGTTCATATATGGTCTGACCATCTGTGCCATCATAGTCTACAGCATCGTGCAGGGCTACTGGCTATATAGCCGCTACCGACTGTCGCTTGAAGAATACAAAAGCGAACTGTACAGTACGATTATAGCTTGTGCCGAAGAGGAAATGGCCATCAGGAAATCATTGCCACATTCTCCAAGGTTCTACGGTAACCGTTTTAGGAAAACATACGAAATAAAGGGGGACGATGCTGTTGAGACATGGAGGTATGAAGTCTTTGCACTTGATACGCTACATTATATTCCCAAAGGAAAGGCTACGGGTAGGCGAACGAAGTTCGGGAATTCAGATGCCAATGCATATCTATTGGATTATATAGCCAGCCTCCATGATAGCGTTCCTACGGAATTGCCCAAAGGCTTGGAATACTTTGTGTTTACTTGTGACAGCAAGGACAACAAAGAAATGGGAACAAGCCAATTGGTTGAAGCACTCAACCGATTCACCGTTGACCATCAACATCCATTCCAAAAGGAAAGGCTCGACAGCATCCTGAAGTCACGAGATATAGCTGCTCAAAGCATTATAACCACGAAAGCCGACACGATGATCTGGCAACCGTCCATGCAAACAAAGGGTTCCATTTTGCAACCCGTAATGCAAGTGTCTTATCCTTACGACATCTTCGAGGGGCAAGAGGTTGTGGTGACAACAGCCATCAGTATTTCACCCGTCATCCGCAAGATGGCTTATACGTTGCTGATAACCATATTGCTCTCGTTCTTCCTTATCTTCTGTCTGGTTTATCAGATACTGACCATCCGCAAGCAACGGCACATCGAGGCCATTAGGCAGGAATTTCTACACACGATGATTCATGAACTGAAACGGCCTATATCGACGCTGAAAATGTGCGTGTCGTTTATGGGCAATGAGCGGATGATGCAGGACGTGGAGAGCAAGCAGAAGATACTCAGCAGTTCGTATAACGAGTTGGACAACCTGACTTCGTATTTCTCGAAACTCCGCGACATCACGTTCTGCGATTCCGCCGAAATTCCTTTGGTGAAGTCCCGCTTTTCTATGCGTAGTCTAATAGAGGAATGTATTGGCAAGCAGAACATTCCCAGCGGTAAAGAGGTGAGGATGGAGATCGTGGCCGAGGACGATTTGGAGATACGAGCCGACCGTATGCACCTTGCAAACATCGTCTGCAACCTGCTGGAGAATGCCATCAAATACTCCCGTGAGGCCGTGACCATTAGGATAGACTACCGGATGCGCGAGGACGGGATGGTGCAATTTACCGTGGCAGACAATGGCATCGGCATTGAAAAGGCCGATCAGCGGTATGTGTTCGACAAGTTCTATCGTAGTGAGTCGGCAAAGGATAAGGCCATTCCCGGCATTGGGCTTGGACTGAGTTATGTGAAGTTGTTGGTGGAGGCACACGGTGGCAGTATCAGCCTTGACAGCACTGAGGGTGAGGGTACCACGTTTACAATCGTAATACCGCAGAGAGATGGAGAGGATTAGGATATTGCTCGTTGATGATGACCGCCAGAACTCAGAGCTACTAAGGAAGTTCCTGGAGGTGGAAGGCTATGAAGTGGACTATGCCGAGAATGGACGTGCAGGATGGGACATATACGCTGCCAGCCGTCCGGACTTGGTGCTGCTTGATATCAACATGCCGCTGATGAACGGATTCGAGTTGGCACGGAGGATTCGTGAACAAGACCGCGACGTACTGATCTTCTTCCTCACCGACCGGACGGAAAAGGCCGACCGCCTGAAAGGCTTCGACTTGAAAGGTAATGACTATATCCCCAAACCGTTCTATCCCGAAGAACTGATTGCCAAGATTCGTGAGCGTTTCGAGCATCGCCGGTCATCGTTACAATCACGCATGACCATCGGCCAGACCGTTTTCGACAGCAACCTCTCCACGATAGAATATTCCGGAACAGTGCAACACCTCTCTGCCCGCCAGTCGGAGATCCTGGCCATTTTAGCCCAGCATATCGGCCAGACCGTAGAGCGTCCGTATCTGCTGGAACACGTCTGGGGAAACGATAGTTATGCCAACTCCCTCGCCCTCAACGTCCAGATAACCTATATCCGCAAGATGCTCGAACCCGA
>JBGUQW010000017.1:0-36931 GCA_045131435.1 Prevotella sp.
GATGATGGTCTCCTGAGTGAAGATGTTGAAGTGCTCAACAGAATGATACAGGATGATACCTGCCACAGCGATTCCTCGCAGGGCATCGGCCACGTCAATGCGTGTGTTGGGGAGTTTACGGGTTGTATACATGCGATATTATCTTTTGACCGTGCAAAGATACGAAAAAATTAATTCTTGATATCTACACCACCTATGAAATTGTCGGCAATGACGTGGAGGCAGTGGGCATCCTTTTCTGCTGTTCTTGAAGCATGGTTGCCGACACCGCCAATGAAGTTGCGACTCTTGACTACGACGTTCACCGTCTGAGGTACTAAGAGTTCCACGCCGCCACAGAAGGTATGGATCTCTATCTCCTCATCTTCTGTAATAGTGGCATTTCGCAGATCCATACGGATACCGCCACAAAAAGCGTCGAGACGGGCACCATGGAATGGTTCGCCACGATAAATGTACTCATCACCGCCGTAATGTACGCTGCAACAGATGCGCTTGCCGTCTTCACCAATAGGAAGAGGACGCTGGAGCCATTGATCCGGGTCGCGGCGATAATTGTTGACTATCACTAGTGCTCCTAAGTAGATAAGTGCTGCTGGAGCAATGTAAGTCGTCCAAGGCTGGCGCCACAGCCAGTCGTTCTCAATGACTCCCCACATATTGGCCAGCTTCCAAGCACCGGCCACAATCAACACTATTCCAATAATCGTTCTTGGTTTCATAACTTTACCTTTTTGTTGTTCAACGTTTCTGGGTGCAAAATTAAGACGTATCATCTAACCCTCCAAATATCTGGGATATTCTGCATAGGTTTGTGATAAACGGGCAATGAAATGGGATGAAATAAGCATAAAGTGACGAGCGGAAGCAAATTTTTCCCTCTTCACAATTCACTTTTCATTTCTTTTTCGTACCTTTGCCGGCTGTATGAACAAAGGTCATAAAGAAACCATCAGCATCCGCTTCGTCAGCTGCGCTTTTATGGTGCTGGCGATAGCTATCTTCAAGCCCTTCGGACTCGAAGTGTGGCAGTGGCAGGCCTATGTTCATTTGCTGGCGATATTTGTATTAGGTTTGTTCAGTTGTTTCCTGACAGAAGTTATTCTGCGATACATTGTCCGCATGCCACGCTCCTACGATCGTGGTGTCAGCTATATCATCAGTCGTAATCTCCGTTTCCAATGCATTAACACACCGTTGGTGGCACTGTTCATCTGCCTATACCGCCATTTTGCGATGAGCAGTCTGGTAGAGGGCAACAAACTGTCATTGAGCAATTATTTGGAGACATTGGTGATTATCGCCTTCCTCTCTTTTGCAGTCGGCCTATACTGGCGCTTCAAGTTCCGTAGCCGCTATCTGTCTGCAGAGCTGGAGGAAACCCGTCAGCTGAACGAACAGCTGAAGAAATTGCAAGCCCACCCAAGCCCTCCCAAAGGGAGGGATGTTGAGATACATTATTCCAAAGGTTCTCTCGCAGCATCATCTATTCAAACATCCCCTCCTTCGGAGGGGCTTGGGGAGGCCATTACACTTGAGGGAACCACCAACGAGCATGTTACCCTTGAAATCTCTAACCTATTATATATAGAAGCTGTTGGTAATTATGTTAAGGTATGCCAACTACAAGGAAATGAAGCGCATACCAATATGCTTCGTGCCACGATGAAACAGATGGAAGATTCACTACAGGCTTATCCTATGATAGTCCGTTGTCATCGTGCCTTTATGGTCAATCTCGGTCAGGTGGAACAAATCTCCTCTAATTCCCGTGCCATGCAGCTCGTGATGCGCCATAGCCATGATGCCATTCCCGTCTCGCGCAGTAATGTCAATAAACTGAAGGAACTCATCAGAGCAACTCTGTCCTTTAATCCGTAATTTATCTTCTTTCTCGCAGAGCCAGTATTCCGAACAGCCGTTCACCATACGGTGCCTGAAGCTGAAGCGGAAGTTGTTCATCGCCTTGTCTGAAAAAATTTGAGAGCGGTCAAATGACCGCCCTCAACCAACACAAAAACTAAACTAGACTTAACTAAAGCTTCTAGGATTTTCACAAACCCCGATAGCTGATGCAAAGATAGTGTAAATCTTTCAATTGACAATGCCTTTTTCGATTTTTTTGCATTTTTATGCTCAAAAAATCACATTTTCGTGGTTTTGTTGAGCAAATAGCAGTCTAATATGGTCATAGCAGCCATTGCTTCTACCACAGGAACAGCTCTTGGCAGCACACAGGGGTCGTGGCGTCCGCGGGCCGTCAGTGTAGTTGCCTTTCCATTGATGTCGACAGTGTCTTGTTCGCGGAGTAGGGTAGCGACGGGTTTGAAGGCCACACGGAAGCAGATGTCCTGTCCGTTGGAGATACCGCCTTGTATTCCACCACTATGGTTGGTGGCTGTGGTGATGAGTGATGGCTGGTGGGGGGTCTCTGACCTGAAGGTCTGAGTGTGGCACGCAATAGGCAGGAAGACGTCGTTCTGTTCGGAGCCACGTTGTGTGGCACCGTCAAAGCCTTCTCCATATTCAAAGCCTTTGACGGCATTGATGCTCAGCATGGCAGCCCCCAAGGCAGCATGGAGTTTTCCGAACTCTGGCTGTCCCAGTCCTGGTGGACATCCCTTGATAACGCCAGTGATGATGCCGCCGATGGTATCGCCATCGGCTTTGACAGCTTCAATGAGTTGAATCATTTCAGCAGCTTTCTGCGGATCGGGACAGCGTACGGCATTGCTTTCTGTCAGCGACAGGTCGTACTGGTGATAGTCGCCTTCGAGTGCAATATTACCCACTTGTGAGGTATATGCCGCTACACTGATGCCTACTTCCCGGAGTGCCATTTTAGCGAGTGCGCCAGCCACACAGCGGCTGATGGTGATGCGTGCAGATGAGCGTCCGCCACCCCTATGGTCGCGTATACCATATTTATAAAAATAGGTGTAGTCAGCATGAGACGGTCTGAATACCTGACGCAGATTATCGTAGTCGGCAGAGTGCTGATTGGTGTTACGGACGATGAAGCCGATAGGGCAGCCTGTTGACTTTCCCTCGAAGACACCGCTAAGCAATTCTACCTTGTCTTGTTCCTGACGGCTTGTTGTGATATTGCTCTGACCTGGGCGGCGGCGATTCAATTCTTGCTGGATGAACTCCAAGTCGATGGGTATACCGGCAGGCATGCCGTCGACAACACCGCCAATGGCTTCACCGTGACTTTCACCAAATGTGGTTAGCCTGAATAATGTCCCAAATGTATTACTCATTTCTCATTACTCATTTTTCATTTCTCATTTGGGCACAGCCCATTTAATGGCAGTGTCCGCAGCCACAGCTGTCACCGTGTTCGCCACAGTGGTCATGTCCGCAGCCGTCGCCGCAGTCTTCGCAATGACCGCCACAGCCTCCGGTGAGATGTTTTACCATGTGCTCAATCTCTTGATTGGAAGCAGGACGGTTTTCCAGAACCGTGCCTTTGAAGTGCAGTGTCTCTCCTGCCAAAGGATGGTTCAGGTCGACCTTCACCTTCTCTTCACCAACTTCTACAACACGTCCGTAGAAGCGCTGCCCCTCTTCGTTCTGCAGGGGAATGATGGCATCCTCATAGATGTGCTCATGGTCGAAGTGACCGTTGATGCTGAATACTTCGCGCTCCAAGTCGAGAACGTGCTGAGGCTCGTAGTCCCCATAGGCCTGCTCTTTAGGTATAGAGAAATCGAAGGTGTCGTCCTTCTGCAGATTAATGACTTGGCTTTCAAATGCGTCGAGTGCCACTCCGAAACCTGTAATAAACTGGAAGGGGCGTTCTGCTGGAGCCTCTTCCACCATCTCCTGGTCGTTTCCTTCGCCGACAAACAGCTGGTAGCTCAAGGAGATATACTGATTCTTCTGTTCCATATATAATATAGTATCTTTTGTTTTCGCTGCAAAGGTAGTGTAAATCGCTCAAAACACCAAATAAAAAGGAAAAAATCGGCCAAAATTGACCTTTGTCAACGAATGGCGCATTTTGTTGATGAAGGTCAAGAAAAGGGGCTGTGTGCGCAAACAATCGCAAAAATGTTTGGAGCGTATTGATTTTTGTCCTACCTTTGCACCGTCAATCAGAACAAGATCTGGTGACATTAATTAAAGGATAACAAAAAGAAAGGGTAATGAAAATGAAAAGATTGTTTATGGTTGTTGTAGCCATGCTGAGCATGACAATGACATTTGCAGAGAATGAGACCGCTGCAAACTTGAACGAAGTTTACAATTTGAAGACCGTCAATATGAATAAGCTCAGTCAGGCACTCGGTCTGTCGAGAGACCAGGTAGAGAGCTTTGCAGAGATTCATAAGACCTTCAGCGCTGAGTTGCTGTTTGCTGCACAGGCTAACGGTGAAGAGCGTCAGAAGATGGTTGACAAGGCTATTGGCAAGGATCTGGCCTACATGAACTACATCCTGAGTGCCGAGCAGTATCGTAAGTATGTGATGCTGCTGAATATGACCCTCGTCAATCGTGGTCTGAAGTAAGAAAGATTTTAACAAGATTAGTAGTTTTTCAGCCGCTGTCATGTATTTGACGGCGGCTTTGTTTTTGTCAGCCCTTTTTTTCTTTTATGCAAAAACTCCAAATTTATTTGGATATTCCCCCGTTTATTTGTACCTTTGCATCCGATTTTGCATTTATAGAGGATATAATAACAACAAAATAGCTAAATTGTAAAATGTTAAAACGTTTTCTATTGACAACAGTAGTCTGCGTCTTCGCTGCCGTCGGGTCTTTTGCCCAGATGTCGGACAGCGAGGTGTTGGCTGTGGTAGCCCGCGAAACGAAAGCCGGTACCAGCCAGTCGCAGATTGTGACAAAGTTGATGCAGCGTGGTGTAAAAATCGAGCAGATTCGCCGCATCAGAAATCAGTACGATTCCCAGATTAAGAGTCGTGGACTTCAAGGCGCTGCTGACGGTGCTGTATCGATGGCTGCCGAACGTATGCAGGGCAACAGTGACGGTACTGTAGGTCAGGAGGTTACTTCCGGGCGCCGTGGTACTACCGGTCAGACCTATTCTGATGCTGCCGAGGAGCATGAGACTGCAGTCCGTGACGTTGAGTCTACTCAGAATGTTCCTGGTGAGGCTCGTGGCAAGCGTGTCTTCGGCCGTGACATCTTCAATCAGCGTGCCCTGAGTTTCTCCCCCAATCTGAATGTGCCGACTCCCCAGGACTATGTATTGGGTCCTGGCGACCAGATTGTGATTGACATCTATGGCGATTCTCAGAAGACAATGGCTCACACCATATCGCCTGAAGGTACAGTGACCCTTAGCGGGGTAGGACCTGTCAACGTGAACGGTCTGACGGTGGCTTCAGCACAGCAGAAGATCCGCAGCCGTCTGGGCAGCCACTATCAGGGCAGCAACCTTCGTCTGACGGTGGGCAGTACCCGTAGCATCATGGTGCACATTATGGGTGAGGTCCGTACGCCGGGCACCTATCATCTGTCGCCCTTTGCCACAGCTTTCCATGCCCTGTATACGGCAGGCGGTATCGGCGAGCTGGGTACCTTGCGTAACATCAAGGTGTTCCGTGGTGGCCGACTGGTAACCGTCATCGATATCTACGAGTATATTCTGAATGGTCGTCTGGCCGGTAATATCCGTCTGCAGGACGAAGACGTCATCCAGGTTGGACCCTATGAGTGTCTGGTGGGTATCACCGGTAATGTCAAGCGTCCTATGTTCTACGAGATGCGCCGTACGGAGAGTGTGGGCACCTTGCTGAAGTATGCCGGCGGCTTTACTGGCGATGCCTTTACAAAGTCTGTCCGTCTGGTACGTCAGACCGGTGACCGCTATTCGGTACATAATATCGAGGAGTTCGACATGAACACCTTTAAAGTGGACGATGGCGATGCCGTAAGCGTAGATGCTATCCTGAACCGTTACGAGAACATGGTTGAGATCAAGGGTGCCGTGTTCCGTCCTGGTCAGTTTAACCTGAATGGTCAGGTCAGCTCGGTACGCAGCTTGATTGAGGCTGCTGCCGGACTCACCGAGGATGCCTTTACCCAGCATGCTATCATCCACCGTCTGAAGCCCGACCGCTCGTTGGAGATTATTCCTGTCGACGTGATGGGTATCATGAACGGTACTACCGCCGATGTTCCTCTGCAGAACGAGGACGTCCTGTTCATTCCTACCCAGGAGGAACTGCGTAAGGAGCGTACCCTGACGATTACCGGTGAGGTAATGAGTCCCGGTACCTATGAGTATGCCGACAACACCACGATTGAAGACCTGATTGTCCAGGCCGGTGGTCTGCGCGACGGCGCCTCTCTGGCCCGTGTCGACATTAGCCGTCGTATCAACGACCCCTATTCTACGAAGAAGACCCGCGATATTGCCAAGACCTTCACTTTCGACCTGAAGGATGGGCTGGTGATTACCGGTGAGAAGGGCTTCCTGCTGGAGCCGTACGATGTCGTCCATGTACGTCGTAGTCCGGGTTATGTGATGCCTCGCAACATCACGGTTACCGGTGAGGTGAATTTCGAGGGTAGCTTTACCATTGAGAAGAAGAACCTGCGTCTGGTTGATGCCATCGAGATGGCTGGTGGTATTGCTCCCGATGCCTATCTGAAGGGTGCCCGTCTGTATCGTCACATGAATGACGAGGAGCGTGCTCGCCGTACTGAGGTGATGAAGGCTCTCCGCAGCAGCCTGTCTCAGGGCGACCGCGACTCCATCGCATGGGACAAGATGGATATGGGCGATACCTATCCCATTGGTATCCAACTCGACAAGGCTCTGGCCGATCCCTCCAGCGACTATAATATCGTGCTCCGTGAGGGTGACCATATCGATGTTCCTGAATACCTCGGAACTGTCAAGGTGTCTGGTGACGTGCAGTTCCCGAATACCATTACCTTTGTGGAAGGCAAGAACTACAAGTGGTATGTCAACAAGGCCGGCGGCTTCTCGGAGACTGCCAAGAAGAAGAAAGCCTTCATCATCTATCCGAATGGTATGATGGACAAGCTGACCAGTTCTACTGATGTTGAACCCGGCAGTGAGATTGTGATTCCGAGCAAGCGCAAGCTTCGCTACTGGACAGCTACTCAATGGGTTGGCTTAGGAAGTGCGTTTGCATCATTAGCTACAGCACTCGCCATGGTTGCTTACATAACAAAATAATGCCCTATGAACGATCAGGAAATGAATATCATCGAGCAGGAAGAGAGCAGCATCGACTTCGGTGCCATCATGGCAGCGCTCAAGAAGCATAAGAAACTCTTTAAGAAGGTGCTGGCCATTACCTTCGTGGTGGCCTGCATCCTGATGCTCTCCATACCTAATTATTATAAGTGTGAAGTGAAGCTCGCCCCGGAGTTGAATACTTCACGAAGCATGAACTCGCTGAGTGCCATGGCCGCCTCGTTCGGTCTGAAGATGGGTACGGGTGCCATGGGTAACACCGAAGCCCTCTATCCTATGATCTATCCGGAACTGATGGGTGGTACGGACTTCAAGGTCAGCCTCTTCAATGTGCCTGTGCATAAGAAGGATTCTACCCGAGTGATGACCTACTACGACTATCTGATGTTCAATCAGAAGAAGCCTTGGTGGAATTATGTCATCAATGCCCCCTTCAAGCTCCTGGGCATGCTCTTTACCAAAGAAGAAAAGGTGGAGAAGCCTTTTGACCCCTTCCGTCTGACCAAGAAGGAGGAAGCTCTGGTGAAGGCCCTCGACAAGATTGTCGTGTGTGACGTTGACAATAAGACACTGGTCATCACCATTGACGTCACCGACCAGGATCCTTATATTGCTGCCTGTATCGCTGACACTGTGCAGCATCGTCTGCAGGACTTCATCACCGAGTATCGTACGAAGAAGTCCCGTGTAGACCTCGAGTACACTCGCAAGCTCTACGGTGAGGCCAAGACACGTTACGAGAAGGCCCGCCGTCTCTATGCCGAGTATGCGGACGCCAATCAGGACATTATCTATCATACGGCTCGCATCCGACTCCAGGACCTGGAGAATGACATGCAGCTGAAGTATAATGCCTACAACACGCTGGCTAACAATCTGCAGGCCGCTGAGGCCAAAGTGCAGGAGGAGACTCCTTCGTTCACCAATCTGCAGACAGCCACCGTCCCGGTTAAGAAGGCCGGTCCGGCTCGTGCCAAGTCAGTGCTCATCTTCCTCTTCCTGGCATTCCTCTGCACGTCGGTGTGGGTGCTGCATAAGGAGGGACAGCTGAAGCCCCTGCTGGGACTCGGCTAAGCGACAGGCCTCTTTCGGCTAACTTATTATCAATTTAGAAGATTAACATTTTATGAATATTGCAATTGTAGGAACTGGCTATGTGGGCTTGGTCAGTGGTACTTGTTTCGCTGAAATGGGTTCCCATGTGACCTGTGTCGATGTCGATGCCAATAAGATAGAAAAGCTGAACCGTGGCGAGATGCCTATCTATGAGCCTGGACTGGAAGAACTGGTTCGTCGTAATGTCGAGTTTGAGCGTCTGCGCTTCACCACCGACCTCACCTCGGTGTTGGACGATGTCGAGGTGGTGTTCAGTGCCGTCGGTACGCCTCCTGATGAAGACGGCAGTGCCGACCTGAAATACGTGTTGGCCGTAGCCCGTCAGTTTGGACAGAACATCAAGAAATACACCATCCTCGTGACGAAGTCTACTGTTCCTGTAGGTACCGCCCAGAAGGTCAAGGCTGCCATTCAGGAAGAACTGGCGAAGCGTGGTGTCGATATTCCCTTCGACGTGGCCAGCAATCCTGAATTCCTGAAGGAGGGGGCTGCCATCAAGGACTTCATGTCGCCCGACCGTGTCGTGGTGGGCACTGAAAGCGAGAAGGCCAAGGAGGTGATGACGCGCCTCTATAAGCCGTTCCTCATCAATAATTTCCGTGTCATCTTCATGGATATCTCCTCTGCCGAGATGACCAAGTATGCTGCCAATGCCATGCTGGCTACTCGCATCTCGTTTATGAACGACATTGCCAACCTCTGTGAGCGTGTCGGTGCCAACGTCGATGCAGTACGAAAAGGCATCGGTACTGACGCTCGTATCGGTAGTAAGTTCCTCTATGCTGGTTGCGGCTATGGTGGAAGCTGTTTTCCCAAGGATGTCAAGGCCCTGCTGCATACCGGTCTCGATAACGGTTACCACATGGAAGTCATCGAGGCTGTTGAACGTGTCAACGAGAAGCAGAAGAGCATTGTCTATGACAAGATTATCAAGGCTGTGGGCGACGTGAAAGGCAAGACCATTGCCATCATCGGACTGGCCTTTAAGCCGGAGACCGACGATATGCGTGAGGCTCCCGCTTTGGTCGTCATCGACAAGCTGTTGAATGATGGTGCCACCATCCGCGTCTTCGACCCCGTCGCTATGGATGAATGCAAGCGTCGCATTGGCGATGCCGTCACCTATTGTAAGAACATCTATGATGCTGCCGATGGTGCCGACGTCTTCGCCCTGATGACCGAGTGGCGCCAGTTCCGCATGCCGGCCTGGAATGTCATCAAGAAGGTAATGCGAGGCGCTGCCATCGTCGACGGGCGTAACATCTACGACCGTCAGGAACTGGAGGAGCAGGGCTTCTCCTATACCCGTATCGGTGAAAGGTAAAAGAAAAATACGTAACTCATTAACTATAAGATCACTATGAAACAGACGAGATTGTTATTGCTATCCTTGGTAGCCATGCTGTTGGTTGCCTGTGGTACCACCAAGACAGTGCCCATCACAGGGCGTAAACAGAACCTGATGGTCAGCGACGGAGAAATGCTGAGCCTGTCGACCCAGCAGTATAGCGAATACATGAAGACGGCCAAGCCTTCTACCAATGCCGCCAATACCGCTATGGTGCAGCGTGTCGGCCGGAACCTGGCTACAGCTGTCGAGACATTTCTGAAGTCAAACGGTATGGCTGAAGACGTGCAGAACTACAAGTGGCAGTTCAATCTCGTGCAGGATCAGAATGTCAATGCCTGGTGCATGCCTGGCGGACTCATCTGTGTCTACGAGGGTCTGTTGCCGGTCACGCAGAACGAGGCCTCACTGGCCATCGTCCTCGGTCATGAGATAGCTCATGCCGTGGCCCGTCACTCTGCCGAGCAGTACAGCACACAGTATCGCCAGCAGTACGGCCTGCAGATCGGTTCAGTACTGGCCAGCGCCATTGGTGTCGGCAGCAATACCGTCGCCGTCGGCTCCGAACTGCTGTCAGCGGGTCTCGGTCTCCAGAACCTGCATTATTCCCGCAGCCACGAGAGCGAGGCCGACCACCTTGGTCTTATCTTTGCCGCTATGGCCGGCTACGATCCTCAGGTAGCCGTCAGCTTCTGGCAGCGCATGGCAGCAGCCAGCAGCAATACCACCGCCGAATTTCTGAGCAGTCACCCGTCAGATGCCACCCGTATCAGCCAGATTCAGGGCTGGATGCCTGAGGCGCTGCAGTATTACAAGCCACAGCCTGCTGCCACCACCGCTACTACAACAACTAAGAAGACCACGACGAAGAAGACGACGACAAAGAAAACCACCACCAAGAAGAAGTAATTATGAAGCGCAGCTCATTCCTCATTTCTCATTTCTCTAACCTTTGGTCAGAGTGTGGCGTTGCGATCTCATTTCTCATTTGCATGACTCTCCCGAGTCATGCTCAGGGCGGCGGTATCTCTCAGCAGATGCTGCAGCAGATACAACAGCAGAATGCTCCTACGGCTTCCGACCGTGCCCTGCGCAATGCGCTGGCAGCCAACGCCATCGACAATCTGGCACAGAATCAGGCCAATGCGGGTGAGTTGGATACCTGGTTCAGCGTAGAGACCAAGAAGCAAAGCATCACCGACCAGAAGTCCTCTGGCCGCTGCTGGATGTTCAGCGGACTCAATGTGCTGCGCTCCAACTTTGCCAAGCGTACCGACTCCCTCACCGTCGACCTCTCGCAGGACTACCTCTTCTTCTGGGACCAGTTGGAGAAAGCCAACCTCATGCTGCAGGGCGTCATCGATACCGCCAAGGAACCCATCGATGCCCAGCGCGTACAGTTCTTCTTCCACTATCCGCTGAACGACGGAGGCACCTTCTGCGGTGTTGCCGACCTGGCAGAGAAGTACGGTCTGGTACCCTCGGCCGTTCAGCCCGAGACCTATTCGGCCGACAACACGTCGAAGATGTCGAGCATCATCAAGTCGAAACTGCGCGAACAGGGTCTCGAACTGCGCCGTATGGTAGCCAATGGCAAGAAAGCCAACGCCATTCAGCAGCGCAAGACCGAGATGCTCAGCGAGATCTACCACATGCTGGTCATCACCCTCGGCGAACCCGTCCGCGAGTTCACCTTCGCCTTCAAGGACAAGAACGGCAAAGCCATCAGTGCCCCCAAGAAATACACCCCCAAGGAGTTCTATCAGGAGATTGTCGGCGGTCCGCTCAACGGCACGTTTATCATGGTTATGAACGACCCGCGCCGTGAGTACTACAAGACCTACGAGGTAGAGTACGACCGCCATACCTACGACGGCCACAACTGGAAATACCTCAACCTGCCCATGGAGGATATCGAGACGCTGGCCATTGCCTCGCTGAAGGATGGCCGCAAGCTCTATTCCAGCTACGACGTCGGCAAGCAGCTCGACCGCAAGCGCGGCTACTGCGACCTGCAGAACTTCGACTACGAGTCGCTCTTCAACACCACCTTCACCATGAACAAGGCCGACCGCATTGCCACCTTCGACAGCGGTTCCACCCATGCCATGACGCTCTGTGCCGTCGACCTCAATCAGAATGGCGAGCCCTTGAAGTGGAAGGTCGAGAACTCGTGGGGAGCCTCCTGGGGACAGTCCGGCTGTCTCATCATGACTGCCAGCTGGTTCCGCGAGTTCATGTTCCGTCTGGTGGTCGACATGCAGTATGTCAGCGACAAGCTCCTCAAGGACTACGAGCAGAAACCCGTCATGGTCATGCCCGAAGACCCCCTGTTTGCCGACGATCTGTAATCGCCTTAATAGCCCAGCTATTTCATCCTATTTCTTAGGAGTAAGACTGAAACGATAGGCCAACGACAGCAGCACATAGCGCCGCATGTTGTTGGTCCATTGTTCTGTACGGCCCTGAGCGTTTACCCAATACTGCCATTGTGATACTTGCCCCAGGATATCATAGCCCTTCAGTTTAGCCACCCAACGGCCTTGTTTCCACGACTTGGTTAGTGTTGCGTCCCAGTAGAGGCGGTTGTCGTTCATGTCGGCATCGGCATAGCCGCGACGTGAATGCATCTGCAGGTCGGTGTCGATGGTGAAGTCCCAAGGCAGCTTGTAGTTGGCATTGAAGCCATACGAGAAGTCAAAGACGTCGGTGGGCAACTCAGTGACCTCGATGCTCCGATGAACATGTTGCCAGGCTACGTCACCCTTTAGCGAGAAGCTGAGTTTTTCCTTCTGGAAACGCAGGTTGGGAGCGTAGGAGAGGCGGGTAGTGCTGACGAGATTTTTTTGAGGTTCCGTCAGTCTTGTTTGTTGCTGTGGTACAGCAACAGACTGAACAGACTGGACGGACGACATGTCGGTGCTTTGTCCGTAGCTGGCATTGAGGCTGTTGCTGATATGCCAGAACTTCTTCTTACCCAAGGCACGGCTGAATTCCACGTCGCTGCTCATGTTCCAGTTGCCGTTGACGTTCTCCGACCATGTGGTGCGCACGCCCGTCACTGGGTCGTAGGTGTAGGCAGTGGTGATGGCGTTGTGCGACAGGTTTGCACTGAGCGATACTGAGAAGTTCTGGTCGATGCTGTCCGTGCGGGCCGAGTAACGCGTGTTGAACCACCAGTAGGTCTGCGGCTTCAGGTCGGGGTTACCCTTGCGGATATATAGTGGATTACTGGTTGTCGTGATGTCTACCAGCTGTCCGATACTTGGCGTTGTGAGACTGTTCTGGGCGTAGACCATGAACGTCTTGCGATATTTGTCGAAGCTGGTGTAGAACTGCCCGTACATCCTCCAGTTGTCGTAGTTGCGGTTCATGGTGGTGTTCAGCACGTCGCTGTTGTAGCTCATGTGCTTGCGACGGAAATCCCTGTCAATCGAGAGGTGAAGATACTTGTAGCCTTCGTTCTCCTTCGACTTGCTATAGCCGAAAGTACCACCGACGCTGTAGGTGTTGATGCGTTCACCCTGCTCCGACGAGTTGGGGGCATCGAATGCCAGTGCCAGCGAGTCGGCCGTGACGGGCAACGTGCCCATCGCGTTCGGACCGTTCACCGCCCAGTTGTCGCCCAGCCAGTCCAGTCGGTAGCTGTTGTTGCTGTTGTCGCTGTATTGGTATTGTGCGCCCACCCTCGGGCTGATGTTGAGATTTTCCGTTAGTTGCAGGCGATAGTTGAACTGGCCGTTGACGTTGTAGTTTGTCGACGGACTGTTGCCATACTGGTTACGCTGGTCGACGGTGTGCGTATTGAATAATGTATAGCGGTTCTGCGAGAAGCTCTCGTTGTCCCATTGACGGCCCAGATAGCCACTCAGCTGGAACTCCAGCTGGTCGCCCCAGGGCAGTTTCACGTCAATGAGGTTTGTCATGTTCATGCTCAGGCGGTTCGACTTGTTCTGATAGCGGCTCACCGTGTGGTTGACGCTGTCCTTCAAGAGCTGGTCGTTGGCTGTCAGCGACCAGTTGTCGCCATGACCCTTACCATGATTATAGTCCAGGTTGAACCATGAATAGACATAGACGGGCTTGCGGATGTAGAACGTGTTGCGGAAGCTTAGGTCGAAGGGACGGCTGTTGCTTGTCGACTCCGACTTGCCGTAGGTGCTGGCACCTGCCAGGTAGTTCTCGCTTTGGCTCTGGCTCTCCGTATGCACGTCCTGCCATTGCAGCTTATACTCCACATCGTCGGTGATACGTTCCTCAGGGGCATGCCAGGCCAGCAGACCGCCGATGCTCTTCACAACTCTGTCGCCCGAAGCCTGCGTGCGGTCGCGTTCGTTACCCTCGCGGTCGTAGTCGATGTATTCGTTCAGGTTGTTCATGCCGCCGAAGAGCACGGCGCGGGTGCGGTCGGTGAATCGCATGCCGAAGCCCTTCGCCCGATAACGCTTGTCGGTACCGTAGCCTGCTTCCAACTGTGCTGAGCCCCCCACGGTGTATTCCTTCTTTAGCTGCACATCCATCGTGAATTCCTTTTCCTCCTCGTCGCGGCCCAGAAACTCGCTCTTCGGTGTGCGCTTGTTAAAAACTTGCACGTTCTTCACGGTGTAGTAGGGGAGGTTTTCGAGCATCATCTTGTTCTTGCCCTTGAAGAAATCGGCGCCGTTCAACGTCAGGTTCTCCACCTTTTTGCCGTTGACGAATATCTCGCCGTCCTCCTTCAGCTCCACGCCCGGCAACTGCTTGATGAGTCCGTCGAGCATCGAGCCCTCGGGAATGTTGAAGGCATCGGCATTGAAGACGATGGTGTCGCCCTTATACACCATTTTTACCTTCGTGGCTTTTACTACCACTTCGTCCAGCTCGCCGCCGTCCTTTTCGTAGACGCGCTGGGTACGTTTCATACGGATGGAAGGCACCTCGAACTGACGATTGCGGGCTACGTACTTCACCTCGTAGTTCTTGTAGGTCGTCTCGTAGTCGGGAGCCGTTGCCTTAATGATGTATTTGGCGGGCTTGGCAGGTACCTGCAAATACCATTCCGACGACTTAACACCTCCATAGCCGCCATTATCCACCTGGGCCGAGTCGACCAGTGTGGAGTCGGGCCTGAGCAGCACCACCTTCACGTCGGGAATATGTGAGCGGGTGAACGAGTCCGACAGGAAGCCGTATAGATAAATCTTCTTTTCCTTTTTCGTGTTTTTCACATTCACAGAATCCTGCTTCACGCTTGCGGAGTCCTGCTTTACACTTGCCGTGTCCTGCTGCTGGGCTTTTGTGGAACCCGGCAGCAGGACAAGGGCGAAGAGAATGGCTGATAATAGTTTTCTCATATTCTGAATCAAAATCTGTTTACCTTTTTATTTATTATACGACAAGAACAAGGGGAAATCTTGCAATAACAGTCTTAATTTTTCTTAATATGACTGATTTCTTATTCCACGACCTTGCGGGGGAAGTATTCGAACAGCTTCTGGTTCGCACGCAGCTCCTTGATGCTGAGGTCGGGGCGGACTTCACCACTCCAGTTGGCAAAATTGGCTTTGAACGGCTCGCCCTCTGGGACGATGTAGGTGATGGTGGCGAGATTAAGCGGTAGCGGCTCGAAGATGAGGACGATGGCGAAGTAGTCGCCTGACATGCCCTGCACCCAGAACAACGTGTCGTCAGGATAGTCCATCACGCCCTTGCACTTGTATTGGTGGCCCAACTGGTCAATAAGGATAGTGTTGCCGCCTCGGCCAAAATACTCGCGGCGCCAGTTCATCTCTGTAGCCACAGCGACGTAAGTAGCCTCCTTGGTCAGCCACATGGCCATCGTGCCTTCCTGAACGGGCTTGATGAGGTGGGCGTCCGTGTACTCCGACCAGGTAAAGAAGTTGTCCTTGTCGTAGTCCTTGGCCTCGACAATCTGCTTCGGATGGTGGAACTCGGGATGGTTGTCGTAATAGTCTAATGTTGCGTTTATCACATATTCTCCTGCCGGCTGACGGTTAAGTTCAAACTCCGCGCCTCTCAGCTGCCAGTTGGGTACACCGTAGATGGCAATCCACTTTGTGGTCTCGGGCAGTTTGGGGAAGAAAATCTTGAAGTCGAGCACGTCACCCTTCTTGCCCTTGATGCTAAAACGCTTGTAGTAGCAGTCGGGCTCGGTGCGGCGGGCACGATAGCTGATGCCGGTCTCCTTGTCGAGAATACAGCCTTCTTCATCAGTCAGCCAAAAGTTGGACACGATGTCGGCGGGCATCTTCATATAGCAGTGCAGCACGGTCTCGCCGTTCTCCTCGGTCAAGCGCCAAGGCATGGGTGAGTAGTGGTCTTCAAGATCGGGTACGCTACCAATCCCTTTAGGGTATGCGTCGGCAAGACTATTGACAGTTGGCACGTTGTCTACTACCAGGCCGGAAGGCTCAAACCAGTCATCCTTCTCGGTTCTGGGCCAGATGGTAACTGACTTTTTCTTTTTTTTGTCATAGGCAGCCGAAGGCGTCGGTAACCAGTACCCAATGCTTTCTGCCAGTACTGTGACATTATTCTTATCTTGTGCCTGCATCGAGAGACAGGCTATAGCCAGAAGGCTAAGGATTACGATACGTTTCATATCTTTTTGTTTTTGATGTTAATACTATTTTGATACATGAGCTCATTTCTATATTCTTGGTAGCAGGCGGACGACTCTTTCACACCGATGGGTGCTTGGGTCGAGTAGAACAGAATCCTGCCGTTGATGCGCTCGGCAATCCAGCAGTATTGCAGTTGCTTGCGCATATCCTTCAGTTCGAAGAAGAACTGTTGCTGCGAGAAGTTCAGGTGATAGCCCGGCGCCTTTGAGTCGTACCAGCAGGCCACCTGCAACAGTCGGCTGAAAAGGTTGATGTCGTCCTTGTCGGGGAATACGTAGACCGTAGTCACCACGTTACTGTCGTTAGCGGTGGAACATTTCAGTCCGCCTTGCTTCACCTTGTTATAGTCAGCCAGTTTGGCGATGAAATCGTCCACACGGGCAGGGTCCTGGTACGGTATGGTGTCCTTCGTCAGGTCCTGACTTGCATAGTGCAGGTTGGGGTCGTCGACGGTCTGATAGTCAGGCTCTTCGTCCTTTACAGGCTGAGGCTCCTGTGGCTCTTTGGGTTGTGGCTTTGACGCGGTCTTCATGGTCTTCATGGTTTTCACGGTCTTCACTTCCACGTCCTTGCTTACAGTCTCTTCAACCTGTGGTACTGTAGGCTCCTCGTTGGCTGTAACCGTCACAGGTTCTGCCTTTGCCACCAGCGCTTCGACTTTCGGCTCAGCATCCTGACGACGCATCAGCGTGGTGCCTATACCTATTATCAATAATATGGATGCAGCCATCGAGAGCCACTGCCACAATGGGCGTCGGTTGCCTTGTCGCTGTGGCAACTCCACCTCGTTTGCCGGCTCTTGGTCGGGCAGGCTGTCCATGATGCGATCCGTCAGTGCGTCGGGGTCGTCAATCACAGGCTGCTGGCCTTTCAACAGTTCCAATATGTCGTCGATTTTATTCATATCCTAATGTTATTAGTCGTTTACGTATTGTTTGGCGGGCCACGTACAGGTTGCTTTTCACCTGTCGGGCATCCAGCCCTGTTATCTGTTCCGCTTCTTCCGATGTGAGGCCTTCCAGCTGGCAGAGCGTGAACACCAGTCGCTGCTTGTCGCTCAGCCCTTCGGCCATCGTCCTCACCATTGCCACCCATTCCCGGTTCTCCAGTGTCCGTTGGCTGTCGCTCTCGGAGGCGTAGCGTCGAAATACCAACTCGTCGTCAGGCATGGCCACGATGCGGTTCGCACGTTTCAGCCTGTCGAGGCACAGATGCGAGGCGATGGCGTATATCCATGTTGAGAAAGTCCTTTCCGGATTGTATTCCCTGATGTGTTGCCACACCCGAATGAATGTCTCTTGCACCAGGTCCTTAGCCTCTTCTTCGTCGCACAACATTTTCAGCGCCAGCGAGAATAGCATCCGCTGATGCGTCTGTACCACCCATCGGAATGCATCCTTGTCGCCCTGTTGGCAGCGGGTGATGATGTCGCGCTCGGTCTGTGTCATCAATTGGTTGTTCTACATGTTATACGACGAAGTATGGTTAAAGTCAAAAATAAATGTGTACCCGGCCAATGAACTTTGAGATGTCCTGCTCTTACTTCAGTTGCTCCAGCAGGCGTTCGAGGTTGTCGAGGTCGTGGGCATTGACCTGCAGGTCGAGCAGCTGGCCGTCGCGGTTGAAGAGCTTGTAGGTGGGGAAGGCGTGGACGTTCAGATACTGCTCGATGGCTTCCTGCTGTTCTGCCGGCAGGTTGTAGTGGGCCACATTGTCGCCGCTGACGTTATACTCCTTGATGACGTTCTCCCACGAGTCCTGCGGGCTGCGATTGGCTAAATAGAGATACTGGATGTCGAAGCGGTTCAGGCGGGCGTACTCCTCAGTAGAGTGGGAGAGTGCCTCCTTACAGGGACCGCACCACGTGCCCCAGACGTCGAGGAGCACGAACTTGCCTTTGTAGGGTTCGAGGATTTTCTTCAGCAGCGCCTCGCCCTCAGAGATATTTGCCAAGTCATCGGATGACTTCAGCACCAGCTTGTCGAAGTCGCGGTTCTCGATGGCGAGATAGTGGTCGTTCTGTTTTTCCAGCATGGCTATGCAGACGGGATTCTTGATGATTGTCCGCAGCGAGTCCATGACGCTGGGCAGCAGCGATGTGCGCTCGTGGTCGAACGAGGCGTAGGCCTGACGGAAGAGCCAGACGTCCTTGATAAACGGCTCAGCATGGAGCGAGTCGAGGGTCTTGGTGTTTTCTCTTATCATGGCGAGCATCATGCCGGCATTGATTAGCTTCCTGTTCTTAGGTGCATTGAATATCTTTTCCACCTCCTTAAGCAGGTCGGCATTCAGTGAGTCAATCTCATGTGACTTGCGGATTTTATCTTCGATGGTGGGTTCGGCATTGACGAGGGGTGTTACCTCATCAATCCATTTGGCCCAACGGGTGAGCAATGCCAGCTCCTCGTCGTTCGAGGCAAAGTCCTTGTAATTGTCGCGCATGTTGTAGGAAATCACAGCATTACGGGCCCGCATGGCATCGTCGAGGTAGTCGCGCAGGAAACCGCCGAAGTCGCGATGCAGCGTATAGGGCTTCACCATCTTCGTCCAGAACGTGTCATAGGCATATTGGCGAGCGTGGTCGGTGAATTGGAAGTTGGGGGCATCGAAGCGTGACTGTCCGAAGTCGCGAGACAGCTGACTGATGACGTTATCCTTCCGGTATTGGCTGAACCGGGTAGAGAGTGTGGGATGCTGCTGGCAGAGAGCATCGATGGCACCATGCTGAGCTTGGATGACGCTGTCGTTCCAAGCGATGTAATGCTCGAAGTCCTCACCTTTGTCGATACGACGTCCACACCAGGGGAGCGGGAATCGGAACAGCTCGTTCTGCAGGCGGCAGTCGTCACCCATAACGAAGCGACGGCCCTCCTTGAAGTCGTAGAGCATGAAGTAGGTCTTGCCTGGCTCCAGCATCGTGCGGATGAAGCAACGGCCCCAGTCCATGAAGAACTCGCTGCTGTTCACGAGCGGGAATTTTGCCGTAAAGCGGCCCAGCGAGTCGAGGTCGGCATAGACGGTCTCTTGCGAGTCGGTATAGAAGTTCTGATAGCCTATTTCGAACCGTTTGTCTTTTTTGAAATAGTCGGGCATGTCCTTGAGCCAGCCCACGATGGTGACGGTATCAGGCTTATAGTTCGTGTCGACAAAGTCCGTGCGCTGGTCCTTCGTGGGATAGTCGGGCAGGTAGCGGCCGGTCACCATGGAGCAGGTCGCCTTCTGATTGCCAATCTGTATCGCACGCGTACCTTTTTTATTTTTAGCAATGGTAACCTGCAGCTCGTCGTTGCCGTTGGTGAGCACCAGCTTGGCCTCGCCCGTCTTGGCATTCACGTCACGCTGCTTGTAGTTCCAGAACTGGCATTGGTAGACGGCACAATCCTCGAAGAAGGCAATCTTCCAGTCGCCGGTCTTGTCGTCGCGCCAATAGGAGGGGAAGAGCTGCTTCCAGCGCTCCTCGACAGGTTTGATGCCCTTGATTTGGAAGGCACCCCAGCCGTCGCCCTCAATGAAGTCGAACGACTTCGTGTCCTTGGGAAGTGCTGGGAAGTGGAAGGCCATGTCGCGCTTGCCGTCCTTGCCGGGATAGACGTGCTTGTTGAGTTCTATGCCATCGGCAGAGAGGATGGTATAACGCTGTTCGCCCACCTTCAGGTAGGTGTCGCCGGCAAACTGGAACCAGTGGTCAATCTGTTCTGAGTCAGGACGCTGGTAAGCGGTGATATACACCACCGTCTCGTTGTCCTTCAGCTCCACCTTCGTCACGTCGAGGAGAAGGTTGAAGAAACCGTCGCCATTGCTTGTTCCATACTCGGTAGTGGGCTGCTCCCACACCACGACATTCTCTTTTGCCCAGCCTGTCATTACAAAGAGGGCGAAAATTACAGTTGATAATAGTCTATTCATATTGGTTTATTTGATTGCGTTGCAAAGGTAATGATTTTCTGGGACTCCCTTGCATATTTTTTAAATATTTTCTTGAAAAGCTTTCCGCTATAGAATTTTTTTTGTAATTTTCACCTTTGGTGAATGTACTTCCGCTTGACAATAAAAACAAAAAAATGTGTTTTTGTTTTGTATTGTCCTCGCTTATTCGTACCTTTGCAGGCAGAAGTGTAAAATTGCCAACTATTATGAACAGAAAACTATTCATGACAGCTGTCTTCATGGCAGCAAGCATTCTGACTAATGCGCAGACAATGGCTCCCGACTACAAGGGGAGCGGTAACAACAATCCCATCAGCGCCAACATCTTCTGTGCCGACCCGACGGCACTGGAGTATAACGGCCGTTTGTATGTGTATGGCTCGAACGACCACCAGCAGTTTATTGCCAATGGCAAGCAGGGCGAAAACAACTACGGCGAGATCAAGTCGATAGTGGTGTTCTCGACCGACGACCTGGTGAACTGGACGTTCCACGGCACCATCGACACGAAGAAACTCTGCAGCGGGTGGACGACGAATCCGTGGTACAAGGGCTATGGCGTGTCGTGGGCACCGTCCGTCACGTGGCGTACGAACGCAGAAGGCGTCGACGAGTTCTTTCTGTACTTCTGCAACAGCAGTCACGGCGTTGGCGTGCTGAAGGCCAATGCTCCTATTGGTCCCTTTACGTCGCCCAACAAGGAGCTGCTGATACACTACGACACACCAGGGGCCAATAAGGCAGGCACGAATGCCAATTTCGACCCGGGGGTGACCATCGACGACAATGGGGTAGGCTGGTTGACCTTCGGTGGCCTCGGCCCCAGCACGATCATGCCCGAGGCAGCACGCATCGTGAAGCTGAAGCCCTCGATGACCGAAGTGGACGGTGCGGCTGTCAAGATTCATGCCCCCTATCATTTCGAGGCCAACGAGCTGAACGTCATCGGCGGCAAGTATGTCTATACCTACTGCTCGAACTGGGCAGAACGCAAGGACAGCGAGTGGAATGCCTACAAGACCGAGCATGGCATCAGCGCCCCGAGACCCGACGCCTGCCTGATGTGCTACATGGTCAGCGACAACCCATCTGATCCCGACTCGTGGGTGTATAAAGGTTTCTACGGTCCCCATCCCGGCATGGGCACGAACAACAACCACTCACACCTGCAGCAGTTCCAGGGCCAGTACTACCATATCTATCACGGTGCTCCCCTGATGGAGAGCTGGAGAAAGGGCGGCGTCATCGACAATAACTGTGGCATCTTCCGTTCCATCTGCATCAACAAGGCTACGGTGAACGAGAGTTCGGCAACCATCAATAAGGTGACGACGAACCTCACCGGTGTTACACAGATTAAGAACCTGGACCCCTACGAATGGCAGCAGGCCGAGACGATGGCCAGCTGTGGCGGTGTGGACTACGAAGACTTCACCAATATTAAAAAGAATACGAAAATCAACAAGCTGGGCAACGATGCCTCTGAGAACATGCAGGTGAAGATGAAGCCTGAGTCGTGGTTGAACCTGCGCGGTATTGATTACGGCTCAACGGGTGCCGGCAAGTTCACGCTGCGTGCCAAGGGAACGGGTAAGATGGAGATCCGCAACGGCAACTCACCCCGTACTACCGTGGCCACCATCGAGTTCTCGTCGACAGATTTTGAAGAGCAGAGCGTCGACATCCCGGAAGGCAAGCTGAAGGGTGTGAAGAACAACCTGTATCTTGCGGTCACCGAGGCCACCGACTTCTACGTCGATGCCTGGCAGTTTACGGAGGCTGGCGCGAGTGCCATTCAGGAGATAACCAACACCCAACACCCATCACCCAACACCCGGTACTACGACCTGCAGGGCCGTCGCTTGTCAGACAACCAACAGCACCGTGGCATCGTCATCGAGCAATATACCGACGAGAATGGCATCAAGCACATCCGCAAGAGGTATTAACTGACAAAATTGACGGTATTCTGAAATTTTTCTATCAAAATGTTTGTGAGTTTCAGAAAAATGTTATACTTTTGCAGGCGATACAGAAAAGAAATGAAGATATGGCATTGTTGAACGCTTACTTTTACGGCTATTACTTTTACTTTGCAGGAACTTGTGAAGCGGAAGGCCGTATGAAGTAAATTAAAGATGAAAGATTAACGATTAAAAAATAAGGCTCCGCTTCACAAAACAAGTTGAAAGCGGGGCTTTTTAAATTAAGAATTAAAAATTAAGAATGAAGCGAATAGCGATACAAGGACTGATAGGGTCGTTCCACGACATTGCGGCACACCTCTATTTCGAGAACGAACAGATGCAGTTGATATGCTGTAGCACGTTCGAGGAGGTCTTTGCGAACATTAAGCAGGACCCTACGGCCATCGGCATGCTGGCCATCGAGAACACCATAGCCGGCTCGCTGTTGCACAACTACGAGCTGTTGCGTGACTCAGGCACGACTATCGTCGGTGAGCATAAGCTGCACATTACGCACAGCATCTGTTGTCTGCCGGACGACGACTGGGACACCATCACCGAGGTACACTCGCATCCTGTGGCCCTGATGCAGTGCCGCCAGTTTCTCAGTCAGCACCCGCAGCTGAAGAATGTGGAGGCTGACGACACGGCGGGAAGTGCGAAGATGATTGCCGACGAGGGTAGGAGAGGCTGGGCAGCCATCTGCCATGCCGAGGCCGCCAGGCTCTATGGCCTGAAGGTGCTCGAAGACCATATCGAGGACAATAAGCATAACTTCACACGCTTCTTGGTGGTCTCTAATCCCAACAAGGCCGACCTGCTGCGACCCTTGACTGAGGCCAACAAGGCCAGCATCGTGTTTTCGCTGCCTCACGAAGAGGGGTCGTTGAGCCACGTTCTTGCAATACTCTCGTTCTATAAGATTAATCTGACGAAGATTCAGTCGCTGCCGATTATTGGACGTGAGTGGGAATACCTATTCTATGTCGATGTGATGTACGACGACCTGACACGCTACCGCCAGTCGATAGACGCAATCATCCCGTTAACCAAAGATTTTAAGATTTTAGGAGAGTACAAAGACGGGAAACAAACGAATTAGAAATTAGAAATTAGGAATTAGGAATTATGATACAACCCGCTGAGAGACTGAGTTTAGTACAGGAATACTACTTCAGTCGCAAGTTGAAGGAGGTGGCACAGATGAATGCCGAAGGCAAGGACATCATCAGTCTGGCCATAGGTAGTCCCGATATGCCGCCATCGGAGCAGACCATCAATAAGTTGTGCGAGGTGGCCCGTCAGCCCAATGCACACGGCTATCAGCCCACACAGGGCACGCCGGAGCTGCGTGAGGCTATGAGTGGGTTCTACAAACGCTGGTACAATGTCGACCTCGATGCCAAGACGGAGGTGTTGCCCCTGATTGGTTCGAAGGAGGGCATCCTGCATGTCACGCTGGCCTTCGTGAATCCCGGCGACTCGGTGCTGGTGCCCAATCCCGGCTATCCCACCTACACCTCGCTGTCGAAGATTCTGGGTGCGAATATCGTGAACTACGACCTGCGTGAGGACAACGGCTGGCAGCCCGACTTCGACCAGCTGGAAGAAATAATAAAGTTCAAAGATCAAAGATCAAAGTTCAAAGTCCTCTGGACCAACTATCCCAACATGCCGACCGGTGGTCGTGCCCAGCGTGACACCTACGAGCGTCTGGTGCGCTTTGCTCAGGACCACGATTTAGTGGTGGTCAACGACAACCCCTACAGCTTCATCCTCAGCGACGAACACCTGAGCATCCTGCAGGTGCCGGGTGCCAAGGACTGCTGCATAGAGTTCAACTCGATGTCGAAGAGCCATAACATGCCAGGCTGGCGTGTGGGACTCTGTGCTTCGAATGCACAGTTCATCCAGTGGATTCTGAAGGTGCAGTCGAACATCGAGAGCGGTACCTTCCGAGGCATCCAGCTGGCTGCCGCCGAGGCCTATCAGAACGATGAGGCGTGGCATCGGGAGTATAATATCGAGACCTATGCCCGTCGCCGCAAGTATGCTGAACAGATCATGGATGTACTGGGGTGCCGGTACGACAAGAACCAGGTGGGCATGTTCCTCTGGGGACGCATCCCTGACAGCATCCAGAACGTCGAAGACCTGACGGAGCGCGTCCTCCACGAGGCCCGCGTCTTCATCACCCCCGGTTTCATCTTTGGTTCGAATGGTGAGCGCTACATCCGCATCTCCCTCTGTGCCAAGGAAGACAAGATACAACAAGCATTAGAAAGAATTAAACAAACGATATAGTTATGGAACTGGAATTAGCCCCATTGAATTTACCGAGTGACAACGAACGCCCCTTTGTCATTGCTGGCCCGTGTAGTGCCGAGACCGAGGAGCAAGTGATGGATACAGCCCGCCAGCTGGCGATGAAAGGCTGCCACAACTTCCGTGCCGGTGTGTGGAAACCCCGCACCAAGCCCGGCGGCTTCGAGGGGAATGGCGAAAAGGCCCTGCCCTGGATGAAGCAGGTGAAGGAAGAAACCCACATGCAGATAGCCACCGAGGTAGCCACTCCGGAGCATGTCGAACTCGCCTTGAAGTACGACATGGATATCCTCTGGATTGGTGCCCGTACGACTGCCAACCCCTTTGCCATGCAGGCCTTGGCCGATGCCATGAAGGGGCTCGACAAGCCCGTTTTCGTGAAGAATCCCGTCAATCCCGATCTGGAGTTGTGGATTGGTGCCCTGCAGCGACTGAACCAGGCTGGTGTGAAGCGTCTCGGAGCCATCCATCGTGGCTTTTCCAGCTACGAACAGAAAATCTACCGTAATGCGCCGATGTGGCAGATTCCCATTGAGCTGCACCGTCGCATACCTGAGCTGCCCATCTTCAACGACCCCTCTCATATTGGCGGTCGTCGTGAGCTGATTGCTCCGCTGTGTCAGCAGGCGATGGACCTGGGCTTCGACGGTCTCATTATTGAGAGCCATTGCGATCCGGACAAGGCGTGGAGCGATGCCAAACAACAAGTGACGCCCGATGTGCTTGATTACATCCTGTCGTTGCTCATCATCCGCGACGAGCATGTCTCAACGGAAGGCATCACCCAGTTGCGCAAGCAGATTGACGAGCTCGACAACCAGCTGATAGAACTGTTGTCGAAGCGTATGGCCGTGTGCCGCGAAATTGGCGAGTACAAGAAAGAACACAACATGACCGTGCTGCAGGCATCGCGCTACAACGAGATTCTGGAGAAACGCGGCGTTCAGGGTACGCTCACCGGTATGGCTGCCGAGTTCGTCGCCAAGGTTTTCGAGAGCATTCATGAAGAGTCAGTAAGACAACAGATAGAGATAGTGAATAAATGAAAATATTAGTATTAGGAGCAGGCAAGATGGGCTCGTTCTTCATCGACCTGCTGAGCTTTGACCACGAGGTGGCCGTGTTCGAGAAAGATTCGAAGCGAATGCGCTTTACCTATAACTGTCAGCGCTTTACCACCTACGAGGAAATCCAGGAGTTCAAACCTGAACTGCTGATTAATGCCGTCACGTTGAAGTACACTATTCCTGTGTTCAACGAGGTCATTCCCTACCTTCCCAAGGAGTGTATCATCTGTGACATCGCCTCCGTAAAGACCGATCTGAAGGAATTCTATGAGCAGTCGGGTATGCGCTATGTGTCGACGCACCCCATGTTCGGACCCACTTTTGCCAACCTGCAACAGCTCTCCGAGGAGAACGCCATCATCATCAGCGAGGGTGACTATATGGGACGCATCTTCTTCAAGGACCTATACCAGAAGTTAGGCTTGAATATTTACGAGTACACCTTCGAGGAGCACGACAAGACGGTGGCTTACTCGCTGTCAATCCCCTTTGTGTCGACCTTCGTCTTTGCCGCCGTCATGAAGCACCAGGATGCACCGGGTACCACTTTCAAGCGCCACATGCGCATTGCCAAGGGTGTGCTGAACGAAGATGACTACCTGCTGCAGGAAATCTTGTTTAACCCTTACACCCACGACCAGGTGTCGCAGATTCGTACGGAGCTCAAGGAGCTGCTGGAGATTATCGACACCAAGAATGCCGATGGTATGAAGGGCTATCTGACGAAAATCAGAAATAATGTCAAGCGCGATATAGAGATAAAACAATAGTTGTCTCAAGGTTCTGACAAATGGCAATATTGATAAATTAGTGTTCAATATTGCCATTTTATGATTTTTTAATTTTATTGTTGACTGTTGTAACAGTTATTTTTTGTATTTTTGCAGTCACGATGGCTTTCCAAGGCTGTCGCGAAATTCGAAACTATAATACATTAAATAATATTATTACTGCTTATGTCACAGATTATCGGACACATTTCGCAGATTATCGGTCCTGTTATTGACGTTTATTTCGATACCAATGGACTGGATGCCGAAAAAGTGCTTCCAAAGATTCACGAAGCTTTGTCGATTGTAAGGCCTAACGGCGACCAACTCATTGTCGAGGTGCAGCAGCACATCGGTGAGGATACCGTGCGTTGTGTGGCTATGGACAATACCGACGGTTTGCAGCGTGGTCTGGAGGCAAAGCCGCTGGGCTCACCTATTGTGATGCCTGCCGGCGAACAGATTAAAGGTCGTATGCTGAACGTGATTGGTCAGCCGATCGACGGTATGAAACAGCTTGACATGGAGGGTGCGTATCCTATCCATCGTGAAGCACCGAAGTTCGAGGAACTCTCGACCACCAAGGAAGTGCTGGCTACGGGTATCAAGGTCATCGACCTGCTGGAGCCGTACCTGAAGGGTGGTAAGATCGGACTCTTCGGTGGTGCCGGTGTGGGTAAGACGGTGCTCATCATGGAGCTCATCAACAACATTGCCAAGGGTCACAACGGATTCTCCGTATTCGCTGGAGTAGGAGAGCGTACCCGTGAGGGTAACGACCTCATCCGAGAGATGATTGAGTCGGGCGTTATCCGCTATGGCGAGAAGTTCCGTAAGGCTATGGACGAAGGTAAATGGGACTTGAGTCTCGTTGACCCCGAGGAGTTGAAGAAGAGCCAGGCCACGCTGGTCTATGGTCAGATGAACGAGCCCCCCGGTGCACGTGCCTCTGTGGCCCTTTCAGGACTGACGGTTGCCGAGGGCTTCCGCGACGGAGGTGGTAAGGACGGCGGTGCAGCCGATATCCTGTTCTTCATCGACAATATCTTCCGTTTCACACAGGCCGGTTCTGAGGTGTCAGCTCTGCTGGGTCGTATGCCGTCAGCCGTAGGTTACCAGCCCACGCTGGCTTCTGAGATGGGTACCATGCAGGAACGTATTACTTCAACAAAGACAGGTTCTATCACCTCAGTACAGGCCGTGTATGTGCCTGCCGACGACTTGACCGACCCTGCTCCTGCCACCACCTTTACACACCTTGATGCTACGACGGTGCTTGACCGTAAGATTGCCGAGTTGGGTATCTATCCGGCTGTAGATCCGCTGGGTTCTACCTCACGTATCCTCGACCCGTTGGTGGTCGGTAAGGCACACTACGACTGTGCCCAGCGCGTGAAGGAGATTCTACAGCGCTATAAGGAGTTGCAGGATATCATTGCCATCCTGGGTATGGACGAGCTATCAGACGAAGACAAGCTGACGGTGAACCGTGCCCGTCGCGTGCAGCGTTTCCTCAGTCAACCGTTCTCTGTGGCTTCCCAGTTTACAGGTCTGCCTGGTGTCATGGTGCCTATCGAAGAGACTATCAAGGGCTTCAATGCCATTCTCGACGGCGAGGTTGACGACCTGCCTGAGCAGGCATTCCTCAACGTGGGTACTATTGAAGACGCCAAGGAGAAGGCCAAGAAACTTCTTGAGGCAGCTAAGGGATAAATTGTAAATTGTCAAATTGTAAATTTGCAAGATGTTAAAGCTGAAGATAGTTTCTCCCGAAAGGATAGAGTTCGAAGGCGAGGTAGTGAGCGTGCTGGTGCCCGGATCGCTGGGCCAGTTCGAAATCCTCAACAACCACGCACCGATTATCTCGTCACTCGACAAGGGTAAGGTGGTCTACGGGCTGCCCAATGGCGAGAAAGAGCTCCTCGAAATCAGTGGCGGCTTCGTAGAGGTGCAGAAGAATGTGGTGAGTCTCTGTGTAGAATTGAATGAACAATGAATCAGAAAGCGTTGAAAGATTTAGCCGTCAATTATTCCTTCCAGGTGTTTTGCCTGACTTGTCTGCTGTTCTTCTCCATTAAGTTGTGGGGCGCAGGCAGTTGGCAGACGCCTTCGTTGGTGGGCTTTTCTTTCACACTGCTTTTCTACGTCATCGACGGTTGGGTATGGTACTGGGTGGCCTCACGCCATAAGGACTATCTCAGCTCGTTCTTCACAGGAACTTCAGGCCTGCGTTTCCTGTTGTCGCTGGCCCTGCTCGGAATCTATTATCTGCTGGCTGGCAAAGCAGGAATGATCACATTTCTTCTAGTGTTTGTCGCTTACTACATGGTAACGCTGCTACATCACGCAATCTTCTTCTCGAGAGTATCAAAACGTTTGTAACGAGTTAAAAACTAACGTATTACATGAAACAATTTAAGTCAATATGCATCCTGCTGGTAATGGCGCTACTGCCCATGCCGATGCTGGCTGGCGAGGAATCGAAGGACGAGCCCCTGAACATTTCAGAGATAGTCCTGGAGCACCTGGCCGACTCGTACGAGTGGCATATAGCCACCTACGAGGGTAAGCACATCGGCTTCCCGCTGCCCATCATCATCAGGAGTTCGCAGACTGGCGAGTGGCACTTCTGCACAGAACACTCCCTGCCCGATGGCTTCTTTTTCAATCCCGAAGCCCACGGCAAGATTTACGAGCAGATGGCCGACGGCAGCACTGTGCGCCCACTGGACCTGAGCATTACGCGTAACGTATTGCAGATATGGATTGTGGTGGCCGTGCTGCTGGTGGTGTTCCTGAGTTGTGCCCGCTGGTATAAGAAGCGCGATAAGACGAGCAAGGCGCCGACAGGATTCATTGGTGCTGTAGAGCTGTTGGTGACGATGATTAACGACGACGTCATCAAGGCCTCCATTGGCGAGAAGCACTACAAGCCCTATGCTCCGTATCTGTTGACGGTGTTCTTCTTCATCTTCGTCACCAATCTGTTGGGATTGTTGCCCATCTTCCCCGGTGGTTCGAATGTGACGGGCAACATCAACATCACGTTCTTCCTGGCATTGTGCACCATGCTGGCCATCAACCTCTTCGGCAACAAGGAGTACTGGAAGGAGATTCTGTGGCCCGACGTGCCCATCTTCCTGAAAGCCATCCCCCTGATGCCGGCTATCGAACTGTTCGGCGTGTTCACCAAGCCTTTCGCGCTGATGATCCGTCTCTTTGCCAACATGATGGCTGGCCATGCCATGATACTCAGCTTCAGCTGTGTCATTTTCCTTGGCTGGACCATGGGTGTAGGGCTGGGCATTGGTCTGAACTTGTTCAGCATCATCATGCTGCTGTTCATGAATGCACTGGAACTGTTGGTGGCCTTCGTACAGGCTTATGTATTCACGATGTTGAGTTCGGTATTCATCGGACTGGCACACAAAGAACATCACGGATAATTAATAAAACAATTAAATATTAACAATTTTAAAACTTAAAAATTATGATTACATCATTATTGTTGGCCGCTGAAGGTCTGGCACAGCTGGGCTGCGGTATTGGAGCTGGTATTGCCGTTATTGGTGCAGGTATTGGTATTGGTAAGATTGGTGGCAGCGCCGTTGACGCTATTGCACGCCAGCCGGAGGCTTCCGGACAGATTTTCACCCAGATGATTCTGACCTCTGCTTTCGTTGAGGGTTGTGCCCTCTTCGCCATCGCTGCTTGTGCATTCTTGATTTAGTAAAACTGACAGCAAATGGATTTCACAAAATTACCGGCTATCCTGACGCCTGATTTAGGACTCCTGTTCTGGATGTTACTGGCGTTTCTGGTGGTCTTCGTAATACTTGCCAAGTATGGTTTCCCCGCCATTCTCAACATGGTTGACGAGCGAAACAAATACATCGACGAAAGTCTGCGCAAGGCTCACGAGGCCGAGGAACGACTGGCCAATATCCAGCAGGAAGGTGAATCCATCTTGCAGGAGGCACGCGAGAAACAGGCTCAGATACTGAAGGAGGCCGCCGAGTCGCGCGACGCTATCGTTGAGCAGGCTCAGCAGAAGGCAAGGGCTGAGGGTGCCCGCCTGTTGGACGAGGCGAAAGTCGCCATCGAACAGGAGAAGAAGGCCGCTATTGCTGATATTCGTCAGCAAGTGGCAACCCTCAGTGTCGACATTGCCGAGAAGGTGCTCCGTCAGAACCTCCGTGACGATAAGTCGCAGATGGATTTGATTGACCGCATGCTGGATGACGTTACTGCTAATTAAATAAGGTATACGCGTATGGATATCGGAGTAATATCTACGAGATATGCTAGGGCACTGCTGAAGAGCGCTACGGATGCCAAGCTCGATGAACAGGTTTATCGCGAGATGGCCAATGTTGCCAAGAGCTACATCGAGGTGCCCGTGCTTCGTCAGACCATCGACAACCCCATGCTCGAGAAGTCGAAGAAGCAGATGCTGCTGGAGACTGCCGCAGGCGGTTCTCCCAGCCAGCTGACGCAGACCTTCATTGCCCTCGTGCTGAAGGAAGACCGCGAGGACATGGTACAGTTCATGGCCAATTCGTATGTCACGCTTTACCGCAAGCAGAAAAACGTCATTCGTGGCAAGCTCACCACCGCAGCCCGCGTCTCCGCAGCGACGGAACAGAAGATGCGCCAGATGGTGGAGAGCCAGACTCAAGGTACTGTGGAGTTTGAGACCGAGGTGAACCCCGACATCATTGGCGGCTTCATCCTCGAATACGACACCTATCGCATGGATGCGAGTGTCAGGTCGAAGCTCAACAACATTCTCAATCAGTTAAGTAAATAGTCGTCATAACGTTATACCGTTATAACGTAATAACGAAAAAAGAAAGAAAAGAAATGTCAGATAAAATTAAACCAAGCGAAGTCAGTCAGGTGCTGCTCGAACAGCTGAAAGGCATTTCCAATGCCGAACAGTTCGATGAAGTGGGTACCGTGCTCACCGTCAGCGATGGTGTGGCCCGTATCTATGGTCTGCGCAATGCCGAGGCCAACGAACTGCTGGAGTTCGAGAATGGCACAATGGCTATCGTGATGAACCTCGAGGAGGACAACGTCGGTTGTGTGCTCCTTGGCACCACGTCGGGTATCAAGGAAGGCATGGTGGTGAAGCGTACCAAGCGTATTGCCTCCATCCGTGTCAACGACAACATGCTGGGCCGTGTTATCAATCCGCTGGGTCAGGCTGTCGACGGCAAGGGAGACATCGACCTCACTGGTGCTTTCGAAATGCCGTTGGACCGTAAGGCTCCCGGTGTGATCTATCGTCAGCCCGTGAAGGAGCCGCTGCAGACGGGTCTGAAGGCTATCGACTCGATGATTCCCATCGGCCGTGGCCAGCGCGAGCTCATCATTGGTGACCGTCAGACAGGTAAGACCGCCATCGCTGTCGATACCATCATCAACCAGAAGAGTTTCTATGAAGCTGGCAAGCCTGTCTATTGTATCTATGTCGCCATCGGTCAGAAGGCCAGTACCGTTGCCACCCTCGTGCAGACGCTGAAGGAGCACGGTGCTATGCCGTACACCATCGTCGTCGCTGCTACCGCTGCCGATCCTGCCGCCATGCAGTACTACGCACCATTTGCCGGTGCTGCCATCGGTGAGTACTTCCGCGACCGTGGTCTGCCCGCACTCGTTGTCTACGACGATCTGTCGAAGCAGGCTGTGGCCTATCGTGAGGTGTCGCTGATTCTGCGCCGTCCCTCTGGTCGTGAGGCCTATCCCGGCGACGTGTTCTATCTGCACAGCCGTCTCCTTGAGCGTGCTGCCAAGATGAACGAACAGCAGGAGGTGGCCGAGAAGATGAACGACCTGCCCTCGTGCATGAAGGGTCATGTCAAGGGGGGTGGCTCACTCACCGCTCTGCCCATCATCGAGACACAGGCCGGTGACGTGTCGGCTTACATCCCCACGAACGTGATTTCCATCACCGACGGACAGATCTTCTTGGAGAGCGACCTCTTCAACCAGGGCTTCCGTCCCGCCATCAACGTCGGTATCTCCGTATCCCGTGTAGGTGGTTCGGCACAGATCAAGTCCATGAAGAAGGTGGCCGGTACGCTGAAGATTGACCAGGCACAGTACCGTGAGTTGGAGGCCTTCTCGAAGTTCTCCAGCGATATGGATGCCGTGACGGCGATGACCCTCGACCGTGGTCGTAAGAACAACCAGCTGCTCATCCAGCCGCAGTACAGCCCCATGCCCGTTGGCGAACAGGTGGCCATTCTCTACTGTGGTGTTCATGGACTGATGCGTGAGGTGCCCATCGACAAGGTCCGCGAGTGTCAGAACCAGTTCCTCGACAAGTTGCGCTCTGCCAATCCCGAGGTCATCGAGACCCTGGCTGCCGGTAAGATTGACGATGAGACGACTGCCAAGATTGAGGCTGTCATGGCCGATATTGCAGGAACCTACAAGTAAATGAGAAATTAGGAATTAGAAATTAGAAATTGTGATAACCATACAAGCTCTTCAAACAGCCTCTGTTTCTGCTTCAAATCTTTGTAGCAGTAGTAATCATAATTTCTAATTCCTAATTTCTAATTCCTAATTTAGATAAAGAATTATGCCAAGTTTAAAAGAAATTAAAGGCCGCATTGCCTCGGTCAACAGCACGCGAAAGATTACCTCTGCCATGAAGATGGTGGCTTCATCGAAGCTCCATCATGCGCAGGTGGCCATCCAGAACATGCTGCCCTACGAGACCATGCTCGAGCATATCCTCAAGTCGTTCCTCGCTGCCGAGGCCGAAGCACAGACCGTCTTCGACCAGGAGCGTCCCGTCAAGCGTGTCGCACTGGTGGTGTTCTCCAGCAATTCGTCTCTTTGCGGAGGATTCAACTCAAACGTCATCAAACTGATGCAACGTACCGTTGATGCCTACGAAGAGGAACTGGGGAAGGGTAGTGTGGAAATTTGGCCCATTGGTCGCAAGGTTGCCGAGAAGGCTCGCAAGTTGGGTTACGATGTCAAGTGTGACTATGCTTCGCTTATCGACCATCCTCACGTACAAGAGTGCATCGATATCGCTATGGAGCTGGGTGGTAAGTTTTACGATGGTGAGATTGACCGTGTGGAGATTCTATATCACCACTTCAAGTCCGCTGGTTCGCAGATTCTGACCAACAAGCAGTTCCTGCCCATCGACCTTGAGACGGAGTTGGAGCGTGACCATGAGCGCGATCTCACATCGAACATTGCCACGAAGAAGGCTCAGGACTACCTGAAGAAGAATCGTCGCAAGAAGGTGGTGAAAGAAGGCGAGGTTGCTCCTCTGAACGACAACTTCATCGTCGAGCCTGATATGAACACCGTGCTTGAGAAGCTCATCCCCAAGATGGCCCATCTGATGCTCTATACGGCTCTGCTTGACAGCGTAGCCTCTGAGCATGCTGCCCGTATGGTGGCCATGCAGACCGCTACCGACAATGCCGACGAACTACTGCGTCAGCTGAACCTGCAGTATAACAAGAGCCGTCAGCAGGCTATCACTTCTGAGTTGCTCGATATTGTGGGTGGTTCGGTTAACAACTAAAAATAAACCCCAAAAGTTATCCGGAATGCTTTTGGGGTTTACTTTAATCAAAAATAAGAATATGTCCTGCTAAGTATAGCAGAAAAGACTTTTTATATGTCACAGGAAGAATTTCTGTCGTGCAAGGAACATTACGCGAAGCAGATTCAGGACATCAGACTTGCTGCCCACGAGCTGCATCAGAGCGTGAACGACACCTTCGGTTCCGATTTACCCTACGGGTTCCATCTCGATATGGTTGTCGAGAACATCTCGTGCTATGGCCATCTCGTTTGTCCCAGTGAGGACGATGTGCTGCCGCTCTTCTTTGGCGGCTACTTCCACGATAGCATCGAGAATGCACGGCTGACCTACAACGACGTGTTGAAAACAGCCCGCCAATGGTTGACCGAAGAGCAGGCTCTCATGGCTACCGAGATAGTCTACGCCCTGACCAAGGAAAAAGGCCGCACGCGAGAGGAGCGTGAAGGGGAGCAGTATTTCGAAGGCATTCGCAAGACACCCTATGCCCCCTTTGTGAAAGTCTGCGACCGTCTGGCCAACATCAACTACTTCTGTTCCGTCGACAGCGGAGGCGACGGCAGCAGGATGCGCGAGACTTACAAGGGTGAGATGCATGCCTTCCTGTCAGCACTCATCACCGACAGCGACGACCCTCGTCGCCACATTCCCGTCGAAGTGGTCATTGCCCTTGCAGAAATATTAATCTACGAGGTCGACCGCGACGAAATCCGCAGGCAATGGGGTGGAAGCAATTGGAACCTCTACAGATAAAAAGCCAAACAGACCACAAATTCCCCGCAATTCCAAAGTGAGTTCTTCGACTAAAGATCGAAGTGTGGCTTCGCATTGCGGGGAATGTTGTTACTTGTAGTACTTGTTATTTCAGGAGGATGTCCAACGGGTCGCCATCGAACATGCCGGGAGCCCAGCCATCGGGCACCGTCTCAGGCTGCAGGTTATCGTTCAAACCCTCTTGGCTGCCTGCCAGAATCTGGCATTGCTGATGAATCTTCACAACCTCTATCGCGGGTTTCATATAATCTTTCTTTATCATAGTCGTGCCCTCCATTACTTAATTACGAACTTCTTGCCATTCACGATATACAGACCCTTCGTAGGCTGAGCCACGCGCTGACCTTTCAGGTTATAGACGTCAGAACCATTAACCATGAACTCTGAACCATTAACCGCATTGATGCCCGTCGTCTCGCTGAAGCCGAGGAAGCTGGGAGCGGTTGAGCCGCCGGTATACCACAGGAACGCCTTGCCGTAGCCCAGGGTCTTGCCTGCAGCCAACAAGTAGAAGCCTACGCCCTGCGAGCCATTGTTCAGCACGTATGCGCATGAGCCGCCAATGTCAAATCCTTCAAATTGATCCACGCCAAACAGATTGTTGGTTTCCGGGTTTAAGCTGTCCGACATCGTCTGGGTCATCATGGGATTGCCCGTAGATTTCAGGATGACGCCTTGCCCTTTGTCCACAATCTTATCAGTAACCTCGTGCAGCGTCAATGCTCCTGTGTTGCTGAGTTCTGCCTTGAACACCTGCGTGTTCGCGTCAGTCTGGAAGTTGCCATAAGTGCTACAGAACGTCATCCAGTTGGCACCGCCAGCCGGGTTCGCCGTCAGGTTCATCGTCACCTGTGGGGCTGGGCTGATGCCCATGAAGGCATCAGTATCAATATACGGATTGCTGTTAAGGGTGACCGTAGCCAGGGCGTTGCATCTAAAGAATGCATATTCGACGATACGCGTCACACCGGCGGGTAGGCTGATCGACGTCAGAGCAAGACAGTTAGCAAAAACGTCATTGGCAATGGTCGTTATCTTTACATTGCTACCGAAATCTACTGTTGCAAGACTTGTGCAACTAGCAAAGGCGCCCATGCCGAGGCTCTCCACGCTGTTGCCTATGGTGACCGATGTCAGGTTGCCGCATTCAGCGAAGGCATCCGTGCCGATGGTCGTCACGTTGTTGCCTATGGTGACCGATGTCAGATTGGCGCATTGAGCGAAGGCAGTCTCGCCGATGGTTGTCACGCTGGCAAGGATTTCATAGCTGGTGCCAGCCTTGCCAGCAGGATATTTTACGAGCGTCGTCTTGTCGATGTTGAACAGCACGCCGTCCTCGGCGCTGAATGCGGTGTTGCCGGCAGCTACGGTAAAAGCCGTAATGCTCGTGCAGCCGCTGAAGGTGGCACCGCTGATAGCCGTCACAGTGGCGGGAATCTCAAAGCTGGTGTCAGTCTTGCCGGCAGGGTATAGAATGAGTTCCGACTTGTCCTTGCTGTACAACACGCCTCCGTCGCTGCTGTAATTGGCGTTGCCATCCTCCACGGTAATGGCCGTCAAGTTCTCACAGCCATAGAATGCCCATGGGGAAAGGGTCGTGACACTGGCAGGGATTGTAATAGAGGCCAGCTTACTTTCGCGGAAAGCCTCACCCCCGATGGACGCCAAACTAGACCCGTCAGCAATAGTAACCACCAGGTTGGTGCCCGACTCAATGCCACATTCGGTGAAAGCCATATTGCCGATGGTCGTCACGCTGGCAGGGATGCTCACCGACGTCATCTTGCGGGTACACCAGAAGGCTTGACCGGGGATGTTCGTCACACCTTCCCCAATGACCACGCTCTTGATGTCGTTTCCTTTATAGTCATTCCAAGGATAGTTCGACCATCCATACTCTCTTATAGCCCCCGTGCCGCTGATGGTCAGCACGCCGTCATCGGTCAAAGACCATTTGACACTTGATTCATCGGGCATTTCGCCACAGTTACCGCTGTCAGTGGCGGCCCATGCGCTGGTTACCGTCAGGCAGAGCAGCGCGAGAATAGTTAGTAATTTTCTTTTCGTACTTGTTTTGATTTAAGTTGTAATATTAGTAATGAATACTTTGTTAAGTCTATTTCTGCGTGCAAAGATACAAAGAATTTCCTAAGTTCAAGATAGAAGTGCAATTTTCAGGTAGAAGCGAAGCCAAAACTAATACCTGAAAAACACCGAGGGATATGGGGGCGAGC
>JBGUQW010000018.1:0-5094 GCA_045131435.1 Prevotella sp.
TGTTCACCACGGATGCGCTTGCGATAGTCCTGCCAGCGGTCGGCGGGCGAAGTATGGTCGGTGAGATAGACAAAAGCGAGGTCGGGATGTTTCAGCTTTGTGTCTTTTTCCGGCTCCATCGCATTCATCGCCACAATGCAGCCATGACACCATGTGGCCCAGAAGTCGATGAGCACCACCTTGCCGCGATAACGACGCTGAAGATCTTCGAGCACGTCACTATACACATCGTGCTCTATTCCCTCCTGTGCGGCCTCCAACTGTTGACAAAGTTTGTGGAAATAAGGCATTTGCACACCGTTCATGGCACCCTCTGGCAGACTTCCATATAGTTCGATGTGGCGAGGATAGCCTTGCACGATGCGCATATCGTGGACGTAGTCGCAAGGATTGTCGCCCGATATGGCATCCCAGAATTTCGGAGTGGTGATGTGCGTCAGGTCGAGGCTGCGGAAGTAGGCACGATAGTTGGTGTTGGTGCCCAGTGAACGGAATCGGGCAATCTGTTCTTGGCTGAGGGGGCGGTTTTCCACATAGTTTCCGGGCGATGCTCCATCACGTCGTGCAGTCAGGAAGTCTTGCACCTGGGTATTATCCCACAGCCAGTTCTCGGTCCTTACGTCGTAGGCCAGTGCGCAGAACTGTTTGGCGCAGAGAGGCAGTCGCCCGTCTTCCATGACACGGCGTTTCAAATAGTCGCGCCAAGTCAGCATTCCTTCAGCATAGACAGGGGCCAGCGGTTGGTTCACAATCAGCTGCCGCTCGTAGTTCTCATCCCATCCAAAACCGTCGATAAAGGGCAGATAACGGTGAAGGGCTGTATTGAGGTCGGCATATCTTCCTTCGAACCAGAGGCACGGTTGCTTGTCGAAACCATACTCTTCAGTAATGACATGCCGCTCCAATTGCTCTGCCGTCAGTGTGTCCTTCTGACCGAAGCCATAATCCTTGGGCTGCATCTGCCACTCTCTGTGGCTACGGCTAGTCTGTGTCATACGTTCTATATCTACATATACGTCTGCCAATTCACCTGGCCATAAGTAGAAATGTTTGGAGAATCCATCGCCTATGCTGAGTGATGCCATGCTGGTGCCACGTTGCGGGAAACGGACGATAGCCAGTCCGTTCTCGTCAGTGAAGCCAGTATGGTTATCAGCGATATATGGGAAGAAACTGCTTACAGCCAAGCACACAATCTTTGTGGAAGTTTTGTTAGCCTCCCAGTTAAGGATATGCACCCGTACCGTTGTGGTATCCATTTCAAACGATGGTTCCGGCAGCGGTGCCTCCATATTCATCTGGTAATTTTTTACGTATTCAGGCAATCCCGTTGGTATCTGCGCCTGCCCCGTCATTGCGACGAGGGCGAACAGGATGGTGATGATGGCTCTTCGAAGTGTCGAAGCGACCATAGGTCGAGCGTTCTTGTTCATTGTTCGATTTGGTTTATTTGTTGTTGAGGAAAATCTCTTCGAGCTTCTTCTCTAATTCCTCACCACGCAACCCACGGGCGAGGATGGTGCCGTTGGGTGCGAAGAGTATGCTGTATGGGATGGCTTGAATGCCGTATGTGTCGAAAGACTGATCCAGAGTGTTCAGCAGTTGGGGATGGGTGATGCTGTGCTTCTTGATAGCACGACGCGACTTCTCGGCATCTTCAGAGACGGCAATGCCCAATACGGTCAGCCCACGTTCATTGTATTTTTGGTAAATGCTTTTCATCATGGGTATCTGTGTAAGGCAGGGCGCGCATGTCGATTGCCAAAAGTCTGCCAGGACATAGCGGCCTTTGCCTACATAGTCGGACAAGCGGCAGGTGTTGCCGTCAACTTCGGATTCCATGTCTACGAACATTGTGCCTTCGCTTGTTTTCACAGTCTTTTCCATCATTGACTTGAAAGATGACATGTTGTAAACAGTGGGGTTTGCCATCAGCCAAGGCTCCATCTTGCTGAAGAGTTCCAACCATGTGGAAGGAGATAGGTAGTTAATCGCTCCTTCACGCAGGAGGTAAAGGCCGAGCATGTCAGATGTATGGTGGCTGATAATATCTATCGCCGCCTTTTCAATCTGTTCTGTTTGTTCCCGTCCCATATCTGCCGTGGTGATTTTCATCGGACCTCCATTAGCTTTCCGTATACGTTCCATCATCCATTTGGTGGTGACTTCGCTCTCTGTCTTATGGAACAAAGTGTAGTCTTCGCACATCGTAGTGCCTTTGAGAAAAGGATGGCGCAGGGTTCTCCCGTCGAACACCGTTGTGCCACCACCCAAGAATACAGGGTATAGGTATCTGTCTAGATTGATTCCTTTGCCCTCGGGCATGTCGCCGATAATCAGCGCACAGATGGTTGTATCGGACAGTTCGCCCTCCACTGGCTCTATGATGCCTTTGATAATGTTGACGGTATCTATGATTTCTCCGCTATGGACGTACATGTCTCGAACTACCGCCTTTCCTGTTATGGTAGAATCGCCGATATTTCCTTCCAGCCTGTAGTGGATTTGCCCCTGCACCGCCATTGCGACGAGGGCGAGCAGGATGGTGATGATGAATTGCTTGTTCATATTCCTTTAATCTCTTATAGGCATTGGTGGATTAATCTATATTTATCCACCCGTCCTTGTTAGGCTTGTGTCCGCCAGGGACAAAATACTCCTTGTGGTCCTTGATGCGGATAATGTGCTTCCAGCAGCGGGGAAGACAGTAGGCACCGGTGGTTTCGTCGAGGACGAGGATGTAGAAGTGACCATCTACAGACCGCTCGGCATATAAAGACTGGTGCTTGACGGTCTCGTTGATGCTGAAGGTTAGGGGGTCGTTCCTGCCGATGACAAGTCCCTTCTCATCCATCGTGATGAAGAATTTCTGATTAGGGTTCAATCCCAGATAGTCGTTCTTCACGCAAAAGCGCAATCCTTCTTCTACATCCTTGGCAGACTTCTCTGGCACCACGTAGAGATGGCCCGTTGTCTTGCCGCTATAGATGCCCTCCTCGTCGGGGGCAAATTCTCCGACCAGCGAGGGATTCCCGCCGAGGTCCTCATGGGTTATTTCGTAGGAGGTTTCGTACACTTTCACGCTGTCTACGTTCTCCATTAGCTTTTTGATGAAGTCGTTGAGCGGACGCATATTAAAGGGGATTTCCCGTCCTTTCTCCTCGCGGGTGATGTATTGCATCTGCCAATGGGAGTATTGTTTGGCGCCATTCACCTTCAAGGTTGCAGCGCGAGCGGCTTTGAAGCCAACAGAATAGTCCTGATAGCTGTCTGCACCTTCCAGTTCAATGCGTTCTCCGTCCATGCCGTCGAGAGCCAACGCATAGACCACGGTATCCTTGTCCAGCATACGGTTCTCTTTGTGGTAGCACTGCCGGGCGAAGGAGCAGCCCCAGCGGAAGGCACGGAGGCAAGAATCCTGAATCTCTATGTTTTCCAGCTGTTCCTGTAACCGCTCTTTGGGCAGATTCTGATACTCCTTTGACTTGAGGGCCTCTGGCGTAGCACCGACACCGTAATACTCTGTCTTCGTTTTCAGGATGGCGCCGCCCTCATATTTTATCCGCTTATGGGTCACGGTGTAGTCTTTACTATCCAGATAGGAAACTAGGTTCTCTATGGGGTCTGATGAACTCATGTTCTCTGAAGTGCAGGCGCATAACAGCGTACACGCTACTAATAGGAATAATGCTTTTTTCATTGCTGATGTTTTGTTGATGATTATTATGAATAGCAAGACGTCTTTTCTTTTTTTATTATAGTTGTGCGATAGCATCCTCTAACTGCCTGCCGCTACGCTCTATCTCGATGACTATATCTTCGTAGGAAGAGAATTCTGAATAGGATGGGGCGTTGTTATAGTATTCAGGCAGGCGGGGCTGGCTATATGAAGTCTCAGGGGTAGTAGCGGGTTCCTTGATGATCAACAGCGCCACAACCACTGCTGCGGCTATGCCCACTGCCCAAGGCAACATTCTGCGATAGAGCGGAATATGGCGAGGCTGTTGTTGCTCTCGGGCATCTTCGGCATCCATCTGTGCCGTCAGCCTCTGCATGAACTCGTCGTTATCGGCAATCGTCGGCCGATAATCGTGAAATATGTCTCGTAGTTCCTGTTCTTTCATATCTTTCTTCATTTACTTAACTTCGTTTTCAAATGCTCACGACCTCTTGAAAGATAACCCTTCACTGTTCCCTCGGTGACATTCATGATAACGGCAATCTCCTTGATGGGCCGGTCCTCCATATAGAAGAGGAGCACAGCCGTGCGCTCGCTGACGTTCAGTCCGTCAATGGCACAATATAACTCTTGGTATGTGAAACCATCGTCGGAGGGGGAAACGGCCGCCACCCCATCCGCCTTATCGATATCAATGACAATGCCTCGGGTTGTCTGCTTCCGCTGATGGTCTATCAGCGTGTTGCAGGCAATGCGGTAGAGCCATGCCGAGAATCCCGCCACATCCTCGAAGTTGCGTGAGGCCAAGTAAGCCTTCATCAGCGCCTCCTGCGCCACGTCGTCGGCCTCGCAAATGTTGCCGCTGCAGGCCGCCAATAGGAAGCGGCGCAAGCCGGGGAGCTCTTTGCGGACGAGTTGGGTGAATATTTCTCGGATCATCTCACGTTCTTTTTTTCTGCTTTCTGTTATATAAACGTATTAGAAGGCTAAAAGGTTGTACGAAAGCAGAAAAAACTTTGTAAAAGTGCTCCCCACTCATTTCTTTTTTCAATGTTTGCTTGTTCATATTCATTTCGGACGATTGGTACTCACCATCGTCTTATTTGTTATCATTGAATATCTCCTTGAGTTTCACTTTCAGTTCGTCAATGCTGTTAGGCACGGCAATGATGGTGCCGTCATGGTCGATGAGGAACAGGGCACTATTTTGAGTGCCGTGCTTATGGAACACGCCGAACTCGTCATCAAGGTCAACGAAACAAGGCCAGGGGAAGGCGTGACGCTCGACGGCCTTACGCATGGCATCGGTGGACTTGAATTCGTGGGCAAGGCTGAACACGTTCAGACCACGATTGCGGTACTCGTTGTAGATGGGGATGATGTCGCAGGCGTCGCGGATGCAGGGCGAGCACCAC
>JBGUQW010000019.1:0-10332 GCA_045131435.1 Prevotella sp.
GTATTGCCTCGCGCATGCAAGTTCCTTCATCGTTTAACACCAAAGAAGTTTTCATTATGTCTACAATCAGAAAAGAGTATAATCCCATAGGGGATATTTCCAGGAATTTGGATGAGATACTTAGGAAGAATGGTATGGAGGCGCATCTGAAGGAAGTCGGTGACAGCTATCAGCTGCTGGTCATGAGCCATGACTCGCCGGAAGTGACCTACAACATCAGCAAGGCCGATGCCCTGAAGATGATGAACGGTGGTTCCCATGCTTCTGACAAGAAAGCGTACAACACGTTCGTCTCTATCGTCAGGAACGACTTCTATGTGCCGAACAACTTCGTTCACGCCCAGAGTGTCGGCAGTCATGTGAACATGGGACTGAACGGCTACCGTGCGGATATACCGCCATTGGCTACGCCGCCGTTGGCAAGGAGTCCGAGACCGGCACCGATGGGCTATCCGCTCCGTAGGATTGACGGCAAGGTATATCCCGCTGTACCGCTCATGGTGCCTGAACGTCCCGGTGGTGTCATGAAACCTGGCGAGCTACAGTCAGGTGGCTATGGTTTCTACTACAAGGGGAATCAAGGTAAGATGCAGGCAGATGTGCTGGCCAATCTGGGAAACCTTGATGTGAAGCCTGTTGAACGCGTCAACGGACAGGCTATCCCCTATAAGGAGAGCATCACCTCCCCCGTCTATTTCAACAACAAGGCTCTTCAGGAGGTGCTTCGTTCTCATGGCATCGTCATCGACGAGAAGGAAAAGACACTTACCATCCAGTCCTCGGAGGTTCCCAAGGACATCCGCTACCATCTGACGGATGAGGAATACGCCAAGCTGACGAACAATAAGGTCAATGGTAAGGACGGTGTATCAATGGATGCCCGTTTGGAGATTATCAACAGGGTTATCGCCGCTGACTTCGCAGGAAGGGTTACGATGGATATGCTTAACAGCAGGAATTTGGTGGACATCAAGCTGAAACCGGAGGCTGAAGCGGAAATCCTCCATATCAGAAGACCGCAGGAGGTATTCCCTGAACAGCAGCAGATGGTGAGACGGGATAATGACCTGTCGGGAACACTGGATGCTGAGCATAAGGTGGGTGTCGTGGATGGCAGGGAACTGAACCGCCTGAAGGACACAAAGGGCTGGTATCGGGAAGAGACGCATGGCCGTGAGGTGTCCGTGGGTGCCATCACTGTTGAACCAGACCTGCAGAGCACAGGGAAATACCGTATGACGGCTATCATCGATGGCCAGCGCGTGAGTCACGAGATCACTCAGAAACAGTATGACAAGTTCATGGCTGTTGATGACTACCATCGGATGAAACTGTTCTCAAAAGTGTTCCCGGAGGTGGAGATGAAAGGCAACGGTAATGGTGTCAACGTCGGTGCTGCCATCCTCGCAGCCCTGACCGTAGGAACAGGTGTCGCTGCATCCATCGCAAGACCAAGACCTGCTCCAGAGGTTTATGTTGACCGTTACGAGGCCAATGCCGTATATCATAAGCCTGGCGTGATAGATGCTGCCACGATTGCAGCCGCACAGTTTGAGAGTGAGTCGGTGGGCAGGCAGCCGTCACCGCAGGAGTCAATGGGTATTGGAAGATGATGTGTGCTATGACAGAATCTGAATCCTTTACCACTTTCAGACTGAGACCGCACTGGCTCCAGTACATCATCGATCAGCTGCCTTGGCTGGTCATATGCTGCTGTGGCTTCCTGATTGCCGGGGATGAGACACTTCCATACAGGCAATTCCTGCTATATGCTGCCACAGGTCTCTTGGTCTATCTGATATATCAGGCCATAGACTTCGCCCGTATAGAGTATATCGTGACTGGCGAACAGCTGGTATTCAAGCATGGTGTACTGTTCCACTCCTCGGACTACATGGAGCTTTACAGAGTTGTGGACTATCAGGAGAACCGCAGCCCGATGCAACAGCTGACTGGACTGAAAAGCGTGACTTTACTCTCTGGTGACCGTTCTCTGCCCAAGCTGACGCTCAGAGGCATCAGAGGCAGTTCGAGGATCATTGACCAGATAAGAATCAGAGTCGAATACAACAAGAAAAGAAGAGGAATTTATGAGATTACAAATCGTTTCTAATAGAATCAGACGGATGATGGCATGTGCGGTTCTTACTGCATATGCCGCTTCTGCCTCTGCAGGTGTGGTGGAAACCAACCCGCTGTGTCTGGCCGCTATCGCTGAAGGGTATGCCGTCATCCAAAAGGGTATGAAGGGACAGACGCGCAACCAGGCAGAGATAGCAGCATTGCAAGGTGCCATCGCATCGGAATATACGATGATGAAGAGATGGGAAAGCAAGTACAACTCATATCTGAAGACCGCTCAGGGCTATGGCACATCCCTGAAGGCCTCGATGGGTATCTATTCAGAAGGTGTCAGGACACTGAGGTATCTGTGGGAAATCAAGAAGGCCATCGGACGGAATCCGGAAGGTGCCTTTGCCACGTTCTCGATGAACAACCTGTATCTGGAAACGGCATCGGAGTTCCTGAAGGTATATAACCTCCTGAACTCGATGGTTTCCCAAGGTGGAACGAAGAACATGCTCAACGGAGCCGAGCGTACCCAGATGCTCTGGACGGCGAATGACGAGCTGGCCTACCTGAACAAAAAGCTCAGGTCTCTCATCATCAGCATATCCTACTATAACCTGACGGATGTGTGGAACCACGCTACCGCAGGACTGACAAGACGCGGCTTGGGAGAAGTGGCAGGACAGGCTCTTGACCGTTGGAGAAGGGCTGCAAAGGTCTCATTGGAAATCAGAAGATAGGCGTATGAGGAACTTTGCAATCATCATCCTATTCTTGGCATCAGTCTTCCATCCTTCAAGGGTGCATGCACTTATCGATCCGGCCCGTGCCGCCGCCATCGACATAGCATCGGAGCTGGAGAAGAAGGCTTTGAATGCCCAATACAAGGTGCAGATGCTACAGTCAACAGGACATATCTGGACGCGACAGGAGGTGGACGCAGTGACAGACTTCCAGAAGGAGTTCAATGACTATGTCAGCACATTCAATAGCCTGCTGACCTATGCTGCCGAGATCTACGGCATCTACTATGACATCAACAGTCTGGCCAACACGCTCCAGTGGCTTGGCAGGGAGATTGACAACCATCCTGAGAATGCCTTTGCTGTCGCTCTTTCCACGAGGAAGAACAATATCTACATGAAGGTACTGAAGTCTGGTGTGGACGTGGCGATGGATGTCCGTCAGTTCATGATGAGCACCAAGGGAAAGGCCACGGAGGCACAGCGGATGAAGATACTGGGCAAAATCAGGCCGAAACTCAGACAGCTGGACAGAGAGATCAAGTTGCTCTGCAGGTATATCCGCTATACCTCCTTCAATGACTTGTGGCGAGAGATAACCGGCAGGCACTACACACCGACATCAAAGAAGGATGTGGCTGTCAGATGCCATCAGGACTGGATGAGCAGTGCCAAGAATGCCAAGAATACAAAACACAAATAACAGAGAAAATGGAAGAAACCAAAGAATTACAGAATGTGTACAAGATATTCCGTACACTGATTTACGTTACTTTGCTCATAGAGTTCTTTGTCTATGCTATGCCCTACCAGACACTGGCATCACTGGGAACGCTCTGCCTGGACTTTCACGACAGACTGTCGCAGTTCGCCATCTACAAGCACGGAAACCTGATATACAGCAAACTGGTCACGCTGCTGTTGGTGATTATTACCTGCATCGGCACAAGGAACAAGAAGAAGATTGAGTTTGATGCCCAGAAGATGATATTCATCCCTTTGGTGGCTGGACTGGTGCTGCTTATCCTCTCCGTGCTGATTTACGGCTGGGACATGTCTGTGCGACTATATGCCGTCCGCGCAAACATCTGGGTATATATGATAGCATCGATATTCGGAACGTTGTTCGTTCATACGGCTCTTGACAATGCATCCAAGCATCTGAAGACAGGACTCCTTGATGACCGCTTCAATCTGGAAAACGAGTCGTTTGAGCAGAATGAGGAGCTTCAGGAAAACAAATATTCAGTGAACATCCCCATGAGATACTACTATAAGGGGAAGTTCCGTAAGGGCTGGGTGAACATCATCAATCCCTTCCGAGGGACATGGGTAGTTGGTACGCCTGGATCTGGTAAGACATTCTCCATCATCGAGCCGTTCATCAAGCAGCATTCTGCCAAGGGTTTTGCGATGGTAGTCTACGACTACAAGTTCCCGGCATTGGCCACAAAACTGTACTACCATTACAAGAAAAACAAGGCTTTGAACAGGATTCCTGAGAATTGCTCGTTCAACATCATCAACTTCGTGAATGTGGAGTATTCACGCCGTGTGAACCCTATCCAGCAAAAGTACATCAACAATCTGGCAGCTGCTCAGGAAACAGCTGAGACGCTGATTGAGTCCCTGCAGAAAGGCAAAAAGGAAGGTGGTGGTGGCTCTGACCAGTTCTTCCAGACTTCTGCCGTGAACTTCCTTGCTGCCTGTATCTACTTCTTCGTGAACTACGAGAAACAGCCGTATGACGAGAACGGCAAACTGCTCTATGCCGAACGGATTGAGGATCCAGAAACCCCACAGATGAAGCCTACAGGCCGTGTGTTCACGGATGCAACGAAGAAAGTCCGTGTGGAGCCTGCCTACTGGCTGGGCAAATACTCGGACATGCCGCATATCCTCTCTTTCCTGAATCTGGACTATAAGCTGATATTCCAGGTACTCGAAACAGACCGTGAGGTGGCTCCTCTGCTTGGCCCGTTTGCAACGGCCTTGAAGAACAGGGCTATGGAACAGTTGGAAGGTATGATTGGTACGCTTCGTGTAAACACGTCACGACTGGCAACCAAGGAGTCCTATTGGATATTCCATCGCGACGGTGATGACTTTGACCTGAAAGTGTCAGACCCTGCACATCCCAGCTACCTACTCATTGCCAACGACCCGGAAATGGAAAGTATCATCGGTGCTTTGAACGCCTTGATTCTGAACCGTCTCGTTACCCGTGTCAACAGCGGACATGGAAGCAACGTACCTGTCTCAATCATCGTCGATGAGCTGCCTACATTGTACTTCCATAAGATAGACCGTCTGATTGGAACAGCCCGTTCTAACAAAGTAGCAGTCACACTGGGCTTTCAGGAACTGCCACAGCTGGAAGCAGACTACGGAAAGGTGGGTATGCAGAAGATTATCACGACGGTTGGTAATGTGGTGAGCGGTTCTGCCCGTTCGAAAGAGACACTCGAATGGCTGTCAAATGACATCTTCGGAAAGGTGGTACAGATGAAGAAGGGTGTGACCATCGACCGCGACCGCACTTCCATCAACCTCAATGAGAACATGGATAACCTTGTTCCTGCCTCTAAGATTTCCGACCTGCCTACTGGCTGGATATGCGGACAGTCTGCAAGGGACTTCGTAGAAACGACTGTAGGACGTGGTGACTCCATGAACATCCAGAAAGCTGAGGAGTTCAAGACCTCCAAGTTCTTCTGCAAGACGGACTTTGACATGGAGAAGATCAAGCAGGAGGAATCGGAGTATCAGGAGCTGCCGAAGTTCTACAACTTCAAGTCCAGGGATGAACGTGAACGCATCCTTTATGCGAACTTTAATCAGGTGACGGAGGATGTCAATAAGATGGTAAAAGACCTCCAGCAGTTCTTCAAGCGAACCTGAGGAAATCGCCCTGGAAGTCATTTTTCCACTGGAAAATTTGGTAGTACCGATTGAAAAGTGTAATTTTGCAGCAGAAAATTTTATTGAAAAGTGTAGTTTTTGAACTCGAAAAGTTATTGAAAAGTGTAAATTACCATGCTGTACAGGAAGATTACATCGTATATTGAAGACTATCTGAAGTCTGATAATGACAAGATCCTGATACTGGAAGGTGCCCGTCAGATAGGCAAGTCTTTCAGTATCCGTGAGGTGGGTACTCGCCTGTACCCGAATTACATAGAGATCAACTTCGTGGAGGATGACGAGGGTGAGCAACTGTTCAAGAACATCCATAAGAAAGAGGATTTTTACCTGACACTCAGCATGGTTGCCGGTGACAAGCTGTCTAACCGTGACGATACACTGGTGTTCCTTGACGAGATCCAGCACTACCCGCAGTACCTCACCATGCTGAAGTTCCTGCGTGATGACAACCGCTACCGGTATATCGCCAGTGGCAGTCTGCTGGGTATCGCGCTCCAGGACACGACTTCCATCCCTGTGGGCAGCATCATCATCAAGGATATGTTCCAACTCGATTTCGAGGAATTTCTCATTGCCAACGGCTTCGGAACGGATGCCATTGCCATGTTGCGACAGGCTTATGAGAACAAGGAAAGCCTGACTGAGGAACGCCATAACCATGTGATGGACCTGTTCCGCCGCTATCTGCTGGTAGGCGGTCTGCCTGATGCCGTCAACACTTATCTTGACACGCATAACATCGTAAAGGTAAGGGAGGTGCAGGACGGCATCCGCAGCCTCTATGCCAGTGACGCGTCCAAATATGAGAAGGAGCACAACAAGAAGCTGCTTATACGTCGTATCTATGAGATGATTCCCTCACAGATGGAGAACAAGAAGAAGCGTGTGGTGGCTCAGAATATCCGTGGAAAGAAGGGAGACCGTTTCGACCAGTACAAGGAGGAGTTCGAGTATCTTATCTCTTCGGGGATTTCCCTGGCTGTCAATGCCATTTCCAATCCTCATTTCCCGCTGAGCGAATCACTCCAGAAGAATCTGCTGAAACTTTACCTCAATGATGTGGGGTTGCTTACCGGCTTGCTCTATCGGAATAACATCCGTCCTGTGCTCGACGATATCTGCAGCATTAATCTCGGCTCCGTCTATGAGAATGTCGTTGCACAGGAGCTGCGGGCTCATGGACACAAGCTCTTCTACTACGACAACCGCAAGCAGGGAGAGGTGGACTACCTGATAGATGACCATACTGCCATGAGTGCCTATCCTGTTGAAGTCAAGTCTGGTAAGGACTACACGGTGCACAGCGCACTCAACAATCTCTTGAAGAATCCCGATTACAACATCCTTGCGGCAACTGTCATTTCCAATGAGCGCAAGATATATCAGGATGGAAAGGTTACTTATATGCCTGTCTATTTCGTGATGTTCATGGAGGCCGATACACCCCAGGAGGATGATTCGGCATACATCTTCTGACATACCAACCCGGACTTGTTTCCGCTGGTAATACAGTACAATGGTCTGTGTTATCAGCGGAACTTTTTTCTTGTTTTCAGACCTCAAAAACCATCTTGATAGAAATTGTTGAATTATTGGAATATTTTTTGTAAATCCTTTCCGATTTTCGAAAATAATGCGTACTTTTGCATTGGTTTTAATTCAAAACAGTATGAAAACAAAGAAATTTCTTATAGCATTAGCCATCTTATGGTCATCGTCTGTTTCTGCAAGGCAGACGGGGTTCTATATGTCGGCACTCAGCCAAAGGGCTGACAGTGCCTTTTCATGTAACGTAACAGCAAAGTTTGAGAATGGCAGGTTCGTCCAATATACGGGGTGTACCATCTTCCCCTATACCAAAACGAGCAATGCCAAAATCAGACTGTCCTTTGATGCAGAGGAAACGCCCAGATTCCTGGACTTCCTGAAAAAGGTAAGGGATAAGTATGCTGAATGGGACAGCATCGCCAAGGCTAACCATGTCACGGGCTATTCCAAGCGGATGCCTGTTGAGCTGAAATCCAAAGGCGGTATCTGGAGCATCTTCTATGTAGGGAACAGACCGCCGAGAAGCACGTTTGACATGAACAGGCAATGGGAGTTCCTGATACCTTTCTTCTCCGTGGATGCCAACGGCAAGAGCCGTGTTCAATGGAGTACGAGTAAACTGGAATATACGGTGAAAGGTGGCAGCCTTGCATTAGGAACAAGCGTAGAGGTTGAACGGTGCAGTGGCGGTGAGTTCGTCTTCACGTCCGTCAAGGAGATTCAGAGCCTGATAGACTGCTTTGATGTTGACAGGCTAAAAGAACAGACCAAGAGCATTGACAACTTATTCCAATAAAGCGAAGGATGGAGCTTCATCACGAGGCCCCATCTTTCTTTTCCAATTTAACGGATTGCAAAAAGAAATAATTCCAAAATATTACTAAATGAAAAATTAATCAGTCATGGCAACAACATCATATCGCTGTAGATGATGTGATACAATAATCTTTGAGCACTCCTTCACATAGGTGCTGCTGGTGGCATAACCGGCCTCTTTGATGCCGACAAGCCAGTTGAGCCAGTCATCAGGAGCAAAAGCCCTGCAACGGCGGTAACGCTCACCCATCAGGACGGCAGAATGATACTCCATACTCTCCAGAGCATCGGAGAATACGCAGAACTTCTCATTCTTCCTGTCATCATCATAGGTGTTGTATGGTTTGCCGTCAGAAAGCCAGCGTTTACTGGCCTTGATGCCGAAATAGTTATTGTCAAGCATGGCAAGCTTGCTGGTTCCCCAACGGCTCTCCAAAGCCATCTGAGCCAATGTAACACTTGCGGGAATACCGTATTTGCGCTGCTGCTCGATAGCTGCAGGGGCATAGGTCTCGATAAAAGCTATCTGCGAGGAGTCTGTCAACCCGTCCCGTCTGAGTGCATCGGCACATTCCTTTCTGACTTTCTGAATTCTTGTAAGGAGGATATAAGGGTTCTGACGTTCGCCCTTATATCTTAAGGTAATGTGAAGGTGCTCTCCCGTCGATCTTCCTGTGTTTCCTGTAATGCCAACGGCATCACCTGCTAGAAGTTCCTCGCCTTCATAGGCTGTGACCATTGACAGATGACAGTAGCTTACCTGATAGTCACCATGTCTGAGAACGACATATCTCCCGGAACGGCTGTCCTCGCCAATCTGCTCGACATAGCCGTCAAACATGGAGAGTACTTCCTCATTCCTGGCTTTCAGGTCGATGCCACTATGAAAGGCTTTCTTTCCTGTAAAGGGATCTTTCCTGTTCCCGTAAGGTGAAGTGACTTTAATATGTTGCAAGGGGTAGGAAACACTCAGATAGCGCTCTATCCAGTAGTTCCTATCTTCTTGCCCTTGACAACATAGTGTCTGTGCCATTAATGAAATAAACAGTAACAGACGGTTACACTGAAACATGAATCTTTTTACCTTAACTTTATTATCCTATTTTCGGGGCGCAAAAGTAATCTTTATTTTTGTAACCGACAAGAAAAATTTCAAGAAATTCTATATTTTAACATATCGTTTTTCTCGAATTGTTAAAACTGATACTTTTTACTGCAAAAAATATTAGAAATTGTAGAAGTGTAGTATTTTTGCGCCCTCAAAGATTCATTTTTTAAATATAATAATTATGTATAAAGAGGATTTTACTGAAAGGGATATTCCCTACGAGATTCTGGAAAAGCATGGTCTGACTCACGAGATGATTGATGACCTGCCGCAAAGCGTGATGAACAAGCTCCTTCATGGGGAATTTACGCCGCTTCTGCCGATAACGATGAAAACGGACATGGGCAATTGGCAGTATCCTTCTCGTATTGCGCTGAAGAGTACAGGCAATGGCGTGAAGGTTGTTCTGAAGCCCAAAATTGAGACTTCAAGCATCGGACTGTACTCTCCCGACCAGCAAGATTTGCTGAAACAGGGCAAGGCTATCGTCGGTCAGCGTCCCAAAGACCTGAGAAATAATGAGAACACAGGCAAGTACTTTATCCAGTATGACGAAGACACCAATCAGGTACTGAGTGTTCCCACCTCATTCGTCGGCGAGAATATCAGAGTCATTTCAGACATGTTCGGACTGGACTATGACATCATCAAGAACCTCCAGCAGGGCGAAGCCCAGACCGTCGAATGGACTGACGAGGAACTGAACAACGAAGTCCAGATGCTGACTTTCGGCATTGACCTCAGAAGTGACCTTGGTGTCAGACTTGCCGTTGGTGATATTCAGGAATGGTTAGGTCAGGCTAAGGATTTCAGGGAGGAGTACAATTTCGGACTCTATGGCGTATGGATTGCAAGCGAGGACGGAAAGTCAGGCCGTTATGTTCCTGAAGCTGAATATACAGATGAAATCCGTGAGCAGATGGAACTGGCCAGAAAGAGAAACCGTGAGTCCGTACAATCTGAATCAATGAAGATGTAAATACGTATTTTCGTATTGATAGTAATACATATATAAAGGAATACATATTTAACTATGGATATTTCAGGATACAAGAGTGAAGAGGAACTGAATGAGTTGCTTGACGCAGGAAAGATTACCGTTTTGGCGTATGTCACACACCA
>JBGUQW010000020.1:0-102704 GCA_045131435.1 Prevotella sp.
GTATTGTTTCTTGTTCATCATATTGATTTACAATTTTACTATTTACGATTTACAATTTATTGAGCAATTTCTTGATTTAACAAAAACATTAAAAACCCCTCTTCTGATGTTTCTGCTCTTTGAGCCTCCGTGCTGATGGTATGGCTGTGTGCTTAAGAGCTAGCTCTTGCACCAGCCATCCCATCATCACTCGTTGCGTTGCAACTATAAACATCATCCGAGGCAAAAACCACGCTATCACTTAATCACGACCTTGCGGCCATTCACGATATACAGGCCCTTGGCACTGGGCTGCTGAGTGAGTTTTCGTCCGCTCAGGTCATACACCTCCCCTCCATATAGGGAGGGGCTGGGGGTGGGTCTGAGTCCCGTCGTCTCGCCCTCGATGCTGATGGTGGGAGCTGTAGCACCATCAGGGAGCTCGAAGTAGGCGCGGAAGCCCTTCATGGTGGTGGTGGCATCGCCCTTGACAATCTTGCCTGTAGCAGGGATGACACCATACTTGCCTGTCAGCGTGCCTGCTGCCATGGGCGTGTAGGTGCCCTGGAAGATAGCGCCGTTCTTGGTGATTCTGGTATTCTCGTCACCAATATGATAGCTGAAGATGGAGATGTCTGTGAGCTTGAAGCTGATGGTGGCAGCCTTTGTTGAGTAAACCAGATAAGGTGTGGCAGCATTGATCATCGTTGTCTCTTTCGAGAACTTCAGCGCACCACCTTCATAGCCGGTGAAGGAGAAGAAGGTGAGTCCATCGCTGTCGAAGTCGCTCAGATTGAAATAGGCAGGCAGACAGATGGAGTTCCAGCCCTGAGCCAGTGTGTACTGGATGACGAGGGCGGGGTAGACGCCAGCTGTGACCTCGTTGGTCTCGGTGTCCTTCCAGACGGTGGCAGCATTGATGACGACATCCGTCTCTGTACTGGTCACATTGATACCTGTGCCAGTGATGGTGAAGTAAGCCTTGCCAGAGACAGCCTCTTCCGGTGTGAAGGTCACGGTGATGGTCTCGGAGGCATTGGCAGCGACACTCTTCACAACGCTTTCGCCATACTGTGTTGTGCCGATAAAGAACTTGACAGTGAGCTCTTCAGCCTTGCCAGCCATCTCTTGGACAGTAACGGAGGCCTTGTACTCAGCATACTGGTAGCCTGTGGCCGGAATGCTCTGGGCTGTGATGGCTACGTCGTGGTCCAGAGGAGCAGGCTTGAAGCCCAGGAAATTGTCGACAGACGTATATCTGCCTTGGAAACTCAGGAAGTAGTAACCTGTGGCAGGAGCTGTGAAGCTTTGTCTGCCTTCAGTCTTGAACTCATCAATCAGTGTCCAGTCACTGTCTGCTGCATCACGGCTTGAAGCCCATTTCACAGTCAGGAAGTCTGTGCCGTCGACACCAGCTACATCAAACTCCAGCACCTGGTCTTTCTCGGCATAGAGTCTTGGACTATACATGGTGTTATCGCTGGTGAGTGCAGCCAACATATACGTTCCGTTGTTCTTGTAGTTGTTCTTGGTAACCACCCAGCTGTTTACAACCCATCCTTCAGGAACCTTACCTTCCTCGAAGTCCTCTTCCCAGATGTTCGGGTCCTTGGTGGTTGCCTTAGCCTTGATGACGACGTCGGAGAGACCATCGTTGGTGGGATGGATGGTGATGTCTGCTTCCTTGTCACCATAGTTGGTGTCGAAGACCAGAGCAACATCGAAGGTCATGCTCTCGTCCTTGGCGAGGCTGAAGGAAGACTTGGAGACAGTGAACTGTGTGGGATCAGACGAGGTGATGGTACCTGTCAGGGTGCCAGTACCGATGTTGTAGATGGTGTACGTCATTGTCTCTGGCTGAGCCTTCACCTTGTTGCCAAAGTCAGCATCGGTGGTGGGAGTGACAGTCATCTCTGGCGCATCCTCGTTGAGGGTAAAGCCACTGACGCCATCTAACTGGATATGATAGCCTTGCAACTTCAGCTTGTAGCTGCCTGGTGCCAGTCCTTCGATATAAATAACAGAATAGCCATCCTGAGTAATGGCAGAGGCCATATTCTTGCTCTTGTCGCTCCATCTGAATCCTCTGTTGGGGGAGGTCCAGTAGTAGAGTTCCGGATTAGAACCCGTGGCTTTGGCCACAATGGCGAACTTCTCACCTGCTGCAACAGTGAAGGTGGGAAGCGTCATCTGGGTGTCAATACCTGAAACGGCTTTTCCGTCGGAGAATGTCCAACCAGTGTTGTCGCTCCAGCTTTCTGGCAGTTTGTTGTCGTCGAAAGTAGCATAATACTTGCTGGCATCAGCCACAAAGCCACTGACAGCAATATCCTGTGAGGTGGCACCGACAGCGTTGAAGGTCAGTGCCACATTGCCTGAGAAGGCTCCTGCTGTTGCAGTATTCAGGCTGATGGCAAACGATTCTGTGGTGCCAGCAGCAACAGTCAGGCTGGCTGTCGATGACGTGAAGCCTGTGGGAGGTGCTATGGTAATGGTCATGTCAGCACTGCCACTGTTGGTGACCTTGAAAGTCTTGCCAGCAACTGTGGCACCCTGTACTGCGAAACCAAAGTCAGCACTGGTGTCGTCGATGGCAAAACGGGCTCCATAAGCCTTCACATCGACAGAGGCTGTGGTTTCAAACACCTTGTCGGCGAAGTTGTCTTTGACCTTGAAGGTGACAGTCTGATCGGTGGTGGCTGTGCCCTGATAGTTCAGAACCACATTCTCTGTGGCATCCTTGGCGATGGCAATAGGATCAGACGTGGCCAATACGGTGCCCCCTGTAGCATCCATCAGACTGACAGTGACATTGTCGCTGGCAGTGATGGCCTCAGTTCCGGCATTCATCACGCTAACAGTGAAGGAAGCGTCATACTTGTTCTGGCTGTTGGCAGAAACACTGGCCGTAGTCGTCGTAAAGTCTGTAATTTTCGTGGCCTTGCCAGTGATAGGAACGTATGGCGTATAGGTCACATCATCAATGCAGGCATAGTTGAGGGCAATTGCCACTTGTTTGCCTTTATCGATCTTGAAACTGTATTTACTCCAGGTTGGAGTTGAAGATGTTTTCAAGGATCCTGTGGTGTACAGCTGAGTTCCAAGTCCTGATGATGTATATTCATAAATAATCACAGTACTTTCTGTGCTTTTGTTGTAAGCTCTTGCGTAGAATTCGAAAGTGCCTTCGACTGGCTCTGTTATCACGTAGTTATCTGTATTAGACTTGGAATAGGTAAACAGTCCCTTTCCGCTACGTGCCCTATCATCGGCATTGGTAATGTCGCCAACAATGCTCCACCCATCGGGCAGACCATTGTTAAAATCGGCGGTCTTTGTTTCCGCATTCGCTGTCATGGTGCCTGCGAAGAGTGTCACCATGAAAGCCGTGAGTAGTCGTCTGCTACTCTTTTTGAAGTTGAATTGTTTCATAGTCTTATTGTATATGTTTATTGTGCAAAAGTAATTATTATTCCATAAATACCTTAATAATATACGTGTGCGCGCGTTCAAATTTAAAAATATGAACGAAAGGAGAGACTATTTGCCCATGGCTGCGCGGAGATATTCGGAGGGTGTAAGTCCTATCTCACGCTTGAAGGCATTGATGAATGCCGTGCGCGACTTGAAACCTACGCTGGTGGCGATGGCCTCGATGGTGATCTGGCTGTAATGGTCGCTCTCGTCGCTGATACGTCGACAGGCCTCCTTGATGCGACGGCCTGCCAGCACATTGCTGAAGGCCATGGCGTACTTCTCGTTGACGACCTGCGAGACGTAAGTGGTGTTCGAGTCAACGAGCTTCGCCAGCTTGCCCAGCGTGAAGTCCTGCTGGCAGATGGCATCGGCATCGTCGAGGATCTCCTCGATGTGGAAGACGAGTTTTGAGCGTTGTTCATCGCTCAGGTTGCTGCGACTGTATTTCTCTTCCTTCTTCGTTTCTTCCTTCTCTGACTTTTGGTCAGAGTATGGCGAAGCGAACTCATTCTGCGTTTGCTTGCGCAGCTCCTGTGCTTCGTGCTCGACCTGCAGCAGTTGTCTGTTTTTCTCGTAGAGACTCTTGTTACGACTACGTAGCTGTCGATTCTTATGCCAGAGCAGGATGGCGGAGCCCAATACGACCAGGAGGACGATACAACCTGTGATGAGCAGCATCTGCTGGCGCTCCTTGCTCTCTGCCAGTTCGTTGGCACGCTCCTGTTCCTGTTTCAGCTCGTGGATGTAGTTCAGCTCGCCGATATTCGTCAGCTTGTTGAACTGTGCCTCTTCCTTCTTTTCCAGATAGAGCAGGTGGTAGTGCTGCTGCATGGACGTGTTGCCCTGCTGCTGGTAGCTGTCGGCCAACAGGCGACAGATGCCTGCTGACTGGTCGCCCACATTGCTGCTGCTGGCCAGTTGGAAGGCTTTCTCCAGATAATCGGTCTCGTTCTTGTAGTTGCCTTCCTTGCGATAGGTGTGTGCTATGCTCATATAGGTGGCCAGCGTGTCGCGCTCTGGTTCCCAGCGTGCACAGACAGCAGAAAGCTGTTGCTGGAAATAGTCGCGGGCCTTGGCGTACTGTCCCTGCTGGACGCTTTCCAGTCCACGGTATTGCAGACGGATATACTGCAGGTCACGTGTGCTGTCGGGGATGGCCTTGTCGAAGATGCCCTTGTATTTCTCCAGCTTCAGCGTGTAGTTCTGGTTGGCGAGGTTGAAGAAGGCCGTGGTCATGAGTTCCCAGTTCTTGGTGTCGACAGCCTGTTGCATACACTGTTCGAAGATGTCCTGAGCCTGTTGCGACAATGCCTGCGAGTTATAGCTGATGCCATAGTCGTTGAGGAGGTCGCCCAGATTGACCATGATGACAGGCAGGAAGTCGTCGTAATGCGCCTGCTTGCACAGGTCGTAGGCCTGCGTAAAATACTCGTAGGCCTGTGCATAGTCGAAATAGAAATACTTGTAGACACAGGCGCAATTGTTTAGTGCGCGGATGCTGAGTAGGATATCCTCTTCGTCGTTGCTCTGCTTATAGCGTTCGCTGACGATGAGGAAGCGTGCCAGGGCCTTTCCTGCCTCACGCTGTCCGAAATAGTCGCGTCCGCTGTCCATGAGTTGCTGCGAGGAGAGTCTCGCCAGCGAGTTGTAGTCGTCGCCAGCGTCCTTGGCTGTCGCAGAGAGACAGCAGATGGTGAGGAATATGGTTAACAGTTGCTTTCTCATCGTTCAACGGCATTCTGTTTCAGGGCTTCCACGTAGTCGCTGATTTTCTTGAGTTCCCGTGGGATGCGGATGCTCTGCGGACAATGGGGTTCGCACTGGCCGCACTGGATGCAGTGGTCAGCCTGACGCATGCGGGGTACGGCACGGTCGAGTCCTATGAGATAGCGACGACGCAGCTTCCAGTATTCGTCGTCCATCTTCAGACGGGGCAGGGTGCCGTCGTTCTTACATTTATTATAATGTACGAAGATGGCAGGAATATCGATGCCATAGGGACAGGGCATGCAGTATTTGCAGTCGTTGCAGGGAATGTTCTCCAGTCCTACGATGCGTTCTGCGACATCCTTGTCGAGGAAGCGCTGTTCGGTCTCGGTGAGTGGCACGAGGGGACAGTAGCTGAGCAGGTTGTCCTTCAGGTGTTCCATATAGGTCATGCCGGAGAGTACGGTGAGCACACCCTTGGGTGTTCCGGCATAGCGGAAGGCCCATGACGCCACGCTCCGCTCGGGATTGCGCTGTTTCAGTTCTGTGGCCATATACTGTGGCAGGTTTGCCAGACGTCCACCCAACAGAGGTTCCATGATGACTGCTGGGATGCCTTTCTTCTCCAACTCGTTATAAAGATAGCTGGCATCGACATTGCGATCGTTGATTTCGTTGGCATAGTCCCAGTCGAGGTAGTTAAGCTCTATCTGTACGAAGTCCCAGTGGTACTTGTCGTGCATGGCGAGCACCTCGTCGAAGACGGTTTTCTGGCCATGGAACGAAAAGCCGAGGTTACGGATGCGTCCTGCCTCGCGCTCTTTCAGGAGGAAGTCCATCATGCCATTGTCGACATAGCGTGCATTGAACTCGTCCATGCCACCACCAATGGCGTGCAGCAGGTAGTAGTCGATGTAGTCGACTTTCAGGTCCTGCATCGATTTCTTGTACATGGCCATGCTGGCCTCGTGACTTTGTGTGCTGGGGTGGAAGTTGGAGAGCTTGGTGGCCACGAGATAGTCGGAGCGCTTGTGGCGACTGAGGGCGATGCCTGTGCAGGCCTCCGACTTTCCCTGACAGTAGACAGGGCTGGTGTCGAAGTAGTTGACGCCATGTTCGATGGCGTAGTCCACCTGCCGATTGATCATGTCCTGGTCGTAGTCGTCCTGGTTCTCGGTCTTCGAAGGCAGGCGCATCATGCCATAGCCCAAGATGGACACCTTGTCGCCTGTCTTGGGATTGGTGCGATAGGTCATTTTTCCAATGGGGGGCTCCACCTGCTTCTTGTATTCATCGACGGCCTTGGTCTCCGTCTTCGATTTACAGCCCGTCATCACTGCAGCAGTGGTCAGGGCACCGCCACCGAAGAGCTTGAGGAAATTTCTTCTTGTTATATCGTGCTTCATTTTTCTTTCGGGATTTCGTTATTACGGGATTTCGACCCTCTCAATTTCTAATTTCTAATTCCTAATTTCTAATTTTCCTTGTGCACTTCGTGCCCCTCGACGTAGATGGCGGAGAAGGGGCGTGCCGGACACAGGTATTCGCAGGCACCACAGCCGATGCAGCGGGACTCGTTGACAGCAGGAACGTAGGGACTCTCCTCGTCGTCGGGATTGCTGGGCACCATCTCGATGGCACCAGTAGGACAATGGCGTGCGCAATTGCCACACTCTACACCATCCGTCAGCGGAACGCAGTTCTTCTTGATCCATACGGCATGACCTATCTGTGTGGAGGCCTTCACCTCTTTCTCGATGGGTTTGATGGCTCCTGCCGGACAAACCTGTGAACAGCGATTACACTCTGGACGACAGTAGCCACGCTCGTAGGACATGACAGGCTGCAAGAGGTGCAGCAGGTCGCTGCTGGGACGCAGCACCTGATTGGGACACTCCGAGATGCAGAGCTGACAACCCGTGCAGCGTTTCTCAAGGTTTGCCAATGAGAGAGCTCCAGGAGGTACGAGTGGCGTCTGACGCTCTGGTGCCACCTTGTCTTCGATGTCAGCCAGTCCTCCGTCCATGATTTTGTCTTTCTGTTGCGCCAAGGCCGCTGTTGCCAGCAGGCCAGAACCGATGAGGAAGGAACGACGAGCCTCCCCAAGCCCCTCCGAAGGAGGGGATGTCTCTTCGCCCTTTGGCTCCCTCTCCCCTCGGAGAGGGCGGGGGGTGAGGCCCAGCGCCCCAAACTTACAGCTCTTGATGCAGTCGCCACAGACCACACAGCGTGAGGCATCAACGGTATGTGTCTTGTAGTCGATGCAGGCTGCCTTGCAGTTTTTCGAACAAAGAGAGCAGTTCTTGCACTTCTCGGTGTCGAAGGCGATGCGCAACAGTGAGAAACGGCTGAGGAAGCTTAGGATGGTGCCCACAGGACAGATGGTGTTACAGAATGTACGTCCGTTGCGCCATGCCAGTACTGCCAGGATAATCAGCATGACTATGGCGATGACGAGTGACGCTACGGAGCGCATCCAGATGTCGGAATGGTAGAAGGCATAGCTGTCGAAATGCTCTGCGATAGCTGCCAGCACGTTGTTGCCAGCCACATAAATGGGCTGCAGCAGGTTGGTGGCAATAAGTCCGAAGGTGGAGTAGGGGGCCAGCAGTTGTACGATAACAGCCAAACCAGCTATGTGTGCAGCGATGAATAGTACGAGCACGGGATAGCGTAACCATTTCATCTCTTTGGAGTAGCTGTAGCGATTCTTCTTGGCCTTCTTTCCGAACCATGCAAAGATGTCCTGCATAATACCCAGCGGACAGATAATGCTGCAGTAGATGCGTCCGCACAACAAGGTGAGTACCGTCAGGAAAACGACGACGAAGATGCTGCCTGCAAAGATGGCCTCCAGCAGTTGTAGCTTCGGCATCCAACTGAACCAATGATGGGCTGTGCCAGTGAAGTCCATAAAGAGCCATGTAATGCCTATCATCATCACAGTGGCCAACGTTATTCTAATTGTTCGTAACATATTGTATTTGTTTTCGTTTAGTCATTTTTACAATCCAGATGCTAAGTTCATACAGCAGGTAGATGGGCAGCGCCACTACAAAGAGCGTAAACACATCCGTCGTAGGCGTGATGATGGCTGCCACGATGAGGATGGCAATAATGGCATGTCGCCGATATTGGCTCATCACCCGGTCTGTCAGCAGTCCCATGCGTCCCATCAGTCCGCAGACTACAGGGAGTTCAAAGACCACACCCATCACCAGACTCATTCCCAGCAATGTGTCGATATACGACTGCAGCGTCAGCATGTTGGCGACATCAGGCGATACCTGATAGGTCCCCAAGAACCTGACTGTCAGCGGGAATACCACAAAGTAGTTGACCAACGTCCCCACCAGGAACATAACATAGGCAGCTCCCACTATCCATACGGCATAGCGTCGCTCGTCATCATAGAGTCCAGGACTGACGAAGCGGAACAGCTCATAGAGGATGTATGGTGAAGCCACCAGCAGTCCGGCATACATCGCCGTGCGGACGTGAATCATGAACTGCTCTGTCAGTCCGGTATTCATCAGATGCAGGCTGAAAGGCTCGACACCCAGCAGCTGGTAGCTGATGAAGTCGCTTGACCTCGGTGCCAGCACCACGCTGAAGAGCAGGTCCTTCATGACAAAGGCTACCACGCCGCAGACCACGATGGCCACTGCCATGCGAATCAGCGCTGAGCGCAGCACGTCGAGGTGGTCCCAGAAGGTCAGGACCTCCCCCGACCCCTCCAAAGGAGGGGAGGGCCTGCGAGACTCCTTCATATTACTGCTCTTTGCCTTTCTCCCCTCCTTCGGAGGGGTTGGGGGATGGGGGGACTTTCTCCCCTCCTTCGGAGGGGTTGGGGGAGGCCTCATCTATTTCCTTCATGCCTTCCTTGAAACTTTTGACGCCCTTTCCCAGGCCCTTCATGAGCTCGGGAATCTTCTTGCCACCGAACAGCAGCAATACGATGAGTGCTATGACGAGCACTTCCTGCATACCTAATCCAAACATTTTTTTCTTCTGTTTTAAGTTATATTTGTTGCAAAGATACAAAAAAAACATTATCTTTGCAGCCAAATAAACAACATTTAACTATGGATTACGAATTTATTCTACGTATTTTTGTGGCAGCCATGTTGGGCGGATTCATCGGCTTGGAGCGTGAATGGCGTGCCAAAGAGGCTGGTTTGCGCACTCATTTTCTGGTGGCGCTGGGTTCGGCATTGTTCATGATCGTGTCAGCTTACGGCTTCAGCGATGTCCAGATGGACGGAATGACGTCCCGCTGGGATGTCAGTCGTGTGGCAGCCCAGGTGGTCAGTGGTATCGGTTTCATAGGTGCTGGTACTATTATTTTCCGTAAGGCTGAGAATATCGTCAGTGGTCTGACGACGGCAGCAGGCCTGTGGGTGACAGCAGCCATCGGACTGGCCTGCGGAGGTGGCTTGTATGTGCTGGCTATTGCAAGCACACTCCTGGTATTAGTGGGTTTGGAAGCCTTTAACTTCTTCCTCCGCAGAATAGACAAACACCGTAAGGCCTAAATATATTAGAAATTAGGAATTAGAAATTAGAAATTGTGATATGATTAGAGGCGGCTTTTTGTTATTGTTTTTAAGAACGGTATAACAATAGGCTTGCACAGTAATCCTAATTTCTAATTCCTAATTCATTAACATTGCTTGAAATTCAGCGCAGCCCCGATAGCTGTGCAGAATTCCGCATATTTCGGTATGTGGAAATGTACGCCGTAAAGTTTCTCGAGCATGGGATAGATGTCCTTGCACTGTGGCAGCAGCGTCAGGTTGCCAATGAGCACAAAATCCTTGATGCCAGAGTTCAGCGACGACAGGATGGCTGCTGAACCAATGGTCTGCAGCACCATGACGATGAGTCCCAGGGCAATATCCTCCTTTGGCGCATCATACTGAGCCTTGGAGAAGAGCGATGCCGTGGCATCCATAGGCAGTCCGGGCAGCGGATGTGTGGAGATGTCGCCGATGCTCAAGTTGATGTTGCGGATGTCACCCTTCATGGCTAGACTCTGAATCTGTTTCCAGTCGCGGGTGTTCAGCATGACACGCGAGAGTCCCTGTAACGTGCCTCCGCCAATGCCGATGCCACCGATATGGCGGATGTCGTCGCCGTCGCATTGTACGAAACTCGTTCCCGTACCCATCGATACCACAATGGCCTTCGACAGGCCAGACTCGAAACGTGCTCCCAAGCCATCGGCCATGAATTCATCGACCTTCTTGGTGGGGATGCCATAGAGCGACTCGTCGACATAGCCTGCACCAACGCCTGTCAGCATAACCTGTTCTATATCCTGCAACGCTATCTTGTTGTCATGCAGATATTTACCGAATGCTCCGTAGAGCGATGTTACCTGGTCGGCTGCTGTAATACGGATAGGTGACAGCACGCGGCCATTGCGCAGTCCTACAATCTTAGTGGTCGAAATGCCCACATCTATTCCAATGATAATACCCATATTAATTCATAATTAATTATTCATAAATGAGAAATGAGAAATGAGTAATGAGAAATGTAAATGAAGAAATGAGAAAATGATGGTGGTGGCAGCATAATTCTCAGTTCTCAACCATCTTCGGATATTTCCGCGTCCATCCGTCCCAGCGCAGACGCATGACACCGAAGAAGGCCTCACCAAAGATGCCACCCGACATCTTGCTCACACCCTCGCGGCGATTGACGAAGATGACTGGTACCTCCTTGATCTTAAAACCGATTTTATAGGCCGTGAACTTCATCTCAATCTGGAAGCCATAGCCCTTGAAGCGGATTTTGTCGAGCTCGATGGTCTTCAGCACGCGACGCTTGTAGCACTTGAAGCCTGCTGTGGTGTCGTGAACCTTGAAGCCAGTGACGAAACGGACGTATTTCGAGGCGAAATAAGACATCAGCACACGACCAATGGGCCAGTTGACGACGTTGACACCACTGACATAGCGCGAGCCGATGGCAACATCGAATCCCTCGTCAGCACAGGCTGCATAGAGGCGTGGCAGGTCGTTGGGGTCGTGGCTGAAGTCAGCATCCATCTCGAAGATGTAGCCGTAGTCACGCTCCAGTGCCCACTTGAATCCCGCTATGTAGGCAGTGCCAAGACCCAGTTTTCCGCTGCGTTCTACGATGAAGAGACGGTCGCTGAACTCCTCCTGTGCCATCATTCCCTTCACGATGGCTGCTGTCCCATCAGGTGAGCCGTCGTCGATAACCAGGATGTGGAAACATTTTTCCAGCCCGAATACGGCCCGGATAATCTTCTCGATGTTCTCCTTCTCGTTATAAGTAGGTATAATAACAATACTATCGCTTGCGTGCACCATTATGATTTATAATTTGACAATTTAAATGTACTATTTACGATTTGACGATGTGTAATATTCAATTCTGATGCAAAGTTACAAATTAATTGAGAAAAGACCATTGATAATTGATATTTTTTAGTAATTTTGCACTCGAATTCTTTGACCGCGGTCAAAGTGTGGCGTTGAAATCGTATGAATATACAAGATTTGCTGCAATTGTATGCCAAATCTTCCCAAGTGGGAGCGGTGGCAGACTTGTTGGGGAAAAAGTCGGTAAAGACCGTTTTCCTCGAGGGACTAATGTGTTCTTCTGCTCCGATGGCTTTTGCTTCGTTGAAAACCACCACCCACCACCCATCACCTAACACCTTTCTCTTCATCCTTCAGGATGCCGATGAGGCAGGCTATTTCTATCATGATCTGGTGCAGCTGTTGGGCGACAAGCAGGTGCTGTTCTTTCCCAGCAGCTATCGGCGTGCCATCAAGTATGGCCAGCGCGATGCAGCTAACGAAATCCTACGCACGGAAGTACTGTCACGTCTTACTGCCACCACCCAACACCCATCACCCACCACCCTTTATATCGTCACGTATCCTGAGGCCGTTGCTGAACTGGTGATTTCAAAGCGTCAACTGGACGAGCGCATGCTGATGTTGCAACAGGGTGAGACGGTGGATGTCGACAAGACTGCTGAGAACCTGCGTGAACTGGGATTCCACGAGGTGGACTACGTCTATGAGCCAGGACAGTTTGCCCTGCGTGGCAGCATTCTCGATGTCTACAGCTTCAGCAGCGAATTGCCTTTCCGTATCGACTTCTTTGGTGACGATATCGACTCGATACGTACTTTTGAGGTTGATACGCAGCTGTCGAAGGACAAGCTTGAACGGGTGGAGATTGTTCCTGAACTGAACATGGCCGAGGAGAAGGTGTCGTTTCTCTCGTTCCTGCCAAAGGATGCCGTGCTCGTGGCTAAAGACTTCCTGTATGTTCATGACTCAATAGACCGTACTTATCAGGACGGTTTTTCGCAGCAGGCCATGAAGGAACGCATGGAGGGTGCCACGGAACAGGAACAACACGCCATCATGCAGGAGATGAGTACGGAGTCACAGCTGCTGACAGCCTCACGCTTCACACATGATATAGCTGATTTCCGACGTATCGAGATCGGGCATCGTCCAACAGGCGTTCCTGATGCCACCATTGCTTTCCATATTGCCCCACAGCCACAGTTCCATAAGAATTTCGAACTGTTGCAGGAGTCGTTGGCGCAATATATTGCTGATGGCTATCGGCTGTGTATCCTTGCTGACAGTGTCAAGCAGCTCAATCGTCTGCGTGATATCTTTGCTGAACAGAGCAAGGTGCTTTTCGATCCTGTCGAGAAGACTTTGCATGCAGGTTTTGCTGACAGCGACCTGAAGTTGTGCGTGTTTACTGACCACCAGATTTTCGACCGCTTCCATAAATATAACCTGCGCTCTGACAAGGCACGTAATGGTAAGGTAGCCCTGACACTGAAGGAGATTCAGCAGTTTGAGATTGGCGACTATGTGGTACATATCGACCACGGCATCGGAAAGTTTGCCGGATTGGTCAGAATGCCACTCACCACCACCCATCACCCATCACCCACCACCCAGCAATACCAGGAGATGATTAAGATACAGTACGATGGTGGTGGCACCATCTATGTCTCCATCCATTCCCTTTATAAGGTGTCGAAATACAAGGCACAGGATGGTGGCGAGGCTCCCCGACTGTCACATCTTGGAACAGGACAGTGGGAGCGTATGAAGGAGCGTACCAAACAGAAACTGAAGGATATTGCACGTGACCTGATTAAGCTCTATGCAACCCGTCGCCGGCAGAAGGGCTTTGCCTTCAGTGCCGATAGCTTTATGCAACAGGAATTGGAGGCGTCGTTCCTCTATGAGGATACGCCCGACCAGCTGAAGGCGACGAACGATGTGAAGGCTGATATGGAAAAGGCACAACCCATGGACCGACTGGTGTGTGGTGATGTGGGCTTCGGCAAGACGGAGGTGGCCGTACGTGCTGCCTTTAAGGCTGCCTGCGACTCGAAGCAGGTGGCTGTTTTGGTGCCTACAACGGTATTGGCTTATCAGCACTATCAGACTTTTTCGTCTCGTCTGAAGGATCTGCCTGTTCGTGTGGAGTATCTCTCGCGAGCCCGTAGTGCCAAGCAGACGACGGCTATCCTAAAGGACTTGGCAGATGGTAAGATAGATATACTGATAGGTACGCACAAACTGATTGGTAAGTCGGTGAAATTCAAGGATTTGGGGCTGCTTATTATAGATGAGGAGCAGAAGTTTGGCGTATCAACGAAAGAAAAGCTTCGCCAAATGAAGACCAGTGTCGATACACTCACCATGTCAGCGACACCCATTCCGCGAACCCTGCAATTCTCGCTGGTCGGAGCCCGTGACCTGAGTATCATCCAGACACCACCGCCCAATCGCTATCCCATACAAACAGAGATTCATACCTTTGGGGCTGAAATCATTGCTGATGCCATCAACTTCGAGATGTCACGCAACGGCCAGGTGTACTTTGTCAGTCCGCGTATCAACGACCTACAACGAATTAAGGAAATGGTGCAGAAATATGTGCCCGATGCACGTATTGCTGTGGGGCACGGACAGATGAAACCTGATGAGTTGGAGACGATTATCTTCGACTTTATCAACTATGACTACGACGTGCTCCTCTCAACAACCATCATCGAGAATGGTATCGATATTCCCAATGCCAATACGATTATCATCAATGGTGCCCACCACTTCGGACTGTCCGACCTGCACCAGATGCGTGGTCGTGTGGGACGTGGCAACAGAAAGGCCTTCTGCTATCTGCTGGCTCCGCCGTTGGCAGACCTGCCGATAGAAAGCCGTAGACGTTTGGAAGCACTGGAGCAGTTCAGCGACTTGGGTTCTGGTATTCACATTGCCATGCAGGACCTCGACATCCGTGGTGCTGGCAATCTGTTGGGTGCCGAACAGTCGGGCTTCATAGCCGATCTGGGTTATGAGACCTATGTGAAGATACTGCAGCAGGCGGTGGTGGAACTCAATAATGAAATGTCGAGTGATGAATGTGGAATGATGAATGGTCGCTCCCAGCGAGGTTCAATGAAAAATGACGAATTCTCAATTCCTCATTCAGACATCGCCAAAGGCGATAATTCAACATTCATCACTCCTCACTCTTCATTCGTCGCTGACTGTTCCCTCGACAGTGACCTGGAGATGTATTTCCCTGACCAATATGTGCCTTCTGATTCTGAGCGTATGCTACTCTATCGTGAACTCGACGGCCTGCAGACTGATGAGCAGGTGGCAGCCTATCGTACGAGACTGATAGATCGTTTCGGTACTGTGCCTCATGAGGGTGAAGAACTGATGCAAGTCGTAGCTTTGCGCCGACTCGGAAAGAGTCTCGGATGCGAGAAAATCATGCTGAAACAAGGGCGCATGTCGCTCTTCTTTGTATCGCAGCAGGATAGCCCTTACTATCAGAGCGAGACATTTGGGCGTATACTGGGTTATGTCGCACGGAATCCCCGTCGTTGCCAGTTCCGTGAACAGAACGGACGTCGTTCGATGGCGATTGCCGATATCTCTACTGTCAAGGATGCCGTTAGTCTGCTCGCAAGTATGTAAGTTCATCGATTATTCGTACCTTATTCGTACCTTTCACTCGAAAAAACTATAATATATTTGTTTTTTTGCTCGTTTATTCGTACCTTTGCACCCCAAAATAATAATATAGGTATGTTTGAAAATCTAAGTGACAGACTTGAACGATCGTTCAAGATACTGAAAGGTGAAGGAAAAATCACCGAAATCAATGTGGCAGAGACGCTGAAGGATGTGCGCAAGGCACTTTTGGATGCTGATGTGAATTATAAAGTAGCCAAAACCTTTACTGATACCGTGAAGCAGAAGGCGCTGGGTATGAATGTTTTAACAGCCATTAAGCCTGGTCAGTTGATGGTGAAGCTTGTGCATGATGAACTGGCAGAGCTGATGGGTGGCAAGGCTGTGGAGCTGAAGCTGGAAGGACGTCCGGCTATCGTGCTGATGTCGGGTCTTCAGGGTTCTGGTAAGACGACGTTCTCAGGAAAATTGGCAAAAATGCTGAAAGAGCGCCAGCACAAGAATCCGTTGCTGGTGGCCTGTGACGTATACCGTCCGGCTGCCATCCAACAATTACATGTTGTAGGTGAGAGTGTAGGTGTACCCGTCTACTCTGAGCCCGAGAACAAGAATGTGGTGGAAATAGCCAACAATGCCATCCGTGAGGCTAAACAGAAGAATTATAACGTAGTCATCATCGATACCGCCGGCCGTCTGGCTATTGATGAGGAGATGATGAACGAGATTGCCACGCTGAAGGAGGCTGTACAGCCTGACGAGACACTGTTTGTGGTGGACTCGATGACTGGTCAGGATGCCGTGAACACTGCGAAGGAGTTTAATGACCGTCTGGATTTCGATGGTGTCGTGCTGACGAAGCTGGATGGTGACACTCGTGGTGGTGCTGCCCTCTCTATCCGTACCGTGGTGACGAAGCCCATCAAATTTGTGGGTACAGGCGAGAAGATGGAAGCCATCGACGTGTTCCATCCGGAGCGCATGGCCGACCGCATCCTGGGCATGGGCGACGTGGTGTCACTCGTGGAGCGTGCACAGATGCAATTTGACGAAGAGGAAGCGAAGCGTCTGGAGAAAAAAATCAGGAAGAACAAGTTTGACTTTGACGACTTCATGGGGCAGATTCAGCAAATCAAGAAGATGGGTAACATCAAGGACTTGGCATCAATGATTCCGGGAGTTGGTAAGGCCATTCGTGACGTGGATATCGACGACAATGCCTTTAAGAGTATTGAGGCCATTATTCAGTCGATGACACCCAAGGAACGTCAGAATCCGGACATTATCAACCAGAGCCGTAAGCTGCGTATTGCGAAGGGTTCCGGAACGAAGATTGAGGACGTGAACCGTCTGCTGAAGCAGTTTGACCAGACACGCAAGGTAATGCGTATGGTCACTGGTGCAGGGAATTCGAAAATGGCACAGATGGCAGCGGCGATGAAGATGAGAGGAAACAAACCATTCTAAGAGATATGCAGTTAATTGACGGAAAGGGTACTGCCACTACCATTAAGGCAGAAATCAAACAAGAAGTAGAAAGCATCGTTGCAGCAGGTGGCAAGCAGCCACATCTGGCTGCTGTGCTAGTAGGTCACGACGGTGGTTCGGAAACGTATGTCAAAAACAAAGTTTTGGCATGTGAAGCCTGTGGGTTTAAGTCGACACTCATCCGCTATGAGGATGACGTGACAGAGGAGGAACTGTTGGACTGTGTGGACCGACTGAACCGCAATGGTGACGTGGATGGTTTTATTATCCAGCTGCCACTGCCGAAGCATATCGACGAACAGAAGATTATCGAGGCTATCGACTATCGCAAGGATGTGGATGGCTTCCATCCCATCAATGTGGGACGCATGGCCATCGGACTGCCATGCTTTATTTCAGCGACGCCACTGGGAATCCTAACACTGCTGCAGCGTTATGGCATAGAGACAAGTGGAAAGAAGTGCGTCATTCTGGGACGCTCGAACATAGTAGGCAAGCCTATGGCTCAGCTGATGATGCAGAAGCAGTATGGCGATGCCACGGTGACGGTATGTCATTCGCGCTCAAAGACGCTGAAGAAGGAGTGCCAGGAGGCTGACATCATCATCGCTGCTATAGGCAGTCCGGAGTTTGTGACTGCAGACATGGTGAAGGAGGGTGCTGTGGTCATCGACGTAGGTACCACACGCGTTCCAGATGCTACAAGAAAGAGTGGTTTCCGCCTTTGTGGCGACGTGAAGTTCGACGAGGTGGCTCCTAAGTGTTCGTATATCTCGCCTGTGCCGGGTGGGGTGGGACCTATGACAATCTGTTCGCTGATGAAAAATACCCTCGCTGCAGGCAAGAAAGAGTATTACAAATGACCTCTGAAGAGTACTATCAGAAAGGCAATGAATACAGAAAGCAGTCGAAGTGGCATGAAGCCATTAACTGCTATATCCAGGCTATTGAACTGGATCCTGACAGTCCGGCTGTAGAGGCCAAACGAATGCTTGACGACATCATGGCGTTCTACTGTAAAGATATGTACAATCCCTGATTAATTCAAGAATTTGTCTCTAACTATAACTAACAACTTATTATGAAGAAATTATTAATGCCTCTTTTGTTGTTGGTGGCAGTATCTGCACACGCAACAGAAAATCCAGTGTTAACCATCGAAGGTGGTCAGGTTCAGGGCGTTATAGCTGACGATCATCCTGACGTGTTTGTGTATCGTGGTATCCCCTATGCTGCCCCTCCTGTCAAGGAAAACCGTTGGAAGGCTCCACAGCCCGTGGTGCCTTGGAAGGGCGTGAAAATTTGCGATACCTTTGGACGTCCCAGCTATCAGGCCATTCAATATACTGGTGGCTATTATACGGAGTGGGGGTATGGAAAAGAGGCTGCCTTCAGTGAGGACTGCCTGTATCTGAACGTATGGACGAAGGCTCCTGGCAATGCCAGCAAAAAATTGCCGGTGGCCCTGTGGATTCATGGTGGAGGCTATCGTGAGGGCTTTGGCTCAGAGCCAGAGTTCGACGGACAGGAGTGGGGTGCCAAGGATGTGGTGCTCGTTACCATCAACTATCGTCTGGGTGTATTCGGATTCCTCGTACATCCGGCATTGGCTGAGGAGAGTCCCAACCATGTGTCAGGTAATTATGGCATTCTTGACCAAATAGAAGCACTGAAGTGGATTAAGAAGAACATAGAGCAGTTTGGTGGCGACCCCAACAATGTAACGATCTTTGGTCAGAGTGCTGGTGGTGGCAGTGTTCGCACACTCTGCGAGAGTCCTCTGGCCCGTGGCCTGTTTCATAAGGCTGTGATTATGAGTGCACAGGGACTGAGCATTCCCGATAAGAACGGCAATATGATGGGTGGCCGTTATAGTGGCGGTTCCATCGAGGATGCTATGGCCAAGGCCAAGAAGATGTTTGACTGGGCAGGCCTGACTGATTTGCAGAAAATGCGCGCAGCAAGTACAGAGACTGTTTTTGCCCTTAATACCATATACCATCAGATTAATAACGATGGACAACCCACCAGCGGATTTGCTGCTATGTTCAGGGGGCTTCCCTTTATGCCGATGATTGATGGCTATGTCAGTGAGAAGAGTTTTGACGATGCCACACGCGAGGGTACGCTTGCCGATGTGCCATATATGATTGGTTTTACGCTGAATGATATGGGCAACATGGCACCCAATATTGCTGAGTTCTGCAAGGTTCGTGAGCAGAAAGGTGGTAAGGCCTGGGCCTACCAGTTCGCACGTCCATTGCCCGATGATGGTAGTCATCCTGAGGTAACGGTTCGCCTGAAGGGGGCTTTTCATTCTTCTGACCTCTGGTTTGTCTTTAAGTCTTTAAAGCATTGCTGGCGTCCTTGGACCAAAGGTGACTGGGATTTGAGTGAAAAAATGCTGACGGCCTGGACTAACTTTGCTAAATATAGCAATCCTAATGGGCCACAAGGTGGTGTATGGGCTCCCTGTACTGAAAAGACACCGAAGTTCATGGTATTTAAACTAGATGACAAGGATGTTGAAGCTTCATTCTTCGGAAATCCGGAGGCCGCTTCAAAAATACCCAAATAAATTTGGTGTTTTGTTCGCTAATTTGTACCTTTGCACCCGATTTTCGAAAATTATCATATTAAATAAAGTATATGGCTAAAATGAAAGGCGCCATTGTGGTGGACACTGAACGGTGCAAGGGATGCCAATTGTGCATCATTGCTTGTCCGCAGAAAGTTATCGCCCTGGCCAACAAAGTGAATCTGCACGGCTATCCTTATGTGGAGACTGTCAATGAGGAGGCCTGTGTGGGCTGTGCTTCGTGTGGCATCGTCTGTCCGGACGGCTGCATAACTGTTTATCGTAAAAAAATGGAGGGGTAAGCTATGGCAGAAGAAAGAGAAGTTGTATTGATGAAAGGCAATGAGGCGATTGCCCATGCTGCTATTCGTTGCGGATGCGACGGCTATTTCGGCTATCCTATTACTCCGCAGAGTGAAGTCATTGAGACACTGGCAGAGCTGAAACCTTGGGAGACCACTGGTATGAAGGTGGTTCAGGCTGAGAGTGAGCTGGCGTCGATTTACATGGTCTATGGCGCTGCCGGTGCTGGTAAGCGTGCGATGACCTCATCGTCGAGTCCTGGTATCGCCCTCATGCAGGAAGGTATCACTTATATGGCTGGCGCCGAGGTGCCAGGTGTGTTTGTGAACGTTCAGCGCGGTGGTCCTGGCCTGGGAACCATCCAGCCCTCGCAGGGTGACTATTTCCAAGCTACCCGTGGTGGTGGTAATGGTGACTATAAGGTCATTGTTTTAGCTCCGTCTTCTGTTCAGGAGATGGCCGATTTCGTAGACCTTGCATTTGAACTGGCTTTCAAGTATCGTAACCCTGCCATGATTCTGAGTGATGGTGTTATCGGTCAGATGATGGAGAAGGTGGTGCTGCCTCCGTTCAAGCCCCGTCGTACGGATGAGGAGGTCATCAAGCAGTGTCCTTGGGCTTCTACTGGTAAGCCTAAGAACCGTGAGCGCGTGGTGATTACCTCGCTGGAACTGAAGCCCGAGATCATGGAGCAGCGCAACATCGCCCTTCAGGAGAAGTATGCTAAGATTCAGGAGAACGAGGTGCGCTTCGAAGAGCAGCTGATGGACGATGCAGAGTATGCTATCGTAGCCTTCGGCTCTGCTGCCCGTATCGCTGAGAAGAGTGTTGAGATCGCTCGTGAGCAGGGTATCAAGGTCGGTTTGTTCCGTCCTATCACTCTGTTCCCATTCCCAGAGAAGCAGATTGCCGAGCTCTCTAAGAAGGTAAAGGGAATCCTCGTCGCCGAGATCAATGCCGGACAGATGGTACAGGATGTCCGCCTGGCTGTGAATGGAGCCGTACCCGTAGAGCAGTTCGGTCGTCTGGGAGGTATCGTTCCCGATCCTGAAGAAATCGTTAATGCACTTAAAATGGTCATGTAAGCTATGGATAGAAATCAGATAGTTCAACCCGAAAATATCGTCTGCAAAAAGCCGACGCTGATGAACGACAACAATATGCACTACTGCCCAGGCTGTAGCCATGGTGTGGTGCATAAGCTGATTGCCGAGGTCATCGAGGAGATGGGTATGGAAGACAAAGCCGTGGGTGTGAGCCCTGTAGGTTGCGCCGTCTTCGCGTACAATTATATAGATATAGACTGGCAGGAGGCTGCCCACGGTCGTGCTCCCGCACTGGCTACAGGTATCAAGCGCTGTTGGCCCGATCGTCTGGTATTTACTTATCAGGGTGATGGTGACCTGGCTTGTATCGGTACTTGTGAAACCATCCACGCTTTGAACCGTGGTGAGAACATCGTCATTATCTTTGTCAACAATGCTATTTATGGTATGACAGGTGGGCAGATGGCTCCTACGACACTGATTGGCCAAAAAACGTCGACCTGCCCCTATGGCCGTGATCCGCAGTTACATGGCTATCCCCTGAAGATGGCTGATATCGCTGCTGGTTTGGAGGGTACTTGCTATGTTACTCGTCAGAGTGTGGAAAGCGTAGGTTCTATCAACAAGGCCAAGAAGGCACTACGCAAGGCTTTCGAGGCTTCTATGGCTGGCAAGGGTTCTAGTCTCGTTGAGTTTGTCTCGACCTGTAACAGTGGTTGGAAGCTGACTCCCGCTAAGGCTAACGAATGGATGAAGGAGAACATGTTCCCCTTCTATCCCAAAGGAGACCTGAAAGATACGACGGGCGAGAAGTAAGATGTATGATGTAAGAAGTAAGAAGTTATGAAAAAGGAAATTATAATTTCAGGTTTCGGAGGTCAGGGCGTGCTCTCGATGGGTAAGATTCTGGCCTATAGTGGACTGATGGAAGACAAGGAGGTGACTTGGATGCCTGCCTATGGTCCTGAGCAGCGTGGTGGTACAGCTAACGTCACAGTGATTGTCAGCGATGAGCGCATCTCTTCGCCCATCCTCAGCAAGTACGACATCGCCGTAGTGCTCAACCAGCCCTCGTTGGAAAAGTTCGAGCCAAAGATTAAACCTGGCGGTATCCTGATCTACGATGGCTTCGGTATCATCAACAAGCCTACGCGCAAGGACATCACCGTGTATGAGATCAATGCTATGGACAAGGCTGCTGAGATGAAGAATGGCAAGGTCTTTAACATGATTGTTCTTGGCGGACTCTTGAAGGTGGCTCCCGTGGTCAGCGACAAGGGTGTAGAGAAAGCTCTGAAGAAGACGCTCCCTGAGCGCCATCATGCATTGATTCCTCTGAACATGGAGGCGCTGAAAGAAGGAGCGAAGATTATTGAAGAAGTGAAGTAAGGCGTGAAAAGCGACTCTTTCGCTTTTCCCCTTACGAGAGATAGTAGCTGGCAACCAATAAGGTTGCCAGTTCTGTTATCAGGCAGAGTGCTCCGCAGCAGTCGCCAGTATAACCACGCAACCTTCGCCAGATAAGCATGTACAGGAAATACATGACGATGGCAGGGATGAACACCAACAGTTGCCAGTTGACCTTATCGTAGAAATAATAGATGTATATGCCGATGGGTAGCAACCCCTGAATGGCCAGACTGATACCTGCCTTGATATCGAATTTTCGATAGACAGTATGGTTCTTGGCCGTTTCCTCATCACGTGCGTAGGGCATCATCTGGATGAGCTGGGCTGAGAGCATCTTGGCGTAAGGATCCACCACCATGATGGTCAGTGCCGTATAGAGCGGTTTCATGCTGATGAGGGCAAAGAGCAACAATATGAAATAGAGAATGAGTCCTATAACGCCATAGGTACCGATGTGCGAATCTTTCATGATATCCAGGATGCGCTGACGGTCGGTGCCCCCTCCGCCGAATCCGTCGATGAAGTCTGCCAGACCGTCTTCGTGTAAGGCTCCGGTAATGAGCAGACGTGTCAGAATGGCAAAAACGGCAGTAATCTCATAAGGGAAGATATAGCAGCCGAAATAGAGAACGGCAGCCATGGACGTTCCTGTAAGCCAGCCTACGAGAGGCCAGTGTTCCACAACACTCTGATAGGCTTTTTTCGGAGGCTGATGGAGTCGCCAAAAGGGTAGACGAGTAAAAAAAATGAAGGATGCCCAGATGCGGTCATACCATTTTCCGCTGATAGATTCTTGCATATTGTTGGGTGTTAGGTGTTGGGTGTTGGGTGTTGGGTGTTAGGTGATGGGTGTTAGGTGTTGGGTGTTAGAAGTATTTGGTGATATTGGCATTGTCGAAATTGTTCATTTCGTTGACCATGCGTACTGCGGAGTCTACGATAGGGTATGCGCAAAGAGCTCCCGTTCCTTCGCCCAGTCGTAGCCCGAGATGGAGTAGGGGTTTGGCTTCAAGTAGGTCGAGCATCCGCTTGTGACCACTTTCGTCACCACAATGCGTGAAGATCATGTAGTTTTTGACAGCAGGACAGAGCTGGCTGGCAGCCAAAGCGCATGCCGTCATGATAAAACCGTCTATTAATATAATAAGGTGTAGCTCTGCCGCACGTAGCATGGCACCGATGGCAGCAATCATCTCAAAACCTCCGAAGTAGGATAGTGTGGTGATGGGTGATGGGTGATGGATGATGGCTTGATAGTTAGCTACCGCCTGATGCAATACGTCGTATTTGTGGCGGATGCCTTCGGTATTAAGCCCAGCGCCTGCACCAATGCATTCTTCGAGGGGGATGTTACCGAACAAGTGCATCCAGATGCTTGAGGGCGAAGTGTTGCCAATACCCATCTCACCAATACTGAGTATAGTGCATCCCTTGATATGACATTCATCAGTTAGATCGATGCCCACTTGTAGGGCTGTGTCGTACTGTTCTTCGGTCATGGCTGGTTCATAGAGGAAGTTGTGGGTCCCTCTGGCAATCTTACGGTTCAGAATGGCAGGATAACTTGTCAAGTCATAGTCAACACCCACATCGACAATCTTCAGGTCGAAGCCGTGCTGACGACAGAACATGTTGACACCACCTCCACCATGGGTGAAGTTAATCATTTGTTGCCAAGTTACTTCACGGGGCGACACGCTGACACCTTCTTGCTCGATACCGTGATCGCCACCCAGCAACAAGTGGCATGGATGTGTGAGGCGTGGCTCTAAGGTTTGTTGGATAAGGCAGATTTGCATGGCCAATGATTCCAAGCGTCCCAAAGAACCCTTGGGCTTGTTCAGGTTGTCAATCTTTGCCTGTATTGCAGGACGGATGCTCTCGTCTGGTTCTTGTATGTTGAATGTTTTCACGTTCTTATCTTTGGTTTTTTATCTTGACAGGAATGCCACTGACCATGAGGATGACCTCGTCGGCGTGGGCAGCAACAAACTGGTTCATCCATCCCTGAAGGTCGGTGAAACGACGCTGCACGGCATCTGTGCTGACACCACCCGAGCCAATCTCGTTGGTGACAAATATGAATGTAGCATCTTGAGAGGTGAATTTCTCGAACTCGTCCTGGAGAGCAGAGAGAACCTCGTCGACAGAGGGCTGTTCATCCTCCGATTTGTTACTGTCGAAAAAGAAATTGGTACACCAGAGGGTGATGCAGTCAATAACTACTACACGTCCCGTGACATCGTGATGACTCAGGAAATGCTCTTCTTCTATATTCGTCCACTGAGGACCACGACGTTCTTGATGCTTCTTGACACGCATGCGAAACTCCTCATCCCAGATATGAGCGGTAGCTACATATACAGGGTGACTGCTCAGTTGTAATGCCAGTTGCTCAGCATAAGAACTCTTGCCTGAACGCTGGCCTCCTGTGATGAGTATAATCTTCTTCATATATTGTGCAAATTTAACTTATTTATTGAATAAAACCCTCATTTTTGTCTAAAAATATACTTTTTTTGCATTTTTCTTGTGTTTTTGTTGGAAGTTATTGATTTTTTTGTTTACTTTGCAAATGATTTCACTCTAATATGCATATAATTAAATATTTAATGGTATTATGAAAAAATTATTTTTACTGCTCGCTGTTGCTGCTTTTTCAGTACAGATGAATGCACAGACCGTTCTCGAAAGCAAGAACTTCGACAACTGGTACATTGGTGTCAACGGTGGAGCTAATGTTCCCGCAGCTACCTTTAAATTTGATGACATGAACTTCCAGGCTGGTTTTCGCATTGGTCGTTGGTTTACCCCTGTCGTAGGTCTGGCTGTTGAGGGTCAGGTATTCATGGGTAACAAGGGTGGCCTTGAGTTCAATACAAAGACTTTCCCGAAAGTGACTAACCTCGGTTTCTTGGGAACGCTGAACTTCAACAACTGGTTCGGTGGCTATACTGGTACCGCTCGTCCGTTCGAGATCATCGGTGTCGTTGGTGCGGGTTGGATGCGTGACTGGAATGTAAAGGACAATTGCATGTCTTCTAAGGTTGGTATCGACTTCACTTACAACTTCGGTTCTGACAAGCAGTTCCAGCTATATTTGGAGCCCGCTTTGATTTACAACATTGCTGATGCCAGCTTTGATCGGGTATGCTACAACATCAATCGCGCCCTGTTCACTGCCAGTGTGGGTCTGAACTATAAGTTCGGAAATAGCAACGGCACTCACAACTTTAAGATTGCTGAGCTCCGTGACCAGGCTGAGATCGACGGTCTGAATGCTCAGATCAACGGACTCCGTGCTGATGCCAATTCAAGAGACAGTCAGATTGCTGCCAACGCTAAGGTTATCGCTGACCTGAAGGCTAAGCTCGCTGAATGCGAGGCTCGTCCCGCAGAGGTTGTTCAGCCTAAGAGCAACATTCTGCAGCCAACCGTTATCTTCCGTCAGGGTAAGAGTACCATCGATGCTGCTCAGTATGCAAGTGTTGAGATGATTGCCAACTACATGAAGAATCATCCTGCGGCTAAGCTTACCGTTACTGGTTATGCTTCTACAGAGGGTACTGCAGAGCTGAACCAGAAACTGTCTGAGGATCGTGCTGCTGCTGTGAAGAATGCGCTTGTTAAGAAGTATAAGATTGCTGCTGACCGCATCGCTACTGAGGGTAAGGGTGCTACAGACAAGTTCTCTGATGAGCTCGCTTTCAACCGCGTAGCTATGTTTATTGATAACGCTAAGTAATCTTTTTGTAAGGAATTTACAAGCAAAATAACAAGAGGCTTCTTCATATAATTGTTGAAGCCTCTTTTTTTTATTATAATGACTTTAAAATCGTCCTTTCGGCATTTTTTTTAGCGAATTAGTTGCTTTTAGTCAAAAAAACACGCCTATTTTCGCACTTTTTCGCTAAATAATTTGGAACTTTTGTTTTTTTTTATTTATTTTGCAGAAAATTTGAAGAAAAAGTATAGTATTTTATTTATTTAACTAATTAAATTAGTAACAATGAAAAAGTTATTTTTACTGCTTGCTGTAGCTGCTATGTCAGCTCAGATGAATGCTCAGACTGTAGTCGAGAGCAAGAATTTTGACAACTGGTATGTTGGTGTCAACGGTGGTGTTAATCTAAAGGCTAAGGACTTCAAGGAGATGAACTTCCAGGCTGGTCTTCGTGTCGGTCGTTGGTTTACTCCGGTAGTAGGTCTGGCTGCTGAGGGTCAGGCTTTCTTTGGTAACAAGGGTTGGCTTGAGTACAACGAGAAGAGCTTCCCGAAATTGACCAATGTTAGTTTGCTGGGTACTCTGAACTTCAACAACTGGTTCGGTGGATATGCAGGTACAGCTCGCCCGTTCGAGATTATCGGTATTGCTGGTCTTGGCTGGCTCCGTGACTGGGACGTAAAGGACAACATGATGTCTTCTAAGGTTGGTATTGACTTCGCTCTGAACTTCGGTTCTGACAAGCAGTTCCAGCTCTATCTGGAGCCCGCTTTGGTTTATGTCATCGCTAATGGTGGTGGTATGATGGATCAGGTTTCTTACAACCTCAACCGCGCTCTCTTCCAGGCAAACCTGGGTCTTGTTTACAAGTTCAAGAACAGCAACGGTACTCACAACTTCAAGATTGCTGAGCTCCGTGACCAGGCTGAGATCGATGGTCTGAATGCTAAGATCAACGAGCTCCGTGCTGACGTGAACTCTAAGGATGGTAAGATTGCTGCTGATGCTAAGACCATCGCTGACCTGAAGGCTAAGCTGGCTGCTTGCGAGGCTCGTCCCGTACAGACCATCGTTGAGGAGAAGAAGGAGAACATCCTGCAGCCCATGGTTATCTTCCGTCAGGGTAAGAGCACTATCGATCCCGCTCAGTATGCAAGTGTTGAGATGGTTGCTAAGTACATGAAGAACCACAAGGACGCAAAGGTTATCGTTCGCGGTTTCGCTTCTCCCGAGGGCAACGCTGAACTGAACCAGAAGCTGTCTGAGGCTCGTGCTGCTGCTGTGAAGACCGCTCTCATCAAGAAGTATAAGATTGCTGCTGACCGTGTTTCTACTGAGGGTCTGGGTGCAACCGATAAGATTTCTGAGGAGAACGACTTCAACCGTGTTGCTATGTTCATCGACACCACGAAGTAATTTCTAACAGAAAATCATAATAAAAGTCCCCGCAGATTTGGTTCTGCGGGGATTTTTTTGTATATTTGCAGCATCATATACATACCTCAAGACATTCTATGAAGCTAAAACTACTATTTTTGTTGTTATGTCTTAACCAGATGGTGGCAGGACAGACGCGATGTGAGATCAATCTGAAAACGTGGGAGTTTTCAAGTGACAATACCACTTGGCGTGAGGTTCAGATTCCTCATGACTGGGCAATTGCAGGTCCTTTCGACAAGAAATGGGACCTTCAAAAGGTAGCCATCACTCAGAATGGTGAGACGGAGGCTACGGAGAAATCCGGACGCAGTGGAGCTTTACCTTGGATAGGTGAGGGCTGGTATCGTTGCAGCGTTGAGATTCCCCAAGGTTATGATGCTGCTGAGCTTGTTTTTGATGGAGCGATGGCCGAGCCCCGTGTCAGCATCAATGGTCAGGAGGCTGGCTATTGGGCATACGGCTATAATGCCTTTCGGGTGGATGTGACACCGTTCTTGAACAAACAACCTACTTCCCTGACATCAGACCTGGACATCAGCGTGCATCTGCAGAACGTGGAGGAGAGCTCGCGCTGGTATCCTGGCGCCGGATTGTATCGTCCGGTCAAACTGGTGCTGACTCAGAAGTCGCATATTGATGACTGGAGTCTGTTTGCCCGTACCATGAGCATTGACGGTGACAAGGCTGTGTTGGAAGTTGAAGGCAAGATAGTTAATCCCAGTGAGAATATGCTGCTTGGGGTGACGCTCACTTCGCCTGATGGCCACCAACATCAAGGCAGTCATCCTATGCGTATAGAGCCTGATGGTAAGTTTTATGCGACGTTTACCGTTCAGAGCCCCAAGCTGTGGTCGCCTGAGACACCTTATTTATATAGTATTAAGGCGGTGCTTTACAATCAGGCAAACAAGCTTTGCGACAGCAAGGAACTGAAGACCGGCATCCGCACTGTCCGCGTCAGTCGCGAGGGAGGTTTCCAACTGAATGGCCAGACGCGTAAGCTGAAGGGCGTTTGTCTGCATCACGATTTAGGTCCGTTGGGAGCAGCCATCAACAAGTCGGCCTTGATTCGTCAGATTCGGATGCTGAAGACGATGGGTTGTGATGCCATCCGAACATCGCACAATATGCCTTCGACGTGGCAGATGGAGATTTGCGACTCGATGGGTATGATGGTGATGGCCGAGTCGTTTGACATGTGGATCTATCCCAAGTGCAAGAACGGCTATGCCCGCTTCTTCAAGGAATGGGCTATGAAGGATATTACCAATCTCATTCTGAACCACCGCAACCACCCTTCCATTGTGATGTGGTCGATAGGCAACGAGATTCCTGAGCAATGGAGTGAGGAGGGACGCCAGATCAGCATCCAGTTGCAAGGTCTTTGTCATGCGTTAGACCCCACACGTCCTGTGACGCAGGGTATGGATCGTGCCGAGGATGCGCTGAAGAGTGGTTTTGCGCAGGCTATGGAGGTGCCCGGCTTCAACTACCGCGTCCATAAATATGCTAACAATATCAAGCAGTTGTCTCATGGCTTCCTGCTGGGTTCCGAGACAGCGTCGACCGTCTCGTCGCGCGGTGTCTATAAGTTCCCTGTCGAGGTTACTGACAATTCGCAATATGCCTCGTGGTCTCCCAACTATGATCCCACTGCCATCTTAAAGGCCGATGGACAATGTTCAAGTTACGATACAGAGTATTGCTCATGGAGCAATCTGCCTGATGATGACTGGGTGTGGCAGGATGACTACGACTGGGTGATTGGTGAGTTTGTGTGGACGGGTTACGACTATCTGGGTGAACCAACGCCCTACGATGAGTATTGGCCTTCTCGCAGCAGTTATTTCGGCATCATGGACCTGGCGGGCTTACCCAAGGACCGTTATTGGCTCTACCGTTCGAAGTGGAACAGCAAGGAGCATACCGTCCACCTGCTGCCTCATTGGACCTGGCCAGGACGTAAGGGGCAGGTGACCCCTGTCTACTGCTATACAGACGGAGTGGAAGCCGAACTCTTTGTCAATGGCAAGTCGCAAGGCCGTATCCGCAAGAATAAAGCTGAGCGTTTAGACCGTTATCGTCTGCGTTGGAACAATGTCAGGTACGAGCCAGGAGAAATCCGTGTGGTGGCTTACGACGAGCAAGGCAACAATATTGGTGAGGATGTCCGTCAGACGGCAGGCAAGGCTGTTGCGTTGGTGGCTAAAACCGAGTTGGATCGCTATCAGGCTGATGGTGAAGACCTGATCTTTGTGCGTGTTCAGGCAATAGACAAGAGGGGCGTTTTCGTTCCTACTTGTCAGAATGAGCTGACCTTTAATGTTACTGGTGAGGCACGCTTTGAAGCCGTCTGCAATGGTGATGCTACATCTTTGGAATCGTTTAAACAGCCCAAGATGAAGCTGTTTAATGGCGAACTGGTGGTGATTCTGCGTCCGACGACAAAGGCAGGAAAGGTCACTTTGGCTGTCAAGGATTATCGTGGAAAACTGAAGCCTGCAATACTTAATCTTGAAACCAAATGAAGCGATTACTAAACACACTTCTCCTTACTGGTATCTCGCTGATTGTCAGTGCTCAACAGACTTTCTGGCTGGGGGCTGACATTAGTGGAACGACTGATTTGGAGGCTCGTGACGTACAGTTGTATAATGCTCAGGGTGAACCTCGTGAGTGTACGGCCCTCATGCATGAGCTGGGCTTGAATGCCGTTCGTCTGCGAGTATGGGTGAATCCCAAGGACGGATTATGTAATAAGGATGATGTCGTCAAAATGGCGCGTCGTGCCAAAGACTGGGGTATGGCGCTGATGATTGACTTCCACTACAGCGACTGGTGGGCCGATCCTGGTCAGCAGAACATCCCCGCAGCCTGGAAAGAGATGAGCTACGAACAGATGAAGCAGGCGCTGGCCAACCATACTCGCGATGTGCTGACAGCCATCCGTGAGGCTGGGGTAGAGGTGCGCTGGGTGCAGGTGGGTAACGAGACCACCAACGGTTTTCTGTGGCCTATGGGACGTGCTCAGGACAATATGCAGCAGTATGCCGGGCTGACCGATGCCGGCTATCAGTCTGTGAAACAGGTATTTCCGCAGGCTCAGGTCATTGTTCACCTCGATGGTGCCTACGACCCCCATCGCTATGATTTCATCTTCGACGGACTCCGCAAGTACAAGGCCCGGTATGACATGATTGGTTTGAGCGTCTATCCCTATTGGGACATCAAGGGGAACCACACACAGTCGTGGCAGGAAACGGTGGAGAAGGCAACCGTCAACATCAATCGTCTTTGGACGAAATACCACAAGCCCATGCTGGTTGTTGAAACAGGTGCTGAGGCCCATAAACCCGTTGAGGGCAAGCAAATCATCGCAGCCATCATCGACATGGCCCGTAACCATTGTGGTGGCCATTGTCAGGGCGTGTTCTACTGGGCTCCAGAAACAGACCGCGGCTATAAGCTTGGTGCCTTCCAGAGCAATCGTCCTACTGTCATCATGGATGCCTTTACAGAGGCTTCTCAACGTTGAATGGAAGCTGACGGTACAGAAAAAGGACTGCCTTACGACAGTCCTTCTATTTGTCCGTTTTCTATGGTGATGCGCTCAGCCTGCGGACTTCTTGGGAGTCCCGGCATGCGGAGCATGTCACCAGCAATGGCCACAATCATCTCTGAGCCACAGTTCAGGATGATGTCGCGGATGCGAATGGTAAAGCCTTCAGGTGAACCATAGCGTGTAGAATCGGCCGTGAACGAGAACTGCGTCTTGGCAATGCAGACGGGGTAGTGGGCAATGGCACCATCCTCATCAGTAAACGTGGCTCGCAGGGCTTCCAGCTTCTTCTTCGCTGTCTTGCTGTATTCTACTGCTGAGGCGCCATAGATGCGCTTACAAACCTTTTCTATCTTGTCTTCCAGCACATCAGTTTCCTTATATGTAAAGTGGATAGGGAGTGGCTGGATGCGGTCGATGGTGTCGATGACGGTCTGAGCCAGCTCAACAGCGCCCTCACCGCCCTTCAGGAAGGCTTCGTTCACGGCAAAGCCTACGCCCAGATCCTCGCAGTTCTGACGCACGATGTCTATCTCTTCTTCCAAGTCCGTGTCATACCGGTTCAGGGTGACCACGACAGGCTGTCCAAAGCCCTGCATGTTGCGGATGTGACGGTTCAGGTTCTTCAGTCCCTCCGTCAGTCCCTCGGCATTGGGCTCCTTGATATGTTCAAGGTCTACACCGCCATGCATCTTCAGACCTTGGGTGGTGGCTACGATGACCACCAGACGAGGCTGGAGTCCGGTTTTTCGGCACTTGATGTCGAAGAACTTCTCGGCACCCAAGTCTGCACCGAATCCGGCTTCCGTCACCACATAGTCGCCAAAGGTCATTGCCATCTTTGTGGCTACGACGCTGGAGCAGCCGTGGGCGATGTTGGCAAAGGGACCGCCATGAATGAAGGCTGGTGTCTGTTCTGTAGTCTGTACGAGGTTCGGATTGAGGGCATCGCGTAGCAGTACGGTGATAGCGCCTGCCACGCCTAAGTCCTTCACACAGAAGTGTTTACCGTCGGCGGTAATGCCGAGTACAATATTCTCGATGCGACGCTGCAGGTCTGCCTCGTTGGTAGCCAGACAGAGGATGGCCATCAGTTCCGATGCCGGTGTGATGTCGAAGCCTGTTTCCGAGACGACGCCATCGCCCCTCAAGCCCGTCACCACATTGCGCAGGGCACGGTCATTGACGTCGAGCACACGTTTCCAGAATATCTCACGCAGCGAGAAGCCCTCCTTACGGTGTTGATAGAGGTAGTTGTCAAGCAGGGCACTGATGGTGTTGTGGGCTGAGGTTACAGCGTGGAAGTCGCCTGTGAAGTGCAGGTTAATCTTCTCCATCGGTAGTACCTGGGCGTAACCGCCACCTGCAGCACCGCCCTTCATGCCGAAGCAAGGACCGAGTGAGGGCTCTCGGAGGGCTACCACAGCCTTTTTTCCAAGTTTGTTCAGGCCAAGTGTCAGACCGATGCTGACCGTGGTCTTTCCGATACCAGCCTTTGTCGGGCTGATGGCTGTCACCAGTATCAGGCGGCTTTTCTTCACCTTTTTCTCGTCAATGAGCGAGATGGGTACTTTGGCCATGTATCGTCCATACGGCTCTATTTCTTCTGGTGCAATACCTAAGCGGGAAGCGATGTCGCTGATGTTGTCAAGCTGACACTCCCTTGCAATCTGTATGTCTGTCTTCATTGTCTTTTAGTATAGTAATTGTGTGCAAATTTACCACTTTATTCGCTGATGGGCAAGAAAAAAGGGCAAAAAGATGATTATCGGCCTCAAAATTTGGCAATTAGGCAGAAAAAGCGTAATTTTGCAAGCTAAAACGTATTGTAAGACTAAACAAATATGAAGGAATACAAACATCCACTGCGCAGTGCGGTATGCACAGAAGGCAGACGCATGGCTGGTGCCCGTGCCTTATGGGTGGCCAATGGCATGAAGAGAGAACAGTTCGGCAAGCCCATTATTGCCATCGTTAACTCGTTTACCCAGTTTGTGCCGGGACATACTCATCTGCATGAGGCTGGCCAGATTGTGAAGCGCGAAATCGAAAGTCTTGGCTGCTATGCCGCAGAGTTCAACACCATTGCCATCGATGACGGTATTGCTATGGGCCACGATGGTATGCTCTATTCGCTGCCCTCCCGTGACATCATTGCCGACTCGGTGGAGTATATGGTCAATGCCCACAAGGCCGATGCCATGATATGCATCTCGAACTGCGACAAGATTACGCCGGGCATGCTGATGGCCGCTATGCGTCTGAATATCCCCGCTGTGTTTGTCAGCGGCGGACCGATGGAGGCCCACAAGCTGAATGGCGAGAATGCCGACCTTATCACCGCGATGATTAAGGGCGGTGACCCCACCGTCAGCGACGAAGAGCTTGCCGAGGTGGAGAACCGCGCTTGTCCCGGTTGTGGCTGCTGCTCGGGCATGTTCACCGCCAACTCGATGAACAACCTCACAGAGGCTATCGGATTGAGTCTGCCTGGCAACGGCACCATTCTGGCAACCCATAAGAACCGCGTGCGCCTGATGCAACAGGCTGCTCAGCAGATTGTCAAGAACGCCTTCGCCTACTACGAGGACGGCGATTCCTCGGTTCTCCCGAGGAGTATCGCTACCCGTCAGGCCTTCCTCAACGCGATGACGCTCGATATCGCGATGGGTGCTTCTACCAATACTGTGCTCCACTTGCTGGCAGTAGCCCAAGAGGCTGGTGTCGATTTCACGATGGCTGATATCGATGCCCTCTCGCGTAAGACGCCGTTCCTCTGCAAACTTTCGCCCAACAGCCAGAAATACAGTGTTCAGGAGTTTGGACGTGCAGGCGGTGTGATGTCCCTCATTGGCGAACTGGCCAAGGGCGGTCTTATCGATACGAGTGCCAAGCGTGTCAACGGCCACACTCTCGCTGAAGATATTGAAGCATACGGCATCACGAAGGCCGATGCTCCCCAGATTTACCTCTCTGCCCCTGCAGGAAAGTTCTGCAACGAGCTAGGCGCTCAGGAGACCTACTACAAGAGTTTTGATACCGACCGTGAGAACGGTTGCATCCGCGATATCGAACATGCCTACACCAAGGACGGCGGTATGGCTGTGCTCTTCGGCAACATTGCCCAGGACGGTTGTGTGGTGAAGACTGCCGGTGTCGACGAGAGCCTCTGGCATTTCGAGGGTCCTGCCGTCTGCTTCGACTCTCAGGAAGATGCCTGCGAGGGTATCCTTGGTGGCAAGGTGAAGAAGGGCGACTGCGTGGTCATCACCCACGAAGGTCCGAAGGGCGGTCCTGGTATGCAGGAGATGCTCTATCCCACGAGCTATATCAAGTCGATGCACATGGGCAAGGAGTGTGCGCTGATTACCGACGGCCGCTTCTCTGGCGGAACGTCAGGTCTCTCCATCGGACATATCTCTCCTGAGGCTGCCAATGGTGGTAATATCGGCAAGATCAAGGATGGTGACATCATCGTCATCGATATCCCCTCACGTAGCATCAACGTGAAACTCTCTGACGAAGAGCTGGCTGCCCGTCCGCAACAGCCCTTGAAGCGTAACCGCGTGGTCAGCAAGGCCTTGCGCGCCTATGCCCAGAGTGTCAGTTCGGCAGATAAAGGCGGAGTTAGAATGATAGATGAGTAATCATAATTTCTAATTCCTGATTTCTAATTTCTAATTTCTAATTTGATTATGTTAAAAGACAGAATAACAGGAGCGAAGGCGCTGATGAGGGCGTTGCAGGCTGAAGGGGTGAAGACCATCTTCGGCTACCCGGGAGGCAGTATCATGCCTACCTACGATGCGCTGTTCGACTATACCCGAGGCGAGAAGAAGTGTTTTGACCATATCCTGGTGCGCCACGAACAGGCTGCTGTCCATGCTGCTGAGGGCTATGCCCGTGTCAGCGGTGAGGTGGGAGTGGCCTTGGTGACCAGCGGACCCGGTGCCACGAATACGCTGACGGGCGTGGCTGATGCCATGCTCGACTCGACGCCCATCGTGGTTATTGCAGGTCAGGTGGCCATCGGTGCTTTGGGTACCGATGCCTTCCAGGAGGTAGACCTCGTGGGTGTGGCTCAGCCTATCTCGAAGTGGTCGTACCAGATACGCCATGCAGAGGACATAGCCTGGGCCGTCAGTCGTGCGTTCTATATTGCCCGTAGCGGGCGTCCAGGCCCTGTGGTGCTCGACTTCCCGCGTAATGCGCAGGTCGAGGAGATTGACTGGGAACCGAAGAAGGTTGACTTCATCCGCAGCTATGTGGCTCGTCCGACGCTGAATATGGATGCTGTCCGCGAGGCTGCCGAACTCATCAACAATGCCAAGCGACCCTTGGCGCTGGTAGGGCAGGGTGTAGAGCTGGGTAATGCCCAGGAGGAACTGAAGGCATTCCTGGAGAAAGCCGACATTCCTGCTGGCCGTACCATGCTGGGACTCTCGGCGTTGCCTTCCGACCATCCCCTGAATGTCGGTATGCTGGGTATGCACGGCAACTATGCCGTCAACCTGAAGGAGCAGGAGTGCGACGTGCTCATTGCCATTGGTATGCGCTTCAGCGACCGTGTGACGGGCAATACGAAGACCTATGCCAAACAGGCTAAGATTATCCATCTGGACATCGACCGTTCAGAGATAGACAAGAACGTGAAGACCATGGTGGCTGTGGTGGCTGACTGCAAGGAATCGCTGCCTGCCCTGACGGCTTTGTTGAATCAGAATGACCATGCAGAATGGCGCGAGTCGTTCAAGGAGCTGGATCAGAAGGAACGCGAGAAAGTCATCCTTCCTGCCATCCATCCTCAGGACGGTCCGTTGCTGATGGGCGAGGTGGTGAATGCTGTTGCAGAGCGTGCTCCAAAAGGTACTGTCCTTGTGACGGATGTTGGTCAAAACCAGCTATTTGCAACGCGTTACTTCAAGTATCCCATGAAACGTAGTCTCTGTACCAGTGGAGGCTTGGGAACGATGGGCTACGGTATGCCTGCCGCCATCGGAGCCACGTTTGCCACAGACCGTTGCGTCTGCTGCTTTATGGGCGACGGAGGCTTCCAGATGTGCATCGAGGAGCTGGGTACCATCATGGAACAGCAGGCTCCTGTAAAAATGATTCTTTTGAACAACCACTATCTGGGTAACGTGCGCCAGTGGCAGGACATGTTCTGGATGCGTCGCAAGTCGTTCACCAAGATGATGAATCCCAACTACGAGCTCATCGCCCAGGGTTATGGCATTGCCTATGCTGCCGTCACCGACCGCAAGGACCTGGCTGCTGCTGTCGAGAAGATGCTGACCACCAAGGGACCGTTCATCTTGGAATGTGCCATCAAGGAGGATGACGACGTGCTGCCGATGACGCCGCCGGGAATGAATGTGAACGATATGATGTTGGAGATATAGCGCTTCGCTAAATGAGAAATGAGTAATGAGTAATGAGAAATGATGGAAGATAATAAGAAGCTATATACTTTGTTGGTTTATTCAGAGAACATTGCGGGTATCCTGAATCAGATAACGGCTGTTTTTACGCGCCGTCAGGTGAACATCGAGAGCCTGAACGTGTCGGCCAGCAGTATTGAGGGTGTCCACAAGTACACTATCACCGCTTGGAGCGACGAAGACCAGATCCAGAAGATTACGCGTCAGATAGAGAAGAAGATTGACGTCGTCAAGGCCAACTACTTCACCGACGACCAGCTGTTCATCCGCGAGTCGGGACTTTATAAGCTGTCAACTGAGAAGGTGCTCCAGAAGCCCGAGATTTCACGCACCATCCGTCGCCACGAGGCTGCTATCATGGAGGTGAACCCCACCTATACCGTGGTGATGAAGAACGGTAAGACGGAGGACATCCTGAACCTGTACTATGCGCTGAATGCCTTCGACTGCGTGCTCCAGTACACCCGCAGCGGTCGTATTGCCGTCACCCGCGCCAAGCAGGAACAGGTCAGCGAATTCCTCGAAGAGCGCGAACAGCATCATTAATCTTCAATGTTCAATGGATAAAATAGGACGATACGAATTCATGGCCGAGCCGTTCCACTGTGATTTCAGCGGACGACTCTTTATGGGCCACATGGGCAACCACATGCTCAATGCCGCCGACTTCCACTCGTCAGCGCGCGGCTTCGGCATGAAGTACCTTATGAGCATCAAACGCTCGTGGGTGCTGTCGCGTCTGGCCATCGAGATGGAGGAGATGCCCAAGCAGTATACCAAGTTCAATGTCGAGACGTGGGTGGAGAGTGCCATGCGCTACTTCACCAGCCGCAACTTCGCCGTTGTGGGAGCCTCCCCCAACCCCTCCGAAGGAGGGGAGAAAGTCCCCCCATCCCCCAACCCCTCCGAAGGAGGGGAGAAAGTCTACGGCTATGGACGCAGCATCTGGGCCATGATTGACACCGAGAGCCGTCAGCCTACCGATATCTTCGCTATCGACAATGGTGCCATCAACAACTGGATTGTCAACGACAAGCCCTGTCCCATCGACAAGGGCGGACGCGTGAAGATGAGCGACGATGCCCAGCTGGTGCGTACCATCGATACCTACTACAACGATGTCGACATCAACGGCCACATCAACAGCGTGAAGTACATCGAGCACGTCCTCGACCTCTGGGACCTTGACTGGTATCGCGACCATCAGATCAAGCGCTTCGAGATAGCCTATGTCGCTGAGGCCCATGCCGGCGACCAGCTCTCATTCTATCGCGAGCAGACAGCCGACAACGAATACTGCATTCGTATTGTCCGCACCGACGGCACAGAGTGCTGTCGCAGCAAGGTGCTGTTCGTATAAGCCGTTGGTTTCAGGTTTCAGGTTTCAAGTTTCAGGTTTCAGACATGATGCGAGTGTTACGACAATTGTTCGCGATGATTGCCCTTATGCCCCTTTCCCTGATGGCACAGGAGGCAGAGACGGCTGACTTCACCTCCGACCTTTTCGGGGGAATCACCGGCGTGGACATCCTGCCGAAAGGCCGCTTGCAATGGGAGACCTTCGCCTTCTACGAACACTCCACCATGTACGACTATGATTCCAAAACGTGGAGCCCGAACACGTCGGTCCTGCGCTATGGCATCAGCAACAGCACCGAACTGAGCCTGCAGGGAGCATGGTTCCATACCACCGACGAAGACGAGAAATACTCGGGCTTCGGCGACCTTGCCGTAGGCGTCAAGACGCGTCTCTTCGAGGGATGGAAAGCCGTTCCCGCCATCTCGCTCCGAGGCCTGCTGTATATTCCTGGAGGCGAAAACCATGCCTTCCTGCCTGACAATTTAGGCTATCAGCTCGATTTGATATTCTATAACCAGCTCACCTCTTGGTGCGGACTGGGTTATATGGGAACAATCATTTGGGACGACATGCCGAAGCCTACGATATTTTTCGGCGGTTATCTGGATTTCTTTCTGACCGACCGTTTGGTGTTGTCCGTAGAGGAAAGCAATTATTACTACGAGCCCGACGAAGATGAGAAACTGCAGCCTTGGGCCAGTTTAACCCTTTCCTATCAGCTCTTCCCTCGCGTAGAGCTGGGTCTCGCTTCCGATATAAGCCTGCGACACCCCAAGGAATTCTATAATATAATGTTAGGTGTTGCCTGGCAGCTGACGCGTAAATAATCAGAAAAAAGTATTTTTGCAAATAATACAAATAAAAAACAATAATTTTTAGCTCACACTGAACGTCGTTTGCCATATTTTTCTTATATTTGCATTCAAATGCTAAAAGTTAAACCAATGAGTAAGGAACAAAGAGACAAACTATCGTATTTCGTAACGTGTATTGCTGTGTTTGGTGAGCATTTTGACTTACAGCCCAAACAAGCATTTGCATATCTGAAACGATTTGGCGGTTTAGCATTCCTTGATGAATGTTATGCTGCAGAACATACCCTGTCTCTTGATAATGCAATAGAAGACATGTCAGTGATTTGTAAACGTAATGGAGGAGGGCTGGAATGATACTATATCATGGTTCAAACGTTGCCATAGAAGAAATAGACCTTTCACTTTGTAAACCATATAAGGACTTTGGTAAAGGGTTTTATCTGACGGACATAGAATCTCAAGCAGATGAAATGGCTTCTCGTCGTGTCAGGCTTAGTGGCTATGGAACCCCAATTGTGACACGATATTACCAGAGTCCTGCATATTGTTATGAGTATTTAAAGCACGAACTCAAATACGGTAAGGCTGTTTAGATTATTCTATTTTCCAAATAATTGCAAAATGGAAGAAATGGTTACGCTATTTCTTCCGTTTTTCGTTTTTGTTCCCTACCTTTGCCTCATAATGAGTGTATAACATACAAATAATAGACAAAAATGAAAGAAAATCCGATAAGAAGTGACTGAAATTGAGAAAAATATACTACTTTTGCAAAAATATCGATTGCGATGAAGTTGCCGTTCCATATCTTACAGTTGTTGAAGCGCAAATCTGGGAATGATTTGCGGCATCCGTCTGACTGCGAGTTTCTGTCTCTTGATATTGAGAGCAAGACGGGTGTACACATTGGTGCCACAACACTAAAGCGCCTTGTTGGTTTTGCGCAGGACGAACGGACTCCTCATACGAGTACGTTGGATGCGATAGCCCGCTATCTGGGCAATGCCCACTGGGATGAGCTGTCGAAGATAGAGGATCAAGGCAATTCTGACTTTGATACGCCTGACGATGAGATTCGATCTGCCGATTTACAGCCTGGCGCCAGTATGGAAATAACATATCTGCCTGACCGCAAGCTGACATTTGAGTATCTTGGCGACAACCGCTATCGTATCACCAATAGTCAGAATAGCAAGTTGCAGAATGGCGACGAGGTTGAAGTCCATCACTTTGTGCTCCATCACCCATTGTTGGTTGTTAATGTCTGGCGTGATGGAGAATCGTTAGGCCAGTTCACGGCAGGTCGAGTCTCTGGTCTTTCTTCCATCAGATTGCTTTGAGCCTATGGATTCGTCGCAGTTTACGGATAGCCAGTCACAATTTGAATCCCTCGAGCCGCTTGGTACTCAAGGGGCAACCTGTGACACCTTTCGCGTCAAGCTCTATGGCAAGCTACATTTTCTGAAACGGCTAAAACCAGAATATGCTAACGACATCCGCTATCATGAAGCCTTTCGCAAGGAATTTGAGACGGGCTATCGTTTGGAGCATCCTAACCTTGTTCGCTATGTTTCTCTGACTTCCGATGGTATCCTGATGGAATACATCGATGGTGAGACACTTTCGCAGCATCTTGCCAACCATCCTGATTATTTCAAGAACAAGAAAAACAAGGATAAGTTCCTGCGTCAGTTGTTGGATGTTGTGAGTTTTCTGCATAGTCATCAGGTGCTGCATCTTGACCTCAAGCCAGATAACATCCTGCTGACCCGTATTAACAACGACGTCAAACTCATCGATCTTGGCTGCTGCTATACAGACACGTTTACAGATACACAGGGTCGAACCAACCGCTTTGCTGCCCCAGAGCAGTTATCTGGTGAAAAGCCAGATGTCCGCACAGACATCTATGCGATTGGCAAGATTCTCGAACTATTGCCCAATCACTATATATATAATAAGGTGATAGCCCGTTGCACGGCTTCTGCCCCTTCAGCCCGTTATCAGTCGGTAGAGGAGATTCGGCATGACATCAATTATCAGAAACGGTATTATAGTTATGTGGCGCTATTTGTAGCTATAGTAGCGGTCTTGGCAGTTCTTATTGCGCTCTTGACTCATCAACAGGATGCAACCCCAGTTGTTCAGGAACTGCCATACGACTCAATTACTGCAGTACAAAAGGATTCCATCTCTTTGCCAGCAGAAAAACAGGAAGGTAATCACGCCCCTGTCTCCACGATTCCTGAGAATCAGGCCATCAGCGTTACCTGGGATGTGCAAGCATCGAAGACGGAGCTGACAGAAACCCAGAGACTGGAAATTCGGCACTATGCCCTGCGTGTCATTCGTCCTGTCTATGAGCGAATGATAGTTCCTGTGGTTAATCGAATCAACAAGGGCGAATATGATGGTAGGATAGGATATGTGCGTGACTCATTGGCCGGAGTCTATGTAACAGCCAATGAAGAAGTCCGTGCTGTTTTTCGCAAGGATGCGATAGACAAGCGTTATCCCCATGTGTCATCCCTGGAGGTGTCCAATGAAGAAAATAATGCCATTGGCGATGTGATGCATTATTACGACCAAGTCATCATGCGCCACCAATACCCAAGTATTAAGATTCCCGCCAACCCGTTTGAGGAATAAAATTGTAATAATTGCAAAATGGAAGAAATGGTCACGCTATTTCTTCCGTTTTTCTTTTTTCTTTCTTACCTTCGCCATCAAAAAAGAATGTTGTACAAAGTAAAACAAAGAAAAATGGAAAAAATAATGATGAAAAGTGGCTGAAATTGAGAAAAAAGAACTAATTTTGCAAAAATAACGGCTCACATTGAACGTTTTTTGCTAAATAATTCTTATATTTGCACCGTGGCGGAAAATCCGTCGCAGACATGACATAGGAAGCGTTTAGCTTTTTCCATGCTGAGAACTTCGACAACTCTCATGAATGTTTGGAAAGGTAAGGACGTTCTTCCCATTGTAATGATAGTAGTAGGCTCATGCCTAAATACGTCATACATGGGTGTGAGCTGTTTCTAATCTAACATTCGGGCAGTCGAAGGCCTTCAGCAAGATTAGCTGACAGGCTCACACTTCTTTTGTTGTGGCTATAGTCTAAAACAATAAAACTCAGAGATAAAAATGAATTTAATTCAAGAGGTGAGATTGTTGGGAGAAAAGTCCGGATTGTCAACAACAGAAATGAAAGAGTTAGAAGACTTTGTTGATAATTATATTGGAACAACAGAAGAAAATTATATTCCCAATAAAGATTATTATGAGTTACACAAAATAGAGCTTAAACCCATATGGAGAAAACTGAAAGAAAAGTCAAAATTTGGGACATTGATAAATATCCTAAGACCTCACATTAATAGCGGTGTTATAAATTTGCTGGGCTAGATCAGACTCCTATGACTACATTATATCGGCCAGAATGGACATGTGGCAGATACGACGAAAACCATCGAGTCGCTATATACTATAATCTTATCGAAGGAATGGCCTATTTCTTCGAGAATGAATCTGCAGATGTTATAGGGGAAGTTCTAAAAGCAGATAAGAATGGGCTCATAGACACACAAGGTATTGCTTTTAGGACAAAATTGGAAGATGACATTTTATGCTCATTTTATAGGTTGTTGATGAATCATGGATTGCTCGTATCAATTATTCCGACAGAAGATAATATAAAAGAATACCATAAAATGGTTCGTTTAGCAAAACTAGAACATGTTAAACAAACCGTCCAAGAATTTCAAGATTTGTCTGTGGTTAGTTCAACGGATGCAGAACGTCTTTATATGGAGAGGGTAGATGGTATTACAAGCGCGATGTTTGAACTGACATATCGTTGTAGCGAAGCGTGTATCCATTGCTACAATCCTGGTGCCACAAGGAATAATAACGAAAAGAATGAGAGAGGAAATAGAACAGAACTTGATTTTTGCTCTTACAAAAGAATTATTGATGAACTTTACGATCAAGGGTTAGTAAAAGTTTGTTTATCTGGTGGCGATCCTTTCTCAAAACAAATCGTTTGGGATATTATTAGCTATCTATATAAGAAAGGTATAGCTATTGATATTTTCACCAATGGAATTAGTGTGTTTAAGGATGTTGAACGTCTTGCAAAATATTACCCAAGAACAATAGGCATCTCTTTATACAGTAACATTCCAGAAGTGCATGATTCTATTACTAGGGTTAGAGGATCGCATGAGAAGACAGTAAAGTTTATCAAAAAATGTTCAGAACAGGGAATCTCTATGTATATTAAATGCTGTATTATGCGGCCCAACGTTAAAAGCTACTATACAGTAAAAGAAGTTGCATATACATATGGAGCTTTACCCCAATTTGATATTAATATAACTGATTCGGTTGAAGGAGATACATGTGCTTCAAGTAATTTGCGACTCACTCATGACATGTTAGAAATTGTTCTCAGAGATAAAGACCTACCATATTATATTGGTAAAGGACTCGATTCTTTAGATTATGGGAAATCAATTAATATGAATGGAAAAATGTGTAATGCTGGTTACACTTCCATCTGTATAACTCCAGAAGGGAATATACAACCATGCTGTGCATTTCCAATGAAGCTAGGTAATGTTATGAACTCGTCTTTGATGGAAGAATTACGTAACAACTCTGTATTGGAATGGTGGAAAGAAAAGACATTGGCTGATTGTACAGATTGTCATCAACATCCATATTGTGTATTTTGCCAGATGTGTGCAGGTAATAATTATATCGCAAATGGAACGCCTTTGAAACCCTCAGAAAACAATTGTTCTATTGCGAAGGAAAGATATAACTTGGCACAAAAGATGAAAGAAGGAAACGACCCCTTACATGGCAAAACTTTAGAAGAAAGACTTGGGGAGTTGATAGTAGAAATACCGACATTACATAGAAACTACTCAAATAATTATCGAAATAAAAATGGGGTAAATGAGATGTCCCAATAACCATCTCTAAAATTTTAACAAATAAGTATTATGAAAGAAACTGTAAAACTGAAGACTTTGAACATTTCTTGTGCTTCAAATGTTGTTGCAATGTCAGCATGTGCTTATCAAAGCTCGTGTCCAACCGTTCTCGTAAAATTTAATCAGTAACTAAAGATGGGGATTGTCAGAGTGGCAATCCCCTTAATGTCTTTATGAAAAAATACCAGGCAAAAGAAGTCCCATGTAATATTCTGTATTCACAGATTAATTGCAAAAATGTATATCCATTTATCAGAGATGAGAGTGGTGACAAATCGATTTATTGCATTAGTCCTATTCATGGAAGAAGTTTTTTAATTTGCCAACAAGAGAATGGACGATGGGTTATCAGTAAAGGTAATGGCGTAAGTTACTCCATGCACCCTTTTATTGATGTATCTAAAACAGACAACTATGTTTGGGGCGCATTGTTAAAAGAAAATGCAATACGCGATTACAATATTGGAAATGAGGTGCGTAATATAGGCATAAAAACGAACAAAATGCATGCAGTTATAGAGTTAGATATTCAGTTAATTGATAAAGGGACTATTGTTACCCCTTGTTTATTACAATATGAAGTTGAATGTCCTTATCGACTCTGCGATTATCCATTCATGCCGCCTAATACTTTTAAAAAGATAATTACATCATGGCGCAGTTTAGAATCAAAATATTCAGAGGCTTATCTTATCGCTGCGGAGGTATTGGTGCGTAATCTGCAAATACTTCATGATAATAAAGTTATGCATAATGCTCTTCATGTTCAGAATTATACATGGGCATTAGAGTTATTAGATTTTGAATCATCAAGAACAGAACATTATCCTTATTCTAATTTTGAATACGAGAAGCAGGCCCTAATGCTTATGGATGGTGAAATAATGAAGACGTATGAGATTATTAATTATATAGGATGGTGTTTGGGAGGAAAGATTGATTACGCAAAAATAGATTCTATTTTTAAAGATTATGGATTCAATTTGAGTTATTACAAAGTGAATTAGTATAGCTAACATGTTGTAATCTTACGCTACTGAGTGAGACATAAACAAATAATTAAAAACTTAAGTCATATAATAATATGGAACTGAGGGGAATAGACTGGAATTTTAATGGTTATAAAAAAGAAGCACACTTTTTTCTATGTGGTGCATTTGAGTCTTTTGATTTTATACAAGGTTTCTTGAAGAAAACAAAAGATTGTTCTTGGATATTGAAAGATAATGTTAAAATAGATAACGTGTTTGGTTCTCCAACATGTATATGGAATGGAGGACGCACGTTAGTCGATGTATATTACAATAAACAGCAGTTACAAATAATTCATGATACCTACGCTGACCTTGGAGTTAAAGTAAGGTTTATATTTACCAATCCACTTTTGAATACACATGATTTGTTTGATAGATACTGTAATTTGATTGTAGATATTTTTCAGGATTTATCGCCAGAAGTAGTAATCAACTCTCCTCTATTGGAAGAATACCTGAGGAAACAATATCCAACAGTGTCTTTTATTAGTTCGACAACAAAACGTCTTCGCGACAGAGAGTCTCAGTTAAAAGAATTTGACCGTAATTATAAGTATATTTGTCTCGACTACGATTACAATTACAATTTTGAATTTCTTGACAGCATTCCAGAGAAGGAGAGGGACAAGGTTGAAATACTTATAAATTCCATATGTCCTAAAGGATGCAATGTAAGAGTTCTTCATCAAGAGTTTTGCGCCAAAAGGCAGTTGGAATATAGTAGTGATGATGATTGTGATGATTCCGAGCCTTTCTTTAGGGGCTGTCCTCTAAAGAAACGAAGAATAGAAAATCCTTTTTCGAAACAAGGTTATACCAAAGATTTCCTTAATGGAACTAATTATATTCTTCCACAAGATTTGGATATATATTTGGATAAAGGTTATAGCCATTTCAAAATACAAGGCCGTGAACTCACACCAAGCCAGATGTTTGCTGAGTTTTTCCCTTATCTTATTAAACCTGAGTTTTATCCATTGGCAATTTCAATTATCAGTAATGGCAAATAAGGAATAAAGGTGTTTAAAGCAACTAATGATTGTTATAATGGTTAATTATGAGTTATATAATTCGTTGTATGTGTTGTGGTAGAGAGTATCCTGCCAGTTGGAATTGGTATGTTTGCGATTCGTGTGGTTATCGTGTTTGCCCTCATTGTCTGAGCAAACACAGTGGCGCTTATGGCTCTGGCTATAAATGTAGTCAATGTAGATGGGGGCATATGAAATTTCAAAATGGTTACTAAACTTGAAAAAATATGACTTGGATTTGTAATTTGTTATTGACAATCATTGCGACTTTGTGGTCATTTTGGGTTGCAGCATTTGGACGGGCAGATTTGGAAGCCCCATTTTTCAAATGGGTTTTGAAGTGTTGGGAGGCAAAAGAGAAAAACGGTGGCATTGCATGGAATGAATTTCTTGCACTGATGAAATATCTGAGTCTTCATTATATTCAAGATTCAGAGGCAGACAAATTGTATAGATATGCTGATTATGTAGATGTCTCAGATTATTATAGGTATATTCAACAAGGCGATATAGAAATATCTAATGATGAAGATACTCATATCGACTATCCACCTAATAAATCCCATGAAGAATTTATTAAAGAGCATGGGGAACCTGTTACTGAAAATAAAAAGGTATGGTGGCAAGAAGAGTACAAACCTTATACTGCTTTTGAACCTCACAAAAAACAGATTGACAATAATGCACTTGAAGAAAGCATCACTTCCATGATATATGCTCATCGTCAGCGTTATCAAGAGGAAGGGGATAAAACGGTCAGGTCAATACTCAAGCCAAAATTATATCCGAATGCTAACATACAGTTATTTTCGGACACAAAACAGCAATCTGTACTTAGGATTCAATTTAATACTGCCGATGAGAAAGATGTCGAATTAGATGAAAGGTTGAAGGCAAATCAATATTACAAGCTATTCGCAAAAGATGAAGCGGAAAGTGATGCTGTTTCTTTATTCTTAGATTTCCATAATGATGTGGAGTTAGCAAAAAAAGCTATCTTTGAGATGTTACTGACTGTATATAATCAACCAAAAGAGTGTGCTATCAGTTATGTAAATAATGTCAGTGGCTATACCATGCAAGAACAAGGTATAGAAGCGAAATCAGGTTGTGGCTTTTGGACGTGGTTTTGGGTCTTGTTTATTGTTGCTGTCATTGTTTGGATAATAATTTAGAGTATGGATGTATTTAAAGGAGAATATTCTTGCGCTGGAAAGCGACTGCTGAAAGCGCCTGACGCAAAACGTTTTCGAATTGCAGAGGGATGCGAAGAGGTAGATGCGAGGGCTTTTGATGATTGTGAGGATTTGGTGTGTCTGTATTTTCCACAGTCGATGAGTGATGAAGCTGTGGAATTTACGATTGACAACCTACCATACGCTATAGGACACATCTGCGTTTGGGACAGACCATACGTGGATGAGGTCTATGATGTGAATGAATACTGGTGCGATGAAGACAAGGTGACAACTGATGAGTTTGGTGTTGAATACACCAACGAGGGCAGAAGGTTGCTCGCTGCTACTCGTCCCAGCCTAATAGGTAAGGAGTATCGTGTACCAGACGGAGTGTTGACAATCTGTGATGGTGCTTTTATGGGTACAAACGACTATCTGGAGTTGTCAGTTCCCAGAAGTATCAAGGTGATTGGCGACTATATCTTTGGTAAAGAAGGTGGTAAAATAGTAATACGAGATTAGTATGGAGCAGACTTTTCAATTTAAGATAGGACTTGGCTATGCGCCTGATATCATGTTAGTGGTGGAAATACCGATGGAACTTCATGACAGAATTAGTCAATACGTCGGTGATGGTCAGATGGCGAGGTTTGAGTTTGGCTTTCATTTCCAGGAAGTCATTCAAAGACAGTTTCCTAAGCTCGATATGCTGATACACGAAAAGATTGATGAGTGGATTAGTGAGCACTACCTGAACGGCTATAGTGAAAAGGTTTTGCATAATTACAGCCTCCAGTCATCATGGTTTAAAGATTAAATTGTCTTATTCAACTTAAGTTTCCTCATTCCGCCAGAATTGGGTTTTCTAAAGGACCATTGATCTACAGGCCCCAAAAAGCATTCATGAACGAAAACGCTAAGCGTATTCATATAGACATCTCCTTTGTAATCTGTCTTAGGAAGAATTATTTGATAAGCACTGTAGAATAATTGGTCGTTGACGGCTTAAAAACCAATGCTTCCATTTTTGTTCTCCATAATCATCATTCAATTAATCCTTGTTTACGCCTGCAAATATACACCAAAAGAATCAAATTGTTGTGCCTGAGTCCCTAAAAACATGCTGATTTGAGTTTAATTAACCCGTGATAACTTTCAATTTTCCCGAGATTGTTCTTTCATTTTCCCGAGATTGTTCCAAACAATCTCGGGAAAATTAGCAATGAATCTCGGGAAAAACAAGATTTATCTCGGGAAAACTTAACACTGTAGCACATCTTTTTGACCATCCCAACTCCTCTTTTCATGTATTAAAGCGTCCCAATCAATCTGTTCGCAAGCCTCTCTTTCTAAGAAAATACATAATTCCTTCGTTCATATTAAAAAGTTTTTGTACCTTTGCATCATCTATCAGAAGGGGGAAGCCCCCGTGATACGCCCGATAAGGTCAATGAAAAAAGTCTTGGCGATACTCACGATTGTCATCCTGGTTGTTTTGACAGTGTTAGCTCTGACGAAACCAGAGAGGAAGGCCCATTACGATGCCTTGAAAAGCATCGTCATGAAAGTTGTGGAGGCAAAAGTGAGTAAGTCTGTACCCAACGGCAGCCTAAGAACTCAGGCGATTTATGTGGCTTTGGGTGAAGCAGACAAATACCTGAAACAGAACCTGATAGTGTACGAGGAGACTTTTTATAACAGGGGAGCTATTTTATATGATGGCTATCTCATTCCGGTTTCTTTCGGCATAATGGGTCATGTGTTCTTGATTTTTAATACTCAGAATGTTGAAGAGCTGATAGACAAAACAGAGCTGCCTATTAGGTTTAATTAACATCTTTTTTCCCTAAACTTTCTCGGAATAGTGCTGAAAAATGAGTAATTTTGCAACATGAAATTCCTTTTTGGGGGTATTAATCAGAAGAAAAAGATATGAGTGAGATAAAGATAGTGGTGGCAGACATCACGACATTGGAAGTGGACGCCATTGTGAATGCAGCGAACAGAACGTTGCTGGGTGGCGGAGGTGTTGATGGGGCGATACACAGGGCAGCAGGGCCAGACCTGTTGAAGGAGTGTAGGACGCTGGGTGGTTGTAAGACCGGTCAGAGCAAGATGACGGATGCTTATAACCTGCCCTGCAAGAAGGTGATCCATACCGTCGGCCCAGTATGGTATGGCGGCAACAATCATGAACGGGAGTTGCTGGCTTCGTGTTATGATACGGCAATGAAACTGGCCGAAGAGAATGGCTTGAAGAGCATTGCCTTCTCCTGCATCAGTACAGGTGTCTATGGTTTCCCAAAGGCTGAAGCAGCAAAAATCGCCCGGAAGGTGTTGACCAAGCATATTGAGAATGGCTATCAGGGCGAAGTGATTGTGTGTTGCTTTTCGGAATATGATGCTGAGTACTATCAGGTATGAGGGAGTCTTAGAGAGATGGTCAGGAGCACGCTGAACCTGTTATGCTGTGAGGTTCAACCGTGCAAATGGTTAATTTGGTATATAAATGGAATAATATTTGGCTAATTACTTACATTTTGCTACTTTGATTGACATCGAAAGTACTTTCGTTCGACAATAAAAACTAAAAAATGTATTTTTGTTTTGTATTGTTCTCACTTATTCGTACCTTTGTGGCCGATTTTATTAGTTAACCCATTGTCGTACCCTCGGGCAGGGTGGGAGTGAGGCCAGTAAAACGACTGTTCTCGTGTAGGACGGGCAAGGCTCAGATGGATAAGTATAACATTCAAAAAACAAAAATGCAATTATGGCAGAAATGAATTTTGGTGGCGTGATTGAAACTGTAGTCACCAGCAAGGAGTTCTCTTTGGAGAAAGCACGTGAAGTATTAAAGGATGAGGTGATCGCCGTGATTGGTTACGGTGTTCAGGGTCCTGGTCAGGCTTGTAACCTGCGCGACAATGGTTTCAACGTGATTGTTGGCCAGCGTCAGGGTAAGACCTACGACAAGGCTGTGGCTGACGGCTGGGTTCCTGGCAAGACGCTGTTCAGCATTGAGGAGGCTGCCGAGAAGGGTACTATCCTCTGCATGCTGCTCTCTGATGCTGGTCAGATGCAGCAGTGGCCGACCATCAAGAAATATCTGAAGCCCGGTAAGACGCTGTACTACAGCCACGGCTTCGCTATCAACTGGAGTGACCGCACAGGCGTTGTTCCCCCGAAGGATGTCGACGTGATTATGGTGGCTCCTAAGGGAAGCGGAACTTCCCTTCGTACGATGTTCTGCGAGGGTCGCGGCCTGAACTGCTCGTATGCCGTCTATCAGGACGCTACTGGCAAGGCTAAGGAGAAGACACTGGCCTTCGGTATCGGTATCGGTGCCGGCTATCTGTTTGAGACCACCTTCCAGCGTGAGGCTACCTCTGACCTGACTGGTGAGCGCGGAAGTCTGATGGGTGCCATCCAGGGTCTGCTGCTGGCACAGTATGAGGTGCTGCGTGAGAATGGTCACACACCTTCTGAGGCTTTCAACGAGACCGTTGAGGAGCTGACACAGAGCCTTGGCCCGTTGTTCGGTGCGAAGGGTATGGACTGGATGTATGCCAACTGCTCGACTACCGCTCAGCGTGGTGCATTGGATTGGGCTCCCCGTTTCCACGACGCCATCAAGCCCGTCATGGAGTGGCTGTACTATTCAGTTAAGACTGGTAACGAGGCACAGATCACCATCGATGCCAACTCGAAGCCCGACTACCGTGCCGGCTTGGAGAAGGAGCTGGAGGCTATGCGCAACCAGGAGATGTGGCGCGCCGGTGAGACCGTCCGCAAGCTGCGTCCCGAGTACCAAGAGGACTAAGAGAATTAAGAGTTAAGAATTAAGAGTTAAGAATTGTCGGCTACGCCGATTGGCAATTAAGAATTAACAATTAAGAATTAGCAATTAAGAGTTAATGCAGAATCTTGAAACGATAACCCGCCTTGTGTGTCAAGTGGCCCGCGAGGCGGGTTCTTATATCAGAAAGGAACGCGCGGGCTTTTCGGTTGAGAAGGTTGAGCGCAAGCATGCCCACGACTATGTGTCGTATGTGGACAAGGGCTCTGAACAGCTCATTGTCAGCCGGCTTCGCGAGATACTGCCCGAGGCAGGGTTTATTACGGAAGAAGGAACCACGAAGGATGATGTCAGATGTCAGATGTCTGATGTCGGATGTAAGAAGGAAGAGGACTCTCAATTCTCAGTTCTCAGTTCTCAGTTCACCTGGGTCGTCGACCCCTTGGACGGTACCACGAACTTCATTCACGGCTACGCGCCATACGCGGTGTCGATAGCCCTCATCCAAGGCAATGAGCAGCTGGTGGGGGTGGTCTACGAAATCGTCAGCGACGAGTGTTTCTATGCGTGGAAAGACGGAAAGGCACATATAGAAATGAGAAATGAGAAAGGAGAAATGAGAAATGATGCGTTGCATGTGGGTAACAGCGACATCAACGATGCCCTGCTGTGTCTGCAGCTGCCTTATAACAGCGATGCCTACAAGCCTGTCATCAAGCGGCTGATAGACCGTTTCTACGGCAACGTGGGCAGCATCCGCATGATTGGTTCGGCAGCGATGGCCCTGTGCTATGTGGCTGCCGGCAGGCTGGATGGCTATGCCGAGCGCTATATCGGCCAGTGGGACTATATGGCTGGTGCGCTGATTGTGAAGGAAGCCGGTGGCAAGGTCAGCAACTATGAGGGCGTGACCACTTTTACGCAAGGCGACAGCATTATTGCCACCAATGGCGTCATTCACGAAAAACTGTTGGAGGCTGTTAAGGCAGCCGAATAAACCCGTCCTCCTGTTCTATCTCTTCGTCCTGAACAAGGAGTGTCAGGACAGCATTCAGCTCTTCCGTCGGCAATGGCAGGCGGGAGAGTTCTGTAATATGGTGGCGATGGTGGTCGGCAAGCAAGGACAGAACCTGCTGGCGAGCCTCCCGTTGTCCCTGCGGGGTAATGGTCTGACCGTTGTTTTCCAGGCAGACATCGCATTGCCCGCAGTCCTTGGTGGTCTTTTCACCAAAGTATTCCAGCAGCATGCGGCTACGGCATTGGTCGTGGGACTGGATATAGTTCAGCATCGATTGGATGCGTTCGCGGTATTGCTCCAGACGGTCTTCGTAGATGTCGCGGGAAATCCAGACGTTCTCCTTGTCCTCACGGCGCTGGGTGTAACGGATATAGGGCACCTGACGACGGGGAATGAAGCTGATGAGACGACGCTCGGACAGCACCTTCAGCACTTCGTGCGTCAGCTCGGGCGTGAAACCGGCCTGCTGTGCCACAAAACTCTCGTCGATATATCCGTAGTCGGCAAACAGTCCACCGTAGTTACGCAACAAAGTCACGATGACGCGCTCCTCTTCCGGTGTCGCCTGATTCAGTCGGTAGAGGTCGTCGCGGCTGACCAGGAAGCGTACACGGGACTGGTTGTCAGCCTCTTCGTCGAAATCGATGTATCCGGCACGTTCCAGTATCTGAAGGGCAGCATGCACGCGGATGGGGAAATGGTGGAAGCGCTGGCAGAACTCCTCGATGTGGAATTCGTGGCAGACACCATAGCCGTCGCCGGTGGCAATCTGGTAGTAGTAGGCCAGATGTTCGTAAACCTCTTTGATATAGTCGCGGGACGGAAAGGTGTCGTCAATGCGCTTCATGAGCTTGACGGGGTCGTTGCTGTTGTAGAGCAGGATGGCCTGAGCCGGTTTGCCGTCACGCCCGGCACGTCCGGCCTCCTGGAAATAGGCCTCCGGAGAGTCGGGACAGTCGTAGTGCAGAACGACCCGCACATCAGGCTTGTCGATGCCCATGCCGAAGGCGTTGGTGGCCACCATGATGCGCACGCGGTCGTGTTGCCAGTCGCGCTGTCGCTGGTCTTTGACGGCATGCTCCAGTCCGGCATGATAGAAGGTGGCGCTGAGTCCTGCTGCCGTCAGGTGTTCCGCAATCTCACGGGCATGAAGTCTGCTGCGGACATAGACGATGGCAGAGCCTCCGACATTCTCCAGACAGCGGATCAGTTCCAGGTGCTTGTCGGGCGTGTTGCGAACCAGATAAGTCAGGTTCTTGCGCTCGAAGGACATGCGGAAGACCTGAAAGGTTTGAGGTTTGAGATTTGAGGTTTGAGATTTGAGGTTTGAGGTTTGAGGTTTGAGATTTGAGGCTTGAGGGGCGAGCTTATCGCAGATATCCTGCACCACGCGGGGCGTAGCGGTGGCTGTGAGAGCCAGCACGGGTGCCTCAGGGTGGATATCGCGGATGTTGGCAATCTCCAGGTAGCTGGGTCGGAAGTCGTAGCCCCATTGTGAGATGCAGTGGGCCTCGTCGACCGTAAAGAACGAGACGCGCATGTGGCTCAGCTTGGTGTGGAACAGCTTGCTACCTAACCGTTCCGGCGACACGTAGAGCAGCTTGGTAGAGCCAAGGATACAGTTCTCCAGCGTCTGCAGGATGTCGTCGTGCTTCATGCCGCTATAGATGGCTGCTGCACGAATGCCCAGCTGCCGGAGGTGGTGTACCTGGTCCTTCATCAGGGCGATGAGTGGGGTGATGACGATGCAGACACCCTCCATAGCCAATGCCGGCACCTGGAAGGTGATGCTCTTGCCGCCACCGGTAGGCATCAGTCCCAGCGTGTCGTGACCACTACCAATGGACTCGATAATCTCGCGCTGAATGCCTCGGAAATCATCGTAGCCCCAATAGTATTTCAGAATGTCCTTATAACTGCTCATCCTCCGAAGGTCGGATGTCTTCTATCTGCAGCTGTACCTCGCCACGCTTGTAGGTATTCTCTTCGATGGTGTAGACGATGTCGAAGGAACGCTTGGACTTGATGTAGCGGGCAGCAGCAGATTGTCCGAAGGCAATGCCGTTCATGACCATTGCCGACTTCGAGTCGACGAGTTCCAGCTTGATATGCTCCTGATGGCGTCCCACGACTTTCGAGGTGCCGTAGTCATAGACGTTACGGGTGAGGAACAGGGGTTTCTCGTTGCCAGGGCCGTGAGGAGCCAGTCTCTTGAGTTCGTTCAGCAGGCGCTTGTTGATGCTGTGGAAGTCCAGTTCCATGTCGATGTCCAGTGTCTGCTGGGTCTGCTCAGGCAGGATGTGCCCAGAGACATATTCCTGGAAGCGGCGGCGGAACTCGGGAATGTTCTCCTGTTTCAGCGTCAGGCCTACGGCATAGGTGTGTCCGCCGAAGTTCTCCAACAGGTCGCGGCACGACTTGATGGCATCGTAGATGTCGAAGCCTGCCACACTACGGGCAGAGCCTGAGGCCATCCCGTTGATGATGGTCAGTACGACGGTAGGACGGAAATAGAGTTCCGTCAGTCGCGAGGCCACAATGCCCACCACACCTTTCTTCCAGCCTTCATCGTAAAGCACGATGCTCTGCATATGTTGCTGGCTCTCAAGGCGTTCTACGATTTCGTTGGCCTCTTCCGTCATCTGCTTGTCCACATCACGACGCTGGTCGTTATACTCATTGATGCGGGTGGCCTCGACGAGTGCCTTCTTCAGGTCTTTCTCCACCAGCAGGGTGACTGTCTCCGTGCCGTTCTGCATGCGGCCGGAGGCATTGATGCGCGGTCCGATCTTGAACATGATGTCGCTCATGGTCAGTTCACGGCCTGTCAGTCCACAAATCTCGATGATGGCTTTCAGGCCTACCGATGGAGCGATGTTCAGTTGCTTCAGTCCGTGGAAGGCCAGCGTGCGGTTTTCACCGTCGATAGGCACCAGGTCGGCAGCAATGCTGAGGGCGCAGAAGTCGAGTAACGGGATGAGTCGTGAGAAGGGAATGCCATTGTTCTTGGCAAAGGCCTGCATGAACTTGAATCCTACACCACAGCCGGAGAGGTGATGGTAGGGGTAGGTAGAGTCTTCGCGCTTGGGATTAAGAATGGCCACAGCGGGTGGCATGATTTCATCGGGAACATGGTGGTCGCAAATGATGAAATCCACTCCTAACTCCTTCGCATACGCAATTTCTTCGACTGCCTTGATGCCGCAGTCGAGCACAATAATCAGCTTTACGCCTGTCTCTGCCGCATATTCCACGCCTTTCCGGCTGACACCATATCCCTCCTCGTAGCGGTCGGGGATATAGTATTCAATGTTGGAATAGAACTGCTGCAGAAACTTATAAACCAAAGCTACTGCCGTACAACCATCCACATCGTAGTCGCCATACACCATGATGCGCTCTTTGCGACCCATGGCATCGTTCAGGCGGTCTACGGCTACGTCCATGTCGTTCATCAGGAACGGGTCTATCAGCTCGTTGAGCATAGGACGGAAGAAACGCTTCGCTGCGCTCTCCGTCTTGATGCCGCGCTGAATGAGCAGACCGGCCATGATAGGACTCATGCCGATTTTCTCTGCCAATTCCTTAGCCGCTTGCTGTCTTTCTGATGTAGGTGGTGCGTAATTCCATTTAAATAGCATTTATAATTGTTTTTTGTTTTCTACATCAGATTCCCAGTTTCTTGCGGATATCCTTGGGAATGGCATTCTTGTTGATGAGGAAGTCCATCGTGTTGGCAACGATGAAGGTCTTGGTCATATACCAGATGCCCTTGTAGTCGCCGCTCTCACCCCATGAGTTCTTCACCATGTAGTACTCCTTGCCGTTCTGGTCCTTGGCGATGCCATAGAGGTGCATGCCGTGGTCGTCGGTCAGCTCCCAGTTGTCGAAACGCTCCTGACGCATCTCCTGAGTAGGAACGATTTCTGGAACGGTACAACCCAGCGAGTCGATGACGTCGCGCTTCTTCTGGGTAGAGAGCTTCAGCCAGCGGGCCATATCGCTGCCCTGCATGCTTTTCTCGGTCTTCTTGGTGTCGATGGCATAGGCCAGACCGCTGCGTGTAAAGCCGTCCTCCGAGACGTCACCGCCCCAGGCTACGGTATAGCCCTGTTCGACGGCATAGTCGAAGATGCGCTGCAGGTCTTCGATGGGCACGTTGTATGACAGCGGATTGCGCCAGTTGTCCTGTACCTCTACGGCAAAGGCCGTATAGAAGGGATGGTGGGTGTAGCTGGTGATGCTGACATAGTCGTTGAAGTCCAGACCTAATGAGGCAGCAAACGACTGCGGTGTGTAGGTCTTGCCCTCGTAGGTGAACGTCTCAGGGCACTTGCCGAGGTAGGCGTCAAGGATGCCCTGCAGACCGACCTTCCACTGGCCTGAAATCTTCTTGGCCTTGTTGCGGGCAATCGCTTCCACGTAGGGCTCCAATACTGAGAAGAACTCATTGAAGTTGTTCAGCGAGTCACCATACAGCGAGCCGGGGAAGGGCATGGCTTCCTCTGGGCAGATGCCGTAGTGCTTCAGACAGTACAGGGGGTCTTCAGCGGAACCGCCCTGTGCAAACTGACAGTCACCATGCAGACGCACCACCTGGATGGCGCGGTCCATGTAAGTCTTGTTAGCCACGAAACTCTCACAGAGGTTGTAGGTCTTGCCTGTCTTCTTCAGAATCTCAGACTCGAAGAAGGAGAGGGTAGAGTAGTCCCAGCACGTACCTGAGCGGTTCTGGTCCTTCACGCTGGTGATGGGATTCTCCTTAATCGTGGTGAATACCGGTTTGTTGCTTTTGACAGAGTCTTTCTTCTCTGCCTGTGCGCCGAGGGTCATGAGAGCCAACAGCGCCAATGTCATTACTTTCTTCATTCTCTTTTCTCTTTTTTTATTTTGTTTTTTGTTTAATTCTTCATGAATGCTTCGAGTTCGGCAGGATGATACGGGATGCGCTTGTCGCCAAGGAAGCGGCAACCATCCTTCGTAATCAGCACGTCGTCCTCGATGCGGATGCCGCCGAAGTCCTTGTAGGTCTCCAGCAGGTCGAAGTTCAGGAACTCCTTGCAATGACCCTTGGCACGCCACTCGTCGATGAGGGCAGGAATGAAATAGATGCCGGGCTCGTCAGTCACCACAAAGCCCTCTTCCAGCTTTCGGCCCATGCGCAGGCAGTTGGTGCCGAACTGCTCCAGATTGGGACGTGTCTCGTCGTCGAAACCCACGTAAATCTGTCCTAAGCCTTCCATGTCGTGTACGTCCATGCCCATCATGTGACCCAGTCCGTGAGGCAGGAACATGGCGTGGGCACCAGCCTTGACGGCCTCGTCAGTGTCGCCTTTCATGAGTCCGAGCTCCTTCAGGCGCTCCGTCATCATGCGACAGACGGCAAAGTGGACGTCCATATATCTGACGCCGGGCTTTGCTACCTCCAGAACATAGTCGTGACAAGCTTCTACGATGGAGTAGATGTCCAGCTGGCGCTGTGTGAATTTGCCATTGACAGGCATCGTGCGGGTATGGTCGGAACAGTAGTCGTCCAACTCACAACCGGCATCGCAGAGCACCAGACGGCCATCCTCCAGTTTCGCACTTGAAGGATTGCCGTGCATAATCTCACCATGCTGCGAAAAAATGGTGGCAAAACTCGTGCCTGAAGCCAGACTGCGGGCAATACCGTCCACTTGTCCGGCAATGAAGCGTTCCGTCACGCCGGGCTTGATGAGCAGCTGTGCCGTCGTATGCATGGCATAGCCGACGTTACAGGCCTGGTCGATAGCTGCTATCTCCTGGGGTTCCTTCGTAGAGCGCATTTTTACCACTGCCTGAATCAGGGCCAACGATGCGGCCTCTTTCTGCTTCGAAGGATGGATGCCCAGCAGATCCATAATCTGTATCTTCGTATCATGACGGTAGGGAGGCAGGAAGTGGACTTTTGATTTGAGGTTTGAGATTTGAGATTTGAGATTTGTCATCGGGGCGGTCTTGGTGATGCCCACTTCTGCTGCAAGGTCAGCAACAGAAGGTGTGAAGCCCATCCACACAATGTCCTCTACGTCGATGTCGTCGCCAAACAGCCATTCCTCGTCGTTGTCAATGTCGATGACACCCACCAGTCCGTCGCGGTGCTGGCCGAAATAGTACAGGAATGCCGAGTCCTGACGCATGGGAGCATAAGCATTGGCGGGGTAGTTGCAAGGGGCTTCATTGTTGCCGAAAAGCACAATGACGCCGTTGTTTACGAGTCGTTTCAGTTCCGCTCTGCGGCGGATATAGGTCTGTTTGTCGAACATGTTCTTAGTCTTGAATAGCAAATTTGGGGCAAAGTTAAGAAAAAAAAACGGACTAACCAAAGGTTAGACCACTTTTTATTTGGCTGGCTCGTTTTTTATTATTACTTTTGCAGCATCAACAGAATGATACCGATGATAACATTTCCTATTGCCAAGATTAATTTAGGCCTGAATGTCGTGGAAAAACGGGCTGATGGCTACCACAATCTGGAGACGGTGTTCTACCCGGTTCCCATCAAGGACGCCTTGGAGGTGCAGGTGATGGATGAGGCCTTTCCTTCGGACGTGGACTGTGACCTGAAAGTGAGTAATATGCTCATTGAGGGTGACGAGCAGCGAAACCTCGTGGTGAGGGCGTACCAGCTTCTGAAAAGTGACTATCCGCAGCTGCCGCGAATTCATGCCCATCTGTGGAAAGGTATTCCCACACAGGCAGGAATGGGAGGTGGAAGCAGCGACTGTGCCTATATGATCCGATTGCTGAACGAGATGTTCCAGCTGCAGCTGAGTGATGGCCAGATGATGGACTATGCAGCACGCTTAGGTGCCGATTGTGCCTTTTTCATCAAGAGCACGCCCTGTTATGCCGAGGGCATCGGCGAGAAGTTGGAGGAAATAGCCCTTGACCTGAGTGACTGGTACGTCGGAGTGGTGCGTCCAGATATCCCCGTGCCTACCAAGGAGGCGTTTTCCCGCATCCACCCCCATTATCCGCGAAAGAACTGCCGCGAGGTGGTGCAGCAGCCTGTCGAGACCTGGAAGGATGAACTGATAAACGATTTTGAGGAGAGCGTGTTTGCTCTCCATCCGGAAATCGGGGAGGTTAAGGAACGTCTATATCAAATGGGTGCAGCGTATGCGGCGATGTCTGGTTCAGGCAGCGCTCTGTTCGGACTGTTTCGCGAAGTCCCTGAGAAACTGGGACTGGCGTTCAGCGACATGTTTACTTTTTCGTGCCGTCTGGTCAGGTAAGGGTTGCGTTACGCACGCGGGACAGCGTCTCCGGTGTCATCTGCAGATAGCTGGCAATATATACCAGCGGTGCGCGAAGCACCAGTTGTGGAGAACGTTTCACCAGCTTGGTGTAGCGTTCCTGGGCAGACTCAAAGCGCACCATGTCAGCATGCACCTGCGAGATAATCAACGACTCCTCAAGGATTTTTCGGTAAAGCATCTGGATGTTGACGTTTCTGACGGCTTCACGTTCCAAGGCTTGTTTGGGTAAGGCATAGAGGATGGTAGGCTCTATGGCCTGGATCTGCTGACGGGTAGGCTCCTCTTTGAACAGACTCTCAATACTCATACACACCGTACCTTCGGCAGCCATGTATTCTGTCAGTTCCTTACCGTTCTTGTAGTAGAACTGACGTATCAGGCCACGGGCTACCCAGTAGATGTTCCGGCAGACCTCGCCCTCCTTGAGAATCAACTCTCCTTTGTTGAATTTCATAGGCACCAGAATGCCTTCCAGCGCATCCAGCTCCTCATGCGTCATTGTGCTGTAACGTCTGGCCAGCTCCCGGGCCACATCTCTTGTCGATAATGCATTATTTGTCATAGCTCTTTTTTATGGGATTTTCAGTTTGCTATATAATTGGTTATTAGTCAAGTTTCAATACTGCGAGGAAAGCCTTCTGAGGCACTTCCACGTTGCCAATCTGTTTCATGCGCTTCTTACCACGCTTCTGCTTCTCCAGGAGTTTGCGCTTACGACTGACATCACCACCGTAACATTTGGCAGTCACGTCCTTTCGCACTTGTTTCACGGTCTCACGGGCAATAATCTTTGCACCGATGGCTGCTTGTATGGCAATGTCGAACTGCTGGCGCGGGATGAGCTCTTTGAGCTTCTCGCACATACGACGTCCAAAGGTCACCGCATTGTCCTGATGGGTGAGGGTAGACAGGGCGTCGACGGGTTCGCCGTTCAGCAGAATGTCGAGCTTTGCCAGCTTCGAAGGACGGAACGAGTCGATATGGTAGTCGAACGACGCATAGCCCTTCGAAATGCTCTTTAATTTGTCGTAGAAATCGATGACAATCTCACCCAATGGCAGCATAAAGCGTAACTCCACCCGATTGCCGCTAACATATTGCTGGTCAATGAGTTCTCCGCGCTTGTCAAGGCAGAGCGTCATGATGGGACCAATGTAGTCGGCAGCTGTGATAATCGATGCCTTGATGTATGGTTCCTCAATGCGGTCTATCATCGTCTGGTCAGGTAGGCCAGAGGGATTATGCACCTCCTTCTCCTCGCCCTGCTTCGTATAGCACATATAGGTAACGTTGGGCACGGTGGTAATGACGTCCATGTCAAACTCACGGTCCAGACGTTCCTGTACAATCTCCATGTGGAGCAGTCCCAGGAAACCGCAACGGAAACCGAATCCCAGGGCAATGGATGTTTCAGGGACGAATGTCAGCGAGGCGTCGTTCAGCTGCAGCTTCTCCAGCGAGGCGCGCAGGTTCTCGTAGTCTGTGGGGTCAATGGGATAGACGCCGGCAAACACCATAGGCTTCACCTCTTCAAAGCCTTCGATGGCCTTGTCGCAGGGCCGCTGAATATGGGTAATGGTGTCACCTACCTTCACTTCCTTGGCATTCTTGATACCGCTGATAATGTAGCCTACTTCACCCGTTCTCAGTTCCTTACGTGGAATCATGTCCATTTTCAATACGCCCACTTCGTCAGCCACATATTCCATTCCGGTGTTAAAGAATTTCACCTTGTCGCCCTGACGGATAATGCCGTTTGTAATCTTGAAATATGCAATGATACCGCGGAACGAATTGAACACCGAGTCGAAGATCAAAGCCTGTAGTGGTTCTTCCTCATTGCCTACAGGGTGGGGGATGCGCTCCACAACGGCATTCAGGATGTCCTCGACACCCTCACCGGTTTTACCGGAAGCACGGATGATATCCTCGGGGTCACAGCCTATCAGGTCGACGATTTCATCTTCCACCTCATCGGGCATGGCCGATGGCATGTCAATCTTGTTGATAACGGGAATAATCTCCAGATTGTTGTCGATGGCCATGTAGAGGTTTGAGATGGTCTGTGCCTGAACACCTTGGGTGGCATCGACTACCAGCAGTGCACCCTCGCAGGCTGCAATGGAACGGCTTACCTCGTACGAGAAGTCGACATGTCCTGGGGTGTCAATTAAATTCAGAATGTATTTTTCACCATGATACACATACTCCATCTGAATGGCGTGACTCTTGATGGTAATGCCGCGCTCACGTTCCAGATCCATGTCGTCCAACATCTGTCCCTCCGTTACCTGGATGGTTTTGGTATATTCCAGCAGACGGTCGGCCAGTGTCGACTTCCCATGGTCGATATGTGCAATGATACAGAAGTTTCTTATATGGTCCATATTGTAGTCAAACACTTACAATTTGCAAAGGTACGGAAAAAAAATGAGAATCTAACAAGATGAGTTGCTTTTTTCCATATTTTTATGACTTTGCTGTTTTTTTAGGCGTCGTCTCGCGCGTTCATTATATATATATTTAGGGCTCTTGTCTTTCCCGTTTTCATGCAAAAAACAACAAAAATGAATATTTTTCGAAAAAAATGCCGAGAATATTTTCTTATCACGCTGAAAATTAGTAACTTTGCAGTCCAATTTCGACAATATATAAAAATATACAGCAATGACAAAAGCAGATATTATCAGCAAAATTGTAGAAGAAACAGGGCTTCCCAAGAAGGATGTAGCAGTGACAGTGGAGGCCTTTATGAAAGAGATTCGTACCAGCATGGCTGAGAATCACGAGAGTGTGTTCCTGCGTGGTTTCGGTACATTTACCATCAAGCACCGCGCCCAGAAGACTGCTCGTAACATTTCCAAGAATGTGACGATGGTGATTGATGCTCACGACATTCCTGCTTTCAAGCCTGCAAAGAGTTTTATAGAGATGATGAAGTAATCAATTTAATAGTTAAGAATTATGCCAAACGGAAAAAAGAAGAAGGGCCACAAGATGGCTACTCACAAGCGTAAGAAGAGACTGCGCAAGAACCGTCATAAGAGCAAGTAAGCTCCATTTGACAAAAACGTATTGAAAGGAGTGTTCCCGAGTAATCGGTGCACTCCTTTTTTAAGAAATTAAAGAAGTTAAGAGAAATGACAAGTGAAGTAATCATTGATGTTCAGCCTAAAGAGATATCAATAGCCTTGCTCGAGGACAAGAATCTGGTGGAATACCAGAACGAGAAGCGCGAGGAGGCCAGCTACTCTGTTGGCAACATCTATCTGGGCAAGGTGCGTAAGCTGATGCCCGGACTCAACGCCTGCTTCGTGGACGTAGGTTCCGAACGCGACGCCTTCCTGCATTATCTTGACCTCGGTACTCAATTCAGCTCTTACGAGAAGTATCTTAAACAGGTACAGAGCGACAGAAAGAAACTTTATCCGATGGCAAAAGCCCAGCGGTTGCCCGACCTGCCCAAGGAAGGCAGTGTGCAGACAACGCTGAAGCAAGGTCAGGAAGTGCTGGTACAGGTGGTGAAGGAACCCATCAACACCAAGGGTCCCCGTCTGACATGCGAACTGAGCTTTGCTGGCCGTTATATGGTGCTAATGCCCTTTGGGGATAAGGTCTCGGTTTCGTCTAAAATCAAGAAAGGCGAGGAACGTGCCCGTCTGAAACAGCTTGTTCAGAGCATCCGCCCCAAGAACTTCGGTGTTATTGTTCGTACATCGGCCGAAGGCAAGCGTGTGGCGGAGTTGGACGCAGAGATGAAGGTGCTGATGAAGCGCTGGGAAGATTGTATCACCAAGGCCCAGAAGGCCACCAAGACTCCCCAGTTGTGCTTCGAGGAGACCAGTCGTGCCGTAGCATTGTTGCGCGACGTCTTCGACCCCACCTACGACGGCATTTACGTCAACGACGACGACATCTACAATCAGGTGAAGGACTATGTTGGTCTGATAGCCCCCGAGAAGAAGGATATCGTAAAACGTTACAAGGGTACGGTGCCCATCTTCGACAATTTCAACGTTACCAAACAGCTGAAGTCATCGTTTGGTAAGACCGTCAACTACAAGCGGGGAGCCTATCTTATCATCCAGCATACGGAAGCCATGCACGTCGTCGATGTCAATTCGGGCAACCGTACTCGTGCAGAAAACGGTCAGGAGGCCAATGCGCTGGAGGTGAACCTCGGTGCTGCCGACGAGCTGGCACGCCAGCTGCGTCTTCGTGACATGGGCGGCATCATCGTGGTCGACTTCATCGATATGAATCTGGCAGAAGACCGTCAGATGCTCTATGAGCGCATGTGCAAGAACATGCAGAAAGACAGAGCACGCCATAACATCCTGCCACTCAGTAAGTTCGGACTGATGCAGATTACGCGTCAGCGTGTCCGTCCGGCTATGGATGTCAATGTTGAGGAAACCTGCCCCACCTGCTTTGGCAAGGGCAAAATCAAGTCGTCTATCCTGTTTACCGACCAACTTGAGAGCAAGATTGACCGATTGGTCAACAAGATTGGCATCAGGAAGTTCAGTCTGCACGTTCATCCCTATGTGGCTGCCTACATCAATCAGGGCTTTGTGTCGCTGAAGGTCAGGTGGCAGATGAAGTATGGCATGGGTGTCCGCATCGTACCCTCGCAGAAACTGGCTTTCCTGCAATACGAGTTCTACGACAAGAACCAGCAGTTCATCGATATGCAGGAAGAGATTGAGAGCAACGACTAATCCTTTACTGACAGCACTATGACAGCATTGAAGATTCTTTTTTGGTTTTGTCTGTTCCTGGTGTTCTATACCTACCTCGGATATGGCATGCTGTTGTGGTTGCTGCTCAGACTGAAACGCATCTTCAGGGGTAAGGCCAAGCCTTTGGCCTTACCCGCTGACGATGACCTCCCTCACGTCACCCTCATGATTTGTGCTTATAACGAGGAGGACGTGGTCAAAGAGAAGATGGACAATACGCGCCAACTGGACTATCCTGCCGACAAGCTCCATGTCATGTGGGTCACCGACGGTAGTAGCGATGGCACCAACGACCGTCTTCGCGATTATCCTGACGTAGAGATCGTCTACACCCCGGAACGCAGGGGCAAGACAGCAGCCCTCAATCATGGCATCAGTCTTGTGAAGACGCCTTTCACCATGATGACCGATGCCAACACAATGGTCAACAAGGGAGCTGTCCGCGAAATCGTGCGCTGTTTCCAAGACCCGCACGTGGGCTGCGTGGCTGGCGAGAAGCGCGTGATGGCACGTCACGAGCAGCAGATGGCTGCGGAAGGCGAAGGCCTCTATTGGCGTTACGAGAGTACCTTGAAGCGAATGGACAGCGAATTCTATTCGGCAATGGGTGCTGCTGGAGAGCTGAATGCCATCCGTACCGCCCTCTATCGCCCGATGCCCGAAACGGCTCTGCTCGACGACTTCGTAATGTCTATGCGCATGGTCGATGAAGGTTACAAAATTGCTTACACTTCTGATGCCTATGCGATGGAATATGGCTCTGCCGATCTTCAGGAAGAGTCGAAGCGTAAGCGCCGCATTGCTGCCGGAGGTTTGCAGAGTGTCTGGTGGCTGAGGGTGATGTTGAATCCCTTCCGTCACTTCGTCGTAGCTTTCCAGTTTATCAGCCACCGCGTGCTGCGCTGGACCATTACCCCGTTTGCACTTCTGGCCCTCATTCCCCTGAATATCGCACTGGTTGCACTACGTGCAGGCCTTTTCTACGATATCTTCCTGCTGCTCCAGTCGCTGTTCTATCTGGCTGCCCTGTGCGGCTGGCTGCTGCTGCGTCAGGGTCGTAAGAGCCGTCTGCTTTATGTCCCCTGCTATTTCCTGTTTATGAACATCAATGTGTTCCGCGGAATGAAGTATCTGGCCACCCATAACACCAGCGGAGCGTGGGAAAAAGCTAAAAGAGGATAAATTTTTACCTTTTTCTTTGCTCGTTCGGAGTATTTTTCCTACCTTTGCAAAGATTTAGGAAAGGTAAAAGGAAATATGAATCAAGACGAAAGAGAAATCTTGTTGGGTAAGATAGCCGAAGCCAATGCTAGGCTACATGCTACAGAACTGGAACTTGATGCCGCCAAGAAGAAACTCAACGAGTATGAGGAGAAAGCACGGAATGCCGAGCAGAAAAGCCGCATGAAGTCACTGTTTCTGGCAAATATGAGTCACGAGATCAGAACCCCGCTGAATGCCATCGAGGGCTTTTCCCGTGTGATGGCTGAGACTGATTCTGCCGAGGAACGCATGAAATATATGGAGATTGTTGAGAGCAACAACAGCCGTTTGATGACGCTTATCAACGATATTCTTGACCTGTCGCGTGTGGAGGCTGGCGAAATCTCCATCAACAAGACAATGGTTTCCCTCAATGACCTCTGCCATAACCTGAAGATGATTTTCAATTTCCGCTGTTCCGATAATGTGCAGCTGATTTGGAATCGTCCGAACATGGCCGTCACGTTGAAGACTGACGAAAACCGTGTGACGCAGGTGCTCTCCAACCTCATCAGCAATGCCTTGAAACATACAGCCCGTGGAAGCATTACCTATGGCTATCGCCTGATTAACGATGGTCAGGACGTGGAATTCTTCGTCACCGATACCGGATCGGGTATCGCCCCTGAGGATATGAATCATATCTTCGAAACCTATGTCTCCCGTGATGCGGAGAATCAGGGTGGTTATGGCTTGGGACTGGCCCTCTCCAAACTCATTGTCGACAAGATGGATGGCACCATCAGCGTGCAGTCACGACTGGGCGAGGGCTCTACGTTCCGTTTCGTGTTGCCTTTCGAGGGTACCATCGGCGGACTGAGCAAAAATACCCGCATCACCACCAATTCGCGCACCATCCGCTCCACTACCAAGACAGACCTCAGAAATGCACCGCTCATCCTAGTCGCTGAGGACGAGGACAGTAACTTCGAGCTCGTACGCATCGTGCTCTCGAAGCGCTACAGATTGTTGCGCGCTGTCAATGGCATTGAGGCCGTCACCTATTGCGAGGAAGACCATCCAGACCTCGTGCTGATGGATATCCGCATGCCCGACATGAACGGACTCGATGCCACCCGTATCATCAAGGAGGTCAATCCCGACATCCCTGTGGTGGCTCTCAGTGCCTATGCCTTCGACGAGAACATCCGTGAGGCCATGGCTGCCGGCTGCGACGAGTTCATGGCCAAGCCCTTCCGTGTGGAAGACCTGATGGATATGGTGGAGAAATATGTGAATCAAGAATAAGCTGAAAAAGAATACTATGGGTAAATTAGCTGTCTACAAGTACGTGTCAATGATGTTTCTCGTGGCACAGATTGTCATTACTGTATTCACCATCGTCGCACTCTTCGGAGGCGATGTCCAGCCTGCAGGCAATACGGCACGAGCCATGCTCGTCTATATCCTGCCAGTGCTCATCGCTGCCAACGTACTGATGCTCGTCATCTGGCTCATACGCCGCAAGTGGCTCTACGCCCTGATCCCACTGATTACCATCGCCTGTTGCATCCCGTATATCGGCACCATCTACCAGTTCGGCTCTCTCGACAAGACTGCCGATCAGGCTAAGGGCGTCAAGATTGCCACCTATAACGTTGCCATGTTCCAGCGTGAGACGTCAGGATTCATGGCCCTCGACATCCTTGCCGAGATGCGTCGTCAGAAGGTCGACGTGCTTTGCATGCAGGAGTATAGTGAAATCAGTGGCGACAAGAAGAATTCCGAGAGCTACAAGGAGTATTTCCCCTATATGGCGAAAGGTAAGGATGACATGGTTGTCTTCAGCCGTTTCCCCATCAAGGGCAACAAGACCATCCGCTTCGACGACACGAACAACAGTGCCATGTATGCCGACGTCGATGTCAATGGCACCGAGCTGCGCGTCTTCAATGTCCACCTGCAGACCACAGGCATCAACCGTACCCTTCATCAAGCTGGAAAGATGCAGATGCAGGTACCTGGCTATGAGCCTTCACGCAACCGTGTGCTCTCTGCTATCTTCGGCAACTACACCATTGGCATGATGGTACGTGCAGGTCAGGCCACCACCATTGCCAACGAGAAGCGTTCGTCCACAAAGCCATGCATCGTCTGTGGCGACTTCAACGACGTGCCCTATTCCTACGTCTACAACACCATGCTGGGAAATATGGTCGACGGCTTCAAGGAGTGTGGCAGTGGCTGGATGTACACCTTCCGTGGTCGTAAGGCAGTCCGCATCGACTACATCTTCCACGATGAGTCGCTGAAGGGCCTCTCATACTATAAGAGCGACATCACCAACTCCGACCACCTCCCTGTCTTCATGAAGATTGCATTACAATAGCTAAGGCAACAGCAAAAGAAAAAAAGGTAAAAGACCGATTCGCTCAGTTTTTTACCTTTTTGCTTTTTACCCTTTGGCTTTTAATAGTTTTCTGCCTTCACCTGGAAGTAAGCCTGCGGATGATTGCAGACGGGACACTCCTCGGGAGCCTGCTTGCCGATAACGATGTGGCCGCAGTTCGAACACTGCCAGATGACGTCGCCGTCCTTCGAGAACACGCGTTTGTCCTCGATGTTCTTCAGCAGCTTCCGATAGCGCTCCTCGTGCTCCTTCTCGATGGCTGCCACAGCCTCAAACTTCTCGGCAATCTCCTCAAAGCCTTCCTCGCGGGCCTCGCGGGCCATGCGGGCATACATGTCCGTCCACTCGAAGTTCTCGCCACCAGCGGCAGCAGCCAGATTCTCGGGAGTCGACTTGATGGCACCACCCTCCAAAAGCTTGAACCACATCTTGGCGTGCTCCTTCTCGTTGTTGGCAGTCTCTTCGAAGATGGCTGCTATCTGTACATAGCCGTCCTTCTTGGCTTTCGAGGCCCAGTAGGTGTACTTGTTACGGGCCTGGCTCTCACCTGCAAAAGCTTCCTGCAGGTTCTTCTCGGTCTTTGTTCCTTTCAGTTCTTTCATAATCGCATTGTTTTGTTTAGTTTAATACTTAATCCGTAAATCTTATAATCTTCATCTTTCATCTACATGAATCTCCCCTCGTATGCTTCGGTTCATCATGTCCCTGATGATGTTCGGGTCGTCATAGTGCGACTGCAAGAACATCAGCTTCGTTACAGCACTTTCCACCGTTGAGTCGTAGCCACTCACCACACCAGCCTCCTTCAGGTAGAAGCCCGTATCGTAGCGTCCCATCTCCACGCAGCCCTGCAGACACTGGCTGATGTTCACAATCACCTTGCCATTGCGTGTGCCCTCCTTCAGCGCATTGAGCAGCCAAGGACTCTGTGGCGCATTCCCTGAGCCAAAGGTACGCATGACGATGGCTCTCAGGTTCGGTGTGTGGATGATGTGGCGGATCAGGTCTTCACGGATGCCCGGAAACAGCGAGAAGATGATGACGTTGTTGTCCAGCCGGAAGTGCGGCGTCATCGGTTTCGACCAGTCAGGCTGCAGCATGCGCTCCTTGTGGTAGGTGATGTTGACGCCGGCATCCACCAGATGCGGATAGTTGAACGACTCGAAGGCATTGAACTCGTCGGCACTCTGCTTCGTGGTACGGTTTCCGCGCAGCAGGTGGCCGTTGAAGTAGATCCCTACCTCAGGCACCCGTGCATGCCCCTCTTCGTCTTTCGCTGCAGCAATCTCTATCGACGTGATCAGGTTCTCCTTGCCATCCGTGCGCAGCTGTCCGATGGGCAGCTGTGACCCCGTGAAGATGATGGGCTTCGTCAGGTTCTCCATCATATAGCTCAGCGCCGACGCCGTATACGCCATCGTGTCCGTGCCGTGCAGCACCACAAAGCCGTCATATTCGTCGTAATGGTCTGCAATGACATGGCTCAGTTCTGTCCACAGTCGTGGCGACATGTCGCTGGAATCGATGGGTGGCGAGAACTGGTAGGTGTCAATCTGCAGGTCAAACTGCTTCAGCTCCGGCACGTTCTGCAGCAGGTGCTCGAAGTCGAACGGCTCCAGTGCTCCCGTGTGCGGATTGCAGTTCATGCCTATCGTTCCGCCAGTGTATATGAGTAATACCTTCCGTTGCATGTCGCAAAGATAGGAACTATTTTTCAATTCGCCAAACTTTGGGCTATATTTTTTGCATCTAACGTAGACTATAACGGCACCAGATTCGATCTGCAGGCTATCGTGTTGATGGCCATTACATTTGCCGGAGGGCGGCGAGCAGTTCGTTGTTCTCGCTGCGTGTGCCGATGGTGATGCGCAGGCAGTTGTTGCAGAGCTGGATGCGGGAACGGTTGCGGACGATGATGCCGTGGTCTACGAGATAGTTGTAGATGGTGGTAGCATCGGACATGCGTGCCAGAAAGAAGTTGGCATCGGTCTTAAAGACCTGTTCGCAGGAGGGCAGGTCGATAAAGGCCTGCATGAGGCGTGATCGTTCCTGCAAGAGCAGCTTGACCCACTTGTCGACCTCGAAGGGGTCTTCCAGCATCTCCAGAGCCTGTTGCTGGGTGAGTAGGTTGACGTTATAGGGATATTTCACCTTATTATATATATGTATGATGTCGGCGGAGGCAAAGGCCATACCCAAGCGGATGGCTGCCGAGCCCCAGGCCTTCGACATGGTCTGCAGGATGATGAGGTTGGGGTGGGCAGGGAGTTCCTGTCGCAGCGACTGCTGCTGGGCGAAGTCGATATAGGCCTCGTCGACGATGACGATGCCCTCGAAGCCCTCTATGACTTTCATGATTTCGTCACGGTCCAGCGAGTTGCCTGTGGGGTTGTTAGGCGAGCATATCCAGATGATCTTAGTGTGCTCGTCGCAGGCTGCCAGGAGTTGGTCGGCATGCAATTGGAAGTTATCGTCAAGTAGAACTTGACGGAACTCGACATCGTTGATGTCGGCACACACCTGGTACATGCCGTAGGTGGGTGCGATGCTCACGACGTTGTCACGTCCGGGTTCGCAGAAGACGCGATAGGGCAGGTCGATGGCCTCGTCGCTGCCATTGCCCAGAAAGATATTCTCTGCCGGTACGCCCTTGACCTTCGACAGCACCTCCTTGACCTCGCGCTGCAAGGGGTCAGGATAACGGTTGTAGGGCCCGTTGTAGGGGTTTTCGTTGGCATCGAGGAACACGTGTGCCTCCTTGCCTGAGTATTCGTCGCGGGCACTGCTATAGGGTGCAAGACTCCAGATATTCTTTCTGACTAACTGCTCTAAGGGTTTCATATTCAATTAGTAATTAGTAATGAGTAATTATGACTACCTCTGTGGCGGCTCTCATTTCTCAATTGAATGGATTCTGACTGTCATCGCATTTTTGTGGGCGTCGAGCTGTTCGGCTTCGGCCATGAGTTCGACAGCACGGCCGATGTGGCGGATGCCTTCTTCTGTGAGGTGCTGGAAGGTTATCTTACGACAGTAGGAGTCGAGGTTAACGCCATTGTAGGCTGTGGCATAGCCATGCGTGGGCAACGTGTGATTGGTGCCGCTGGCATAGTCGCCGGCACTCTCGCAGGCATACGGTCCGAGGAAGACACTACCGGCATTGACGACGCGCTCCGCCAGTTGCTCGTAGTCTTTCACCTGAAGGATAAGATGTTCAGGGGCGTAGAGGTTCGAGAGGGCGATCATCTCGTCGGGAGAACCGACGAGGATCATGCGGCTGTTGTCGAGGGCCTTGGTGGCTATCTCCTGACGAGGCAGCAGGGCGAGCTGGCGTTCTGTTTCTGCGAGCACCTCGTTGAGCTTCGACTCCGAGGTGGTGATGAGCAGCACCTGCGAATCGATGCCGTGCTCAGCCTGCGACAGCAGGTCGGCAGCCACAAACTCGGCATTGGCCGTCTCGTCGGCCAGCACGCAGACCTCGGAGGGTCCTGCAGGCATGTCGATGGCCACCTCGTCGAGTGAGACGTGTTGCTTGGCGGCCATCACATACTGGTTGCCGGGGCCGAAGATCTTGAATACCTTGGGCACGCTCTCCGTACCGTATGCCATAGCACCGATGGCCTGTACGCCACCAATCTTGAATATCTTGCTAACGCCAGCGATGCGGGCAGCCACGAGTATGGCAGGATTGACCTTGCCCTCACGGTTGGGAGGCGTGGAGAGCACGATCTCACGGCATCCGGCTATCTTGGCTGGTGTGGCCAGCATGAGCACCGTCGAGAAGAGGGGAGCCGTACCGCCAGGAATGTAGAGCCCTACGCGTTCGATGGCCACACTCTTCTGCCAGCAGGTGACACCTTCCTGGGTCTTCACCTTCTGCCCCACGAAACGCTGTGAGAGGTGGAAGACCTTGATGTTATGGTGTGCCAGGATGATGGCATCGCGCAGTTCGTTGCTGACCAGTGTCTCGGCCTCGTCCATCTCTGCTTCTGTGACAGCAAGGTCTGTGAGGCTGGCTTTGTCGAACTTCAGCTCGTATTCGCGTACGGCCTCGTCACCACGTGCCTTGATGTCGTTGAGCACGGTGGCGACAGTGGCGTTCAACTGTTTCAGGTCAAGTCGTGGACGAGAGGAAATCTCGTCCCACTGTTCTTTTTGAGGGTATTTATAAATCTTCATAGAATCATTTTCTCTATCGGTGTGACGAGGATGCCCTGGGCACCCATTTCCTTCAGCTTTCCGATGATTTCCCAGAAGCGCTTCTGGTCGAGTACGGTATGGACGGAGCACCACTCGTCGTCAGCCAGGGGGATGATGGTGGGACTCTTTAAACCCGGCAGCACGTTGATAATCTCCTGCAGACGGGCCTTGGGGGCATTCATACGAACGTATTTTTTGTCCTCGGCATCTTTGACGGCCTTGAAGCGGAACAGCATCTCGTCGAGTGTCGCCTTCTTGTCGGCAGACAGGTTCTTGTTGCCGATGAGCAGGGCCTCGCTCTGCATCACCACCTCGACCTCGCGCAGGTTGTTGCTAACCAGCGTCGACCCGCTGCTGACGATGTCAAAGATGCCATCGGCCAGCCCGATGCCCGGACTGATTTCCACACTACCCGTGATGACGTGAATCTCGCAATTGACACCCTGCTGCTGCATGTATGTGCGCAGGATGTTGGGGTAGGAGGTGGCAATCTTCTTGCCATTGAACCAGCTGACGCCCTGATAGTCAATCTCCTTGGGGATGGCCAGCGACAGCCGGCAGCGTGAGAATCCCAGACGAGAGATGATGTCGGCTTCCTCGCTGCGTTCGATGAACTCGTTTTCGCCCACCACGCCGATGTCAGCCACACCGCTGGCTACTGACTGCGGGATATCGTCGTCGCGCAGGTAGAGCACTTCGAGGGGGAAGTTAGAAGACTGAACGAGCAGGGTACGCTTGGAAGCGCTGACCTTGATGTCTGCTTCGGCAAGCAGATTCATGGTGTCGTCGAAAAGACGGCCTTTTGATTGTACGGCTATTCTTAACATATATCTAATATTATCTAATTTAGCTTGCAAAATTACGCATTTCTGTCGATATTTGCAAGAAAATGATTACTTTTGCACCCAAAATTGCATGAAATTGAAGATAAACAGCATATATATTCAGCTTTTTGCCCTTCTTTTGCTGTGTGCCTGTCAGGAGAAGAAGCAGGAACCCGTGGTGACACCATGGGGTGAAATCACCGATACGATTCCCGTCGACGATGACTTCGACCTCTCCGACATACAGCGTAACGGTGAACTGATAGCTCTGACGCTAACAGGTCCCGAGACCTACTACGACTATCATGGCCGGCATCTGGGAATGCAGTATATGCTGGCCCAGCGTTTTGCTGACAAGATTGGTGTGATGCTGCGCATGGAGGTGTGCCGTGATTCCGCTGAGATGCTGCGTCGTCTGGCTGACGGTGAGGCCGACCTGATCTGCTACCCGATGATGAAGAAGGGCACGGGATGGCTAGTGGGTGATGACAAGGATGACCTGAAGCGCGAACTGACAGCCTGGTACGACCCGAAACTCATTGACGAGGTTAAGAAGGAGGAGGAGTTCTTGCTGTCCAATAAGAGTGTCAAGCGCCGCGTCTTTTCCCCGATGCTGAATCGTGCCGGTGGCGTGATCTCACACTATGATGGTTATTTCCAGCGTTATGCCTCTACCATTCGCTGGGACTGGCGTCTGATGGCTGCCCAGTGTTATCAGGAGTCGACTTTCGACCCTCAGGCCCGTTCGTGGGCAGGAGCCTGTGGACTGATGCAGATTATGCCCGCTACTGCAGACCATCTGGGGCTGGCGCGGGCCAGCATCTTCAATCCCGAGCAGAATATTGCTGCTGCAGCCAAATATTTGGGTGAGTTGGAGCGTAATTTCTCCGATATCCGCGAGCGTTCAGAGCGTACCAAGTTTGTGCTGGCTGCCTATAATGGCGGACACTTCCACATCCGCGACGCTATGGCCCTAGCGCGTAAGCATGGCAAGAATCCTCAGCGTTGGGGTGATGTTGAACCCTTTGTGTTAGGTCTGGCCAAAGCGGAATACTATAACGATCCGGTGGTGAAGTACGGCTATATGCGTGGTTCGGAGACTGTGGACTATGTCCGTAAGATTCATGAGCGCTGGAACGGCTATCGTGGCGTCAAGACGGTCCGTTCGGGGTTTGCACCTTCCAGCACACCGCAGAAGGCCACGCATGCCCGTAAGAAGAAATACCAGATTGAGCAGTAAGCGTCAGTGGTTTCGTGGAAGCTGTTCTCAGCGTTTCAGTATTTCCTTCTGATAAGCCTTCAGGCGTTCTTCTAACGTCATGGCCGCATATCTCTTCCATCCTTCTGCCTTTCCGCCAGGCTTCAGGTAGTCCAAGTTGTCCATATTTGCATACGCTTCCATCTCGAAGGGATTCAGTTTATATCCGGCATTCTTCAGGTGTCTGCGATAGCCTCTGGCCTTCAGCCAGAACAGCATGTATTGCCAGTAGAAACAGAACCATGAGTCATGGGTGGCGCGTGCCTGGTAGAGGTGTATCATCTCATGGTTCTTCATGTTGTCCCAATGTTGGTTGAAGGTGTTGGCATCTTCCCGGGTATGGGTGATGATATGTCCGAAGAAGGTCAGTCCGTCGTAGCCCTTCCGAATCCAGAAGGGAACAGCCACAGCCGGCAGGTCGAAGGTGTGGCTGGGACGCGAGGAGCGCCAAAGCAACGGAAGAATGCAGAAGGGATTCTTCATTCGGTGAAACGGCTGATAAAGTTGTCTTCGGAGATGATGGGAATGCCCAGCTGCTGGGCTTTCTTGTTCTTGCCTGATGTCGAGGTGACGTCGTTGTTGATGAGGAATGATGTCGACCCGCTCACAGCTGATGCCACCTTTCCGCCCTGCGACTCGATGTAGGCCTTCAGTTCATTGCGGTTTTTGTAGTGGTGTACGTCGCCAGTGATGACGAAGGTGAGTCCCTGGCAGAGGTCGCCCTGTGGCGTCGTATCGGGATTGCTGACCTGCAGATGCGTCAGCAGCCTGCGGAAGCGTGCCAGGTTATGAGTGTTGCGGAACCAGCGTACGAACGATGCCGACTTCTCAGGACCGATGCCTGCCACATGGGCAAAGACATCCTGTGGTTCTGCCTGTGTGGCAAACAGGTCGTCGCTAGTCTTGGTGGCTTCGTTGACGAGATCTTCCAAAGGATATGCTGACAGGAGCCGTTTGCAGACGTCGATGCCACAGAGCGGGATGGTCAGCGCAAAGAGCAGGCGCTGGGCCTCCACCTGTCGGCTGTTGTCGATGCTGTGCATGATGTTGGCAGCAGACTTCTCGCCAAAGCCCTCCATATTTGCCAGTTCGCGGATGTGGTTGCGCAGCAGGTAGATATCGGCATATTCCCCGACCCATCCGAGATTGATGAACTTCGACAGTGTCTGTTCCGAGATGCCGTCGATGTTCATGCCCTCCTTCGATACGAAGCGGGCAAACTTCTTCAGCTGCTTGGCAGGACACTCGTCGTTGGTGCAGTGCAGCGTCCGTGTGCCACTGGCTTCGCTCTCGACAATCTTCGTCGGCGCGTGGCAGACGGGGCAGGTGTCAGGGACAGTGAACGTTCCGACACACTTGCTGACAGCAATGACTTTCGGTATGATTTTGTTGGCCTTGATGACGCTGATGGCTGTTCCGGCACCACCGATGCCTAGTCGTTGGCATTCGCTGATGTTACACAGAGAGGCCCGTTTGACCGTGGTGCCCTCTAGTTCTACTGGTTCGAAGATGGCAACGGGTGAGATGGTAGAGGCCGCACACGACCATTCCACCTCTCTTAATATCGTCTCTGCCGATTCGTCCTGCCATTTGAAGGCCAGTCCGGCACGTGTGGCATGATGACCTGTGACGCTACCTGTCTGGGCGTAGGCTGTGTCGTCGTAGCATACCACCAGACCATCGACGGGGAAGGGGTTCTGCTTGGTGGTAACCTTCTCGGTGAAGCGTGTTAAACACGCTTCCACGGTGGCGCGAGAGGGGACCGTGATCAGTTCGCGCTCCACCGTGTGGAAACCCTGACGGTCGAGCCAGTCCATGCGTTCGCCCCAGCTGTTCAGCAGTTCATCGGTGTAAACCAGTGTAAAGGGAATCCATTGGATATGCCGGTCCATGATGTCCTGTGCCTCCTTGACGCTCAACGACCCTGATGCCAGATTGCGCGGATTGGCATAGTCCTCGCCACTCTCCATCAGATAGCGTTCAAAGTCGTCGTAGGAGATGACGGCCTCGCCTCGGATGACTGTATGACCCTGTGTCGGAATATTTTTAGGTATTCCTGTAATGGCGGAAGATAAGTGCGTGATATTCGTGCCGATATGACCATTGCCGCGAGTGACAATCTTCTGCAGCTTACCCTCGTCGTAGGTCACCACCAGCGTCAGGCCGTCCAGCTTCCACGATATCCATATCGGACGTTCCTCAGCCCATTTCACCAACTCTTCGGACTGTTTGGTCTTCGCCAGCGAGAGGGCAGCAAACTCGTGTTTCTCCTTCTGTCCGACCGTGTTGTCCTCCGACACCTTTTGGGTCGGTGAGTCGGGTAGGGTAGTGCCAGTCTCCGCTTCCAGCTGGCGCAACTCGTCGAACAGCTTGTCCCATTCGTAGTCCGTCATCCGCTCCGACTGGCCGTTGTAGTAGGCGTCAGAGGCCTCGTTCAGCGTGCTGACGAGCACCTGCATCCTCAGTATCTTTTCTTCCATCATACTCTTTTTCTGCTAATTGTTTGCAAAATTACAAAAAGTTTCGTACTTTTGCAAGCAAAACAACGAAAAACGTCAGAACTATGAATGAACTGTTCTTTGAACTGATACAAGTTTCCACAGGTCAGCTTGACTGTTTGAGCCGTGGGCCGTCACCTGAAGAGTGGCAGCAGTTGTATGACCTATCGAAGCGCCATGGACTGACAGCACTGTGCTATCAGGGCGTGGTACGCCTGTTTGAATATGGCTTGCGTGCCCCACAGGACCTGAGCATCGACTGGATGGCTGATGCCGAGGAGTTGGAGATAGGAGCAGTGCCTGATGTCATCGGACTTCCTGAAATCAGCAACCCCATACGTAAGATGCTGGCAGACCGGTGGGTCAACAACAACAGAGACTCGTTCTATGTCTATGTGGACAAGCAGAAGACCAATACACCCTCGTCAGCCATCGTCTTGAAGCTGCTGGAGGGCTACGAGCTGTATCACCTGGGCAAACTGACCATGCAGCATGTGGTGGATTGTTTCGAGGTGCTGCGCCAGGCCAATGGTCATTTCGAGCCGTTTACCGACGGCTCTTCGGTGAGCAAGCTGCTGCGTAAACTCGGTATCTGGCGCTTTTCGCGGAGTATGATGTGGATTGTCAACCATGCGCTGGCTCTTGACACAAAGCTCCTGTCCTGTCCTCCGCTGGAGGTGGGCGGACGTTTCGTGCTGCAGCATGTGATGGCAGAGAAGATGCCCTGGCTGGAGCGGCTAAAATATGCCTTCTGGCGTTTTGTGAAATTCTAAGGAAACAATAATGATGAAAAAGACGATAGTATTGGCCGTCACTTTGCTGACAGCCCTTGTGTCAGTGGCTGCCGGACGCCTTGACCTGAAAGACATTACGGACAGGGCGTTCCGTGGGGAATCGATGGCTGCCGTGACACCGTTGAACGATGGTGAGAGCTATGCACAGCTGAGTAGCGACAGACGTCGCATCGTGCAGTATTCGTATAAGACAGGTCAGCAGACTGGCGTGCTCTTCGATGTGGCTACAGCCAAGGGTGTCCAGCTTGATGCCATCGACGGATACATCATCAGTCCTGATGGACAACGGCTGTTGATACAGACCCAGACGAAGCCCATTTATCGTCACTCGTTCACTGCTACTTATTATATATATACGGTACGCAACAACCGTCTGGCTCCGCTCTCCGACAATGGTCCTCAGCAGTCGCCAGTATTCTCGCCGGATGGTCTTCAGATTGCTTTCGTACGCGACAATAACATTTTTATTGTCAAGATATTATACGACAATGCCGAAGTGCAGATCACGAAGGACGGCAAACGTAATGAGATTATCAACGGTATGCCCGACTGGGTGAATGAAGAGGAGTTCAGCACGAATTGTTCGATGGTGTTCACCGCTGACAGCAAACAGCTGGTATGGGTGCGCTACGACGAGTCCAAAGTGCGTGAATACACCCTGCCGCTCTCGCTCTATTCCTATAAGTATCCCTTTGCCGGTGACCAGAACGCATCGGTGTCAGTATGGAGCTTCGACATCGCATCACGTCAGACGCGACAGCTGCAGTTGCAGCTGGATGCTGATGGCTATGTACCCCGTCTGAAGGCTACCAGCGACCCTGCCCGTGTGGTGGCATACACCCTGAATCGTCATCAGGACTGTTTGCGCCTCTTCATGTGCAATCCCTTGTCGACGGTCTGCCATCAGGTCATTGAGGAGAAAGTAGACCGGTATGTCAGGGAAGAGGCCATGGACGCCATCAAGATTACTGATCGTCACATCCTTATGCCCAGTGATCGCAGTGGCTGGATGCACCTCTACCTCTATAACCACAACGGACAGCTGCTGCGCCAGATAGATAGTGGCGACTACGAGGTGAGTGAGGTCTATGGCTACGACGAGGCTACTGGCAATACCTATTATGCCTCGCATGAAGACGGTGCCACCGACCAGCGTGTATGGGTCGTTCGTGAGAATGGACGTCGTGAGTGTCTGACCCCGAAGGCTGGATGGAATACGGCACTCTTCAGTGCTGGCTTCAAATACTTTATCCATACCTGGAGTGACATCAATACGCCACCCGTCTATGCCCTATGCAACAATAGCGGCAAGACGCTGGCAACGCTGATTGACAACAATGCATTGCGCCAGAAGCTGGCAGGTTACGATTTGGGACGTCGTGAACTCTTTACACTTACCACCTCTGAGGGCATCAAACTTAACGGTTGGATGATAAAACCTGCCGACTTTAATCCTGTCAAGAAATATCCCGTCATCATGTATCAGTATGGTGGTCCTGGCAACCAGCAGGTGAAGAATGCCTGGGGCATCGGTATGAACGGACAGGGAGCCATACTCGAACAGTATCTCTGTCAGCAAGGCTACATCTGCGTCTGTGTTGACAACAGAGGCACTGGCGGACGGGGTGCCGACTTCGAGAAATGCACCTATCTCAAGCTGGGACAACTCGAGGCCCGTGACCAGGTGGAGACTGCTTTGTGGCTGGGACAGCAGTCGTATGTCGACAAGGAGCGCATTGCCATCTGGGGTTGGAGCTTCGGTGGTTTCAACACCCTCATGTCGATGTCCGAGGGTAGGGACGTGTTCTGCTGTGGCATCGCCATTGCACCTCCCACCTCCTGGCGCTACTACGACACCGTCTATACCGAACGCTTTATGCGTACACCCAAGGAGAATGCTGTAGGCTACGATGACTGTCCCATAGCCCGTGCCGACAAGCTGCATGGTGCCCTGTTGCTCTGTCACGGAACGGCTGACGACAACGTCCACTTCCGCAATACCGCTGACTATACCGATGCGCTGGTGAAGGCCGATAAGGATTTCCGTCAGCTGGTCTATACCAATCGTAATCACAGCATCTATGGTGGCAACACACGCAACCACTTGTTCCGTCAGTGTGTCGCCTTCTTCAATGATGAACTGAAATAGTATTTTTAATCGACTATAATATCTTAAATAAATCAACTATATGAAACAAAAAGAAAAATTGATCAATCATGGGCTGATGCGACTTTTGCTGTTTGCCCTTGTAATGCTGGTGCCTATAGGGACATGGGCACAGACCGGTTGCGGACTCTTTATCGGAGATTATGAGGGTTACGAAGCCCCAACTCCCGTAGGAGTGTCCGTCAATACTACGAATGCATCAAACATTACACACGACTGCATTAAGAGTGGAACTGTCAGTTTCGATTACGAAAGTCGTACACTGACACTGAATAATGCAACCATCGATGGCAGTATTTATAGTGGTGGCGCGTTGACTCTCAACCTGATAGGTGATAACTACATCACAGCCGCAGACAGTAGTGCTTTTGTAGGTGAAGTGGCTTCTGCCGATCAGGACTTGACTATCAAAGGCACAGGTAGCTTGCTGGCAAAAGGAACTACAGCTCTTGTTTCCAGTGGCTTTAATGCCCCGACATTCCAGGATGGTCAGTCGCTTCTCCTTTGGGAAGGCTATGATGAAAATTTTATTTTCACAGCTCTCTATGGAACCCAGTTGTTCAGTGGTGGTACTGGCACTTCTAATGTACCATATAAGATTTCTACTGTTGATGATTTAAATAAACTCTCTACTTATGTCAATGAAGGACTTCTGAGCGATAAGTATTATGAGTTGCAGAACGACATTGATTGCTCGAACAATACAGGATTTGTTCCCATTGGCAATAGTGTGAGCTATCCGTTTTCAGGAACTTTCAATGGAAACAACAAGAAGATTGTCGGTCTGAGCTACACTACTACTAATACAGCTGATTATGTAGGCTTGTTTGCAAGAGTAGGAGATGAGCAATTTAAAAAAGAAGGAAACATCCAAAACCTTGAGTTGAAAGATTGCACATTTGGTGGTGGTATGTATGCTGGAGCTATTGCAGGACGTTTCTTGAATGGTTCTTTACAGAATTGTAAAGTTTCTGGCAATACCACAATATCAGCTGTTGGTGACGGTGCTGAAGCTGGTGCTCTTATTGGTAACTTTTATACAGGAATATTTAACGGCAACTATTACTACTATTCTGTGACTACTTCTACCAAAGGCCCCAATGATCAAGAGGCTGTAGAAAAACGCGGATATGTAACACGTGGTTTAGGTAATGTGGTCGACAAAGAAAGTGATTATTATGACCTTCTTACTGACGACGCGGCTGTGCTCTATACGAAGCAGTTAACCATTCCAGACCTTACTCAAACCTTTAGCATTGAAGGTAACATCTTAGATTGCTATGAACCAAAATCTGATTTTGACAAAAAGATTTTCGCTTTTGCTCCAGGGGTAACATCAGAATTATGGATTTACCCGATGAATGATGGTGATATTCCTTCGTCAGTCGTATTGAAGTACACACCGGCAGGAGGCACAGAACAGAAGGAGACACTTCCTAATATAGCTACTGAGGCTGGCGAATATAAATATTCGACGGAGATGCCTGATGCTGATGCAACGCTTGAGGTTACTTTGTCACAATCTTATAGTCTCTTTATTGGTGACACTCAGGTAACCAGCGCCAACGCTGATGACGTTTTGGGTGACGGTGGTACGGTGAAATTCACTTCCAGCGGAGGTGTAACAGCTACTCCTGTATATACCCTGACACTGAATAATGCAGCCATCACTGCTCCTGTCAAGGTAGGCTTGCCCAACCTGACTATAGACATTCAGGGGACGAATACCATCACAACGGCTGAAAGCTGTCTGCAAAAGATGGATAACACTGATCCTGCGGTGACGTTTAAGTCGACTAGCACTCCGGTGGGAAGTTTGAAACTGGAAAGAATCGACGGGGAAGGTAATGCAAACCTGATTAATAATCTCTCTTTCAGCAATGAACTTACATTTATTCTAAAGAGAGCAGGTTATTATTATTCAACTTATGATTATTTAGTAGACTTTTACACAACAGAGATAAAGATTGTTCCTTCGTATGGTGTCAAAATTGGCGATACGCAGGTCTATTCAGGCAATGCCACGGACGTATTCGGCGACGGAACGGTGAGCTTCGATAAAGAAAGCCATACGTTGACGCTGAACAATGCCAGCATTGGAGCCGTCAGCACCTTCCTCCCCACTTTGAACATCGAACTGGTGGGTAATAATATGATTACTGAAGGCAGCTTTTCTACGCTTCAGAGCTTAAACGGTGACGATGTGACTATAACCGTTCAGTCTTCAGACGCAACCAAGGGATGCCTGGTGCTGAAGATGGGGGCTTCCTCGACTGAAGTTTTCGCTGGTGAACATGTTACATTGAACATCACGAGTCCTTTGGAAGTTGTATCAGGCGATTTGACTGTAAATGATGGTAATTTGAATGTTGTGACGATTGGTGTGCCTGTCGACTACGAACTATTGGTTGAAGACGTCAGAGTCGTCGCTGCCAATGCCTCGAACATCACAAACGGTGCCTCCTTTGATGCCGCCACGAACACCTTGACATTAGATAATAGTAATTTCAATTATTATTGGTTAGGCGATAAAGTCCCTATTCATAGTGACATTCAAAAGCTGACCATCAAGCTGGTAGGCGATAATGAAGTGACTTTGGGCAGCAAAGTGGTTAAGTATATTGGCAAAGCACCGAACGCTACTCCCAAACTGACCTTCGTCAGCGAAGTAGAAGACAGCAAGTACGGCTCTCTGACCATCAAAGAAAGCACCTCGACAGACGCTATTGCCGAAGGCTATCAGATCACTAACAACGTGACAGACAATCAAAGTGCTTCGGGCTTGATATACACCTTGGGTAATAATTCTATCAAGCTGTGGAGTCAGGAAACCTACGGCATTGTTGTTACAAAGGGTGATGTCTCTTGTTTAATCAACAATGCTAACCAGACCAATGTGCTGGGCGACGCCAATGTTACTGCACCGAGTGTTGTGTTTGACGGCTACAACCGTCTGGTGCTGAACAATGCTGAGTTGACAAGCATTGTGGTGAATGCTGCGAACAGCCTGCCTGCAAAGGGACTGGACATCTATCTGGAGGGCAATAGTAAGATTACTAACACGGCCGGATATGCTATCTCGTATGAAGGTGCTGCCGCTGTACGGGGGCTGTCGTTCCATACGGGAAGTGATGCTCCTGGTACGCTTGTCTGCACCAATAGCTCTGCTATTACCTTTACACCTTTCGAAGGCTTTTATGAGAGCTATTTCAATAATCTGGCGGGCTTCGTTGAAAACAACAAGGTGACGGTGAAGATGCCTTTGGGTCTGATAGTGGATGCGAGCACTACTGTGTCTACTCTTGTTTATGACTCGAATCCTGCTGGTCGTGATGATGAACCGCTTGATAATGTAGCCTTTGACAATGTGCTCTATACCCTTCATGATGACGGGACGCAGGCTGCTGCTGACGGTTTCGATCAAGAAAGGAGTCTGGTTGTTGTCAATAGCCTGATGACTGATGAACAGGTGAAGGCTATCGACACTAAGCAATATATTCCTGGATCTAATGAGTATAAAGCGCGTTTCACAGGTCTCACGTTCGTCGTACCTGCTGGTACGGGTACCATCAAGCTGAAATTGAGGACTAATTCCCCAGGTTCTTATGCTTTCCACGTGATGGTGGACTACCAAGATCCCATCGAGATCATTCCAACTGCCACTCTTTCTGAATATGTAGTAGATTATGCCTGCAGTGATGTGTCGTATGTGAAGGTATATCTGGTTGCACTTGATGCTCCTGCTCCTAACCTGCATCGTGCAGGACCGAAGGCTACCATCTCCGGTGGTATCGGTGGTATGACCGTATCATCATCGCTTGTCTCTACATCGCCCAATGCAGGACTGCAATATCGCCTGTTGGCTGCTGGCGACTTCATGCAGCGAGGCAATCATATCGATATCGATGCTACTGACGTCACCGATCTGGCTGACAATGCCTTCGGCTTTGCTGGTTCTCCTGCCCCCGCTATGGGCTCGAACAGAGTAGCTCCTTCAGGTCACATCACCTATATCGATGCTTCAAAGACAAGCATTACGGGTAAGAACTACTCGCGTACCGAGGGTGCCTTCGTGGGCGTTCCCGAAGAGACACTCATCTTCCTGCCTGCAGGAAACACCGCTGTGGGTAAGAACTTCATCATCGGTGGCATCTGTGATGATATGGCTCCCCTGAATGCAGCTTCCGAGAATGAGTACGAAGTGGCTACCGACTTCATTGCTGCCAAGGCCGAATACAACCGTGAGTTTACGCAGAGCACCAGCAATGGCGAGTGCTTCAGCGTATTCCTCCCCTATGCCTTAGACATCTATGCCACTGTTGGTGAGTTCTTTACTTATGGAGGCTTCGATGGCACAGAGGTGAAACTGAACAAGGTTACTGGCAGCAAGACGGAGGCTAACACACCTTACATCTTCAAACCTGCCCAGACAGGTGCCCTGAAGGCCATGTATGGTGCTGCTGTGAAGAAACTGCCTGATACGTATGTTGAGGCGGCTCCCGGAGCTGACGTGGAGGATGAAGGCCTGCATGGTGTCTACAAGTATCATAAGTGGGATACGAAACCCTCTAATATTTACTGTTATTCAGCATCTGACAAGGGCGGCATCAAGGCTGGTGAATTTGCCAAGGTCGGAGAGGGCACGCACATCAAGCCTTTCCGTGCCTACCTGCGCATCAATGGCATTTCGGCTCCTGAGAGCCTCTCCATCAACTGGGGCGACGGTACCACAAGTATTATTCCGATTGATAAGAGTCAGGTGCAGCAGGATGCTGACGGCTGGTACACCATCACCGGTTTTCGCCTGCCCAGCAAGCCCACAGAGAAAGGCCTGTATATCAACGGAAGCAAAAAAATCGTGGTGAAGTAAATTGAAGAATAAATTGTAAATTGTAAAATTGTAAATGAAAAAACAATATATGAGTCCTAAGATAGAGGAAGTTCGCCTGCAAGTGCATGGCGGACTCCTCTTTGGCAGTCTGACTGACGGAGAGGTAGGAGCACCCGATATGCCGTTCGACAATGGTCCCGAATTGCCTGGCATGCCTGAGCTGCCTGGTGTCCCAACCATCCCCGGAATGCCGTCTGTGCCTGGTTTTGGTCCCAGCATCCCCTGAGTTTTTAAGGCTCAGGGGGTAGGTAAACACAGTTTTTTCGAAAAAAGTTCCGAAAAAGTTTGGTGGTTTCCAAAAAAGTGCGTACCTTTGCACCCGCAATCAGAAAAACGGATGGTTCATCCCTTCAGATGACCTCGTTTTACGGAGGGTTCCGTAGCTCAACTGAATAGAGCATCTGACTACGGATCAGAAGGTTGTGGGTTTGAATCCCGCCGGAATCACGAAGAAAAGAGCTAACTTGCAGAAAAAAGTAGGTTAGCTTTTTCTTTTGTTCCAAAATTTTCGTAACTTTGCAGCTCGTAATAGGAAGACGTATGGAAATCAAGCAAGCAGAATTTACGCTCTCGGCTCCAATGGTGAGTATGTGCCCCAAGGGCACGAAGCCGGAGTATGCCTTTATCGGCAGGTCGAATGTGGGTAAGTCGAGTCTGATCAATATGCTGACCAACAACAAACGGTTGGCAAAGACGTCATCGACGCCAGGCAAGACACTGCTTATCAACCACTTTATTATCAATAAGGAGTGGTATCTGGTTGACCTCCCAGGCTATGGCTATGCCAAGCGTTCGAAGAAGGAGGTGGACAAGCTGGATCAGATGATCCGCGGCTATATCCTGCAACGTGAACAGTTGATGAACGTTTTCGTTCTGGTTGACATCCGTTTGGATCCGCAGAAGATTGATCTCGAGTTTATCGAGTGGTTGGGAGTGTCAGGCATTCCTTTCAGCATCGTTTTTACCAAGGCAGACAAACTGACACCCAACAAGTGCCGTCAGGCTATGGAGGCGTATAGGCAGAAACTGCAGGAGACGTGGGAAGAACTGCCTCCTATGTTCCTGACGTCTGCTGAAAAGAAGGACGGACGCGACGAAGTGCTTGACTATATTGAGAAAATAAATCGAGAATTGTCGTAATAACGACATATCGATATAACGGCATATCGAGAAATGGTTCCCTATTTAGACGTGCAACATCTGACGAAGTCGTTCGGCGCCTTGACGCTGTTCCGCGACATCAGCTTCTCCATCGGCGAAGGCCAGAAGGTGGGACTGATAGCCAAGAACGGTACGGGTAAGTCGACATTGCTGTCGATACTCTCGGGTAAGGAGGGTTACGACAGTGGTGACATTGTGTTCCGTCGTGACCTGAAGGTGGGAATGTTGGAGCAGTCGCCTGTGTTCGATCCTGAGGAGAGCGTGCTCGATGCGTGTTTCAATCATCAGGGCGACCCAGAGAAGGTGTTGAAGGCCAAGCAGGTACTGACGCAGCTGAAAATTCGCGACCTGCAGCAGCCCATGGGACAATTGTCGGGTGGACAGCAAAAGCGTGTGGCACTGGCCAACGTGCTGCTGACGGAACCTGACTTCATCATCCTCGACGAGCCTACCAACCATCTGGACCTGCAGATGATTGAGTGGCTGGAGGGCTATTTGCAGCGAGGCAACAAGACGCTGCTGATGGTGACCCACGACCGTTATTTCCTGGATCGGGTATGCACCATCATTCTGGAACTCGACGACCAGACCATCTATACCTATCGTGGCAACTACGCCTACTATCTGGAGAAGCGTCAGGAGCGTATCGACAACAGACGGGCAGAGATTATGCGTGCCAACAACCTGTACCGTACCGAACTGGAGTGGATGCGCCGTATGCCCCAGGCCCGTGGCCACAAGGCCAAGTATCGTGAGGATGCTTTCTACGAGCTGGAGCGTGTAGCCAAGCAGCGCATTGAAGAGCGCCAAATCCGCCTGAAGGCTTCCAACGTCTATATCGGAAGCAAGATTTTCGAGTGCCAGTATATCTCCAAGGCCTTCGACTCCGTCACCATCCTCAAAGACTTCTACTACAACTTCTCACGCTTTGAGAAGATGGGCATTGTGGGCAATAATGGCACAGGCAAGTCGACCTTCATCAAAATGCTGTTAGGACTGGAACCAGTTGATGATGGACGCATCATTGTCGGAGAAACGGTGAAGTTTGGCTATTTCTCGCAGGAAGGCCTGCAATTTAATGATCAACAGAAGGTTATCGATATTGTTCGTGAAATTGCTGACTATGTCGATTTGGGCAGTGGCAAGAAACTTTCTGCCGCCCAGCTGTTGCAGTATTTCCTGTTTACACCCGAGCAACAATATAATTATGTATATAAGCTGAGTGGTGGTGAGCGCAGAAAATTGTACCTCTGTACGGTATTGATGAAGAATCCCAACTTCCTGGTGCTCGACGAGCCCACCAACGACCTGGATATCGTGACCCTCCAGATTCTGGAGGAATACCTGCAGGATTTCCCTGGTTGTGTCATCGTCGTCTCGCACGACCGTTATTTCATGGATAAGGTCGTCGACCATCTTCTGGTGTTTAAAGGCGATGGTGAAATCAAGGATTTTCCAGGCAACTATACGCAGTACCGGGAATGGGAAAAGATGGATGCGGGTAGTTCTGTCACCTCTAGTAAGACTACTAATTCCAGCTCATCCGTTAAATCGGTCAAAGCTTCCTATCGCCATGATGACCGTCGTCGTCTGTCGTATAAGGAAAAACGCGAGATGGAACAGCTGGAGAAAGACATTGCCGCTCTCGAGACTGAGAAGAAGCAGATTGAAGATGCACTCTGCGGAGGTACTACATCGGTTGACGAGATAACAGCCATGAGCAAGCGCCTGCCGATGTTGAACGACGAGCTGGACGAAAAGTCGATGCGTTGGCTGGAACTCTCGGAAATAGAAGGATAATCATAAAGTTCAAAGAATAATGATACAGCAACAATATCCCTCGCAACTGTTGGAGCAGGCCGTACAAGAGTTCTCTAAGCTGCCAGGCATAGGGCGAAAGACCGCCCTCAGATTAGTGTTGCACCTGTTGAGGCAGGATGATGATGACGTGCTGCAGTTTACGGAGGCAGTGGCAAGGATGAAGCAGGAGGTGCAATACTGCCACGTGTGCCACAACATCAGCGACAGCAGCCTGTGTCCCATCTGTTCAGATCCTCGTCGCGATGCACAGACCATCTGTGTGGTGGAGAATATTCAGGATGTGATGGCTGTGGAGAACACCCAGCAGTTTCATGGTCTCTATCATGTGCTGGGAGGTGTCATCTCACCGATGGATGGCATAGGGCCCTCCGATTTGGAAATAGAGTCGCTGGTGGAACGCGTGAAGGAGGGTGGGGTGAAGGAAGTGATTCTGGCTCTCAGTTCGACGATGGAGGGCGACACCACCAACTTCTACATTTTCCGCAAGCTGGCTCCGTTTACTGACGTCAAGCTCAGCATTATCGCACGAGGTATCAGTGTGGGAGACGAATTGGAGTATACTGATGAGGTGACTCTGGGACGCTCAATCCTGAACCGGACACCGTTTGAAGGGAAATAATTATCATGATAACGTAATAACGAATTAACGACAATATGAATAACGAGAGCATACAATTTATCTTGACAACTGTGATGATACTGTTGACATTGGGAGCAGCCTATGCTGGCGTGCGCCTGATAAACTGGAAGTGGCAACGTAGAATGTCAATCATTGTGGTGCCGTTGTTGCTGAACGCAGTATTATACCTCATCTATCGTACTACGCCTTTCTTCTATTTAGGCGTCATTCTGTTATTATGTATCCCCTTCGTATGGCCAAGAAAGTCAGCATAGTCATTGTCAGCTATAACGTCTGCCAGCTGTTGGACGACTGTCTGCAGAGCGTGGAGCGGGCCCTTGAAGGTATTGAGGGTGAGGTGTTTGTGGTTGACAACCTGTCGACGGACAGAACGCTGGAAATCCTGCAGCCTAAGTATCCGCAGGTGCATTTCATCGCTAACAAGGAGAATGTGGGTTTTGCCCGTGCCAACAATCAGGCTATCCGCATGTCTGACTCCGAATATGTGCTGCTGTTGAATCCTGATACGGTGGTCTATGAACCCACCATTCGCAGCACCTTACAGTTTATGGATGAACATCCGGAAGCGGGTGGGGCAGGCGTTCGCATGCTGACCTGTGACGGTGAGCCCGCCCCAGAGTCACGCCGTGCTATTCCAACGCCTTGGGTGTCGATGCTCAAAATGCTTGGCTTTACCCGTCGCTACTATATGAGCCATCTGCCATGGGATGAGCCAGGATGCATCGAGGTCATCAGTGGTGCCTATTGTATGTTACGCAGAAAGGCACTGGACGAAGTCGGTTTACTCGATGAGGATTTCTTTATGTATGGTGAGGATATCGACCTTTCCTATCGTTTGTTGAAGGGGGGGTGGCAAAATTGGTATCTCCCGCTGGACATCATCCACTATAAGGGCAGTTCGACACAGAAGACATCCTATCGCTATGTCCATGTGTTCTATCAGGCTATGCTCATCTTCTTCCGTAAACACTACGGACATCTCAGCTTTGTATTCACTCTTCCTATTAAGGCGGCTATCTACTTCCGTGCCCTGCTGGCCCTATTGCAGATGCTGCCCCATTTCATCAACCCTAGAAAAGACATTCAATGAATCCATTACCCGACATCCGACTCAGAGCCATCGAACCAGAAGACCTGGACCTGCTCTATCGTATAGAGAACGATATGAGTATGTGGAATGTAGGCACCACCAATGTGCCTTATTCGCGCTATACGCTGCACGACTATATCGCTACTTCTAACGACGATATCTATGCTGACCGTCAGGTCAGACTGGTAGTGGAAGATAGTCAGGCAGAAACGGTTGGTATGGCCGATCTCGTACGCTTCGACCCTCAGCACCAGCGTGCTGAGATTGGAATCGTTGTTCTCAACGACAGGCGCCGCATGGGATATGCCACAGCAGCCATCAACGAGATGTGTCGCTATGCCCTTCGTGTGCTGCATCTTCACCAGTTGTATGCTGTGGTTGATACGGATAACATAGCAGCAGTGGAACTCTTTCAGAAAACGGGCTTCGAGGTGCAGACGGAGTTACGCGACTGGCTCTTCGATGGTCGGAAATACCATGATGCCCTTATGATGCAAAGATTTTTATAAAGTTTTTCCGAAAAAATTTTGTAGTTTCGAAATTTCTGCTTACCTTTGCACCCGCAAATGACGAGAGCGTCATCTGGAACAAGCTTTTTGGTGCGTTAGTTCAGTAGGTTAGAATGCCTGCCTGTCACGCAGGAGGTCACGAGTTCGAGTCTCGTACGCACCGCTTCAAGCGAAATTTTTTTAAAGACCATTTTTTTGGTGCGTTAGTTCAGTAGGTTAGAATGCCTGCCTGTCACGCAGGAGGTCACGAGTTCGAGTCTCGTACGCACCGCCATCAACGAAGACTCATTGAATCGAAAGGTTCAGTGAGTTTTTTCAATTACTGAATGACTAAACAAATAGAATATACAATGAAACAAACTATTCTTGTTACTGGCGGTACTGGTTTTATTGGAAGCCACACCACCGTAGAACTGCAGAACGCAGGTTATAATGTTGTGATCGTAGACAACCTCTCCAACTCGAATGAGAACGTGGTTGACGGTATTGAGAAGATAACGGGTCAGCGTCCTGTTTTCGAGAAGGCCGACTGCTGCGATATGAAAGCGATGGAGCGCATCTTTACGAAATATCCGGATATCGAGGGTATCATTCACTTTGCAGCATCGAAAGCTGTCGGTGAGAGTGTGGAGAAGCCCCTGAAGTATTATCGCAACAATATCGTGTCGTTGGTGAACCTGCTGGAGCTGATGCCGAAGCATGGCGTAAAGGGTATCATCTTCTCGTCAAGCTGTACCGTCTATGGTCAGCCTGATCCGGAGAATCTGCCTGTCACCGAGGATGCACCCATCAAACCTGCTGAGAGCCCCTATGGCAACACGAAGCAGATTAACGAGGAGATTATCCGCGACACGATTAAGAGTGGTTCACCCATCAAGGCTATCCTTTTGCGCTACTTCAACCCCATTGGTTCTCACCCCACAGCTATCATCGGTGAACTGCCTAACGGTGTGCCCATGAACCTTATCCCCTTTGTCACACAGACGGCCATCGGCATCCGTGAACAGCTGAAGGTGTTTGGCAACGATTATAACACCCCTGATGGTACCTGTATCCGCGACTATATTTATGTGGTCGACCTTGCCAAGGCCCATGTGAAGGCTATGGAGCGCGTGCTCGATACTGACTCTGAGCAGCTGGAAGTATTCAATGTCGGTACGGGTAACGGTTTGTCAACCAAGCAGGTTGTCGATGCCTTTGAGAAGGCTACGGGCGTCAAGCTCAACTGGGCTTATGCACCGCGTCGAGCTGGTGATATCGAGCAGGTGTGGGCTAATCCCGAAAAGGCCAACAAGGTATTGGGCTGGAAGGCTGAGACACCTCTGGAAGACATCATGAAGAGTGCCTGGAAGTGGCAGCAGAAGCTGCGCGAGGAGGGTATCCAGTAATCAGATTATCGGATAGAAGTCAATAATTAAAGGAGTCTGAATTTTCAGACTCCTTTTATTATCTCTTACCTCTTATCTACATACTTATATATTTTGGAGCTGTACTGCTCTTTCGGAAACTTGAACAGCTCGTCGCTGATGCCACCAGACATGAATTCGCTGATTTTGATGGTGGTATGGAAGATGCCCAGTTTGATGCGGACGCTGAGAGGGTTGCGCGTCTTTTTGTCGAGGAGCACGCGGGCTTCCTTGATACCACTGACACCCTCTTTGGCTTTGAGGGTGATGGCATAGCCGTCTTCTTTATCCTTGATGCTATATCGGTAGTTGTCGGGTGAGAACTTGAACTTGGTGGCATACTTGTCGCGCTCGTCAGAGTGGGCATCATAGATGGTGATTGTTTTCTTCTTGCGTTCCAGGCGGTAGTAGGTGACATCGTCGTTCCATGCAATATATTTCTCGTCGATGAACTTGCTCTTCTTACCTTTGGTCCAGATGGTGCCTTCCGTCTTGTAAATGCCGATGATATTTACCTTGTAGTGCAGTTGTGAGCCTTGTTTGCCATACATCCTGTCATACGCCTGCATAAACATGCGGCGTGCCTGTTTGGCATTGGGAGTTTCGTGTTCTTGTTCTTGTGCCATCAGCCCTAAAGTCAGGCACAAAAAACTTATAATAATATACAGTCTTTTCATATTTCGGGCTGCAAAATTAATACATTACGTGCAATTAGCCAAATAAAGTTGAGTAAAGATTCTCTGAAAGTTTGCTAATTATAAGTTTTAGGAAACTTTTTTAATATTATTTAGAGGTGCAAACGTGTGTTATAAGCAGGGAAATGCGTAATTTTGCAGGCTGAAAAAGGTAAGAATTAGTAATACGAATAAAGAGATAAGAATTATGGCAGAAGCTATTGACATCCGTGAGTTGAATATCCGGATAGAACAACAGAGTGGATTCGTGACCAACCTGACAACAGGTATGGATCGTGTCATCGTAGGACAGAAGCATTTGGTAGACTCGTTGCTGATTGGTCTGCTGAGTGATGGCAACATCCTGCTGGAGGGTGTGCCTGGTTTGGCAAAGACGCTGGCTATCAAGACACTGGCACAGTTGATTGATGCCACTTACAGTCGTATACAGTTTACCCCCGACCTCTTGCCTGCTGACGTGACAGGTACGATGATCTATTCGCAGAAAGACGAGAAGTTCCAGGTAAAGCGTGGCCCTGTATTTGCCAACTTCGTGCTGGCCGATGAAATCAACCGTGCTCCGGCAAAGGTACAGAGTGCCCTGCTGGAAGCCATGCAGGAAAAGCAGGTAACCATCGGCAGCGATACCTTTGATTTGCCGAATCCTTTCCTCGTGATGGCTACGCAGAACCCCATCGAGCAGGAAGGTACCTATCCGTTGCCTGAGGCTCAGGTGGACCGTTTCATGCTGAAGGTTGTTATTGGCTATCCCACCATTGACGAGGAGAAGAAGATTATCCGCGAGAACATTGGTGAGGGTCTGCCCAAAGTGACGCCTGTGACCACAGCCGAGGAAATTCTGAAGGCCCGTTCGGTGGTGCGTGAGGTGTATATCGACGAGAAGATTGAGCAGTATATTGCCGACATCGTCTTTGCCACCCGTTATCCAGACCGTTATGGTTTGAAGGACATGAAGGAGATGATTTCGTTTGGTGGTTCTCCCCGTGCCTCCATCAATTTGGCCAAGGCTGCCCGTGCCTACGCCTTCATCAAGCGTCGCGGCTATGTGGTGCCTGAGGATGTGCGTGCTGTGGCTCACGATGTGCTCCGTCACCGTATCGGTCTGACCTATGAGGCTGAGGCCAGCAACGTTACCAGCGAGGAGATTGTCAGCAAGATTATCAATAAGGTTGAGGTTCCTTGATGGAAACATCTGAGATTTTAAAGAAAGTACGGAAGATAGAGATCAAGGCTCGTGGCCTGAGTTCCAACGTCTTCGCAGGGCAATATCACAGTGCCTTCAAGGGTAGGGGTATGGCCTTCAGCGAGGTGCGTGAGTATCAGTATGGCGATGATGTTCGCGACATTGACTGGAATGTGACAGCCCGTTTCCACCGCCCCTATGTCAAGGTGTTTGAGGAGGAGCGTGAGCTGACGGTGATGCTGTTGATAGATGTCAGCGGTTCGCTGGACTTCGGTACTCAGAAGCAGATGAAGCGCGACATGGTGACGGAGATAGCTGCCACCATTGCCTTCTCGGCCATCCAGAACAACGATAAGATTGGCGTGGTGTTCTTTTCCGACCGTATCGAAAAGTATATTCCGCCAAAGAAGGGCCGTAAGCACATCCTCTATATCATCCGTGAAATGCTCGACTTCCATCCGGAGTCCAAGCGTACTGACGTGAAGCAGGCACTGGAGTTCCTGACCAGTGTCGCTAAACGACGCTGTACGGCTTTCGTGCTCAGCGACTTCTACGATCGTCAGGACTTTCTGCAGCCCCTGCAGATTGCCAATCGCAAGCACGACGTGGTGGCCCTGCAGGTCTATGACCTCCGAGCCCGCGAGTTGCCTGACGTTGGTCTGATGCGTGTGGTGGATGCTGAGACAGGCTTCGAGCAGTATATCGATACCAGCAGCAAACGTCTGCGCCAGGCTCATGAAAAGTATTGGCGCCAGCGCCAGGAAACGCTGCGTGAAACGATGAACAAGAGTAATGTCGACTTGGTGAGCATTGCCACCAACGAGGACTATGTCAAGGCATTGCTGATGTTGTTTAAACAAAGAAGCTAATGAAGAGAACTATACTTCTGACGGGTCTGATACTCAATGTGTTGCTGGCTTTTGCACAAGCAAGCATTGAAGCTAAGATAGACCCTATTGAGATGATGATCGGCGAGCAGGCTACAGTCACGTTGACTGTGCAGGCAGGCGAGGGGGCCAACGTACAATGGCCGACCTTCCAGCCTCGTCAGCAGATTGTGCCTGGTGTGGAAGTGCTGGCTACTCATACGAGCAGTCAGACCATGACCTTGACGCTGACCTCATTCGATGGTAACCTGTATCACCTGCCTCCGTTCAAGGTGAAGGTCAACAACAAGGAAGTGAAGAGTGCCGACCTTGCCCTGAAGGTTGTTGAGATGGAGGTGGATACCACCCACATGGAGAAATTCTTCGGTCCCAAGGACGTGCAGGACAATCCCTTTCAGTGGAGTGACTGGAGTCAGCCATTCTGGCTCAGCGTGCTGATGCTTGTCTTGGCGGCTTTGGGCTATTACCTGTATCTGCGTCTGCGCAGCAATAAGCCCGTCATTGCCCATATCAAGATCGTGAAGCGCCTGCTGCCTCACCAGAAGGCCATGAAGGAGATTGAGCAGATCAAGGCTGACAAGATGGTGATGTCGGAGAACCAGAAAGAATACTACACGAAGCTGACCGATACGTTGCGCAAGTATATCGAGGAGCGTTATGGCTTCTCGGCGATGGAGATGACCAGCTCGGAGATTATCGACCGTCTGATGTCTACCGGCGACCAGCAGTCGTTGGACGAGTTGCGCCAGCTCTTTACCACTGCTGACCTCGTGAAGTTCGCCAAGTATTCGACGATGATTAACGAGAACGACGCCAACCTCGTGAGCGCCATCGACTTCATCAACCAGACGAAGCTCGAGAACCAGCCTGTCGAGGAGGTGCAGAAACCTCAGCTCTCCGAGGCCGACCAGCGCAGCCAGAAGGAGCGCCGCGTGCTGAAGGCAGTCATCTGGATTGTTACGATAGCCACTGCTGCCCTGTTCTGCTACATCGTCTACACGGTCAGCCAGCTGCTGATATAACGTTCAATGTTCAACGTTCAATGTTCAATGTTAAAAAATGGAATTTGCCAATAAAGAATATCTGTTTCTGCTCCTGCTGCTGATACCTTATGCCATCTGGTATCTGTTTTACAGGAAGAAGAGCGAGCCCACGATGCGCATGAGCGATACCAATGCCTATCGCTATGCACCTCGCTCGTGGAAGGTGATGCTGATGCCCCTGCAGCCCCTGTTGCGCATGGCTGCCTTCACGCTGGTAGTGCTGGTGCTGGCTCGTCCGCAGACACAGAACTCATGGAAGAATAAAGAGGTGGAAGGTATTGACATCATGCTGGCGATGGACGTGTCGACGTCGATGCTGGCTGAAGACCTGAAGCCCAACCGCATCGAGGCTGCCAAACAGGTGGCTGCAGAGTTTATTGCCGGGCGTCCCAACGATAATATTGGCCTGAGCATCTTTGCCGGAGAGGCTTTTACACAGTGCCCTATGACCACCGATCATGCCTCGCTGTTGAGTCTGCTGCAGGGCGTCCGTACCGACATTGCAGCGCGGGGCCTGATAGAGGATGGTACAGCCATCGGTATGGGTCTGGCCAATGCCGTTTCGCGTCTGAAGGATTCGAAGGCCAAGAGCCGTGTGGTCATTCTGCTGACGGATGGTTCGAACAACCGTGGTGACCTGTCGCCCATGACAGCGGCAGAAATTGCCAAGAGTCTGGGCATCCGTGTCTATACCATCGGTGTGGGTACCAATAAGGTGGCCCCTTATCCCATGCAGGTGGGTGGTGGAGTGCAGTATGTCAACATCCCTGTTGAGATTGACACGAAGACGCTGAATGAGATTGCGATGGCTACGGATGGTGACTTCTATCGTGCCACCAACAACCGTGAGCTGCAGAACATCTACAAGGAGATTGACAAGCTGGAGAAGACGAAGCTGAACGTCAAGAAGTTCAGCAAGAAGTACGAGGCCTATCAGCCTTTTGCCCTCGCTGCCCTGCTTGTCCTGCTATTGGAAGTGCTTCTGAGAATCACCATCTTCCGCAAACTGCCTTAAAATAGTAAATAGTAAATCGTCAAATTGTAAATTAGTTCGATGTTTAGATTTGAAGACCCTATATACCTATATCTGTTAGCAGTCATTCCTGTCATACTGCTGATACGTTTCCTGATGGTGCGCCAGCAGAAGAAGCGTCTGCGTAAGTTTGGCGACCGTGACCTGCTGCGCCAGCTGATGCCTGACGTGTCCCGTCTGCGTCCCGCTGTCAAGTTTTGGATGCTGCTCGGAGCACTGGCCCTGCTCATCGTCATGCTGGCCCGTCCGCAGATGGGTACCAAGATCAGCCACGAGAAGCGTACGGGTATCGAGACCATCATCTGCATGGACATCAGTAATTCGATGCTCGCCGAGGATGTCGCTCCCAGTCGTCTGGACCGTTCGAAGATGATGGTCGAGAATCTGGTGGATCACTTTACCAACGACAAGATAGGTCTTATCGTCTTTGCCGGCGATGCTTTCATCCAGCTGCCCATCACCAGCGACTATGTCAGTGCCAAGATGTTCCTGTCGAATATCTCTCCATCGATGATTGCCACGCAGGGTACTGATATTGCTGCTGCCGTCAACATGGCTTCGCACAGCTTTACTCAGCAGGAAGGTGTGGGCAAGGCCATCATCGTCATCACCGATGGTGAAGACCACGAGGGTGGGGCAGTGGAAGCTGCAAAGGACGCCAAGGCACGAGGGATGAATACCTATGTGCTGGGTGTCGGTTCTCCCAGTGGTGCTCCTATTCCCACCGGCAATGGCGACTACATGAAGGACAATACGGGCCAGACCGTCATGACGGGGCTCAACGAAGAGATGTGTCGTCAGTTGGCAGAGGCTGGCGGTGGCACCTATATCCACGTCGAGAACAACAGCAATGCCCAGGAGCAGCTGGACACTGCCCTCGACAAGCTGGCGAAGAAAGAGATCTCGTCGACCATCTACAGCGATTATGACGAGCAGTTCCAGGCCGTAGGCATCATTGTGCTGCTCTTGCTCCTCATTGAGGTATGCATTCTGGAAGTGAAGAATCCGTTGCTTAGGCGCGTCTCGCTCTTCAAGCGAAACGCTAAATGAGAAATGAATGAAATGAAAGAAATGAAAGAAATGATTATGACGAAATATCAAGGATTAGGACGTTGGAGAAATGAATGGGTGTTGAGACTGCTGATGGCATTTCTCATTTCTCATTTCTCATTTCTCATTTGCGCAGCCCAGTCTGACCGTCAGTTGGTGCGACAGGGTAACAAGCAGTTCCGTCAGGGTAACAATGCCGATGCTGAGGTGTCCTATCGTAAGGCTGTTGAGAAGAACCAGCGCAATTCGCAAGCCAACTACAACCTTGGCAATGCACTGATGATGCAGCGCAAGGACTCACTGGCCATCACGCAGTACGAGAAGGCTGCCAAGCTGGAGACCAATCCCCTGCGCCGTGCCCAGGCCTATCACAACATGGGTGTCATCTGTCAGCAGCATCAGATGTTCGGCGAGGCCATCGAGGCCTATAAGGAGGCTCTGCGCAACAATCCTGCTGACGATGAGACACGCTACAATCTGGAGCTCTGCAAGCGCCAGCAGAAACAGGACCAGAACCAGCAGAATAAAGATAACAAGGACAATAAAGACCAGAACAAAGATCAGCAGGACCAGCAGAAGCAAGACCAGAAAAAGGACGAGCAGAAGCAGGACAAGCAGCAGCAACAACAGCAGCAGATGAGCAAGGATAATGCCGAGCAGTTGCTGAATGCTGCCATGCAGGAAGAAAAGCAGACTCAGGAGCGTATGAAGAAGGCTATGCAGCAGCCTCAGAAGCGCCGTCTGGAGAAGAACTGGTAAGGCCTTTGAAATGAAAGAAATGAATGAAATGAAAGAAATGAAAAATGATATGACGCGATATAGAATGAGAAGAGAATGGGTATTGAGACTGCTATTGGCATTTCTCATTTCTCATTTCTCATTTCTCATTTCAGCTGCTCAGCAGCTGACAGGCCGTGCGCCTGCTCAGGTGGCAGCTGGTGAACAGTTCCGTTTGTCGTACACCATCAATACGCAGGATGTTCAGGGTTTCCGTGCCGGTAAGATGCCTGATGAGCTGAACGTGCTTTTTGGCCCCTCCACCTCATCGCAGTCCAGCTATCAGATGGTCAACGGCCACATGTCGAGTTCGTCGTCCATCACCTATACCTATACCGTTGTTGCCACTAAGCAGGGCACGTTTACCATTCCCCCTGCACAGATTGTGGTTGATGGCAAGACCATCCATTCCAACGAGGTGAAGATCAGGGTCTCTGGCGAGGCCAAGAGCAATGGTCAGGGTGGACATCAGCAACAGCAGCAGAGTGGAAACGGCGAGATACGGTCTGCAGGAAGTGCTATCTCCGGTTCCGACCTCTTCATCAAGGTGACGGCCTCCAAGCAGCATGTCCGCGAACAGGAGCCTATCCTGCTGACCTATAAGGTCTATACGCTGGTAGGTCTCACCCAGCTCAATGGTAAGATGGCCGACCTGAAGAGTTTCTATACCCGTGAGGTGCCCCTGCCTCAGGAGAAGCAGATGCATATCGAGACGGTCAATGGCAAAGCCTATCGCACGGTCACCTGGCAGCAGTACGTCATGTTCCCGCAGGCTACAGGAAAGCTGGAGGTACCCAGCATCACCTACGAGGGCATCGTCGTCCAGCAGAACCGGAACATCGACCCCTTCGAGGCCTTCTTCAACGGAGGTTCCGGCTATGTCGAGGTGAAGAAGCAGATCAAGGCTCCCGGCATCACTATCCAGGTCGATCCGCTGCCCCAGCGTCCTGCCAATTTCTCGGGCGGTGTGGGAAAATACAATATTTCCGCCACCCTCGACAAGACCGAGGTCAAGGCCAACGACCCCGTCAAGCTGCGCGTCGTCGTCAGTGGTGTGGGCAACATGAAGCTGTTGAAACAGCCCGAGGTGAAGTTCCCCAAGGACTTCGACCATTACGATGCGAAGATCACCGACAAGACCAACCTCACGACGCAGGGACTGGAGGGCAGCATCATCTACGACTTCCTGGCTGTTCCCCGTCATCAGGGTACCTTCGAGATTCCGCCCATTGAGTACACCTATTTCGATACCGGTGCCAACGCCTATAAGACGGTGAAGACGGAGGGCTTTACGCTCAACGTCGCCAAGGGCAGTGGCAGCAGCAGTGGCAGCTATACGGCACAGGAAGACGTGCGCCAGCTGAACAGCGACATCCGTTTCATCAAGACTGGCGACACCCGTCAGCGAGCCGTCGGCGACTTCTTCTTCGGCTCTACGGCCTATTGGGTATCGTTGGCTGTCCTGCTGTTGGGATTCATCTCGCTCTTCATCATCTTCCGTCAGCGTGCCATCGAGCGTGCCGACGTCGTCAAACAGCGTGCTGGCAAGGCTAACAAGGTGGCTGCCAAGCGACTGAAGAAGGCTGCCCGTCTGATGAAGGCCGGTAAGCAGGGCGAGTTCTACGACGAGGTGCTGCGTGCCCTGTGGGGCTATGTGGGCGACAAGCTCAACATGCCTGTCGAACAGCTCTCCCGCGAAAACATCAGCCAGCAGCTGGCTTCTCACAACGTGGCTGAGGATACCATCCAGCAGTTCCTCGGAGCCCTTGACGAGTGCGAGTTTGCACGCTATGCTCCCGGCGATGCTACAGGCAATATGAATAAGGTTTACGATACGGCTATGACAGCCATCACAAAAATTGCGACGACGATGAAGAAGAAAAGAGGAGAGAGCGTCTCTCCGCGGATGCTCCTACTGATGGCATTTCTCATTTCTCTGACTTTCAGTCAGAGTGTGGCCTCGCGAACTCATTCCTCATTTCTCATTTCTTCAGCGGCTGTGCCCCTGAAGAGTCAGGCCGACAGCGCCTTTGTGCAGGAACACTACCAGCAGGCCATCAAGGACTATGAGGCGCTGTTGAAGCAGGGCGTGTCTGCCGACCTCTACTATAACCTCGGCAATGCCTACTACCGCATGGACAACATCACGCAGGCCGTGCTAAACTACGAGCGCGCACTCCTGCTGTCGCCTGGCGACAAGGATATCCGTTTCAACCTGCAGATGGCGCGTTCGAAGACCATCGACAAGATCACCCCTGAGTCGGAGATGTTCTTCGTCACCTGGTATCGCTCGCTGGTCAATATGCAGAGTGTCGATGCCTGGGCACGACTGGCACTCATCGCCCTCGTGGCAGCCATCATCCTCGCCTTGGTCTATCTCTTTGTCGATGCCCTTTGGTTGCGTAAGGTTGGTTTCTTCGGAGGCATCCTCTTCGTCGTTGTCTTCTTGCTCAGCAACCTCTTCGCCTGGCAGCAGAAGCGGGGCCTCGACCACCGCACGGGAGCCATCATCATCCAGTCGGCAGTCAACGTCAAGAGCACACCGTCGAAGAACGGCACCGAACTCTTCATCCTCCACGAAGGCACGAAGGTCGTTATCACTGATGCCACCATGAAGGAGTGGCGTCAGGTGCGTACGGCCGATGGCAAGGAGGGATGGCTGGAAATGTCGGCGATAGAAGTCATTTAAGGGTTCAGGGTTAATGGTTCAGGGTTAATGGTTCATGGTTCATGGTTAAGGGTTCATGGAAGAGCTGATACATTTCGACAAGCAATTGCTGCTGTGGTTTAATGGCAGTGACTCGCTGTTTATGGACAGCCTCATTATGACGCTGACCACTGCCCAGACGTGGATACCGCTCTATCTGGCCCTGCTCTATGTCGTCATCAGAAGCAACAGGTCTGCCCGCGACATCCTGCTGGTGGTAGCAGGAGCCGGCGTGTGCGTGCTGCTGGCAGGAACCATCGACGACACCATCGTCAAACCACTCGTGGCACGCTGGCGACCAGGACGCGATCCGGAGATAGGCATGCTCGTCGACACGGTGAATGGCTACCGCGGAGGCAAGTACGGCTTCTTCTCAGCCCATGCCGCCAACACCTTCTCCATTGCTATCTACATCTCGCTGCTCATGCGACAGCGACTGCTCACCGTCACCCTCGTCACGTGGTCGCTCATCAACTGCTATACGCGACTCTACCTCGGCGTCCACTATCCTGGCGACATCACCGTTGGACTGCTCTGGGGCGGACTGGTAGGCTATTCCGCCTATCGCCTCTACTGCTATGCCTTGCGACGTGTCGTGTTGTATCAGAACCCCAAGGCTACCATCATGGCCTACCTGCCTGCCCATTATTCAGCGCGCCTTTGCGACATCCCCATAGCCGTCTTTGCGCTGACGCTACTCTTTGCCCTCACCAAGGCCTACATCCAAGCCTTTTAGTTTTATCTTGACAGATTAGTTAGACAATGAAGAAATACATACTTGACTTGACAGTGGCCAGCGTGCAGCAGCTGAGCGACAAGCACGTGCTGTTGCGTCTGACCCAGCGTGAACCACTGCCCGACATGTTACCGGGACAGTTTGTGGAAGTGCGTGTGGACGCTTCGCCAACGACATTCCTGCGACGCCCCATCTCCATCAACTTTGTAGACAGAGCGAACAACGAGCTGTGGCTGATGGTGGCGATGGTGGGCGACGGCACCCGACGCCTGGGACTGCTGAAGGCTGGCGATACGGTGAATTGTGTGCTGCCCCTGGGCAATACCTTTACCATGCCCGCAGCTGGCGAGAAAGTGCTGCTCGTAGGCGGTGGAGTAGGGGTGGCCCCGCTGCTCTATCTGGGAGCCGTGCTGAAAGCGCAGGGCTGTGAACCTACGTTTCTCTTGGGCGGACGCAGCAAGAAAGACCTGCTGGAACAGGACCTGTTCGAGCAGTACGGACGCGTGCTGGTAACCACCGAAGACGGTACGATGGGCGAAAAGGGTTTCGTGACCAACCATAGCGTGCTGGGCGAGCAGTTCGACCGCATCTGCACCTGTGGCCCCACGCCCATGATGAAGGCTGTCGCACGCTATGCTTCAGCGCATGGAGTGGTTTGCGAGGCTTCTCTGGAGAATATGATGGCCTGCGGACTGGGTGCCTGTCTGTGTTGCGTTGAAAAGACGACGGAGGGTAACCTGTGTGTATGTAAGGATGGTCCGGTGTTCAATATAAAACGATTGTTATGGCAGATTTAAGAGTAAATATCGGAGGGCTGGCACTGAAGAATCCGGTCATGACGGCCAGCGGCACCTTTGGCTATGGCCTGGAGTTTCAGGACTTCATACCCCTTGATGGCCTGGGAGGCATCATCGTGAAGGGAACGACGCTGAATCCTCGCGAGGGTAACGACTATCCGCGCATGGCAGAAACGGCCAGCGGCATGCTCAATTGTGTGGGACTGCAGAACAAGGGCGTCGACTACTTCTGCGAGCACATCTATCCGCAAATCAAGGATATCGGCACGAATATGATTGTCAACGTCAGCGGTTCCTCTCCTGAGGACTATGCCGAGTGTGCAGCCCGTATCGATGCCCTGGAGCGCATCCCGGCCATCGAACTGAACATCTCATGTCCGAACGTGAAGGATGGCGGCATGGCCTTCGGCGTCACCTGTCAGGGTGCATCGAGTGTGGTCAGGGCCGTTCGCGAACGCTACCACAAGACGCTCATCGTCAAGCTCTCGCCCAACGTGACGGACATCACGGAGATAGCCCGTGCCGTCGAGGCTGAAGGTGCCGACAGCGTCTCACTCATCAATACGCTCATGGGAATGGCCATCGACATCGAGAGGCGCAAGCCCCTGTTGAGCATCAATACAGGTGGACTGTCCGGACCTGCCGTGAAGCCTGTTGCCCTGCGCATGGTGTGGCAGGTGGCTAAGGCCGTCAGCATTCCAGTGGTGGGGCTGGGCGGCATCATGACTGCTGCTGATGCCATCGAGTTCCTCATGGCTGGTGCTACGGCTATCGAAATCGGTACCGCCAATTTCCTCGATCCTACTGTCACCATCAAGGTACGCGACGGCATCAACGACTGGCTCGATGCCCACGGCTGTCAGAGTGTCGCGGACATCATCGGCTGTTTGTAACAGGCAAATAAAAGACAGATAGACAAACACAAGACAAAAAATTCCCCGCAATTCCAAGTGAAGTGCGGGGAATATTGTTACTTGTAGTGCCCGATTCTGATGAAATGTCGGGATAAGCGAACGTCGTTCATCATGTCAGGCTGTCAAATGGTCCGTACCCCATGCAGCTGGTGGTTCCCAATGCCGTCAGTGCTGCGGTAGCAGCTGCGATAACAATCCTCAGCAGGACTTCCCAAATACTGTTGTTTTTCTTCATAGTGTTGTGTGTTTTTAAAGTGTTAATAAATAGAGTTAATTGTGTGTGTCTTCAAGGTATTAGATTCTGTCTTATTGTTGATACACGAATCATTGGGACAGGTTTTTGATTCCTGGGGCAATAAACAATGAATGTGTTGGGTTTTCTATAATAGAAATTGAAAAGTTATGCAAAGAGAGCACAGAGTGCAAAGCGGAACAGGCGTATGTCAGGAATCAAAAACCTGTCCCTGTGATTCCACAGGCGTATGTCAGGAATCAAAAACTGAAGTGAACCCAGAAAGTTGGACACAACTTAAAGGTTCAAATGAAACGTAGTTACAGTCTAGAAGAAAAGTTATGCGCAATTGG
>JBGUQW010000021.1:0-14053 GCA_045131435.1 Prevotella sp.
GCGGAAATAGCTCAGTTGGTAGAGCACAACCTTGCCAAGGTTGGGGTCGCGGGTCCGAGTCCCGTTTTCCGCTCTTTTTTTATTCAGGAAAATAAAACCAACCAAATCTAATGAATTTATATTTACGATATTTTGATAAGGAAGTATTGGTGAACAATGCTGATGAAGCTATTGCATTTCTCGCTGATATTGATGAGATAGAAATGAATGCCATGCTGGAGCACGATATCCGTGACTATGTGGCCAGTGATGTGCTATACCCCAAACGTTATAAGATTCGCCCTCGCGTGTACTTTATTATTATAAAGACCGAGGCTGCTACGATGGAAGATTTCAAGGAGAAGAAGGCAGTCCGTGTGTCTGCCCCTGTTGAGAAACCTGTGGTTCCTGCTGTGATGCGCCTGTCCGAGGAGCGTTATGGATGGTATGAGGGCATTCTCGACTTCAAGCGTGTGACAGTAGTTCCTGGAACAGGTAAGTTCCAATATCGTGACACTCATTTTGAGGCTTGCTGCAAGGCAGAGTCTGGTATAGACTGCTATCAGCGTATTATCGACCATCTGAGCGAGCGTGTTGACCCACGCAGCCAGTTCCCCTCTGCCAAGGGTAAGAATTTCAAGTTCACATACTTGGGCGACTGTAAATAGAGATAATAGTTATTAGATAAGAGATATCAGATGACGGTATGAATAAAGTGATGCTGATAGGTAATGTGGGGCAAGAACCCGAGATTCGCTACGTTGAACAGGGCGTGGCTGTGGCTCGTCTCAGTCTGGCAACGACGGAGCGTGGCTATACGTTGCCAAACGGTACGCAGGTTCCTGATCGCACCGACTGGCATAACGTCATACTTTGGCGCAAGCTGGCAGAGGTTGTCGAGAAGTATGTCCACAAAGGCGACAAGCTTTATATCGAGGGGCGTATCCGTTATACGACCTATGACGATAAGCAGGGCCAGCGACGCAGCATGACTGAGATCTGGGCAGACAATATGGAGATGCTGACACCCAAGGGCAGCGTAGCTGAGTAAGTTTCCCTGATCGTCCTATTTCAAATATCATGATAGACGAATTTCTACGTGTAGTCAATGAAGTAACGCTACTGACACCATCGGTGGGAGCCATCGTGGCTGGCATTTCAGCCTGTTTGCTTCTACTGGTTTCGGGTTTTGCGTCTGGTTCAGAGATTGCCATCTTCTCTCTGTCGCCTGCTGACCTGAGTGAGCTGGACGAAGAGAAGTCACAGACAGATATTGACATTAAGCGTCTGCATGACGACTCTGAGCGTACGCTGGCAACCATTCTCATCACCAACAATCTGGTGAACGTCACCATCATCATGCTTTTCGGCTATTTCTTCGCCCACGCCATCGACTTCGGTGGAGCCTGGTGGCTGGAGTTTCTGTGCATGACGGTGCTGCTGACCTTCCTTTTGCTGCTGTTTGGCGAAATCATGCCGAAGGTGTATTGTGCCCAACATGCCTTAAGTTTCTGTCGCTATGCCGTCGGAGGACTGTTGTTCTTCCGTCGCCTGTTCTATCCCTTTGCCAGTATTGTCATGAGTTCCGGCAGACTGACCGAGCGTGTGGTGCAGAAGGAAAGCCACATGCTGAGTGTCGACGATCTGGAGCAGGCTTTGGAGTTGACAGACAAGGAAGCCATCAAGGACGAGCAGCGCATGCTGGAAGGTATCGTACGCTTTGGTGATGAGACGGCGAAGGAGATTATGACGTCGCGTCAGGATGTTGTTGACCTTGACTTTAAGTCGACATTCCAGGAGGTGATGCAGTGTGTGGTTGAGAACAACTATTCAAGAATTCCCGTCTATCAGGATAATAGCGACAATGTGCGTGGTATCTTGTATATCAAGGACTTACTGCCTCATTTGTCGAAAGGCAACAACTTCCGCTGGCAGTCGCTGATACGTCCACCGTACTTCGTTCCTGAGACGAAGAAGATTGACGACCTGCTGCGTGAGTTCCAAGAGAACAAGGTGCATATTGCCATTGTTGTCGACGAGTTCGGTGGCACCAGCGGTATCGTGACTCTGGAGGATATCCTGGAGGAGATTGTGGGCGAGATTAACGATGAATACGATGAGGACGAGAAGTCCTACCAGCGCCTAAACTCGAACACCTTTGTCTTCGAGGGCAAGACGCTGTTGTCAGACTTCTACAAGATACTGAAGCTCGACGATGACATCTTTGAGGAGGTGGAAGGCGATGCCGACACCATTGCTGGCCTGTTGCTGGAAATTAAGGGTGACTTCCCGAAGATGCACGAGAAGATTGTCTATAAGCAGTTTACCTTCGAGATACTCGACATGGAAGAGCGACGCATCTCGAAGGTCAAAGTTACCATCCGAAGCGGCTCCAATTCATAATGTGCGTCCAGCTGAAATTCTTGGAACGCTCATTATAGAGGAGGTCGCCTTTTTCATAGCCATAGCCTGTATGCGGCAGGAACATGGTGACACAGCCGTATGACAGGGTTGGGTCGAACGTGTCGAAAGCAGACAGCAGGTCATAGGTGCCACTGCGACCATCAAAGTTAGTCATCCATCTCATAGACATGCGGTAGTAGGGTACGGCCTGCTGGAAGACGCTGTCCCACTGCTTAAACGCATCAGTCGGTACAAGGCGTTCGATAACAGCACGCATGTCATACATCATCTTCACATCATAGCCAAAAGTGAAGGCAATGCCCGACAGGTCGGGGGCATCAGGTTTTTGTGGATAGCCTCCCTTGGTCTGTTCCAGTATCCCGGCAGTGGCAACGGCCAGGTCACTGACATACTTCGTGTCGATGACTGACATGGGGACGCCGAAGGTGGCAGTGCTATTGTATCCCTCGTAATAGGCATCGATGATTCCCTTATACAGGGCTGTACCGCTCTTGAAAAAGTTCGGCACGACAGTCTCGTACGGTGCACCGTTTCCTGGAATCTCGGCCGGTGAACCGATGAGGTATTCAGTGGCGTTACGCAACTCGTAGCCCACCTCGGCACACATCATGTTGCAGCAGTCAGCAAAGATGAACTTCATCTTGGGCAGACTCTTCAACGCTACTGCCATCTGGGTGATATTCATCCATTTGTTTCCATCTTTGCCATAGGCGCGGTTTGACTTGATGGTGTCAGTGGGTACTACCCATCCGCTGGCATGTCCCCACAACACTAGACCATACTCCCGGGCAGGACAGAGCGTCGTCATACGCTGAAGAACAGCGGAGAACTTCTCAGGGTCACAAGCATAGAAGTCGGAAGAGAACTTATAGAGCGTATCCAGTGGCTGCTGCTGGTTGGCAGTAACCTTGGCAATGAAGGGACGCTCACCGGTCTTCTGACGATCAACGAAGACCACGAGGTTATTCTTGGTGGGGATGTTGGAGGCCCCGGCAATCATCTCGTTGATGTCCATCTGTGCATAGGACGACAGGTCGTTGTCGCCAGACATATAAACCATGACCGTACGCTGGCCCATCGGGTCTTCCGGTTCGTTGCTTTCGCTTTTGCTACAAGCCGTAAACAGCAGCAAAGTGCTGACTAAAGTCAATAAATACTTCATATTTGTCGTTATTTTCGTGCAAAGGTACAAATTTCTCTAAACTCTCAACACTAAACTCTAAACTTTTTTGTACCTTTGCAGCCAAATTTTTAGGAAAGATGAAGAAACTGATTGTTTTTAGCACCATATTATTCTTTGTGGGGAGTCAGATGCGAGCACAGGATAGCTTGGAAGTCAGTGTACCTGTGGTGAGCAATGTGATGTGCGAGGACACGTGTTCGCACATCCATGGTATCGACCTCAGCCACTATCAGGGTCAGGTGTTTTGGGAAACTGTTGGCGACAATACGAAGATGGCCTACGTCTACCTGAAGGCTACGGAGGGTGGCGACCGTATTGATGCCACTTTTGAACGAAACATCGAGCTGGCTCATAAGTATGGACTGAAAGTGGGAAGCTACCACTTCTATCGTCCGCTGACCGATCAGAAGAAACAGTTGAAGAACTTTATGTCGCAGTGTCTGCCTGGTGAGCAGGACCTCATTCCAATGATCGACATCGAATCGACGGGAGGGCTGTCTACGGATGTCTTCTGCGATTCGCTGTTCTATTTCCTGGATCTTGTGGAGGAGGCATATCACCAGAAGCCGCTGCTCTATACCTTCCGCAATTTCTATAACAAGCATCTTCAGGGTAAGATTGACGACTATAAGCTGATGGTCGCCATGTATACTGACGATGCTCCCGTTCTGGCTGACGATCGCGACTATACCATGTGGCAATATACTGCGAAAGGTCGCATAGTCGGTATTAACGGCTATGTCGACAAGAGCCGTTTCATGGGCAACCACAGTCTCCGTGAAATCCGCTTCCGACACTGAATTGTCAAATAGCAAAATAAATTGTAAATAAAATAATGATCATTAAATGTCCCGAATGTGGTCATCAAGTCAGTAATCTGGCTGAAACCTGTCCCAGCTGTGGTATCGCCATAGCTGGTAATATTACCAAGTGTCCCCATTGTGGCAGTACTATGCTGGCAAATCAGGACGTCTGTCCCAACTGCCTCCACTCCGTACACGAGCATCCCGTTGCTGACAATACATCAACAACGACGCTGCCCAAAGAAACTGCACCTGTCGAGAATACCCCACAGAGCGCGCAACAGAAGCCCAGGGGTCATCGCGTGTTGTGGACAACCTTTGTCGTTGCCCTTGTCGTCGCCTTGGCGGTATTGTTTGTCGGCTATTATTTCTATCAGCATACCCAGCAGCAGAATGAGCTCTATGCTTACGAGAATGCACTGCAGAGCGGGGAGCCTGCCGTGTTGCAGAACTTCCTCGACATCTATACCGAGGCCCCACAGGAACACCGGGATTCCATTACAGCTCACCTGGAACAGCTGAAGCTCATCGATTTGGAATGGCAGAATGCTGCCAACAGCAAGTCGAAGACAGCCCTGCTGCGTTATGTGCAGTTGCATCCGGAGAGTGTCCATGTCACCGAAGCCAAGCTGCTCATCGATTCGCTCGACTGGATCAATGCTGCCAATATCAATACGCTGGAGTCGTATAAGAACTATATGGAGAACCATTCCGACGGCCTGCACTACGACGATGCGAAGATGAACTTCGATAAGCTCTCCAATCGTATCGTGTCACCTGCTGACGAGCAGATGATTAGCCAGTTGTTCTCCAACTACTTCAATTCACTTGCTCGCGACGATGAAGGCGGGTTGATGGCTACCCTCGGCAGCATTGTCCGTACGTTCTTTAACCGTCAGAATGTCACCAAGGCCGATGTTGTCCAGTATATGAAGAAGTTACACGAGGCAGCCGATATCACTGGCATGAACTTCATACTGAACAACGACTGGAAGATTGACAAGATTGAGAATATCGATACCGGCGAAATGGAGTATTCCGTGACGTTCTCTGTAGACCAGCGCATAGACCGTACCGATCCCACGCAGGAACATCTCGCTACCTATAAGGTCAGTGCCAAGGTGTCGCCAGAAGGACGCATCGTGGACCTGAACATGAAGAAGGTGGCGAAGGTTAAAGATTAAATCCGTTTCACTGAGAGCATTGAAGTCTATTCCTCGATATTCTTGACAGTATCAATGATATCGTGGGCATAGGCTTGCAACGACTTCCGGCTGAACTTCTTCAGTGGACCGCTGGCACGATGTACTGTCAGCCTGAAACGTTCCAGACGCTCCGGCTTCTTTTCCGTTGGTGCGTCCAGCATCTGTTGGAGTAGGGTAGGCGATGGGTTTAGGAAGAAATCGTCACCATACGCCCTCACACCATCGGCCACCCAGGCCTCAATGCCATATTCGCGTGACAGATGATAGAGTCGTTGCCACTTCCACTCTGTCATGGGTTCAATCGGCTCCCGTTCTTCCGAGGAGTCACTGTTCACCAGTCTTAACAGATTCCTTAAAATGATATCCATAGTCTCTTTAACCATTAACCATTAACCATTAACCAATAATCATTAACCATTAACCATTAACCATTAACCAATAACCATTAACCCTTAAGAATACCTTTTCGGGTACCTTAGCAGGATAGCCAGCAGAGCCGCTATGCTGATGGCAAAGGAATAGTAGAGGTAAGGGATGATGCTGACGGGATTCAATGCCGCCAGACCCGCTGCCATCAACAGTTGTGCACCATATGGTATCAAACCCTGTACGGCACATGAGAACGTGTCCAGGATGGAAGCTGCCTTCCTGCTGTCTACGCCATACTTGTCGCCAATCTGTTTGGCAATGCCGCCCACGGTAATAATGGCTACTGTGTTATTGGCCGTACACAGGTCAACCAGCGACACCAAGGCTGCAATGCTTAGTTCCGCCCCCCTCTTGCCTTTTACGTGGCGAGTCAGCTGTTGAATCAGGAAATCGATGCCACCGTTATGTTTGATGATTTCCAGCAGTCCGCCAGCCATCATGGTGATGATGATCAGCTCGCCCATGCCGATAATACCTTCACCCATCGCCCCAAACCATCCGAAGACGTCGAACGAGCCGTCAGCGATGCCGATGACACCCGTCAGTATGATGCCCACCGTGAGCACTGCCATCACATTCATGCCGCAAACGGCTGTCAGCAGCACTACCAGATAGGGTATGACCTTGACAACCGACACCTCGCCAACCTCGTGGGGCGAGCTTATCCCCCGTCCTAAGAAGAGATACACCCCTAATATCAGCAGTGCTGCAGGTACCACGATAAACGAGTTGGCGCGAAACTTGTCAGACAACCTGCAACCCTGTGTAGATGTGGCTACGATGGTTGTGTCTGAGATAAACGAGAGGTTGTCGCCGAAGAATGAGCCACCCACCACTACGGCCGTCATCATCGGCAGTGCAATGTCCGTCTGTTGTGCTACGCCAGCTGCAATCGGTGTCAGTGCAACGATGGTACCCACACTGGTGCCCACACTCATCGATATGAAGCATGCCGCTAAAAAGAGTCCTGCCAGCAGCATGTCGCCAGGCAGTATGGTCAGTGTCAGGTTGACTATGGCATCTATCGCCCCCATCATCTTCGCTGTATGGGCAAAGGCACCGGCCAGTATGAAAATCCAGATCATCAGCATCATCTGTCCCGTGCCTGCTCCCTTGCTGTAGATGTCAATACGCTGACGTAGCGGAATGCCGCCCATCGCCACCACGGCATACATCGATGCAGCCATGAATGCCACCGTGATGGGCACTTTGTAGAAGTCACCCGCTATTATGCTGGTGACCAGATACATTACGATGAATACCACCAGAGGTGACAATGCCAACAGTCCTTTCTTCATTCCGACTGCGAAGGTACAAATATCTGAGCAAAATGCAAAATAAATAGATAACTTTTTTGAAATTGAATGTTGGAAAGGAAAGCGATAAACGCAGAATAAATCGTTTTTTCTGAAGTTTTTTGTTAGATTAACAATAAAAATCATGAATTCTTCTTGTTTATTAGTACTTTTGCAATTCAAAAACTGAGAAACTATGCCAGAACAAACAAATAATAACAATAGCGGTGGACGTCAGAACCGCCGCAGACAACAGCCCATTGACAATACGTATGCTCACGTACAGCCACAGGCCAGGGAGATAGAGCAGGCCGTGCTGGGTGCTCTGATGATTGACAAGGATGCCTATGCCGTGGTGTGCGAGATGCTGTACCCGGAAAGCTTTTATGAGCCGAGAAACCAGAAGGTGTTTACGGCTATCCGCGACCTGTCGATGAAAGAACTGCCTGTAGATGTATGGACGGTGACGGAGCAGTTGGCAAAGCAGGGCGACCTGGAGGATGTGGGTGGTCCGGGCTACGTGACGGAACTGTCGAGTAGGGTGGCGTCATCAGCCAATATCGAGTATCATGCCCGTATCATTGCCCAAAAGTCACTGGCGCGCCAGCTGATATCGTTTGCCAGCGTCATCGAGACGAAGGCGTTCGACGAGACGGTGGACGTGGACGAGCTGATGCAGGAGGCCGAGGGTTCGCTGTTCGAACTGGGACAGCGTAACATGAAGAAGGACTATACGCAGATAGACCCTGTTATCAAGAATGCCATTGAGGTCATCCAGAAGGCCTTTGCCAACAAGGGCGGTCTGACGGGAGTACCTACTGGCTATCATAAGCTGGACGACATCACCAGCGGCTGGCAGTCTTCCGATCTGGTGATTATCGCCGGACGTCCTGCTATGGGTAAGACGTCGTTTGCGCTGTCGATGGCCAAGAACATCGCTGCCGACTATCAGGTGCCGATGGCTTTCTTCTCGCTGGAAATGTCGAACGTGCAGCTGGTGAACCGTCTGATATCGAATGTCTGTGAGATTCAGGGTTCGAAGATTCTGAACGGTCAGCTGCATCCTGACGAGTGGGGTCGCTTGGACAAGCAGGTAAACAACCTGCTGGGTGCTCCGCTGTATATCGACGACACGCCCGGCCTCTCGGTGTTCGAGCTGCGTACCAAGGCCCGCCGATTGGTGCGTGAGCATGGTGTGAAGATCATCATGATTGACTACCTGCAGCTGATGAATGCCAACGGCATGCGCTTCTCCAGCCGACAGGAAGAGGTGTCAGTCATCTCGCGCTCGCTGAAAGGTCTGGCCAAGGAGCTTGATATTCCCATCCTGGCGCTGTCGCAGCTGAACCGTGGTGTCGAGAGCCGTGAGGGTCTGGAGGGTAAGCGTCCCCAGCTGAGTGACCTGCGTGAGTCGGGAGCCATCGAGCAGGATGCCGATATGGTGCTGTTTGTGCACCGTCCGGAGTATTACCACATCTATCAGGACGAGAACGGCCGTGACCTGCACGGCATGGCGCAGATTATCATTGCCAAGCACCGTAAGGGTGCGACTGGCGATGTGCTGCTGACGTTCCGTGGTGAGTTTACGCGCTTCGAGAATCCGGAGGACGGACAGCTTGGCAGGAAGAGCAATGCCAATAGCAATGGTGGTGAAATTCTGGGCAGCAAAGTAAATGGTGACCAGCCTCCTGTTGACGGCGGATCACCATTCACGATGGAACCTCAGGACGGTCCCGTTCCGTTCTGATGGCTGTTAGCCATCACCCATCACCCATCACCTTACTTACTTACTATACTTATCGATAAACGTCTGGGCTTGGCTGTCGCCAAGCTCTTTCGCTTTCTGCAGGTTCTGCAGTCCTTGCTGCTTGTCGCCCTTCTGACACAGGGCAATGCCAGACATGAGGTAGCCCGCGCTTTCGCCGGGAGCCAGACGCAGACAAGCATTGGCACTCTCGAGGGCCTTGTCAAACAGGTTGACGCGCAGCTCGTAGCTGGCCTTCTGCGCCCACAGCTCTGCATTATTGGGTTCGAGGGTTACCACGTCCTCCATGTCGTTGAGGGCCAGTTGGTAACGGCGACACTCCATGCATAGTTCTGCATGTGCAAGCAGATAGGGCGATGCCGTCTTAGTATAGGGTCGTGTAAAGGTGGTCATGGCACTGTCCAAAAGTGCTAAAGCACCCTTTTTGTCATCCTGCTGCAGCTTGCACTGGGCAGCGGCATAGAAGGTCTCGGCACTGCGCATCTCACCCTTCAACAATTCGTCGTAGATGGTGAAGGCGTCGCCATACTTCTGCATGGCGTAGAGTATCTGTGCCTGCTGCTGTCGATAGACGGCCTGTGGATTGTATTGGTAGGCCTCCTTCGATTCTTCCAGGGCACGCTCCAAGGTCCAGGGGGCAAAGGGCTTGTCCTGCTGGTAGATTTCTTTCTGGAAGATAATCTGGGCATACTGGAAATGGGCGTCATCCTTCTTGTCAGCCACCTGGACAGCTTGCTTCAGGTCGTTATCGGCAGCACTGAAGTTCTCGCGGGCCACATGGTTTCGGGCTCGGTAGATGTAGCCGTCGGAGGCATTCGGGAACTGTTGGATGAAACGGTTGATATAGGCGTCGTACTGCACCTCGTCCATCACTGAAGCACCCATGTAGAGGGCTACCAGCGCCTCGTCGTAGTTGGAGGGCAGTGCCTTGGCGATGGCGATGGAGCGCAGGGCAGGTTCGTTGATGCTCAGGCTCTTCATGGTCATATCGGCTGCAAATTTGGCACTGACGGCATAGCTCGTCGTTGTCTGTCCGCCCATAGAAGGCTGCAGCATACCGATAATCTGTCCTTCGTTGTTTAGTACGGGACAGCCTGCATACTGGTCGTCGCCAGTCATATTAAGAGTGTAGTAGTCGTAGACTTGCTGGAACTTTTCTGCTTGGCTGACAGAGCCTTGTGTGCAGACAGGCGCCTTTTTGGCACTATATGGCAGCAACCATACGGTAGCCCCGGTGGAGGCTTGAGTGCTGGACATCGGGAGCGTCACGGGGTTCTTGGCAGACACCTGAAACTTGGCAACGTCGTACATGTCGTTGGCGCCAATCATGCACTCTACTGGCCATTCCTTGCCTTGAGCGTCGATGACGATGGCACGTTGGGCACCTTTGAAAGGCGTGTAGCAACTGACGGCCTCACCGTTCTCGCTGGTGAAGAAACCATTGCTGCTGGCCAGCAGATTACCATCGGCTCCGAAGGTCTTCAGCGTAAATACAGCCCCAGCAGCCTTTTTGGCCCACGACGGACTTTGCGCACCTGTGGTGCTAAAGAATAAAGAGAAAAGAATAAAGAATAAAGATAGTCGTTTCATGATTTCAATGTTCAATGTTCAATGTTCAACGTTCAAATTTTAGCAGCTGCTTTGCATTAGCGATGGCTGCTTCAGTAATCTCACTACCACTGAGCATCTGGGCTATCTCGCGGATGCGCTCGTCGTTGGTCAACTGCTGCATCTGGCTCTTGGTGCCTTGTGGCGTCTCTTCTTTCGACACACGATAGTGGTGGCTGCCAAGGGCTGCAATCTGGGGCAGGTGGGTGATGGAGATAACTTGACGTTCCTGGTGTCCCATCTCTTGCATCATCTCAGCCATCTTCTCGGCAATCTTTCCGCTGACGCCTGTATCTATCTCGTCGAAGACGATGGTGGGCAGTTTCACGGCACCGCTGATGAGTGCCTTCAACGACAGCATAACACGGGCAATCTCACCTCCCGATGCCACCTGCGACACAGGTTGGAGTGGGGTGGAGGTGTTGGCCGAGAAGAGGAAGCTGACATTGTCCTGTCCGTTCTTGTTGAGCTCACCAGCAGTGACCGCCACCTCGAAGCGCACATGGGGCATGCCCAGCGGTACCAGTCGCTGCTGCAGCTGTCTTTCAATCTCCTTGGCCGACTTCTGGCGCATCTTGGTAAGGACGTCGGCCTGCTTCTGGCTGGCAGCTGTCAGTTTTTGGCATTTGGCTTCCAGTTCGGCAAGGGCCTCGTCGCTGTTCTCGATGTTGTTCAGCTGCTGCTGAAGCTCGTTGCGTTTGGCAAGGAGTTCCTCGATAGTATCCACATGATACTTCTTCTCCAGGTCGTAGATTTTATCCAGACGGTCGTTGATGCGATCCAGCTCTGAGGGGTCGAAGTCGGTGCTTTCCAATAGGCTGCTGACCTCGTCGGCAATATCTTTCAGTTCGATATGACAGGAGTTCAGACGTTCAGCCAGCTCTGCTGTCTGGGGCATTACCTTACTGATGCCACTGAGGGCATTCATGGCTGTACGAACACCGCTGACAGCACCACCGACGTCGCCATACAGGGCATTGTCAGCTTCGTAGAGAGCACTCTTGATGTCCTCGGCATGCTCCATGGTCTCGCTCTGCTGCTCCAGCTCCTCCTGTTCACCTTCCGTCAGACGGGCATTGGTCAGCTCGTCGTATTGGAACTGCAGGAAGTCCAAGTTCTGGCTGTTACGCTCGATGTCATCCTTCATTTTCTGTAGCTGCTCCTTGGCCGTTTGCAGTTCACCGTAGGTCTGCTGGTAGTCTGCCAGCTCCTTGGCATCCTTGGCGATGATGTCGACGACGTTGAGCTGGAAGTCTTGTTTGTTAAGTAGCAGGTTCTGGTGCTGAGAGTGGACGTCCATCAGCTGTTCGCCCAATTCCTTGAGTACAGTCAAGGGTACAGGGGTGTCGTTGATGAAGGCACGGCTTTTGCCGGAGGCTGTCAGTTCACGACGCACGATGGTATCGGTGTCGTCATACTCTATCTCGTTTTCATCGAACAGTGGTCGCATGTCGTAGCGCGAGAGGTCGAAGTGGGCCTCGATGACGCACTTGTCGGCTCCCTGCTTGATGGTTTTCGAGTCGGCACGCTGCCCCAGCAACAGCCCGATGGCTCCGAGGATGATGCTCTTTCCTGCTCCCGTCTCACCAGTAATGACTGAAAAACCGGAGTACAGCTCGATGTCGAGCTCGTCAATCAGCGTAAAGTTCTTGATGTATAGATGTGTAATCATTGCTTGATTTTTTCCCACGCATCGTTCTGCGAGGCGTTGATGTTGAAGAGAATATCGTAGACGGCCTCTTTCTCCTTGGCAGTACCTTTACCCTTGTAGATGTTGGCCAGCTCGTCGCGCTTGTAGTCCGTCCATATCTGTGGCAGCAGACTCAGCGGCTTGTCCTCGTGGGCCTTCTTCAGATTCTCGAGGGCAGTGGTCACATTGGTGCGTCCGCGTTCGGCATTGGTGGCCATCTCGTCGAGGCCTGTACGGTAGTAGTCGTACTGCAGCTGACGGAATGGCTTCATGGCCTCGTCCAGATAGTCGTTGATGATGGCAAAACGGTTGCGCGAAGTCTCGAACGCCTTCCAGCCTGTAAAGCCCAGATCCTGAGCGTTGTTCGTCAGCTGCATGCAGCGTTGCAGGATGTCGGTACCTCCGAGGGGCGAGAACGAGTCGAGGTTGAGGCCGATGATGAGATAGGCGTAGTAGGCCATCAGTGCCGTCAGCTGGTTGTCGATGACCTCGTCGTTGAAGTTCAGCTGGTCGAACTGTACAAACTCGAAGTTGAAGTCGGCATCCTTATTATTATATAAGGTGGAGTTGTAAGCCGAGTTGTACACAGGGCGGTTGGCCTGGATCAAGGCCGTGCACTCGAAGCGGTTGTTGGCTTTGTCGTACTTGGTGACGGTGAGGTTGAAGTTGCAGACGATGCGCTCGTTCTTCTGGAACTGCAGCTCAGTCCACTGGCGGTCGTCCATGAACTGCTGCAGGGTCTGTTGCAGGTTCTCGAAGACGCTCTTGTCGGCGCCCTCTACCTGCTGGCTGTTGATGTTGATTTTCACCTGCAACTCCTGAGCTTGTACAGGGACGATGCAGGAGGCTGCCAGAATCAGTGAGACGAACAATATCTTTCTCATCTTCTTTTTCTTATAAAACGATGCAAAGGTAGTGCAAATCGAATGAAAAACCAAATTATTAATATTTTTTTTAAGACAAAAGAGCGGAAACAGCTGTGACACCGTCTCCGCTCGTATGGAATAATGCAATCTTCAGATCAGATTACTCACCCTTGATAGCTGCAACACCAGGAAGCACCTTACCCTCGATGGCCTCGAGCAGAGCACCACCACCAGTTGAGATGTAAGAAACCTGGTCGGCCAGACCGAACTTGTTGACACAAGCTACAGAGTCGCCTCCACCAATCAGAGAGAAGGCACCCTCAGCAGTAGCCTTGGCGATAGCCTCGCCACTGGCGCGTGAACCAGCGGTGAAGATGTCGCACTCGAAGTCACCGGCAGGACCGTTCCACAGAATGGTCTTGGCACCCTCGATAGCCTTGCGGAAGTCCTCCTGAGAAGCAGGACCGGCATCAACACCCTCGAAACCAGCAGGAACCTTGTTGGCAGGACAGGTGATGATTTCAGCACCGGGCTTTACGGTCATCGTATCGAAGTCGAGACCATTGGTAGCGGTGCAGTCAGAACCCAGCACGAGCTCAACGCCGTTCTTCTTGGCCAGAGCCTCGACGCCCAGAGCTACATCCAGTTTGTCGAGCTCAACGATAGAATCACCAATCTCGCCGTCGTGAGCCTTGGCGAAGGTGTAGGTCATACCACCACAGAGGATGAGCTTATCAACCTTACCGAGCAGGTTCTCGATGATACCGATCTTTGAAGATACCTTAGAACCACCCATGATAGCTACG
>JBGUQW010000022.1:0-4367 GCA_045131435.1 Prevotella sp.
CTTTTTGTAACTTTGTGGCTCGGAATGACTCTCGGAGGCGGTTACAGCATGACGTGAATGCCCCGAACGGGATATTTCCGCGAAAACATCGTATATATAATATAAAGGTATAACAATAAAACGAAATGATTATGAAGCAAACCATCATCATCATTCTGCTCGCCCTCGTTGCAGTGGCGGGTCAGGGGCAAGTGAGGTGTCACGTCATTGGCACGGTGGATGAAGGGACAATACCCGTGGAACTGAGGATATACCGCGACGGCGAAGACCCGAAGAACAGTACGCTGCGACCTGTATTGAAGAACGGACGCTTTGAGTGCGACGTGATGGACGAACAGATAGAGCGATGGCACATCGTGGACTTCGGCGAGGTGATGGAGAAGGGCATGACCCTCCGTTCAGGAGAATTCTTCGTGGAGGACGGCGCGACCATTACCATCCGGCTTGACGGCGACAAGTTCGACATTCAATCCTCAGGTAAGGAATATCAGGCGTGGCATGCTATGGAGCAAGCCGCCAAAGTAAAATTCACGTCTGCCTATGAGCAACTGGACGAGAACGACAAGCAGAAGATGGCGGAACTGGAATACGAATACCACCAATGGACGCTCCACTATTACAAAGCCCACCCGATGCTCGGTTTCCTGTTCGAACTCGACGGGCGGCTCAAAGGTTTCCACTTCAACGACACTGGCCTCGCCGCTATGCTCGACATCTACCACCACCAATACACCGCACTCTATCCTGACCACCCTGTGCATCAGCGCATTGCCGGGCAGGAGGCTGTGGGCTATCAGATTTGCGGGCGAAAGTACAACGACTACGATGTGCGCACGATGGACGGGCAGCAAGTCCGCGCCTCTGAATACTACAAGGACAAGTTGACGCTCGTCATCTGCTGGGCCTCGTGGTGCTCGCCCTGCATCCGCGACGCCTGCGACATCATCCCCCTATATGAACAGTATAGTAATCGTGGCCTGAACGTGTTCAGCCTTGCCCACGAATTCAAGTCCACAGATGCCATGCGTAAGGCCGTCGAGCGTCATGCCTTTCCTTGGCCCTGCCTTGTTGACATTGATGACGAGTTCGGCGTATTCCGTAAACACGGCACTCAAAATAGTGCCCTATTTCTCATCGACCGTGACGGCACCATCATCGCTGTGCCTAACAGCGTTGACGAACTGAAAGCGAAACTCGAAGAGATATTCCCCGATAACAAATAAATCGAAATAAATAATGAACAAGAAAGCCATCATCACTATCCTCCTCGCCCTCATTGCAATGGCGGGGCAGGCACAAGTACACTACCGATTGGAAGGAAACATCGGTAATAGTGACATCTCTGACAGAATGGAGGTCAGAGACAATTTTAATAACGTGCTCATTGATTCTATCCATGTCGTAAATGGCAAGATAGAACCAATTGAGGGGACTATCCCGGATTACGCTATTTGCTATCTTTGGGGTGATTCGAGACCTCCTATCTATCCTATATTCTTAGGCGGTGGAACTACACGCATTGAGAACGTTTCCTCTATTCATCCACTGCTTAGTGGTACGCCTCTTTGCGAAGACTACACAAAATTCCAGAGTGCAGTACAACAGGCAAACGGAGAGTTGATGATGCGCAAGTTACGAAGCGGGCAGACTAAATTTACTGTCAAATTAGATGCCGAGGCATCCCAGCAAATAGCGGATGTGGCGAAAGACATCATCACCCGCCACGACTCTGACGTGTTAGGCTATTATCTGCTGCGTGAAGGTGCCATCAATTATATACAGCCAGCGGAATGGCTTTCGTTGGCAGAAAGGATGGTTCCTTGGCTAAAGAAGAATCCCAAACTGTTTGACGATTATTCCAAGAACTGCAAGCCCTTGCAGGAAGCGGCATCCTCGACAAGCGTAGGATGTAAGTTCGTGGACGTAGAAGCAGACGTTGACGGTAAGACGTTCAAACTGTCCGATTATGTAGGTCGTGGCAATTACGTTGTCATGAACTTTTGGGGCACGACCTGCCCACCGTGCATTACAGAGCTCCCCGTCTTGAAACAAATTCACCAGCAATACGCAAGTCACGGTCTGACCGTGCTTGGCATTCCTGTCAATGAAGACGCTGAGAAGTCACGCCAAGCCATTGACAAATATCAGTTGTCCTACCCGCAACTGCTCAACACCCAAGACAAAGCTGCAAAGGCATACGGTTTCGTTACCATCCCTGAAACTATCCTCTTTGCCCCCGACGGCACCATTCTCGCCCGTGGTCTAAGTATGGACGAACTGAAAGCGAAACTCGAAGAGATTTTCCCAGACAACAAATAAATTGAAATAAACGTGAACAAGCAAACCATCATCACCATCCTGCTTGCCGTCGTTGCAATGACAGGGCAGGCAAAGACATTCAAGACCATCAAGAACCCCGTGGCAATGGCCTGCGTGAATGTGGCGAACGGTGAGCTGAAAGCTCGCGAAGTTATCTTCAGAGACACAGCAACCACAGTACATTTCACAATGGAGTACTCCAAGGGACAGAGTTTCCAATTTGTCTCATCATCCTATCTCATGGACGAGGACGGCAACCGCTACCCATTGCGCTCTGCCGAGGGACTGAAACTCAACACATGGGTGCAGTCACCAGAGAGTGGAATCACCGAGTTTATCATGCATTTCGCGCCTTTGCCGAAGAAGATGCAGATATTCGACTTCATCGAGGGTGACGGAAACAGAGCATTCAAGCTGTTAGGCATCCACGATAAGAAGACAAAACTGAAAGTACCTACGGTGCAGGAATTCGCCGATGCTAATCCGTGGACAGTGCCCGAGGACTGGTTCAAGACCGACACCATCACGGTGAAAGGCCGCATTGAAGCCTACAATGCCGAGCAGTTCGGATTCACGTCGATGGAATGTTACTTCGAGGATGTTTTCGAGAAGGACGATGCGACGCTGGTGCTCGACATCGCTGACGACGGTACGTTCTGCAAGAAGTTCCAGGCCAGCTACCCCGTTTGCCAAACGTTCTATACGATGGAGTCGAAGGTTGGTTTCAGTGAAATGCCATTTTATGCACGTCCCGGCGAGACCATCGACATCACCGTGCGCAAGGATGATAATGGCAGGTACGTCTGTGTCTATAACAACGGTAGCAGTCGCGACGTTGAAAGGTGGCTCCGCACCAGCGGTTCGATTACCGATGTCCTTATCCCCTTGAGCCGTTGCAAAGGCAAGTTCGACGAGGCAAACACTCTGGCTGACAAGGTTTGGCAGAACGCGATGTACTGTCTGCAAACCGTGAGCCGACGTGAACACTACACACCGATGGAAATGCATTTGGCTTTGGCCGACATGCAGACGAGTTTTGCAGAGAGCTACATGTCCTACGCTATGAACCGCGAGTTTGCCCTGATGAAACAGGAGGTGCGCGATGGCGCGTACCATACTGAAATTCTCGACAGCGTGGAGTGGCAGAAGCTTTTCGACTATAAGAACTACTACCAGCTGCGGCGCATCGACTTTGACAATCCCCTGCTCTTTGTCAGCAGCGACTATTCCCATCTGCTCAACCGCATGCAGTTCGCACAGCCCGTTCGCATCGGCAAATACAAAGACATTGAGGACGAAAATGGCGGTGTTGTGGCTAATGTCGAAAACGAGAAGAAAGAGCTTGCTGGAGGTTACACTGCATTGAAAGAACTCATGGGTAGCGAACACGACAATCTGATGGCACAACTTTGCGCATACAAAGATATGCTAAGCGGTTTCAATTACTGGCGCAACAACGAGGATGTCATTCCCCGCATCCTCGCCGACACGACAAAAACGGTTGCAGAACGAGAGGAAAGCGTAGCCAGCATGAGGACACCCAGCAATATGATGCCTCTCTATCTTTCCACATTTGCCCACCCCTACGTCCACCAGAAGGCTGAGCAGTTCTATGCCCACAAGATGGCGCAGACCGAGCTCTCATCGCCTCTGCCCGATGGCCTGATGGCCGACCTTATCCGACATCTCTGCGAAAAGTATCCCGGCAAGTATCTCCTTATCGACTTTTGGGGGATGGGCTGCGGTCCTTGCCGTTCGGCCATACAGAGCAGCAAGGACAAGCGGGCTGAGATTGCCAAGCGCGATGATGTAAAGCTCATCTTCATTGCCGAGGAGCGCACCGCCGAGGGTAGCGAAGCTTACCACAAATATATCGATGAGTGGCTGTCCGACGAGGTAAACATCTGCCTCACCTACGACGGCTTTGCCCGTATGCAGGAACTTTTCCACTTCAACGGCATCCCCCACTACGAAACCATCACCCCCGACTGCCGCCGTGTCCGCGACGATCTGCAATTGCAAGGCTTCTACAACTTCGACTACGAATT
>JBGUQW010000023.1:0-1920 GCA_045131435.1 Prevotella sp.
CTGGTGGGATTCCAATTATAAGATATGTCGTTTCTGCGGAGAGAAGGAACTGACGGAAGAGAACATCATGGAAAGTGAATATTTCAATCACTCGCCCCATTACTACGTCATCGGAGCGATATTCAGCGACAATACCGCTCGCGCGATACCGCTGTAGCACGCTATTATCATAACATCATAAAAGGAAAGCTGAACAATGAACAAGAAAACCAGCATCACCGTCCTGCTTGCCCTCGTCGCAATTATGGGGCAGGCACAGCCCCAAAAGACTGCAATCGTCAAGGGCTATTCACCCGCGTTGGAAGACAGCACGGTAGTAAACATTTATGTCGACAATGTGAGTGTGGCATCAGACACCGTCTTCGGTGGACGCTTCATGCTTAGTGTTCCCGTGGAGAAGCTCACTAAGAGTTCTTTGTTCCTCTGGGGTAAAGGCTGTCCCAACTACTTGTCAACGCTCTTTCTAAGTCCTGGTGTTACTGTAAGCCTGACGGGTACGGACTGCCTCCATCCTTTATGGAAAGTGGATAGCCCGGTGCCAGAGCAACAGACCATCAACAGGATTATGGAACATAACAGCGATGCCATCAGAGAATACCTGCTAATTGATTTGGATGACGCTTCCTGGAACAAGATGCTGCCTGTCCATATGAAAATCCTCAAACAGACAATGGACATTCTGCCGTCGTTGCCCGTAGATGCCGCATCGCTGACTAAGTTGGAGGGAGTAGCACGTATGGCAAAGAACATGAACGATTTCCCCTATATGCAACAACTCAAAGAGTTGGAAGCATCTACAGCAGCACGTGCTCCGAAGGGATTTGAGAAGGAACTTGCAATGATACATGCATTCGTCTATCCTGCACATGTTCAGCAGGTGGGGGAAGAGTTTGTTGATGCCGAACTCTTCGATATGCAAGGCAACACGCATCGTCTTTCAGAGGCCTTCGCGGATGGCCGCTATGTACTGCTCGACTTCTGGAGCCTTGGCTGTGGCCCATGCCGCATGGCAGAGCCGGAAATGCGAGAGATCTATGCATGGATGAAAGATAGACTGGAAATCATTGGCATCAATCAAGACAACACCTCAGCATGGAAAGAGAACGACTGGAGCAAAAAGATTATATGGAAGAACTGGAGCGACGGAAAGATGGGCAAGGGAGGCGTTGAAAGCCACTATTGCGACCAAGACGCCATACCATACTATGTACTCCTGTCGCCTGACGGTCGTATCCTTTTGAAGAATGTAGGTTACGGCATAGGCTGGTTCTTAGGAATGGCCGAGGCCATCAGTGGCCCCAAGCAGGACAACAGCGCCAACCTGTCATTGGCAGTCCGCCATATAGATGTCAGTTCTGAAAGTACGACCGTTGCTTTTCGTTACTATGGGAAGAAAGACTACTGGTTCCGCATTGTCGGTGATTCCTACATCATAGCAAATGGTAAGAAATACAAGGTGACAACTGCCGACGGCATCAAGCTCGATGAGAACAGTTATCCCCAGGTGAAAGCGTCCTCAGCTACGGAGGGCATCATGGGAGATATGTACTACAGCAACTTCACGCTAACCTTCGAACCGTTCGAGACAATTCCCGAAATCTTCGACTTCAAGGAAGGCGACGGCGAGGGTGCTTTTGTTATCCGTAACATTTCAGTTAAATAACCAGTTATGAACAAGAAAATCATCATCACCATCCTGCTCGCCCTCGTCGCAGTGGCGGGGCAGGCAAAGACATTCAAGACCATCAAGAACCCCGTGGCAATGGCCTGCGTAAATGTGTCGAACGGCGAACTGAAAGCCCGCGAAGTTATCTTCAGAGACACAGCGACAACCGTACATTTCACAATGGAGTACTCCAAGGGACAGAGTTTCCAATTTGTCTCATCATCCTATCTCATGGACGAGGACGGCAACCGCTA
>JBGUQW010000024.1:0-2452 GCA_045131435.1 Prevotella sp.
GTCGATGAGAGCGGCAGCATGGAGGTTATCCGCAAACGAGCCTTTGTAGGCATGAACGAAACCCTGCAGACCGTCCGCAAGATGCAGGAGAAGTTTCCTGAGCAGGAACAGTTCGTCACCCTGCTCACCTTCGACACAGGTCACACCACGTGGCACTACGACAACACGTCAGCAGCGCAGACTAAGGATTTGGACTGGAAAGCCTACTGTCCTGGTGGCGGCACACCGCTCTACGATGCCATCGGTAAGGGCATATCAAAAGTCAATGCCCAGATTGAGGATGGCGACCACGTGCTAGTAACCATCATCACCGACGGCGAAGAGAACAGCAGCGAGGAATGGACGCTGAAGATGATCCGCACGATGATTGAGAAGCTGAAGAAGCAGAGTTGGACCTTCACGCTCATCGGTACCGACAACCTTGACGTAGAGACCATGGCCCATTCCTTCGCCATCGACGAGCACTTGGAGTTCCAACAGGACGAAGCCGGCACCAAGGCCATGTTCGCTCGCGAACGTCGCAGCCGCGAACGTTACAACTGCTGTGTTGCCGAAGATGCCGCCATGCCTGTAGGCTCATTCTTCAAAGAAGAATCATGATTCCCTCTCTGTGCTGTCCGCTTCTGTTTGTTTGCAGGAGCGGACAGATACATGCTTATTTGTATGATCAGCGAGAAGTGTTAACTTCATTTCATGAGGTCGTTATAGACCCTTATCGCATTCTGCATGATGTCATAGTGGTCGAATGCCAGATGTGGCAGAGCCGACAGTGGCCACCATTCTGCCTTAGCGGCATCATCCTGACCAGTGACCGCAATAGGTCCATCAACGATAGCCAGATAAGCGACAGTGACGGTTCTTCCCCTTGGGTCACGGTCAACCTTGGAATATGCTCCAATCTGATGCACATTCGACAGTCTTAGTCCAGTCTCTTCCTCCAGCTCCCTAACAGCGCACTGTTCTGTGGTTTCGTCCATATTCATGAAACCGCCGGGAAATGCCCATCCACCCTTGAAAGGTTCATCCCCTCTCTGTATCAGCAGCACCTTCGGCTCTGCCTCCCTCGTTATCACGATGCAGTCTGCTGTAACTGCAGGTCTTGGATATTTATATGTGTATGCCATATTTTACAAGTTTATCTACTAACTCCTTACAGTTGCTTTATTCGTTACCATTCTCTCGTTCTTTCAAAAACCGCTTCAGCAGGAAGGTGAGGAAATACGGGAAAGTGTAAAACTGCCCGTTCCACCCGATATTCTTGTAGCCCAGCTTGATGCCGTACTTCACGTCGGGATAGGAATCCCGCTTAATGAGATTGTTCAGCGAGGCCGTGGCGTTGTCCTTTGCCTTCACCTCCACCGGTATCAACGAATTGGCATCACGAACAAAAAAGTCCATTTCCAGTGCGGGATTCTCGCGCTTGTAGAAATACAACTGCTCGTAGCCCGACTTGCGCAGCATCTCACCGACAATGTTTTCGTATATTGCCCCCTTGTAGGTACCGAAGTTCTTGTTGGCACGCAGGTCTTCCTGTGCCTCCTCGTCTAATGATGCTATGAGCAGGCCCGTGTCGTGATAATACAACTTGTAGTAGTCGGCCATGTAGTTGCCCTTCAGCGGCAGCTCCACGTTGTTCAGACAGTAGCACACGTTGATGACACCCGCCTCCTTCAGCCAATCGACGGCACCCACATATTCCCGGTTCCTCGCGCCCTTGGCAATCTTCGTGATCTGGTACTTCTTGTTGTCTTTCGCCAGGAAGGTGGAGATGTGGCTATAGACGGCCAACAGCTTTGCTTTGTCCGTCTGCTTGGCGTACTTCGTGATGTCCTCCTCGTAGTCCTTCAGCAGTTGCCGTTGCAGTTCCAAGGTGCCTCCGAAGTGGCCGTTGTCGATGTACATCTTCACCACTTCCGGCATCCCGCCCAGGCTCATATAGTCGCGGAACACATCCATAATGGTGTCCATCTCCAGTTGTGAAAACGGCTTCAGCTCCACCATGTGGCGGTACATATCTTCAATCTGTTTTGGCTGATAGCCCTTGGCCCAAAGAAACTCCTCGAAGTCCATCGAGAACATGTCGAAGTCATCCTTAAAGCCCACAGCGTTGCTTTCTATTTCCTCATAATAGATGCCCATCAGCGAGCCACTACAGATGACGTCGTACCTTCCGTCCTGGCAGAACGACTTCAACGAGGTGGCGCAATCGGGACACTTCTGCAGTTCGTCGAAGAATATCAGCGTCTTCTGTGGGATAAACCGCCACGTTGGCTCCATCAGCGAGATGTTCTTGATGATGGTCTCTACCTCGTAGCCAGCGTCAAAGATAGCCCTGAATTTCTTCTGTAGCACAAAGTTAATCTCGATGACCGACTCGTAGTTGGCCTTTGCGAATGCCCTGATGCTCTCCGTCTTGCCAATCTGTCGGGCACCCTTCACTATCAGCGGCTTC
>JBGUQW010000025.1:0-22210 GCA_045131435.1 Prevotella sp.
AGAGGAAAAGGTCTATGAGCTCATCGCACTACGGTTCATCAGTGTTTTTTATGATGACTGCACCTATATGTCCACGACAGTCATGGCACATAGCCAGGACATCAAATTTAAAGCAACAGGAAAAGAAGTTGTCCGACCTGGTTGGAAGGAAGTCCTTGTTCCTGAAAGGGATGATGAACAGGAAGAAGCGGCAAGGACACTCCCAGGATTTGCCAAGGGAGAACAGGGAAGCCATGCTCCACAACTGGAAGAGAAAAAGACTGTTCCTCCTAAGCCCTACACAGAAGCCACCCTTCTTCGTGCCATGGAAACAGCCGGAAAGTTCGTTGAGGACGAGGAACTGAGGGATGCCTTGAAGCAGAATGGAATTGGAAGGCCCTCTTCCCGTGCCGGTATTATAGAGACCCTTTGCAAGCGAGGTTACGTCAATCGGGTGAAACGTGATCTCATACCCACATCAACTGGTATTTCCCTGATCGGCACCATCAAGTCAGAACTGCTCAAAAGCTGTGAGCTGACGGGAAGATGGGAGAAAAAGCTCCGTGAGATAGAACAGGGCAGGTATGACCAAGAGCAGTTTCTAAGGGAACTGAAACAACAGATACTTGTTATTATAGATACTGTCTCCAAGGACGATTGTCACCATAAGATAGTCTCAACAAATACCTGTTCTCAAAAGAGCAAGCCTGTCTCTCGTTACAAGAAGAAATAATGAGTTTGGGAAGCGTCACTTCGCTTCCCAAACCGTTCTTCACGGGCGATGCTGAACGGATCGTCCGAGGACGCGACCAACGGGAGCGACCGAAACCCTGCCGAGGTCAGCAGGGTTCCATGTCAGTCTCATTTCTCGTCTATCCTGTACTCATACAGATAGCAGAAGGCATCTGGAGACTTCTCTTCCCACTGTTCGCAGAGTCTTTCCACGTCCTCCTTGCTGCTGATGTCCTTCGAGTAGTTCTCTCGCAGCCATCTCAGGGCATCGTCGAGCGTCCTGAAATACTCACAGTCATATTCCTCTTTCGGGGTACAAAGGTCAATGTAGAAGCGGTCGGGAAAGTGTTTCCCCTCCTTGTCGTTCGTCCAATACTCGCACATGCCCGGTTCCTCAGAGGAATAATAGTACCGCAGGGAGGGGAAGCGCCTGCAGATGAGGTCAAATGTCTCGTTGCAGGGAGCCCACGCCGTTTCCGTATTGAATCTGATGGTGGAATCGTCCACACGTTCCAGTTCACTCCACGAGCCACGGCAGCGAATCTCTTCCCAGTTGCCCCCCAGTTCATGGACGAGGCAGCCGAGCCATTTTGTCCCGAAACCATTTTCCACAGCCGGTTTCTCCATGCTGTCGAGCTTTCTCATCATCTGTTCCAGCCCGTCAATCTCTTTTTTCTCACCCTCTATCACATAAGAGGCAAAGCACCAATTTGGCATACTCAATAGAATTAAAGGTTCAACTTATTTATTTCCCTTTTGTTCTGGAGCCTTGCTCCATCCGTCAGGGAATTGCTTTTTACGCTGCGCACAAAAGGCCACGTCAGCCGCACGGCATTCGGAAGGTTTGTGCTGAAAATGTCGGAAATACGCTTTCAAAGCCTGCTCTGAAAGGAAGATTTCCGATGTGTTCCGAATGAAAACCGATGCCGTCCAGCTGACGTGAGGTACCTTTGCAGGGTAAAAAGCAAATCCCCGACGGGAGCATGTGCACAAGAAACAGATAATGGATAGTTACGGCATCTACAGCATTTTCTCGCCATCTGGGTGTAAATGCCGTACATGCCGTAACGTCGAAGGTAGGATAAGACACAAGGGAAAGGGACTTTCCTCGCCGTGGGCCATGACAGCGTGGGCAGACCATCCGAAATCCGTATGAGTGACAGCCGCAGACCTGCTGGCCGTCGCGTGAGGATGAGCATGGCGCCGATGCCGTCATAGCCCGGAGCGTGAGGAGTGTCCCTGTTCCGTGGGGAGTGTGGTGGGGATTCCCTCCACAGGTGTTCGACCGCTCTCCCTTGCCTTCCTGAGTCCCGAAGGAAGGTGAAAGCGGTGTTCCTGATACCGCCATCCGCTTGCAGATGACAGTGTCAGGGACACGGCTTTCAGGGAATAAAAACAGAGCCTTGTCCACACGACAAAGCTCTGTAAGAATCATATTAGTCTAATTATTTACCGTATAAAAGAAAATTTTCTTCCTTTTATGATGTAGATTCCCCTGGCAGGTTTCCTGACTGGCCTGCCATTGAGGTCATAGCCTTGCATGCCGTTCAGATCCCGGACAGGAATATTAATCCCTGTCGGGATGTCGGGCAAAGGGTCTGAGATGAATCCCAGTTCCTTTGCCGCGGCATTGCCGTTTGCCGGTATTCTAAGATAAGCCCGGTTATAATTGATATACCCATCGGAGATGTATCGTCTGAATTTATCGTCATACATGCCATAGGTAAGGAAGGTGTCGCCAAAGTCATCTTCCATTTCCGTTGTCACCCATTTTTCCTGTTCCGCTCCAACGAGCAGGTTCACCTGGTCGTCAGGAAGCTTGATTTGCTCATTCCCTTTGGAATAGTCCTTTTCCCCAATCTTATAGTAATAGGTTTTATAGGGCTTTCCCTCAATGATGATACCGTTGTACGTATCCATCCCTGTATACCCCTCCACATTGGCCATTTCCCGTGAGGGCACATAACTGATGGGAGTCACTGATACATTCGTATGAGAGGCATTGATGCCGGAAGCCAGATACACCTTGCATCCGTTTGTCACAGACTCGTCCGAGAAATCCATGTCGAAATCCCTGCACAGGGTCTGGTACTTGTGCGACATGGTCACAGGAATCTTATAGGAAACCTTGTATCCATTCCATGTACCGGAGGAATATCTTTCCTCAAATACCGACTTCTTTACATAGATGGTCACGTAATTCTTCCTGCTATAATACTGCAGTCCTGTTGGGATGGAATCCCCCATGATAAAGATTGACTTCAGTCTCGATAAGACACCCAGGCCGCTAGGAAAGTCTTCTATTTCTGCTGGAATAGTGACCTCCGTGAGTCCCGAGCATTTTTCAAGGCAACCACCATCCCTAATGTTCTTCAGGTGAGAAGGGAAGGTCAGGTGTTTCAGTAAAGTACATTCCTCGAAGGTCTGCCATCCGAACTGTGTCACCGAATTGGGGAGATCCAGGGTTCTCAGTTTCCTGCATCGTGTAAACACCTGTTTTCCGATGTATGTGACTGTCGGCGGTATCTCCAGGTGCTCCAGTTCATAGCACTCATAAAAATCTGCCATGCCCAGGCTTTTCACTCCATAGGGTATATTCACTTCCTTCAGCTTGTAGCAGCGGAAGAAAGCATATTCATCAAAGCTCGTACAAGATTCTGGAATCCGAATAGATTCAAGGTTCTCACACTCTGCAAACATAAAGTAGCTGAGCCGTTTCAGATTCTCTGGTAATTTTACATACCTGAGATTCTTACATCCTTGCATGACATACCAAAAACTGAATGTCAGGTCATCATTCGGAAAGACAAGACTGTCCAAGGACTCACAATGGTAGAAGCCACATGTTCCAACGTAATTGACGGTTTCTGGTATTTTGACACTTGTCAGTGATACGCAGTCACGGAAACCCTGATCTTTGATTTGTGTCACAGTGTATTCGACACCTTTATTACTAACCTTTTCAGGGATAATGACCTTTCCAGCAATTTCCGTTGAAGTCGCCTTAACCGAGACGGTGCCGGTATTCCCGCTCTCTGTCAGGACGGTATAAAGAAGGTCGCCGATAGTAAAAGTGTCCTTAACGGCGGCTGATGCTCCTGTTGCAATCAACAGGATGAAAGACGTAATGATCTGTTTCATATTACATATTTGGTTAATCGTTATCAATATCATCCCACAGGTCTGGTTTCCATCCATTCCATAGATTATCATCCTCTTCGTCCGGCCAAAGTCCCTCCTTTGCCTGGCTCTCTTCCGGAGTTGTCTTGCCTGATACGGCAATCATGATGCTTCTCTCGGATTGAACGGCCAGCAGTTCTATCCGGGGCTTCACATAAGGTTTCTTTTGCTTCATAACATTGTAGTATTAAAAATTTGTCGTTTATGTCAGGCATTGCTTCCTGCCAATAGCTTCAAGACACAAAGTTATGAATAATCGGGGCTGAGACGGATGGCCGAAGCCGACAAAGAACCCATACGGGATATAATAACCGTTTTGACTGAGTTTTGTCCGCATTTTGAATGGAAGGTGTCCGCATCCTCAGAAAAACAAAAATCAGTCCCTTCCAATATTCCAGCCTCGCCATAGTTGCCCAGACGGGATAGGTGAAGCCCCGCCATTCAGGCAGGGGCTTCACCAGGTTCCAGACAAGCTATTTGTCTTCCTCAGAGGAGAAGTATTCCTTCCAGTCCATGTCATCGACGGAAAGTTCCTTCATTTCCCAGTCATATTGTATTTCAGGCATTGAGGACTGGTAAGGGAAATAGACGGAGTAGCCTATTTCGCCATAGGAGCAGAACAAGGGAGTGACGGCTATCTCCCTGCCGTAATACCTTCCGCCCCCTTTATAGCGTTGCCAACTGAAATTGCCGTTCCTGATGTTCACGCACAACCTGTGCAGATAAACCATATCCGTGTCTTTTCTGTAATCCATGTCTTGATTTGTTTAGGGAGGGGATTGCTCCCCTCCGCAGTGATTAGAAATGGTAGTCAATAACCCCACCGATGAACAGGTGAGTACCCTTTTCGAGGCCGCACACCATCTTCATGAACTCCTTAGACGGTTCGGCATACGACTGGGCGTTATCCTCAGAGAGGTAGAAGTGGAAGTCCGTATGCAAGGGGTTCTCCAGTTCCTTTTCCAGTTGGTAGGCAGCCCCTATCCAGTCCATCACATTCTCCGTGTTCACCAGCAGCGCCTTGTCATGGATGGCGTTAACCCATTTCTCTTTCCACAAGTCGGCACCACCCATATAGACCATCTCGTCATCGCCCACAAGCCGGAACATGCCCGTCGGCAGCACATGGTTCACGAGGCAGGCAATCATCTCCTTTCTGTCCTCTTCCGAGATATTTCCACAATAGTCATAGAAGCTTCCGTCTCCCTGGGTCAGTGTGTCCTCGTCGAGGTAGTCGTCACGTTCGACCTTGTTCTCCGTAATTTGAAAAATTTTCGAGTGCATAGCAAATAATGATTTAATTAGACATTTTTTTTAATCTTTTTCCCTCTTGGTTCAGGAGCTTGCTCCTACCGCCGGGATTAGATTTTTCGTGCCATGGAAACAAAAGGGAGAGGGAATGAAAGGCAAGGAATTTGGATGGTTGTTGATGGAATACCCTTATTACCATATGGGAAGGCTGCTATCAAGAAACAGGCAAATAACAGGTGTTCCTTGACGTATTCACTGTTTTGTACCTTTGCAAAGAAAAAGCAATGCCGGTGGGAGCGGAAACGAAAAAAGGATCCCTGTCATCCCGACAGAAACCCTTTTCAAAAATGACTATTACCTAAAATCTATTATAATTGTTAAGTAGAAAAGCATTTTCTTGAAATCACTTTCGAGCAGTAGTAGGCCCGCATTAATATGGCATTGAGGCACGTCTCCTTGACGATGCCCTCCTCCTGGCTTAAATAGAAAAGGGCCATATTCTCATGGATTCTGACCACAGGTAGCTCTATGCCCTCCAGCCTGGCTCGTACGCCATATCCGCCATCCTTCATCTTGAAAACGGCAGCCCGGACGAACGGAACGTCTGCCATCAGGCCCTCATTCAGGAAACTTGGAACGCAAGTTATCATGTGGATATTTACCCCTTCCCGTTCTTTAGCCCGAAAGACATTGAGCCTTCTTATATCCTTTGAAAGGGATTCATACATATCAGAGGTAATGAGTATCATTGGAACAATGACGTTGTTGATATGGTTGAAGCTCCTGAACCACAGACCAATCTTCAATGCCTTGGCCAAACGGACGGCATCCTTGCCAAAGGAGGTAGCCAGTCTTTTGTTGACCATGAGCACGATCTCATCCTGATGGTTCTGCTTGGTCTCCATGTATTCATGAAAGAGGATATCGGCCTTTTCCCGTTCTCTCTTCTGGTACTCCTCACTGAGGACATTCTCCCAGTCCTCCTTGTCACGGTTGTCCGACAGGAAGTTGAAAAATGCAGCCGTATCGGCTACAACCATGAAATTCTCCCTGCTGACATTCCAGCTTTTACCTTCGACAAGGATATAGGAGGAAGCGTTTAACCGGTACAGATCGATCTTTTCCCGAGAAATATAGATAAAGGGGAATTCGATTCTCTCATTGACACCCTTGTTCACGGAATGAAAAACCAGGCCACCCGTATTCAGGACGTATTTCCTGTCACCAAGTTCTTGCCTGAAGCAGTCGATGGTCTGCTGGGCATATGACATCTCGTATTCCATCTCGTCTACATAGCCGATGTTGCCGATGTTGGCTTTCGTGTCAGAGACAAGCACCTTCAGCTTATCAAGAAACATGCTGTCTTTGGGATGTATCGGCATGGCAGTTATTTTCCTGCCATCAACCTCGATAGTAGCCGTCTGCCACCCGAACACCTCGAACAGTCTTTCAGCATTCCTTCCGATAGCTATCTGTTCACCGATCATGTCCTTGAAAATGAGGATATGCTCAGGATGGATTCTTTGAAGAGAAGCCGTTTCTTTTTCCAGAAGAAGAACGTCCATTTTGAAATCAACAGCAAAATTTTTAGTTTTGAGGGAAACGATTTCCTTGACAGCAACTTCCAGTTCTTCTTTGCTCATCTCCACCAGTTTCCTTTTGAATGAGGCCAAAAGGTCGTAAGCATCAGGAGACAGGGATTCCTTTGGGTCACGCACCAAAGGGAACGTCTTCTCATAAGCCTCCCTCCATTTTGAGATGTCATCAAGTGATGCCACAGCCATCAGGGCCCTGAACAGACACCTTGCCGTCAAGTCATTCAGGAGCGACATATTCTGTTCGATATAGTCGTGAATGAAGACATATTCGTTTTTCAGTTTTCTGATTTTATAAGTATCCATCATCATTTGTCTTTATAAGGTAATGGTAATTCAAAAGTCCTGAAGATGGTGTTTCCTTCCTTATTCAGGAAGAACCACCTTTCAGCCCGGTAATCGATCCCGTCCTTGCTGCGGGCCTGGAAGTCGATCTTTATTTTCCATCCAGACCATTCCCCTTTATTTCCGCCCTGGCGTACCATGGCACGTATCTCGGACATGGCCTGCATCTGTCTTTCAGCCATATCCATCACATAATGGTCGTTAGGGTCGAACTTGGTCATGTTCCCGGTCCTTGCCATGATGTCAGCCGTGACCTTCTGCATGACCGTCATCATCCCCTTGATTTCGTCACGTGAGAAATAATGTGTTCCGAAGGCAGAGTCAGGTTCTGAGACAGCCAGGATTTTCAGTTGTTTGGGATAATCCACACTCTGGCGAAGGTTCATTTCAGCCAGTTTCACCATCTGGTCCTTCTTGTCGCAAGCCGAAAGGAGGATGACGGTCAATAGAAAAAAGACAGTCTTTCTCATCTTCAGAAGTATTTGACAGAATAGTTCCTGATGTTCACGAAAGCCTTGAATCTCGGCCTTTCCTTGACAGGCACGACCGTCCACCTGCCGTTGGGCAGCTTGGCACGTCTCGCTGCCGTCCTTACACAGAGGAATTTCCCGAAGTCAGGCAGCACGACCTCATTCCCTTTCTTCAACTCGTCCCCGACGGTACCCAGTACGGCATCGAGACATTTCTTCACTTGTCCTTGCGTCATCGCCGTCTTCTCGGCGACACGCTGAATCAGTTCCATTTTGTTCATGACAACTAAACTTTAATGACCTTTTGTTTGTTATTACTCAGGGCCAGTCTTTTGTAAAAGACGGCACCGTTCATCTTGAATAGCTCCACGGGCTGCTTTGTCTGTCCCTCCTCGCAGATCTGGCGCATCTCCTCATTGGTCACCACATGGCCGTCCATGTTCCTCCATACGGAGAACTGGCAGTTGATGCCCGGCGTCTTGTAGTTCGAGCAGTTGTAGGCCACCGGGCTGACAAGAATGTTACCACCGCATGCAGGACACTTAGTGATTCTCGGCTCCAGGCCTACCTTACCGTCCTCCCTGACCGTCAGGACAGAAGAGAAAGCCTTCCCGTCCAGCGTCGTAAACCCATCGAGGACCTGAGCTTTTCCTGCGAGCAGGTCTTCCATCTCCTCTTCTGCAATCTTCCTTCCATGGATGATTCCGGTCACGTGGAAGTCACAGGAAGGATTTCCGGAGACATGGTTCTCGCACGCATACCCTTTGCTCGTCCTCAGCACACGCCCTCCGCAAACAGGACATTTCCCGTGAAGGAAATGCGACTTCATCTCCACGTCCAGTTTCCCGTCGGAGAGGACGAAACATGCATGGAACGGCTGTCCGTTGATGTTCGTCATTTCCATCTCCTGGGTCCTGCCTTTTTCAAGCAGCTCCCTGACAAGGTCATCCGTCATGGTCACGCCATGAACGCGCTGGCTGATGGAGAAGCCGCTGCAATCCTTGCCTTTCTTTTCATCACAACAATACCCGTATGAGGTCTTGACTACGTTTCCTTTTCCACAAACAGGACATTTCCCGATTACAGATAAACTTTTTTCTTTCTTCATTTTTTAGAGTGCTACAATTTGTCGGTCTCACCAATCCACAAATCCGCTCAATAAAAAATGTTTCAAAGCAAAGTCACAAATAATTCCATTCATAAATAAGGCTTTCAACGATGGCCTTCCCCGACATCACGGCAGCCCAGCCTTCAGGGTCGAGGCCATACCACAGATCCTGCCATGACATAGTCCTTATCTGCCATGCCAGCAGCCACAGGTCTGTGTTGATGTTCTCCAGCTTTGTCACGACTTCGTTCGCGACATAGTAACGCTCGGCGGAGTTCAGCAAGTTAACTTTGTGCTTTTCCGTCTTTGGGTTTCCGTTGTCGTCATACCCGTCCACGTTATAGGAGCCGTTTGTCACCAGCTGCTTCATGAACGGGTACAGGCTGGCCATCTGGGTGGCGGCATCGGTAAGCTCGTCAGATACGAGCAGGGCGATGGCCGTTCCTTTCAGATGGCCGGGCACCGATTTACTCACGAGGCTCATGTTCCGCGGAATCTCCACGCCCACCAGCTGTGCAGCCCTCTTGATCTGGTAGAGGTTCTGCATGGCTCCCTGCGCGTTGGACAGGTAGTCAAGCATCTTGTTCTCGACGGCGTGCATGCGGTCCATGGCCACGCTAACGGCAGCTTCCGCAGCAATAATCTTGTTCTGCGTTTCCTCCCTGTCCTTGAATATCTTCTTCAGGATCTCCGTTTGGGCAACCACGGCACCTGTCAGCGTCGGGTCAGTCTGCTGTGCCTCCATCCTTCCCGCGATAGCGATGGTCAAGCAAAGGCTAATGATTCGCAATCTCATAGATTCTCTTTTCTTTCCTGCATTTCTCAACATTGTCCCGGATGATACCGATCAGATTCATGTCAGCTGGCACTCCGGGAATGTCAGTGACCTCATCAGAACGGTCAGTAGAGTACACCGTCACCGTTTTCACCCCCATGATTCTCTGGAGGAAGGACTGGTTCTCCTTATAGTCGGTGATGCGGTACATTTCGATATAGTCCGTCTGTTTGGAGAAGATTCCCTTGATCCTGCAGAGCGTCTCCTCCTCGACGAGCCATTTCACATTCACAAGCATGACATATCTCAGGACCAGGAATATCAGGATGAATGCTGCCAGGGAACCCATGGCTATACCCATCATCCTGTCATAGTCCCTGATGATGACAGGGACAGCTCCTGTCAGCACGGCCATGATGGCAATCAGTCCTGCATCCTCTGCCACGAACTGTCTGTAGTCTGCTCTTATCTTCATATGCTTATGCTTTTAATCCTGAGGAGCGCCTTTTTTCCAGGGCGGCATCCCTCTCGAACTTATCTTTCTGAGTCAGCTGAATAAAAGGCTTGTTCATGATAACATCATTCCAGTCCTTGAATGCTTTCGGAGGCTTCCACTGTCTCATCCGGCTACTGAATCCCATATGCCTTGACACTTCCTGAAGAGTCGTCTCAGCTTCCTTGAAGGCCACCTCCTTACCGTCCAGCGTGATGCGCACGGCATCGTCACACTTGACGATGTTAAGGTGCTTTCCGGACAGCAGTCCAGCCATCCTGATACCGTAGATTCGTCCAGCCAGGTCATTGTCGAAACAGTCCACGGCGTTTGCGTTCTCGTAATGCCTCATGATGCCCGTCACCTGCCTGTCTGAGAAAGTCCCGCCAATGGACACGAATACCGACGTCTCGCGGTCAATCCTCATGGCATTGGCCTGATAGAAAGCCATGATGTCAAAGGCACTCTCGGCAAAGTACACATTCCTGACGGCCATCGGGTTCTCTTCCCTGGACAGGCTGGCAATCCATGCCGCAATGGTGGAGTTTGTCCCAGTCACCTTGCCTTTGAAGTTTCCGTACCCTCTGATCTCATAGCCAAGAATCTCGTCCTTGCCAGGTTCTCTATAGGGGAAGCCAATGTTGTAGTCATTGAAGCGCTCCGATTTCAGATCCTTGATACGGACGATGAAAGGCGAGAACGTCTTCAGCGTCTCCTTGGAGAAGCCACGGGGAGTCATGTACATCATGCCGTTCTTCAGATGCTCAGCCATCGGCTGCACCTCATATCGAGAGGCATCGAAATGCTGGTTTTCCGTATAGCCCATCTTTTTCAGGTAGGCACTGTCACCGATGTCAGGAATCGGCTCGTTGGCAAATTTGCGCAGGATGTTCGCAATCTTTTCCCACTGGTTCCTTCCTTGTTCGTGGAAGCTGTCTATATTCTCCTTGATGAAGTTGATGACATCCCCCTTACCCATGGCATTGTGGCGGAAGAAGGACTGCCCGGCCTTGTCTTTGGGGTTCCTGATGACGATGGTGTCAATGTGCTTGCCATTTCCGTCCATCAGGCACATCTCCACGAATTTCCCCACACCGGCCAATCTGTTCACCCGATAGCCTAACGAGTAGGCAATGTCATCGATGCCCACCTTTTCTTTTAGCGCTTTAAAATCCGGCAGACCCATGGCTAGCTGATTTTAAGGTTTCTACTCTCACTGCGTCCCAGGTTCAGCACGTCTTTCCCATAGTTCCGGGTAAGCGTTTCGTTCAGCAGCTGTGACTTCGCCTTGCCTTCCGGCATGAGCATGTAGCGGATGCCCGTTTCCCTGTCGATGGTCTTCATTCCCAGTTCCATTCCCTGATACGAAGCCCTCACCGCATAGTCACCGTTCTTTTTCTTGATGATGGCGGCATCCTCGAAATCCACGTCCACGGCCAAATGTTCACCGGCCTCCTTGTTCTTGTCGAGGATAGGAGCTTCGCCCAAGGCTATCTTCTGCTTGTCAACAGCCTCCAGCACCATGTTCGAAGCCTTGTTCACATCAGCCATGACGGAGACGATGAACTTCGGGTTCTCCTTCAGCACGGAAATCCACCCGTCCAGATACGCGGCGTTGTTGTCCAGGATTCTCTTGTCAAACCCCATGGCATAGCCGACGTTGGCGGCTGTCAGCTCGGCCACCAGCTCCTCCTTGGCATATTTCGGATCCCCGAACTTGTCACCTTTGACACGGTTCAGCCTCTCTTCAGTACCTGTGGAGTGAGCCATCTCGTGAAGGGCAGATGAATAGTATTCCATACCATCCTTGAATCTCTCCTCCGGTGTCTCGCCGATGTTGAACTGCTCCTTCTTCGGTACCACGATCTTGTCCTGCGAAGGACTATAGTAGGCGTTTGAAGAGATTTTGTCCACCTGTATGGGGCACACCCATTCCTGTTTCTCGAACAAACGGTCCAGGGCGGCATTGGCATACATGCCCTCGGCGTCCTTGATCTCAGGAGCCTTGAACTTGGCTATCAATTTGTCATATTTCTCCTTGTTCACCTCTTCAAGGTTCGTCTGGTCCACGTTGAACACATTGTACGCTTTGAGGAAGGGGATGACCGTGCATTTGGCCTGATCATCCTTAGACATAAACCGGTAATCATCGCGTGTCACCTTCTTCCCGTCCTTGTCCTGGATGGAGAAGTCCCAGTAGATAACCGGCATCGCCTCGGCTCCTTTCTTGATGTGTGCATTCTCTTTCTGGATTTGCAGGAATGTCATGTACACGGGAGTCTTGTAGCCCTTCATGGCAGAGTCCATCTGCAGGAAAAAGGAGTTGGATCCCGAATAGTTCCTTCCGGAGATATTCTGGGGCATGCCGTAGACAGTACCGTCTATCCATCCCTTGCGCCATTCATCTGCCTTCATGCTTTCCATCCTGGAAATCATCATTTCCGTGAACTTGTCGATGGCCTTCTGGCCTTTCGATTTGTAGTCACCGCCGGCAGTCGTTTCTGAACTCTTCTTCCTGTACATAGCTAGTAATTATCCTCGTTGAAGTCCGCCATTACCCAGTATTCCTGCATTTCAATGAACAGCTCTGCATTTTCCTCAGATTGCTGTTCCCCATGCTCTTCACACCAGTTCCTGAAATCCTCGGCATCGTCACCCAGCTGCAAGAACTCCAGCCAGCCGATCTTGCCGTCCTGTTTGAGTTGTACCAACTCGTCATAAGTCTTTTTTGCCATAGCTAAAAATGATAAAGATGATAAAGATGAATAATAGGCCAGCGGTCAGGAAGAAAACATTCCTGGCCACTGGCACGAAAAGCGATCACATTTTGAGGCCTACTTTCTGTTCCTGCTGTCTTCCAGCCATCAGACCCTTGATCTCGTGGCTGAGATATTTTGCTGCCAACTGCTCCCTTGTGGCGGTCTTGGCCGTGAAATAGGAATATCCGTCATCGAACTGAAGGGGTTTCTTCGGTGTCACCCCCAGCTGCCCCATGTCAGCGGAGATATTCCACTGGTTCGTCTTCCTGTCCTTCGCTATGCGGATGTCCTCGACCTTAGCCCCTTCAGGCAGCTTGTATTTCTCGTAGGCAGAAGCCAAGTGCAGTTTCTCTCCGAAGTTCTTCTCCACCAACTTTGCCGGTGTCGTAGTCCTGTCGAAATACGCATTCAGGTCAGCAAAGGAAAGCGCCTGGGACATTTTCTGATCACCTATGACGGCATACAGCTTATAGCGTCCGGCATCCTTTTTCGTCTCATCCGTCTCCTTGTACACGTTCATCTTCTCGATGACACGTCCGTCAGAGAGCTTGTTTGCGGCTGCATACTCCTCCTTGCTGACCTTCAGTTCCATCTTGGAGGGATAGTAGGTCTTCATCAGCTGCTCAACGGAAATCTCCCTCTTCTGATAGGCAGCCAGGTCAGCAGCGTGCATGACCATGGGACGGAGCTGCTTGCCGTCGAGCCTTGCCGTGAAGTACCATGTCTCGGGGTTCTTGTTGGACTGAAAGGCATGGGCATGGGAGACTTTCTCGCCGTTGACTGTGACCAGTTGCGGTTCACGCTGTGTTTTCTGCTCCTTCTCCGTATCGGCCTTTGCCTGTTCCTTCGGCTGTTCCTGCTTCTTCTCCTGTGCGGAGACACCTTTTTTCACATCAGTACCAGCCTTTTGCTCCTTGTTCAGAGAGATATCATCGACGATGGCCACACGTGCACCTGCCCGTATCAGTTTGGGCAGATAGGTGTCTAGGGCCTGGTGCGGGAACATGGCCAGATACTCGCCCTGTGCCTTCGCATTCGGCTTGGTCAGTGTGATACCCAGAATCTCAGAAGTCTTCTTGGCATCCTCGTTGACCGTCTGATAGAAATCGCCCTTGCGGAACAGCAGCACCGCGTCCGGGTTTTTCTCTTTCAGGGATTTGTACTGTTCCACCAGCGACGGAGTTTTCTGCTGCTGGCTTTCCTTTCCGTTTTCAGCCATTGTCCCGGCCTTTTTCCTGGTAGCAGTCTTTTTCTCAGAAACTGTCTTCTGAGGGGTCTCTTGCTGCTTCACCTCTTCCTGTTTTTTCTTTCCAGCCATAATGGTTACTTTTAAGGGTTAGACACAAAGGGCCGTCAATCTCATGAGACTCATGAAATGCAGGAAAACCGCCATTAGCACACCATTGATGGAAAAAAAGCAAAGAATTGGCCGTAGCACTGAAACTGTCATCGACAGCCCATAGCCGCCCAATGCCGTGCTTGACCACGGTTCCATCATCATGCACCATGAGCTTTTGCCAAGGCTTTGGCAAAAGGGGTACAAATAAAAAGATCCACGAATCCAAGTGTCAGGGACACCAGGTTGTCAGTGGCTCAAATAAAAAGACTCCCAATTTCGGCACCTATTCGATATTATAATTTTCCAGATTATAATGAAATGGGAGGTCTGACTAAAGCTTCAGTCCGGAGCTTTTCTTTTCCTCTTTCTTTAAGGAGATGTCCTGGTCATCCTTCCGTGACAACCTGTTGATGACCTGCTGGTACTCCCAGCGGTTCTCGTCCGTCATGACATATCCCATGAATCCCTCATGTTCATTGTCGTATCTGATCTTCAGCTGGCGTTCCCATTCCTTCATGTCACCATTGACGATCTTGAATCCCTGGGGCTCACGGAGATCCACGCCGACAGTCACCTTCTGGTCGCCTACGGAGAGTTCCACTGGTTTCCCTTCTACGGCAGCCTGCTTCTGATTCGTACCGAGTTCAATGTCATTGACTTTCTCCATTTCACGCAGCTTGTCCAGAATCTTGACAGTGGCCGAATCCCTTGTAATGAGGGTATTTGTTTCCTTGTCGAGCTGGATGAACTTCTGCTTACGGACACCGTCTTCACGGACTTCCCGTTTTAGCGCCTCACCGTCTTTGAGCTTTTCCTGCTCCTGTTCCGTGAGTCTGAAATGACCTTTTTCCATGCTCTTGTGTACCTGGTATGTCATCAGGTTCACCTCGCCGTTCTCTTCCCTGAAGAGCTGCAGCTTCATGGGCATTTCCACGACCTTGCCGTTTTCCGCCTTGTATCTGGTCATGACAAGTGGCGTAATGCGGCCATTGACAAGAGGCTCAATGAGGTCCTTCGGCATGTCAAGCACGTTCTTCCGGCTGATACCGAGATCCTCCAGCATCTTGTATGGAATCTCATTTTCCAAAAATTTTGACTTGCTAATCATAAGAATATTATATATTTTATGTAACTTTGCCGCAAAATTACTAAAAATATATCAAAGTATGAATAAAAGAATGTATTTTATTTGTTTTTTAACAATCCAAAGCGCATTCTTGCCGCTTTATGCACAGTTTTACACCATTTCAGCCGATACGGCACATTATGTAGACATGAACAAGAGTGGGGAGAGTGGAATGATTAAGGAAGAAAAACCTTCGGTGGACGAAGCAGCAGATAAAGAAGAATTGTTCTTCAGTTCAACCAGGGGCATAGAGGTTGAAATAGAGATAGAGAAAGACATCCCAGTATTCGTCAGTGTGAAGGACAGCCTGATGGCCGGACTTCTGGAAGACCGTCTCAGTGTATGTCTCCCGTTGGATTTCCTGAAGATGAATTCCAACTACGGCTACCGTACCGATCCCATTTTCCGCTGTACCCGTTTCCATGATGGCATAGACCTCCGTTGCAGCTATTCCAGTGTCTATTCCATGATGCCCGGTACGGTGAAAGAGGTACACTTCGGCAACCGAGGCTATGGGAACTATGTTGTTCTGGAGCATGGGAATCTAGAATGCCTCTATGGTCACCTGAGCAGAATTTTCGTTACTGAAGGAGAGGTCATATCAGCCGGTACGGTCGTGGCCATATCAGGGAACACGGGAAAGTCCACAGGTCCGCATCTGCATATCCGTATGAAGAAAGACGGGAAGAGCGTCAACCCCAAGCCCTTCATCGATTACCTGAATGATTATATTACAAGGCTCCAGGACAAGATCCGCTACCTCAGGTTCGGGGAGAAGCCCCAGACGGAGCTGAACATAGCCAATCTTGCCGGGGTCATAGAGAAATACGGCATATCCCATCCCCGTATCGTCATCGCCCAGGCTTTGCTGGAGACCGGCTATTTCACATCAAGGGTATGTCTTGAATGCAACAATCTTTTCGGACTCCGCAGGAAAGACGGTTCCTATTACGAGTTCAACAGCTGGGAAGAGAGCGTCAAGGCCTATAAGGACTATGTCCAATATAAATACAAAGGTGGCAGCTATCTGAACTTCCTGAGAGTCATCGGCTACGCAGAGGATCCCAACTATGTCTTCAAAGTTGCCCAGATAGCCAAGAGCCTTTGATCTCTTTGTTATAGTCCTTCTTTAATGTCATCAGGCCACCAGAACTGTTGCAGTTCATGGATGATGTCATCCCAATCCTGCATGGTGAAAGTACCTTCGCCTCTCATCATGATGGTCATGGTGATGTCATTATAAGTGCGATAGACATTCGTGTCCCTAAATCCGTTACGCAGGTAGAACGCCTGGCGTTTTCTACGTTCCTCCAGGTTATCGCAAATTTGGGTGGTACTCTCCATATCCAGAACGAAAGGCTGCTCCTTATACCGTTCAATCAGTTGGGTAAGGATCTGCTGGCCATAGCCTTTGCCTCGCAGTTCCTTACTGACAGCGAAGTACCAGAACCAGTTGAATGACTTACGTGGATAGACGATAGTGAAGCCTATGAATGCTTCTCCATCGTAATATGCAGTGAAGTCCAAGGGCATTTCCCCAACCAGGCGCATCAAGTCATCCCATGGGATTTGTTCGTCTTCAGGGAATGCCCTTTCATACAGCTGTCTTATCTTGTTTTCAGCATTGGCTGCTGTTATCTGTTTGGTATTCATTGTTTGATGTCTATTCCTGCACGATGGGCTTGTGCCATCTGCTGGTTTCTTGGTATGTTATATAGTCTTCCATCTTTGCGGAAATGTGCTCCTGTCTGCTTGAAGTGGAACGGGACATTTGACTTGATGCATTGCTCACGGATGTTTAGCACCCAGTCATAATCACATACACGGGCATCTCGGCCAGACTCGCCACCGACTGTCACTTGCTCACACCAGGAACCGAGTGTGTCGTGGAAATCAATGGACTCCAGCAATGGTTCACAGATGATGGACTTATGGCGAATGGGCAGCTCGCGGTAAAGAGGTAGACGCTCGTCTGCTCGCCGCTGGTTCTCCATCGTACAGCAGATGGTGACGTTTTCATAGCCATCGCCCCAGTCTTCTGGCAGACATTGGGCGATACGCTCTGGTCTTTTGGTAATCATGAAGAAATGAAGATCGCTCCTTCGATGGATCATCAGCCATGCGTCTTCGCGCCATTCATCAGCTTCCTCGATGAAGAAGTCTGAGGTAAAGCACGTCCACATGAGCGAGCCGGATGGAACCTTCCAGTTCCCCTGCCGGTCTCGACGTATGGGCAGATTAAAGCTGGCTGTCTTCGTCACGATATTGGAGTCCTTCTCAAACTCCGCATCGCGCCGATACACATAGCAGTGCTGACAGCCCTCGCTCTTCTTATGGCATCCGTGCCACAGGTTCCACATCTCACCCATGCTTCTCGTATTTGGTTTTTACTAACTTCATCCCCAACCAGTGTGCAAAAGCCAAATTTACCACTATGAACAGTACACCTATCAAAGTCCATAAGCATAGTCGTACCGTGCTGAATGTGTTCCAGATGCTCTGTATGCCGATGTAGGAGAAAGGCAATAGCAGGATGGAAGTTACAAGTCCAGGGACATAACCTCTCACAACGATTGCCTGTCCGATATGTACAATGAGATGAATGGAAAAAGCCATGAAGGCTGCCGTCCATAGTTCTATTGCATACGGCCCGTCACAAAAAACATATACTGTGATGACTACCAACAGGATGAGTTCCTCCAACACTGCGATTGTAAAGGCTTTGGTGTTCATCTTCATCAAATGGTTAAGCATACGTCGAAGCTTGGGATGCTTCTCACACAATGCATCGCCATGTGCCAGCAACCATTTGTGCTCCACTGCAATCTCCTCGCCATCATGGATGATGAATGAAAGAATGAACAGGACATATAAGATTGTGCCCATTATTGCCGTCATCTTTTTTCCTTTGTGAATTTGTAAACAACCCACGTCGGTAGGATAACCAATAGCAACAATGCAATCTCTATAAATATGTATGACCCGAAATAATCCACCAGTGTCTGGAATTTCAAGACTCCATCCACAAGAAAGACCAAAAAGGCAAACCAGCAGATAAAGAAGATGGTCGCGTACTTAATTTTACGTTTCTCCAATTTTATCACAAGCTATTTTAATACCATTTATATCCGTGTTCCTTGCAGTAGTCGATGGCTGGCTGATAGCCTTGGAAGGTGGCCTTGTGAATCCACTTCAGCCCAATCTTCTCATCAACGGGGACACCATTGCCCGTCATGTGAAACCAGCCGATGGCAAACTGTGCCTGGGCATCGCCGCCGTTGGCTGCCAGCTCGTACCAGAAAGCACACTCTGAAAGGTCTTTCTCTACGCCATCTCCGTTCCAGTAGGCTGCACCGCAGTTCTTCTGGCTCTGTATATGTCCTTGAAAAGCGGCTTCGCGATACCAGAGGAAAGCCTTGTGGTGATCCATTTCCACGCCGTTTCCGAGATAATAGGCATTGGCCACATTGACCTGTGACTGCATATCCCCTTTGTCTGCGGCTCTCATATACCACTCAAAGGCCAGCTCTGCATCCTGTTCCACACCCTTTCCGTGATAATAGCACTCGCCGACGTTGAAACAGCCATAGACATCACCCTGTTCAGCGGCCCTCATATACCACTCGAAGGCCATCTCCAGATTGACCTTTACGCCAGTGCCACGCTCATAGCAGACCCCAAGGTTGTTCATCGCCTTGGTGTCACCCTCGTAGGCTTTCTCACGATAACCGTCTGCTTTGTTTCTCTCCTTCGGCATAGTTCAATCGGCAAAATCGGAATTTACTTGTCAAGCAGATAAGGGAATGCCCTATGTGCAATTCCGTCAGCACGATATTCGCCATTGATAAAAGAAACTCTCCATGGCCGATAAGCCTTCAGCAGTCTTGCCATTTCTTCTGCAAGTTGCTGCCTAACGTTGGGGTTGAGAACTTTTACTTCGCATTCCACAAGATTGCCTTGACTGTCAACACGTGCGTTTTTAATACTGAAATTGATTCGTTTAATATTGGTGAGTTCTGGATATTTCTCTATCTGTAAGGGAAACAGTTCTCGTATAATGGTGGGATTGTTCACTTTATCGAATGAAAATCCGTCTAAGACGAAATTGTGGTACTCCTTCTTTCCTGTTACCTTCCCATTGTCAATGCTGATGATTTGTTCTTGCTCATAATTCCGTGCAAAGCCCATGTGCTCATAGTAAACAACTTTCCCCGTAGCAACACGAATATCTCCCGTCAGCCAATTGGCAACAATATGTTTTCCGTCAACATAATTCTTGAACACACGCAGTAGTGTGTCATTAGGAATGCGCTCTCCTTTGTATTCGCGACAATTTGCATCATAGTGTTCACATCGTATACTGTCAAGACAGAGCACGTCTTGCACAATGCTCCAGTAGGCAGTAAAGCCATCCCAGTTGGCGGTAGATATAGAGCGGTTCGATGGAAGTACGGCTTTCAGATGATGATATAATACAGAATCTCTGCTTACAGGCCTACCCAACAACTCCCAGCGAGTGCCATCAATATAGATAATGTCCCCTTCTTGTCCTGTTGCATTGGCAGCAATAGCCAAGAGCAGGAATTGAATACATGTCAAAATCTTCTTCATAAGCCACTATTACTTAATCTTCGTCGATGATATAGAACCCTGCCTCAGAGGGATGGTCAAGTACAAGGCTCTTGGGATTCTCCTTCGTCAAGAGCCACGTCATCCAGATGTCGCCAGCGGCTGCAGCAATGAAGAATATTCCCCAGGCCAGCATGGGCAGACTACCGATGAACAGGGCTGCAACGGCAGGGACGACTCCCAGAATGAAACATGGCATCATGGCTCCGCACATATAGCCAGGGATGTGCATCGGCTCGTCGCAATGGCAGTAGGGAGTCAGCAATTTCCACATCACACCGAAACTGATGCTCTTCCAGCCGCTCTTGGCAAAGCAAGCCCAAGTGAGGCCGTGAATCAGTTCATGCACGACGATGCCCACGAACATCAGTACCAGTATAGCGATCCAGTCGCCGAAGCCTCCCAGAAGTTCGCCTATCGGCTTCCTGTCCTTCCATATCAGGAAGAAAGGAACCAGAAACAGGATGGCCGAAACCACCATAATCACTACGGCAAAGACGTTTGCCTTTACGATGTCTATAGCCACTTTTCTGCCTTTTTCTTCAATGTTGTCCATACCTTTTCTTCTTTGTTCATTATTGCATGCCTTTTGCCTGTCGTACAAACTCATGAAGCGACTGGAGCAGGAGGCAAAACTTAAACTTTGTTTCAATTACGATGCAAATGTAGTGATTTTGCCGCTTTTTCCGTAACTTTGCAAACAAAAATTTGCGAAAACAGGCGGCACCTCGGCAAAAAACAAGTTTTCTGCACTCGGTTTGCACTGTTTTTGCACCGTTCTTTTAGGATAGTTTATAAGATGCAGGAGCAACGGCGAACATATATAGCCATCGATCTGAAGTCGATGTATGCCTCAGTGGAGTGCGTGGCCAGGGGACTCGACCCGCTGGACACTAATCTCGTGGTGGCAGATGTGTCGCGGACGGAGAAGACCATCTGTCTGGCGGTGACACCCTCGCTGAAGGCTTACGGCATCGGCGGACGTGCACGACTCTTTGAGGTCGTACAACGGCTGCGTGAGGTCAACTATGAACGGCAGATGAAGGTTCCTGAACGAAGGTTGACGGGCAAATCTACATCGGACGCAGCACTGAAGGCGCATCCCGACTGGGCTATCGATTATATTGCTGCTCCTCCAAGAATGGCGCACTATATCGAGGTGAGCAGCCGGATATACGGCATCTACCTGAAATACATTGCCCCAGAGGACATCCATGTGTATAGCATCGACGAGGTGTTTATGGATGTGACAGCCTATCTGAGAACCTATAAGTTGTCGGCGCATGAACTAGCCATGAAGATGATCCGCGATGTGCTGGCCACTACTGGCATCACGGCTACGGCTGGCATCGGCACAAACATGTACTTGGCAAAGGTGGCAATGGACATTGTAGCCAAGAAAGCACCTGCCGACAAAGACGGAGTGCGTATCGCAGAACTAGATGAAATGTCGTATCGTCAGGAGTTGTGGGACTACCAGCCTATCACGAAGTTCTGGCGTGTAGGACGTGGAATCGCTGAGAAACTGGCAGTCTATGGTATTGACACGATGGGTAAGCTGGCACGGATGTCAGTACAGAATGAGGGACTGCTTTACCGGCTCTTTGGCGTGAATGCCGAACTGCTGATAGACCATGCCTGGGGCTGGGAACCGTGTACGATGGAGGCAGTAAAGGCATATCGTCCTGAGACCAACTCTTTCAGCAGCGGACAGGTATTGCAGGAACCTTATACTTTCAAGAAAGCCCGTGTGGTGATACAGGAAATGGCTGAAGGAATGGCCCTCGACTTGGTATCGAAGCGGCTGCTGACTGACCAGCTGGTGCTGACTGTTGGTTATGATGCTGAGAGTCTGACTCGTCCTGAAATCCGCGCGAAGTATCATGGTGAGATAACCGCCAACTACTACGGTAAACAAGTGCCGAAACATGCTCACGGCACGTTCAACTTCGAGAGGCCCATATCATCCTCGCGACTCATCATGGATGGGACAACAGAGTTGTTTGACCGCCATGTGAATCCTGATTTGCTCATCCGCAGGCTAAACCTGACAACGAACCATGTGGTATCAGAAGCGTCGGTAGCAGCACAGGAAAATGCTCCCCAGCAGCTTGATCTCTTCACGGACTACGAGGCCCTGGAGAAACAGCGGCAGGAAGAGCAAGCCAAGCTTGATAAAGAACGCCGAATGCAAGAAGCTCAGTTGAAAATCAAACAGCGTTTCGGCAAGAACGCCATCCTCCGAGGTCTGAACTTCGAGGAGGGAGCCACAGCAAAGGAACGTAACGAACAGATAGGAGGACACAAGGCATGACCCACAACTACGACGATATCATCAATCTGCCACACTACGAGCCCAAGCATCATCCAAGGATGTCGATGTGGAACCGTGCAGCCCAGTTTGCGCCCTTCGCCGCATTGACTGGCTA
>JBGUQW010000026.1:0-3324 GCA_045131435.1 Prevotella sp.
ATTCCTCGCACCATTGAGGGATGGACATACGCAGATCCACTATCCAGAGACGCAAGGCTCATTTTCGCTCGTTCCCATCCGTTTCAAGGCAGTTGGTGACGGTTTGTTTGTCCGTCGATTACCGAAGGGACATCAGCACCTAATAGGCAGCAGGCTCATTGCCATTGAGAATATCCAGACTAAAGACCTGTGCGAAGATATGATGAAAATATACCCTGCGGAGAACGAAATCGGCAAGTTGGCAAACATCTGCGGTCACGGACACCAGCCCGTCGTCCTTGGCAGAATCATTCCCAATCTTCGCCAAGACACAATTACCTATCATCTGATGACTCCAGAAGGAAATACTGTCCGATTGCCGTTACCACTCATTCCTGTGGAGCAATGGAAGGAATGGAACAACGAGCAGACGGTGCAGGGCAATCGTTTCCCGACGGAAAACCTGACATATACATTCACCGACAAGCAGAAGAACACCATGTACTTCCGCTCGACCAGCATCATGGCTCGTGACAATATAGAATATATGTATCAGGCTGGGATGAACTACTACGATGACCTGAAATATTGCTATGACAAGGTATATCACCGACCTGTGCCTTCCGACACCCTCAAAGCCATCGCCAGCCTGCCGTCGTTCTCAGAAGAATTTGAGAAGATGCTCCAGCAGATGAAGTGTAACAAGAGTGAAAACCTGATTATCGACCTCAGAGGCAACGGCGGAGGATGGACGCCCATCACTTACCCCACACTCTATCAGTTGTGGGGCGACGGCTATCTGCAAAAGAACTTCCAGAACTATCTCTATCGCCTGCTGTCGCCGCTCTATATACAGAAACTCAACACGACACTCGAACAGTTCAATGCCCGTTATCACACGAACTATGAGTTTGGCGACTATACCTTCTATGAGAGTGACGAGAAGACGCAGGCTGTCACAGACGAAACCCGCACACGTTTCGTTAGCAACAGCATGAGTTGCATACAAGACAAACTCGCCAAGCAGAACGGCCAACCCGTTTATACACCCAAGCATATTTATGTGCTGGCCGATGCCGACACGTATAGCGCAGCCTTTCATTACATGTTCTATCTTTGGAAGATGGGTGCAAAGATTGTCGGTGTTCCCAGCAGTCAGGCACCAAACACCTACATGGAAGTGACGCAGTTCACACTTCCACGAACAAGGCTCGAAGGTTCCATATCCAACTCCATGCAACTGTTCCTTACTGCCGATGACCCTTGTGCCAAGCAGTTGACTCCAGATGTCTTGCTGACGTATGATGACTATAAGCGTTACAACTTCATCAGTCAAGCCGAAGTACTCTTTCTTCTTGATTACATAAAGACACAAGCAAAATAAAAACAAAATGAATATGAAGAAAACCATCATCACCATCCTCCTTGCCCTCGTCTCCCTCGCCTCTTGCAGCAGCGACCCGCAATGGGCTGACGAGGAGGCGCACGAGAAGACGGAACAGTTGCGGAAGCAGTACACGCCGATTATCGCCGGGACGTGGCATGTCGAGTACATCAAGGACAAGGGACGCTTCTTCGAGCGGCTGACGTTCAGCGCAGACGGGACTTTCACGGGAATGCGCAAATGGCAAACCCGCAAACTCGTCACCATCGACGATAAGGAACAATACACCGACTGGGAGGACGTGGAACTGAGCGGCACGTTCACAGGGACGTGGCAGCTGAGATACTGGAGTCCCGAGGGCAACAGCGGCGAGAAGCGCAACTGCCTGCAACTGACCGCCACATACGACGATGCCGGGCGCGACTACATGGCCTACTCCTGCGCCCTCACCTTCGCATACGCCGACGCCACCACCCTCCGCATCCAAGGCTATTACGTCAAAGCCCCCGACGGCTGGATCAACTACCAGCGCGGCCCGTCCGAACCAAGTTTCTAATCATAACAAACAAAGAACATGAACAAGAAAACCATCATCACCATCCTGCTCACCCTCGTCGCAATGGCGGGGCAGGCACAAGTTCCACTCGAAAGCGTGAAGGAACTCACGATGAAGTCGGAGTATTTCAACCATGAGCGGCAGTTGCTCATCTACACGCCCGACAACTACCCGAACTTTGACCAGACCTACTACGATGTCATCTACGTGTTCGATGCACAAGACCGCACGATGTTCGATCTTGTACACTGTTTGCTCAACATCGCCTGCAAGCCCGACCCCGACGGCGGCAGAAGCACAAGTTTCATCATCGTCGGCATCTGCTCGCCTACACTTTGGGACATCAACTATTTCCGCAACCACGACTATCTGCCCATGCCCCTGCACGGCAACAACGGGTTATTCAGGGAGGGTTACTACTACGGCAAATCGCCCGACCTGAAGAAATTCGTCAAGAATGAGCTGATGCCATACGTGAAGAAGAACTACCGCACGTCGGGACGATCCCTCGGTATCGGCCATTCGCTGAGCGCGTCTTTCGTGCTCGACGCGATGATTACCGACGACCTCTTCGACGACTACATCGCCATATCGCCCAACTGCTGCTACGACGAGTACCGTCTGGCCACGGACATTGAGAACCACCAGTTCAAGAACCGCAAGGCTCCCCGCTTCATCTACGCGTCGATGTCAGGCGAGATTGACAGCGAGCCTGAGTACTGGGGTGACGAGTGGAAGGCGGGCTGGGAGCGTGTCAGCACGTTCTTAAAGGACAAGGCGCACTTCCCCGAAAACACTGTCACATCCGTGCATACCTTCCCCGGCTATTACCATTACAACGGCTTCATGCCCAGCCTCACACAAGCCCTGAACGACTACATCGTTTTCGGCGCCAAGAATTTGGTGAGCTATGTTGGCGAAGAGACCTACCCCGTCCACATTGAACTGCGCGGCAAAAACCTCACGGACACCATCTACATCACTGGCAATCAGGATGCGCTGGCCAACTGGGAGGCGAAGGGCGTCAAGATGACGCTCACCAGCGACAGCATCGCCTCCATCGACCTCCGTCTGCATCTGCCCGCACAGTTCAAGTTCACCCGAGGCAGTTGGGAGCGCGAGGCCATCATATCAAATGCCGACACAGGCAACCAGATTATCCACGACGCTGAGCACGCCACCCGCGTCTATCGCCTGTGGGAGAGGAATCCATGGATGGGAGAGTAAAAGTCAAAAATAAAACAAATATAAAGAACAAGAATATTCCGTTTAGCATATATAAGAAGATGTGACCCATTCACTTTATGTCAAACTTTCAAAAAAACAGTAAGGATTATGGAGAACCCGTAAATTTTTAAACATAGACTGTACTCTCGTCATTTTGGAAAAGACTTATCCGAACCAA
>JBGUQW010000027.1:0-5485 GCA_045131435.1 Prevotella sp.
GTTCTATCGTCCTAACGGCAAACTTATCTACTTTGAGAAGTCTGAGTTACTGGCTTGGATGCGTAAGAACCGGGCTATCTCACAGGAAGAGGTGAATGAACATGCCCATCAGGTTTTACAGAAAATGGCAATGGGTTAAGTCTGCTCATCTGGATTTAGTTTTGTTTGGTGGAGGTGGGACACAAGACTCCCACCTCTTTAACAAAATCAACGTACAAAATGAAGTATACTAATATTAGATACAGTTCCACGCTCAATGATGCGCAGACGGATTATCTGGCCGACGAATGTCAGGACATCAACCGCATGAAGTGCTTCAAGACATTCCTTCGGATGGCAGTTCTGGAACCAACCAAGGTATCGAAAAAGCATTTTTCTGCTGTCTTACAGCCGGGCCAATTCATGGCATCGAAGGTAGAGCTTTCCATGATGTGGGGATGCAATCGCAAGACTGCGACCAGGATCATCAAGGAGTTTAATCTGATGGGCATTCTTGAATCCGTTCCCTCAAACCGAACCACCATCCACACCCTAAAGTGCTTGTCTGTCTGGTTCACTAACCAAGGGATGGTCAAGAACAACTTCTTTGTCAGTAACCCTATTATCAGACCTGTTGTGAAGCCGATAAGAAATGGTAGTCATGTCCCACCTGAAAGCGAGGTTAAGCCAGTCTTTACAGATCAGGCTAAACCACAAGTTTCAGGCGAGACATCGACTGTTGGCCATGATGCCGATGGATCCAGCAAACCCAACGGACAGTTGGCTAATTCAGCTGCCAATGGCCAAACGGAACAGAATCTTACACCTTTATCTTCCCTTTCGTCTGACAATATAATAGGTATAGGTGCAGATGGTATCAGTGGCGCAGATAGCTCAGATCATTCTCTGGTTGAATCCGTCACGAAGCCAAGTACAGGCTTTGCCGACTCAGAGCAAGCCAAGCCAAAGCCCAGCGGACTGAATCCCGATGCAACCAAGGCTGATAGCGACCAATCCCCGCATGGCTAATGCGAGGCATTGCTTCAGGAGTGTGTAACAAAAGGGGAAGAGAAAATGCCGTGACGAAAGCCGTTATGTGCGTGCGGAGTAAAGAAGGGCTTGCCCTTATTATAGCCCACTATAACTACTGACGTAGTTGTGGGCTCTTCCGAGGGACTCAGGGCTTTGCCCTAAGAACCTACAAGGCTCTGCCCTTGACCCGTTCAGGACGCTGCCCCGAAACCCCGGCAAGGGCTGTCAGCCCTCTGCAACCTGACCAGAGAGTGACCCTCTCTCTGGGCTCTCCGCTCAGTGGTATCTGCCCCTAAGAACCCTGAGCAGGAAGTGACTCTCTCCCTGCACCCACCAATCAGGGTAAACCCCGATACCCCCTTGGGAGAATACGGGAAACTACATATTTATAAATTTCATAATTGTAAAAATTCATAATTTCATAAATTACTATGAGTGAAATAGCCAAAGCCTCCGACCACATCGAGCCGTGCAACATCGAGCAGAGCGAACGCCACAACAGGCGGGACGCAGACTACATCGCATCGCTCAACCCGAAGACACTGTACATTCGTCAGAATCTGTCACCCAACAATGAGTCGTATGTCGCACCTGATGTTGAAGGTCAGAGCCTGCAAGAGATATATGATGCCATCAAGGTAATGGTGAAGCAGAAGACAGGCAGAGCCATGCAGGAACGCATGGTGGAAGTCACCGACAAGAAGGGCAAGAAGAAAAAGCGAAACGGCAGCAGTCCGTTGCGTGAGAGTGTCGTCAACATCAAGCCAGACACCACAATGGAAGACTTGCGACAGTACACCCAGCGAGTACAGGACAGGTGGGGCGTAAGAGCTATCCAAATCCACATTCATAGGGATGAAGGTCACTACAAAGACCCTGAGAATCCCGAAACGTGGATACCGAATCTTCATGCTCATATCATCTGGGACTGGATGAACCATGAGACGGGTAAATCCTGCAAGCTCAGCAAGCAGGACATGTCAGAACTTCAGGATATGGCAGCTGAGACATTGGAGATGGAAAGAGGTAAGCGAAAAGAGGAAACTGGAGCCGAACATCTGACCCGTACCGACTTCATCCGACAGAAGCAGGAGAAAGAACTCCAAGCCATTCAAGGCGAAATAGTGGAAAAGAAAACGGAGCTTCAGGAACAGAAAGACGAGATCACAAAGCTGGCTCATTCTTCCTTGCTCGACAAGCTGCTCCACTCAGGCATCAGCCCCGCAGTAAGGAAAGCAATAGAGGATGAAAAGATAGCTCACCAAAAAGAACTTCGTCAGGCAACAACTGCTATTGATGAGAATGGCCGTCCCTATGTTTGGACGAGTGGCAGCAAGAAAGACCAGGATGTCACATGGGAAGAATTAGCCAAGTTCCGTGAAAGGGAGAAAAAGGAGGCAGAAATTAAAGCTAAGGCTGACAAGGAAGCTGCTCTTGCCAAGGCCAAGGAAGACAAAGAAGCTTCTATTGCAAAAGTCAAAGCTGACGCAAAGGCCGAACTTGATGCCGAAATTGCCGAAATGAAGGAAGTGTACGGAGGTCTCATAGAAAAGGAGCGTTATGCTTTCAGTGAGAATGGAATGCCACTCTATTGGTCAGGTGGCCCAAAGGACGGACAGAGAATAACCAAGGATGAGAGAATCAAGTCATTGGCTGAACAGTTGTCAAAAACAAGAAATTCCAATAAGGCCTTACTTGAAAGGCTGAAAGTCTTGAAAGATCTGATATTTGCGACATGCAGCCTGAATTTCAAGAAAGTAGTCCAAATTATTGTTGACCAGTGGAAGGCTGGCGTAAAACAGTTCACAAAGGACTTGAAGGATTTCTTGTTAAAGGCGATAAGTGTTGAGAAAACGGTAGAAGGTCGCAAGTCATACATCAAGGATGCTTTTGACTTTGCAAAAATGCAGGCAAAGACTGATCCTGATTTGAATCTTGATGACAAAGCCCTGAAGCCTCTCTACGATGATGCGCTGAAAATCGCAGATGGCACATGGGAATCATACCATCAGAAGCACGACCTGTTATTTAAAGAAGCTGTCAAGGCTCTGGTAGAAATGGGCAACTGTCAAAATCAACGCCATCTAAACCAAAACCAAGCCAATATTATTGAAGCATTCCTTGCTTTTGATGGCAGTGACAGGACACAATTATGTGAAGAAATCTGGAATGTCGCCAGTCCCAAGGTTGATTATTATTGGCGTGATGGAACCTTTGACGCGCTTGAAGAATTGCGCACAAAGGAACTCTATAACAGGAAATACGGTAATGGGCGATCGATTTAATTCGATCGCCCATTATTAAGGTGATTACTTGTTATTATGACACTTCAAGTGTCATCAGAGGAGTCGATGCCCATCCGACAATTGTATTATTAAATTTATTACTCATCAAACTTGTTTGCTCCCCTCACAGTATGGCGCAAGGCACTGAGAAGTTGTTGCGACTCCTGAACCAAATTCAGAAATACAGTCATACTCTCAATATTGAGTTGCTTGGCTTGAATGTCGTGGATGATAGTCCGTCGATAATCGGAAAGCTGTGATTGCAGTTTTTCGGCATCACCACGTATCAACGCCATTGTTTCGGCATGGCAGGCCCGGTTGAAGAGTTGTAATATCTCATTGCGCATCTGAATGAACTCTTGGATATATTTGCTTGGCACCGGACTGAAGTTGTTGCCTACATGCTCTAAGCATGGCTCACCCATACGTTTCAAGCAATATACCATTTGCGCCAGCGAGTTGATTGTCAGAAAGTACCATGTGCCCTTCTCAATACTCAACATGGGGTCTATACGTCGTTGGGCCATAATCTGTTTGCGTCGCTGGCGTTTTATATCTTTGCGTTGGTTTTCGGTCACCGCTGCGGTACGTTTCAGCGTACGATAGTCCTCATAAAAGAAAGCATCGGTCATCGATTTATAAATTTCTGCTACCAATTGTAGTTGATGTGTGATGGTTAGTGCCACATGTTGTCGAAGCAGTATCCAACATTCTGCTTTATCGCTGCTACGAACAATGCGATCAAACAATTCGTCGGCCTCACTGGTCTTGTTGCTTTTTTCATAGCGCAGATGGCTTCGAATAAGCAAAAAGATGGCCAGCGCGATGGCAACGGCCATTGCCACAAACGATCCAAAGAACAGGGCGATGCAGACGAGGAAGCACAACATGAACGCTACACCAGCCGTGATGAACCAACCACCTATGACCGATAGCACACCAGTAATACGGAATACTGCGCTCTCGCGACTCCATGCTCGGTCTGCCAGCGAAGCACCCATGGCTACCATAAAAGTGACGTAGGTGGTGGATAGCGGCAGTTTGAGCGATGTACCCAATGCCACCAGCGCCCCAGCGAGAACCAGATTGACCGCTGCACGAATCTCGTCGAAGGCGGCTCCCCGCTTCAGCACGGCAGCATCGGCATTAAAGCGTGAGTCAATCCATCGCGCCACACCATTCGGAACTACAGAAGCCATGCCGTTGGCCATATTTCTGGACGTGCGCACCAACGTCCGTGCCACACCACTCGAACCAAACATCTCGTCACCCTCATCCTGTCGCGAGAGGTCCACCGAGGTCTTCACTACGTTCTGCGCCTTCTTTGAGAAGACCAGTGCGAGCACCATCACCACACCTGCCGCGATGAGATAGAGTGCGGGGGTATGAGCACTATCCATCAGTGAGTACATCATGTAGTCCTGCGATTCGCCATTGCCGTTGGCCATGTAGTCCTGATATGCCTCAAGTCCTGTCAGCGGAACACCTACAAAGTTCACGAGGTCGTTGCCTGCAAATGCCATTGCCAGGGCGAAGGTGCCCAACAATACAACGAACTTTAGTACGGGCAGTTTCATGGCACTCAGCAGCGTCATTAGCACAGAGAAAACGGCCGCGCCTCCGCCAATAATCAGAAGCGTGTTTTGACTGACCATTTCTTTCAACTCAGGCGTCATTAAACTGCTACTCTTCAATCCGTTGATAAGCAGGAACCAAACAATGGCCGTCACTGATAGTCCACCAAAGATACCAATCTTTAACGACGATGTAATCAGACTTCCCATCTTGCCTGACTGATCTGTCGTTCTCCCGTTCACACGGTATGTAAAAGTGAAAACGACGCGTGCCACCCACTGCACCAGCATGCCGAGGACAAACGCAATGGCAACACTGAGGAAAATGCCAAGGATGACCGAAATGGCTTTCTCCGTGTTCAGCAGATCACCTAATGAAAGTAACGTCCCGTCTGCTGCCGTTGCCCCGTGGAGTATCTGCAGCAGGGCGATGGCAAATGCTCCTCCCAGCAGTTCGAATACCATCGAGACGGTGGTGGATGTCGGCATGCCGAGCGTGTTGAACACATCGAGCAGTACCACGTCGGTAATCATTACAGCCAGGAATACACACATCACGTCGTAGAATGAGAAATACTGTGGCGTCATGATGCCGTGCCGGGCCACGTCCATCAT
>JBGUQW010000028.1:0-1570 GCA_045131435.1 Prevotella sp.
CAATGCGTATTCTGTATAGGGCACGTTCTCCTGCGGCATTTCCTTCTGCCACTTATGACATACATTCACGGCTCGTTTCAAGTCACCACGCTGAAGAAGAGAGTCGATAAGTACACCCATGATGAGTTGATGAGTATTGGCCATACGCTTGACATCCTCATCCACATAGATTCCCTTTGTGCTCAGACCTCCATAGCGGAAGCGGTGCATGATGTTGTCATAAAGCCTCTCCACATCTATCCTCTGAGTGGTAGCCGTTGGAGAAATGCGATAGGCAAGTCCTTCGAGTACCAAATGGTCGCGCAGGAAGGGCAGAATGTCGGAACCCATGCTGATGGACATATAGACGGAGCGTTCCCAATTGGCCTGCAACAGCATGTCGAGCACCATCAGTTCGTTCTTGTAGAGACCCTGCTTGTCCTTCAGTGAAATAGATGCTGGGCCGATGACGATGCTGTCGGTATCAATGGGTACATACTCCATCCTTCCCTCCTTGTAGTCTTCGTGGCTCAGACTGATGGGCAGGGGTGGCGAGTCATAAGCTTGGCGTTTCATCTGGTCAATATACCAGTCGGTCTGCAGGTATTCCATATTAACGACGCGTGTATCGGTGCGCACTCCTTCCACCTCATGGTTATACCAAAGCGGGAAAGTGTCGTTATCGCCGTTGGTCAGGATGATGGGATGTCCATCTCGCTGCATACTGTTAAGGTAGTTGGCACCGAAGTCACGACAGGTATAACGGCCTGAGCGGTCATGGTCATCCCACGTCTGGCTTGCCATCTGGATGGGAACCAGCAGGCATGCGATAGCGGAAAGAATAGCCAAGGCGGTAGCATATTTTGCACTTTTCACTCTTACCTTTTCACTTATCATTCCCACTCCCATGCCTATCCAGATGGCAAAGGCATAGAACGAACCTGCGTAGGCATAGTCGCGTTCACGCGGTTGGAGCGGTGTCTGGTTCAGATAGACCACGATGGCAAGTCCCGTCATCAGGAACAGCAGCATGACAACCAGGAACTGTTGCTTACCTATTCCCGAGCAAGGCTCGCCTACCCGTTGCCTTTCACGTCCCTTGCGCCATTGCCATAACATGCCAACCAGTCCGAGCAGCAGCGGTAATCCATAGAACACGTTACGCCCTTTGTTCTCTTTCAAGTCAGACGGCTGCTTCGACGTGTCGCAACCTAACAGCCAGTCGTCTATCCATTGGAAACCTGTAATCCAGTTGCCGTGCTCCACTTCTCCGTGCCCCTGAATGTTGTTCTGTCGCCCCACGAAGTTCCACAGGAAATAACGCCAGTACATGAAGTTCACCTGATAGGAAAGGAAGAAGCGCAGGTTTTCGGCAGCAGTGGGTACACCGTCCTTTTTCTCGACGTTTCCGAGCCAGTCCTCGTAGGCCTTGGTATGTCGTGAGGAGTGCATCCGGGGGAAGTACATATTATTCTTGTACACATAATCAATATCATGTCGCACCACCTCATATTCCTGCTTTGTAGAATCGGCTACAGGACGATAGACGGCCTTACCTTCCTTCTGTCTCGGCACCAGGTACTCTCCTTCT
>JBGUQW010000029.1:0-4928 GCA_045131435.1 Prevotella sp.
TGCGCAGCCATTGTTTTTTTAGTGAGCGTAGCGAGCGGTGTTTTTGTTAAACTACCGAAACTTAAATTATTTATGAGTAATTACATGACAAATGATATGTAGAAGATACGAGTTACCCGAAGTCCCAGTCCTCGACATAGTGGTCGAAATGGAGGCCATCAGTACTGCCATACCTGGCCAGGATGTTCAGGATGTCCTGTTGCTGGCGGGGCGAGAGCAGCTTCTCGCCATGATGGTAACGGTAATATGGCCCATTGCCACCACTAAAATATGAACTGACACGGCGACGGGCCATAGTCACGTCTCTTTGTGGAACGTTGTCATAGAGCGTCGAAAAGCCCCATGCCTTTTGTATGCGCCGCTTTTCACAGAAACTCTTGCACTCGCCGTCCTGCCAGGCAGCAGGATAGACGGCTGGTCCGTGATAAGGCTTTTCTGGCGACAGCGTCCAGGCCTGATAGTGCATGCAACATGCTTTCTTTGTGCATTCCTCGTTGAAGCACAGTGGATATTCTGTAGGAACATCTTGGTATGTCAATATCTTTTCTTCCATATTTTTATTTTTTAAGGTTACTAACGAAAAATCGGTCATCTCTCACATAATCTCTGGGAATGCCTTTGTACAAAGGGGTTGGAGCATGTGAGGGATGTTTTTGATCCCTCACATATCTCTCACATCGGCCCTCATGCTGCTCGAAGTGGCACCACTTTGTAATAGGCTATGTGCGAATGATCCTTGTGCTCGAAACCAAGAGCATTGATGGTCTTGCCCAGACGGACCCTGTTGCCAATGGTGTTTTGCAGCGTTGGAAAGTCCTTCTGCATGATGCCAATCATCTGGTCGCAGTTCAACGTCTTCGCTACCTCTCCTTCACGGGGTTGACGAAAGCATGATATGAAGATCTCGCCGAGGTCCTTCTTCTCCATGAAGTCCTGGTTCAGCTGCTGGATACGGGCCACCTCGTCGTTGTTGAACCAATAGGGGGCTTTCTGCTCCTGCAGCTCATACATCACCTGCGCATAAAGCTGTTCGTAGTCGATGTCGCCCGTATTGTCGATCAGCTGTCCGTCAGGAATCAGGATGCAGATGTATCGGCGTGAACCAGTGGCATCCTTCAGCGGATGACGATTGTTGGTAGTGGCCACAAACGATGCGAATCGCAGACGATCCTCCTGGGTACGTCCGAAGATGGGACGACCATTCACCTTACTGACAGACAGCGTCTGCTTCAGTGACGGCTGCTGAGAGGGACTGATGGCATCCAACTCGTCGAGGTTGACGAAGAGGTTGTTGGTCAGCGCCATCTCCTTGTCGTGCTTGTTCGACAGGTTCAGGTGGTCGAGGTAGTACTCGCGCAGATGCGGAGGCAGCAGACGACGTACAAAAGTGGTCTTTCCGCAACCCTGAGCGCCGATGAATGTGGGTACACACTCGTTGCCATGCAGCATATCCATCTGGAGCCAGTGGGCAGCAGACGAACGAAACCAGATGGTGAGGTAGTTCAGCTGCTCAGAGGTGATGCCGGGAATACGTCCGAAAACCTGGGCAATATGGTTTTGTCCGTCCCATACTGGCAGACTTGTGAGGAATGCCTGTGCAGGATTGAATTCAGGCACCTCCTCTGACTGCACATACTCCGTAATCTCCGTCTTGGGACTGCCCTTCTCCATCACATGTTCGCGCTTGGCACGAATGATGATGCTGTTCAGGACAGCAGTTGTCAGAGGACGATAATTCAGATCAGCCTCATTCGAGGTGCATGAGAGACTGTCGAACAGGTCGACAGTATTGCCTTCGGCCTTGTTGTCAGCCTTCGGCAGAACCGCAAACTCTACCTTTCCGTTCAGAATGTTTCGACGGAAACGATAGTTCGCCATCAGGAACTGCTCGATGACAAGCGTTCCTTCCTGAGAGGCTCCTGGAGTCTCTACAGGCAAATGATTTTTTTGATTCATATATATAATGGTTAGATTTAAATTAATTCTACTCCTTATTTAATATATCCTTAGTAATATTGTCGTGCTTTTCACAGCAGGCTTTTTCGAATATATGGTCCTTCTCTAAGAACACTGCAAAGATACAAAAAAAAATTGAGATATACAAGAGACCCCCCGGAATTGTTTTCTAAAAAAGTGTTAATTTAGCATTTCAAGCGGAGTTAAAAGCGGAGGGATAGACGGGAGGGATATGTGAGAGATGAAGTGAGGGATGAAAATAGCGAAAGCCCTTTGCAGACAGGGCTTCCGCAGCATTGATGTGAGAGATGGGGCACTTTTGCTACAAAAGCATCGATGCAGAAAGCTTTAGGCAGGCAAAACAGCTGGATTAGGCCACCGCGCCCCCCAGGCTTCGGGGTCGTTCCCATGCTGGGAGCGAGGTGTTCCCACGCTGGGAACGAGGCGCTCCCAGCATGGGAATGACTCGAAAGTGGCGTTTAGTTGACTTTCTTCTGATAGTGTATGGTTTTCTTTTCGTCGTCTGTCAGTTCCTGGCGAGTACCAGACTTGTCGATGTTCGTGGCCTGTGCCGTACGATTGTTCTGTTCCAGTTTCTTCACCATTCTGGGTTTCATCACCTCGCCGGCCAGGTCTTCCTTAAACCGACGGACGCTGTCTGCCAAGTGGGCGGGATAGGTTACCTCACTGTCATCAACTTCCATCTTGTAGCTCTTCATGTCGTAATGCTCCACGTGTCCTGACTGCTGTTGAAGATGTTTTCGTTCATGGTCTTGAACTCCATATCGGAATCGAATGATGCAAAGGTGACGTAGTTGATGAACAGCTGGAGCGTATCCTCACCAATGCTTTCCAGCCGGTCTTCGTTCTCAATGACGTAGCAGGAGGCTTCATGGCCTTTCTCCTCAGCATTCATGCGTTTCTTGACGACGTCAATGCTTTGGTCAATGTCGTTGATTATCGTCATTGCCATCATCCTGCGCGTCTGCTCGGTATGCCGATTCTCGAGATACTGTGCCGTGCCGAATGTGAGTATGATGGAGATGGTGGTGCCGAGGAATGTCATCATCAGTTCCTTGAACCATCCCTTCCCTGTCAGGTTGCGCCCGAACTTGGGCATCTTGAATTTCACCTTCATCGCGATTCCGTTTAACCTGTTGGATAAAAAGACGACTAATAGCGATCTTCTATATCATCCTCCTTATCCTCAATATACCTCACGAAACTGTCGCGCAGGCGCTCAGGAATAGCGTTGTTGGCCTTGACGCGCTTTTCGATGGCCCAAAGCTGGTCTTCAATACGCTTGGCACCACTCTTGTTCCGATTTCTGAGGGCGCTTTCATACTGAGACAGCAATCCGTAGACACCATATTTGCGGCAAAGGCCGTCGACTGTCATCGGATAGTCTTTGGGAGCAGGCGGTTCTGGCTTCGCAACAGGCTTAGCTGCAGGCTTCGCAACGGGTTTTGCAGCAGGAGCCGGCGTTTCTTCCACCACTTCTTCAGGTTCTTCTGGAGCCACTTCCTGAGCCATTTCTGGGGGGTTGGGCACATTGAAGTCCATGCGCACACCCTTCGTCTTCTCCAATAGCTGAGAAATGTCGCTATGTTCCAGGTACTTCTTCTCTTTGTCAGGAATAGAGAACACGATGACACGCTCCACATTGGTACCTGCATTGTAGACGGGCAGCAAATTCTGGAGGTCTTCACCCTGAAGCACGAGACCATCGCGCACACGAACGCCACGATCGTCGAGCATGACGAGGTTGATCGTCAGATCCTCGATGGGTGTGGCGACTTCCTTACGAACAGGGACAACGGCCTGAATGGTCCACTCTGAAGTGTTTTCAGGATTCTGTACGCTGTGTAGCTTTACATCACCTCCCAGACTGAAGGAGGAGAAAGCATTACCTGCAAATTCCACGGTATTCTTAGGAATGTAGCATTCCTCTGGCTTATCTGATGAACAGGCACAAGCCAGCACAGCAGCAACGATATAAAGGAAATATTTCTTGTTCATTGTTTTAATAATATTAAATAGTACCCCCTATCCTTGGGAAAGAATAGGGGGTAGAATGAAATAACAGATTAGTCAGCGAGCTTGGCCTTAATCATCTCGCGGTTCATGCGAGCGATGTTGGCGATGGTCTCGTTCTTCGGACATACTGCCTCACAAGCGCGAGTGTTGGTGCAGTTACCGAAGCCGAGCTCGTCCATCTTGGCAACCATGTTCTTCACACGGCGGGCAGCCTCTACGCGGCCCTGGGGAAGCAGGGCGAGCTGGCTGACCTTAGAAGATACGAACAGCATAGCCGAGCCGTTCTTACAAGCTGCTACGCAGGCACCACAGCCGATGCAAGAAGCGCAGTCCATAGCCTCGTCGGCATCCTCCTTGGGAATCAGGATGGCATTGGCATCCTGAGCCTGACCTGTGCGGATGGTAGTGTAACCACCAGCCTGCATGATCTTATCGAAGGCATTTCGGTCTACCATACAGTCCTTAATCACGGGGAAGGCTGCTGAGCGCCAAGGCTCAACGGTGATAACGTCGCCATCGTTGAAACGACGCATGTAGAGCTGACAGGTGGTGGCACCACGCTCAGTCTTACCATGAGGTGTACCGTTGATGTAGAGTGAGCACATACCGCAGATACCCTCGCGGCAGTCGTGGTCGAATACGAAGGGCTCCTTGCCTTCGTTGATGAGTTCCTCGTTCAGGATGTCGAGCATCTCCAGGAAGGAGGTATCATCGGGGATATCGTGCATCTCGTGGGTGTCGAAATGTCCCTGGTCCTTGGGGCCATTCTGGCGCCAGAACTTTATTGTAAATGAAATATTTTTTGCCATAATTCCTTAGTTCTTATAATTTCTGGTTTGTACCTTGATAGCCTCGTACTCCAGCGGCTCCTTAATGAGCTCGGGCTCGTTGCCCTTGCCTTTGTACTCCCAGCAGCCTACGTAGAAGTAGTTCTC
>JBGUQW010000030.1:0-41068 GCA_045131435.1 Prevotella sp.
TAAATCAAGAAATTGCTCAATAAATTGTAAATCGTAAATAGTAAAATTGTAAATCAATATGATGAACAAGAAACAATACATCACTCCAACATTGGAGGAATACAGAATAGAGACCCACGGCATGCTGGCTCAGTCGGTATTCGACCCCAACAGCAACAACCAGACCATCATCCCCTCTACCGAGGAGCACGATGGCGAGTTCAGTGCCCCCGAGCTGTTCTTCTAAAACTCACGAAAGTGTTAAAGACAAAAACAATAACAAACAACAAACAAATGAAAAAAACATTATTCGTAACCCTTCTGGCACTCGCCAGCTGCATGCAGCTCAGTGCCCAAACCCTCTACGGTATCCTCCACAACAATCGCTACGACGATGGCGAGCAGATGAAGTCCACGTACGTAGGCTACAGTGAAGGCAAAGCCATCTTCGTCGTCGACCAGGGCATCTACAGAATGAGCACCAGTGGCTCAGTACTCACCCCCGAGAAAGACCCCGTCGTCGCCCCTGCCGAGTTCTACTCCAATGGTCAGATCACTGACAAGGAACGCGCCCTCTGGGCCACCAACTTCAATCTGATGTATGGCAACTCAGGCGCAGCCTATGTCAATGGCAAGCTCGTCACCGTCATGTCACGCGACGAACAGTCAACCACTGACGAGGAGCTCTTTGCTGTCCGCAAGTGGGACGCCGAGACAGGCAACCTGCTCTCCAGCGAGATCCGTCCCAAGAGCGACCACCTCGAGTCTGCAGGCATGTCCTACAACCCCAAGGATGGCAAGGTCTATGGCCTCTTCTACCTCACTGGCCAGCAGCTGCCCTCTGAGATCACCAGCGACCCCGACTACTTCCAGGATCAGGACGACGACCTCACCGATGGCGACGCAGGCTACTGCCTCTGCACCGTCGACCTCAGCACCATGACAGTCACTCCCGTTACCAGAGGACTCTACTACTATAACTTCATCACCTTCGCCATCAACAGCGAGGGCCGTGCCTTTGCACTCACCAGTGGTGGCAGCGCAGCCCCTTACGGTGACGATGGCAAGCAGCGCGACATCAATGGCAACCTCGTGGGAGCCCAGCTCTGGGAGTTCGACCTCGAGACAGGTCTCATCAAGACCAACGCCGTCGAGAAGACCGATGCCGAGACTGGCGAGACCTATACCGACTACGAGCCCCTCGTGGGTGCCACAGGCTTCAGCTCACAGTATAAGCGCCAGGCAGCCTGCTTCGCCAAGTCCAATCCCAACAAGATGTACTGGGTAGGCTACTACAACAGTGGCAAGGGCTACAACGAATGGGGCTCATGGGGCAGCCTCCCCGACAAGGAGTGGAAGACCAACAAGAAGTACGACACCTGCCTCTACGAGGTCGACATCACCACCGGTGAGGCCACACGCGTAGCAGAGATCCAGAACCGTTGCATCTTCTCCTGCCTCTGGGTCGATGGCGACGACTGCAGCGACGACGCCACAGTCGATCCCGTCACTCCCGGTGGCGACGAGCCCGTCAATGGCAACTACATCGCCCTGCAGACCTCCGATGGTGGCAGCATCTGGCAGCGCGTCGAGATGGGACAGCAGTACACCTACTTCCTCGAGGCCGCTGAGGGCTGGAAGATCCACAGCGTCACCTTCAACGGCTCTGAGCTCACCGTGGCCAGCGACAACACCGTCACCACCCCCGCCATCAGCACACAGTACTCACGACTCATCGCCACCTTCGAGAAGAGCACGCCTGCCACAGCCATCCAGGCCACACCCGCTACCCCCTCTGCAGCACGCATCCTGGGCAGCGCCGAGGGCATCCATGTCACCAATGCCAACCCCGGTGACCAGGTCTCCGTCTATACCATCGACGGACGCCTCGTCCGCTCGCAGCGCCTCACAGGCACCAGCACCGACATCACCCTGAAGCCCGATGCCCTCTACGTCATCCGCGTCGCTGACAAGGTCGTGAAGGTCAGACTGTAACCATCCGACATACTACAGGTAGTAATACCTATATACTATAGTAATAGCAGCTGCAATCCCATCCGACTGCAGCTGCTATTGTTTTTTGTTCAACATCACACTCACATCCCCTCCCCTGCTGCATCTGTCAGGATGATATACGTTTGATATGAGTCTTGCAGCAGGCAATGGGCTTCTATATGTATGACCTCCAGTGTTGGAGTGTTGTATTGTTTCTTGTTCATAATTCTTATTTTTTATGGGTCGCTTTGCTCAAAATCTTACAAAAATCTATTTAATCACGACCTTTTTACCATTGATGATATAGAGTCCTTTCGTTGCAGAATTCACACGCTGGCCATTCAGGTTGTACACGGCTCCCTCGCCTTCGGAGAGGGTTGGGGTGAGGTTCCTCATTCCTGTCGTCTCATCCTCAAAGGCCAGGCCTATGGCTGCTGACGATGAGGGAGGAGGTGTCGTCGTACTGAGATAGGCCCTGTTGGCAGCTACCTTTTTGTTGTTGGCCTTGTAGAAGCCCACGACCCCATTTACGTTATTCAGGATGTAGTTATAGTGTCCGTCTGCCTCTGAAGGCACATTGGCACCGGTTCCACAGATGAAGTCGTTATAGTCGTCAGCCCATGCCGTCACGGCTTCAGCAGCAAAGGGGACAGTGTAGTTAGTGCTGGCAGCCAGATCTTCTGTCGCCTTCAGCAGCACGCCCTCATTGGCTGGCACCTGCGTCACAGAGGTAAAGGTGATTGCATATCCGTCGAACTTGGCTCTATAGGCTTTCAGACCCTCTACGCTGCTATAGTCCAGGTCGTGAGTACTGACATACGTCGCCATCCCTACAGCAGACAGCGTCACATCCTCAGAGGTCTCCTCAACAAGTTGGTAGACGGTGATGAAGTAAGGAGTACGTAAATCATATTCATGATTGCTATTCCACGTATATGCTCTATATTTATATGTCGCAGTATCAATATATCCCAAAAATCTGGTAGTAGATGCGACGAGCTCAATGAGAAAGAATTTTACATTAGACTCTTCTGTATAAGTAAAAGTCCAAGAATTTGCATCTTTAGAGTTTTGAACCAATGTAAGATAAGTGCTTGATCCACTATAATTAAGATATTGGTTATTCTGCATATTTTTCAACTTATAGCCACTAGTACCATTTTCTAAAGTCCATACATAGGTTTCATTTCCAGTGAGACCTGTCGAAGAATACGAAGAGACCGTTTTCAGTACATGTTCTTTACTATCAATTTCATTATTCATGACTCTCCCACTCTGTTCGAACACATACATTTTGCCAGCTTCCACTGACGTTACTTTTACTAATTTGTAGGTTGTTGCCACAGCTGGGCTTAGTACTGCCATTAACAGCAGCATTGTGGAAACCACGATTCTAATTGATTCCTGTTTCATAATTCTTGTTTTTGCTATAAATAATTATTATGCAAAAGTAACAAGAAAAAAACATACAGGAATCTGCTCATATTCCGGTTTAGTTCATTCCCCTCTTATTTCTTGACATATATCAATTATGTATGAGGTTGAACAGCATTTTTTCTTTGAAAAATTTGGATTTGCCTTAAAAATTTTGTATCTTTGCAGTATGATAAAAAGATGCTATAGGGCAAAGCTTTTAATTGACATAGCGGAAGGTCGCAAAAAAGCGATACAGATACAGATGTTACAGCAAGTTTTCTGAAACTCTTCGCGTACCGCACGCGTATGCGCGGTACGCGTAAAGTTTATACTTTTTGTTATCATCTGTATCATCTGTATTTTTTAGTGTCATGTCATACTGTCATCCAAAGAGAGATCACTATAGGGTTGTTCCGATGATGTTTTCGGGGCGAAACAACGTCATCTACGAAGTGTTCCGACGGCACTTTACCCCCCTAAAGGATTATCGGAACGGTCGTAAAGTGCCGTTCCTTCGGGTCGAAAGTGGTATCGGAAAGACCTGAAAGGAGTATCCTTTTCCACGAAGAGGTAATGCCGACAAAAAAAGCAAAAACTTTTCCGCGCGTACGTACGTGAACTAAAATTTTCAAAATGTTATTCCTGTACGTACGCGCGAGAGTTTTCTTATAATCACTGGGGAAGCACCGTGTGACTGGGAATCAGTTTTTCCATTGTTCGTGATGTATAACTTAACAGCGTGACCGTCCCTTTGCGAGCATGATGAGTGAAAAAACTCCTGCAAATCTTTGGTGGATAGGGAAAATCTTTGTATATTTGCCGTCGAAAGACAGTTGACAAATAGTTAAACTCCTAAAAACAATATGCTATGATGAAAAGAAACCTACTACTATTACTTTTTGTAATTCCCTTAGTCTCATTTGCCGGAAAGAGACTAACTGTACTCACCCACACCAGTCAGTACACAAATGAGCGTGGCGTCTTTACGTATGATGATCAGGGCCGCATCAGTCGCGTAGATATTACAGATGGGCAGAATAACACCTCTGTCGCCACCTATACTTATGATGAATCGCGGATTGTGTGCAACTCTGATGCAGACAATAAAGTACTTGAAGCTGTCTGTGATCTGGAAGACGGACGGGTGAAGATGATGTCCATTTATCTGTCTTCAGAAAACTTGGTTGCCCGGGATGAATTCGTTTACGATGGTGAGAGATTTGTAAGCATGTATTTGTACACAACAAAGAAAGGGGAAGAAAGGCTTCAAGAGCGTTCCGCCTTTACATGGGATGGTGACAATGTGACAGAATACTATAGGGTACAATATGAAGGGACCAGTCAGGAATCGTGGAAGAAGCTTACTTTCACACCGGGAAATGTGTCGTCAATCCCCTTGGTGAACACCTTGATTAGCTGTTCATTCAGCACATCACCCGGCTTCGATGATTTTGTATATATGTTCGGATTCTATGATCATATCGGAATCACTCCACAAAATCTGCCTGAAACGGTGGTACTAGAAACTGATGAAAGACCGCAAAGCCAATATTCCTACCAATATGAGACAAACGCTGACGGTGATGTCGTGGAAATTACTATCGCTCGGGAGAATGGTGGCAGCTCACATGTCTACACCCTCGAATGGGAGGAAACGTCCGGCATCAACGCAGTAACGTCTGACTCAAGGCGTTCTTGCTACTACACGCTCGACGGCAGACGGTTACAGGACGCTCCCTCACGAAGTGGCGTCTTTCTCCATGACGGAAAGAAGTACGTGGTGAAATAGGGAATCGTAGAAGAGGCCGTTAAACTGTTGGCTGTCATGCAAACGTTTGTTATGCTTTTTCGGCTTGATAATTTGGCTGTGTGGCGGAAAAGGCCTATCTTTGCATCACAAAAAGTAATAGGAACTAAAACAAAGGAGATATGAAAACAAGATTGTTATGGATGTTGGCTGGCCTGATGATGGCATCTGTCAGTGTACAGGCAACCAACTATTACGTGTCGCCCACAGGGTCTGGCTCGAACTTTACAGAGAGCTCACCGGGTAAACTGAACTCGACGGTGTTGGGCAAGCTGAAGGCTGGCGATGTGCTCTACCTGATGGGCGGACAGTATGATTTCAGCAGTACGGTGTCTGTCAACAAGTCGGGAGCAGATGGGAATATGATTACCATCTGCCCGTATAACAGCGAGAAGCCAATCCTCGACTTCCGTAAAGAGGCCATCAAGTCGAATGGTGTTGTGGTGAAGGGCAGCTATGTCCACATCAAGGGACTGACCATCCGCTATGCCGGCTACAAGGGTATCTGGCTGGAAGAGGCCAAATACTGCATTCTGGAACAGCTGGACGTGTATGGTTGCTGTAATGCCGGTGTTCAACTGCGTAGCGGTGGTCATAACATGGTCATCAACTGTGACTCACACGACAACTTCGACTATCAGGACAAGGGTGGCAATGCCGATGGCTTTGCTGACAAGCAGGGCGATGCCTGTCCGGGCAATATCTATATTGGCTGTCGTGCCTGGAGCAATAGCGATGATGGATGGGATTCCTATGGTCGTGTGACCAGCGGCACCCCGACGGTTTACCTCAACTGCATCACCTACAACAACGGTCCTGCCACCTTCGACCTCTCTCAGCATCCCCGTGCTACTGGTGTTGACAAGGACTTGAGTTGCTTCTCAGGCAAGGACCTGTCGAACTTTGCCAATGGTGGCAATCCCAATGGGTTTAAGTTGGGTGGCAATGGCACCGAGCACAATACCGAGTTGTATCGCTGTCTGGCTGTCGGACATCGCAGTAAGGGTTTTGACCAGAATAACAATGCCGGAAATATGAAAGTCATCAACTGTACGGCACATAAGAACAAGATTAATTATGGCTTTGGCAATGACTACCCCTTTACACTGGCAGCCTTCAATAATATTAGCCTTGAACCGACGGAATCTCACTGGAAGCGCAGTGATTCTGGCACGACTACTCAGGGTAATAATACTTGGAACGAGGGCTATAAGGACTTCTCCGCTTCTGAGTTTGAGGGTGTCGACATCGAGAGCGTCATCAATGCCGAGCGCAACAGCGATGGTACGCTGCCTGAGCATGTGCAGTATCATCTGGTAGCTGGCAGCAAGTTCATTGACAAGGGCAAGAAGTACGATGACATGGGCTTTAACTTCGAGGGCGAGAAGATTCAGGACTTCTTGTCGTATAACGGTTCTGCTCCAGACCTGGGCTGCTACGAGTATGGTGGTTCAACAGGCATCGAGATGCTGACCTTCGACGAAGGACAGCCCGATTACCGCATGCCATGCTATAACTTACGCGGACAGCGTGTTGACAGAAGCTATCACGGTGTTGTCGTACAGGGTGGACACAAGTTCATGGTGAAATAAAACAATCGCACAGAGGACACCCCCTCTGTGCGATTTGCCTTTTTTGGTTAAGTAGCATCGATGTTACTTAACCATTATTTTTTTGCCATTCACAATCACAATGCCTTTGTAGTGACTGTCTACAAGTTGCCCCTTGAGGTTGTATCTTCTGCCATCGGCCTTCGTGGCATTGACGACCCCGGTGATTCCTGAGGGGGTGTCGGAAAAGGTCAGCGTGGCGCCGGCAAGCTCCTGGATGACGGAGGGGATGTCGGTGGCCGTGGCTACGGTGTAGTCGTAGGGCACGGTGACTGTGGAGCCGACGTTCTTGATGGTTCCTAAGGAGTTGCTCTCGACGGCATGGTTGCTGGTAGCCCAGGTGACAGCAGTGGCACTGCTCTGGCTGTAGTAGCGCTTGACGCCAGCCTCGAAATAGTTGCCCTCGATGAGAAATTCGGAGTTCTTGCGGGGATTGATGCAGTTGCTGGCCGTGGTGCTCGAGAAGTAGTTGTTGAGCATGTGGATCTTGCCCACGCGGGCCATCGGCATGCGCTGCTTGCAACCTGTGCTCCACCAGTTGAAGGCGAAGGTGGTGTTGAGATAGCCTGTGGCCTCGCTGTCGCTGCTGCCGATGAGGTTGGTGTTCTGGTGCATGTAGGAACGGTCGGTATAGGTGAAGACGCACCAGCTGACAGTGAAGAAGTCGGACTTCGTGGTGATGTCGAAGTTGCCATCCATGCCGTCCTGGAAGGTGCAGTGGTCTACCCAGATGTTGCTGGCACCGTTGGTGGCGGAGATGAGGTCCTTGCCACTGACATCGACAGCGCCGGGACCTACGAGGGTCAGGTTGCGGATGATGATGTTCTTACAGCCGCTGAGACTGAGCAGTCCCGAGTTGCGATAGCTCTCGTTCTTGTCGCCCGTGAGGTCGATGATGGTCTGGCGCGTATGGTACTCGGCTTCCTCGCTGACGCTCTGGCCATTGCTCAGGGTGCCTCCCGTGCCACTGTTGGTACTCATCTTCGTCACTCCGGCAGCGTCGAGGGCGGCCTTGATCTCGTCCGTCATCTGCCACTTGGTGCAGAGACGGGCACCATTGATGCCGAGAATGGTTTTGTTGGACGACGTGATGCCGATGTTGCTGGACACGATGAAGTCGCCGTCGGAGCCGTCGAGGACGATAACCTTGTTCTGGCTGTTCTTGATGGTGCTCTCGATGGTGCTCTTCATGTCCTGTCCGGTGGACTTCAGCACAACGACCTTCCCGGTGAAGTCGCTGGGCACGGGATAGGTGTAGCAGCCTCCGCCTGTGCAGTCGTAGGTGCTGCTGGCATCGGTGCGTGACGATACAGTACAGAAGCCGAAGGGCTTCATCTGATCGTAGCTCTGTGCTGTCACCGTCATCGTGACAAGCGCAGCAATAAATGTCAATATATTCTTCATAAGCGAAGCGCTTTAAATTTTTTAATCTTAATCTTTAATTTTCTGTCTTCTGACACCAGAATAGAGACGCCCTTGGTGGGACCAGCGAGGCGGCGACCGTCGAGGGAATAGTATTCCGGTGCGCAAACAGCAGAGGCCTGCACATTGGTGATGGCTGTGGTCTGCTGACAGGCGGGATAGTATTCGTCAAGGGCACTCTCGGCATCGGCGTTGCCAGCCTTCACGATGTCCTCCACCAGCGCATTGGCATAGACCTCGATATTGGTGTACCAGCCACGCGTGTCGACAGTGGTCTTCGTGGCATCGGAGGCATCGTTGGGATTCAGGCCGTTGGCAGTCTCCCACGCATCGGGGATGCCATCGTTGTCAGTATCCGTCTGCTTGCCATACTCCTCGAGGGCAGGCCAGCCTCCGACGTCCTCTTGGTTGTCGATGATACCCTTGTAGCCATCGGTGTACGAGCCATTGCTGCCATTGTATGTCGTCGTGCCATTGCGTGTCTCGTCAGCAATGCGCTGGTCGACGGCATCACGGTGCAGCGAGGCTCCGGCATAGTCGACGACCTTGTCGAAGGCCGTCTCGGCAGTATGCGTGGTGATGAGGGTCAGTCCCTCGTAGCCTTCAGGAACGAAGCGTGTGTCGGACTTGATGGAGGCCTTCACCGCTGCCGTATTGTCGTCGGGCTGGATGCCTTTCCAGTTGTCAGCCGTGACATCGGGGAATCCGTGGACGTAGTTGCCAGACAGGTAGAAATGGCCTGGCACGAGGTTTACGCGTCCCGTCGACTCGCCTGTACAGTTCTTACACTTGGTGGTGGGGTTGGCGATGCGCGACTTGCAGTTGCTCTTCGTGGTCTCGCCAGCCTTGTAGTAGTTGTTGATGAAGTTGAACTTCTTGTACTCCCCCGTGGTGTTGCACGACTCGCCACCGTAGGCCGTATTGTAGCCCCAGTTGTAGATGACGTTGTTGACCAGGTCGACGGGACCCTTCAGATTGTTGACGTAGTCGTGGTCCAAACGGGGGTTACGGCTGGAGTGGTGGGCCAGCAGGTTGTGGTGGTAGGCACCATTCGCGCCACCCCAGATGCCTCCGAAGCCGTGGGCGCCCTTGCCCTCGATGGCATAGCGCAGGCTTTCGGAGATGAGACACCACTGCAGGGAGATGTTACGGATGCCGTAGAACGAGGCACACTCATCGGTGGACCAGCTGATGGTGCAGTGGTCGAGGATGATGTTCTTCTTCTCTTCACCCGAATGGAAGTAGGCGTTGAAGGCATCGTCGTCGACTTCCTTCTCGTTGCCCATGCGGAAGCGCATGAAGCGGACGATGACGTTGTCGCAGGTGATGCGGACATTCTGGCCCTTGACGCAGATGCCATCGCCGGGAGCTGTCTGTCCGAGGATGGTGATGTTGGGCTTGCTGATGGTCAGTCGCGAGGCGAGGTTGATGGTTCCCGACACATCGAAGACGACGATGCGTGCGCCACTGGTCTCGACAGCAGCGCGAAGCGAGCCGGTGCCTTTGTCGTTGAGGTTGGTGACATGGATGATTTTTCCCCCTCGGCCACCTGTGGTGGTCCAGCGTGCCACACCCTCGGCTCCGGGGAATGCGGGGGCCTGTTCCTGTGCACTGGCGCCCACTATCGCTACTGTCAGTGCTATCAATGTCAATATCTTCTTCATTTCTTTCATTTCTTTCATTAACTTCATTTGGAAAATCTCACTCGAGATTTTCCGTCGTGTATCCCAGCATCTCCATTTCCAGCGATGCCCAGATGAAGGGTCCTACGCCCTTGGCATCGTTGGCACGGACGGGTTCGGAGAGGTAGTAGTCGTAGGAGCCGTCGCGCTTGCGATTCTCATTGACAGAGCCCTTGGGATTCACCTGACGCATGGCTGCCTTCACCTCGAAGGTGGCAGCGGGACCCAGTCCTGCCACGCTGCAGCAGCGTGTCAGCGAGATGGTCTTGTCAGGGTGTACCTGTATGAAGTTCTTGATCATGCCCTTGTAGGCCTTGATGCCTGCATCACGGTATTTGTCGCTGACATAGCCCTTGCGATAGGCTTTGAGCAGGGTGTAAGTGAACATCGCTGAACAGGTGGATTCCAGATAATTACCCTCGCGCTCGGGAGAGTCCATCACCTGGTACCACAGTCCCGTCTTTTCATCCTGCCACTTCAGGATGGCGTCGAGGTCTTTGCGCAGCAGGTCGAGGACTTCCGTGCGCCAGGCATAGTCCTGAGGCAGGGCGTCGAGCACCTCTATCAGCGCCATCGTATACCACCCCTGGGCACGTCCCCAGCAGTGCTGCGAGAGTCCCGTCTCGGGGTCTGCCCAGAAGGTGTGGCGGGTCTCGTCGTAGGCATGACGGTTCAGACCGGTCTTGGGGTCGAGGGTGCGCTGGTAGGTGACCTTCAGCTGGTTGACGGCATCGTCGTAGATGGCATTCACGGCCTTCTTGCTGTTACCCTCGGTGATGGGTGCGGTGAGCACGCGGAAGGGCAGTCCCATGAAGATGCCGTCGAGCCATACCTGGTAGGCGTAGATGGCCTTGTGCCAGTAGACGCCGTCGTTGAGGGTGCGCGGCTGGTCCTGCAGCTGCTTCATCATGAGCTGCATGGCCAGGAGGTTTTTCTCCTCGGGCCACTGCTGGTACATGCGGGTGACGAAATGTCCCGTACGGATGTTGTCGAGGTTGTAGTCCAGGATATTGAAGCCCTTGATGTCGCCCTGGCCGTTGATCATCTCGTCGGTATAGTCCTGACAGTACTGGCGGATGGCCTCACCACCATAGCGCAGATAGGTGTCGAGCATGCCTTCCAGCTCGATGCCCATGACGTAGCTCCATTTGGGACTGTCGGAGAAGTCGAGGAGATACGACTTCGGCACGCGCTTCATCTCGGAGTAGGTGAGCCACTCGGAATAGTGCTTGTAAGGTTTCTCCTGCAGCACCAGCGAACCATTGATCAGGAGGTTGTCGTAGGTCACGTTCTCGGCCTTGCCAATCTGCTTGACGGGCTTTTCGTAGACACCATTGAACTGGCAGTTCCTGACGGTGATGTTGTTGATGGACTGCGACAGCTGTGGGTCGTCGTAGCCCACGATCATCACACCGTACTTCGACTTCTGACAGGTGACATTCTCCATGGTGACGTTGCGCACGGTGGGATAGAAGCCACGACAGCACACCTCGCGGGGCTCGTAGTCGGTATTGATCTTCAGCACGGCCTCGCCACACTGGCCCACGGTGATGTTACGCATATTGATGTTCTCGATGACGCCACCGCGGCAGCTGTTGGTCTTGATGCGCAGTACACGGTCCAGATTGGGGGAGTCCATCTCGCAGTCGTGGGCATAGACGTTCTGGCAGCCGCCGCTGATCTCGCTTCCGATGACCACGCCGCCGTGACCGTTCTGCATCTTGCAGTGGCGGATGATGATGTTCTTCGAGGGACGTCCGGCAAAACGGCCCTGACCACCCTGGCGTCCGTCGTTGTTGCGTCCGCTCTTGATGGCGATGCAGTCGTCACCGGTGTTGAAGAAACAGTTCTCGATGAGCACACGGTCGCAGCTCTCGGGGTCGCAGCCGTCGCCATTGGGACCATCGTTGATGATATGTACGCCACGCACGGTGATGTCCGTCGACAGCAGGGGATGGATGACCCAGAAGGGGGAGCGCAGCAGGGTGACACCCTCGATGAGGATGCCCTCGCACTGGTTGAAGTTGATCATCTGCGGACGCAGGCCGTCCTGCGGACCATAGCGGCGCTGATCCATGTCGACGCCGTCCTCGGCCTGTCGCAGCAGCTGCGGACGACTGGTGTCCTTCCACTGATGGACGGACATACCCTCCTTGTAGCCGAACTTGGCGGCACTCACCCAGGGCCACCACGTCTCGCGGCTGCCACCTCCGTCGATGGTACCCTTGCCCGTGATGGCAATGTCCTTGGCCTGATAGGCATAGATGAGCGGCGAGAGGTTCCAGCAGTCCAGTCCCTCCCAGCGTGTCGGCACGACGGGATAGAGCTCGGGGACGAAGGCGAACTCCAGCACGGCACCCTCCTCGACGACGAGATTCACGCCGCTCTTCAGATGCAGGGCAGCAGTCAGAAAGCGCTGTCCGGCAGGGACGATGACGCGTCCCCCACCCTTCTTCGAACACTTGTCGATGGCTTTCTGGATGGCCTTCTGGTTCTTGGCAGCCAGCGCCGTAGCCTTGTCGCTCCGCAGGTCGTTGGCTGTCGCCTTGGCGCCATACTTGGTTATCACGTAGTCTTTCTGAGCAAACTGCGGCACGCGGATGCTCTGCTCAATCTGTCTGTACTCCTGCTCGTTCCAGCCCTGAGCCTGTGTGCTCAGGACAGCCAGCATACACAGCAGCAATGTCTGAAATAGTCTCTTCATTCCTATTTGTTTTAGTAGTTTGCTTGCAAAGGTACAAAGAAGTCTGGAAAAAACCAAATAATATCGGCGTTTTCCCAGCGCAATCGTTTACTATCACCCATCACCAATCACCCATCACCTTAGTTATGCAAATGCATGACGAGGTACTCGGAGCGGGTGCCCACACGGATCTTGGGTCCCCAGATGCCCAGACCTGAGGAGACGTAGTAACGGGTGTTGCCACGCTGATGGTGACCCCACGAACACTCGTAGATATAATCGGTGATCCACGAGAGCGGCCATACCTGTCCACGGTGCGTATGACCACTGAACTGGAAGTCGACGCCAGCCTGCTCGGCCTCCTCCAGACGGTATGGCTGGTGATCGAGCACGATGGTGTAGCCCTGCTGTCCTGCTGCAAGGTCCTTCAGACGCGCCCTGCGCAGCTCCGTACGGTCGTAGCGTCCGATGACGTCGACGCCCTTGAAATGGGCCACGGAGTCCTTCAGCAGTGTGATGCCTGCCTCGCGGAAGAAACGTTCGGCATTATCCGTTGACAACTCGCCCCTGACCATGGCGCGACGTCCTCCCGTATAGTATTCGTGGTTGCCCAACACAGTATACACGGGAGCCTTGATGCGACGGAACTCGTCAGCATAACGACCCTCTTCGACAGGACGCATACTCATGTCGACGATGTCGCCACCGATGAGTACCAGGTCGGGCTTCTCGCCATTGATGAGGTCCACCCAGCGTGCCAGCTCCGCCTTCCTGTTATGGTAGCCCACATGCAGGTCGCTGGCCATGACGATGGTCAGCGGCTTCTCCAGGTGCTTGGACGTCTTGATATCCACCACCTCGCGCTGTTTGTCGTGATACTGCATGCCACCCCACACCATGATGACAGCGACGATGGTGACAACGGTGAGCAGTCCCGGGAGGCTGTCCTTGAGAAATGAGGAATGAGGAATGAGAAATGAGAAATGAGGAACGAGGAAGGAGGAGAGAAGGGTGGCGATATCAACCACGAGGAAGACGATGACGAGATAGAGGAAGGCGATGAGCCACGTACACCCCACCTGATAGAGCACGGAAGCTGTGCTGACGGGGATGCGCTCCATGAAGGCAAAGCCCACGAAGGTGCTGGCCATCCACACGAGGAAGAGTCCCAAGACGGTGGTCTTCAGAGGCCAGCCAAACGGTGTGATGCGCCACAGGTGCCATCCCACATAGATGCCCAGGAGTACGACGAGGGCTAATATGATTTTTATCATGCGCTTTTAGTGAGAAGTTAACGAAGTTAGAGAAGTTAACGAAGTTAGTAGGCCTCGCGATATTTGTTCTCGTCCTTGTCGTCGAGCATCGAGAGGTATGACTGATAACGGCTGGGAGCGATGAGATGGTCATCGACAGCCTGCAAGACAGCACACCCAGGCTCATGGGTATGTGTGCAGTCGGAAAAGCGACATTGTTTGGAATACTCAAAAATCTCGCGGAAATAGCTGGTCAGCTCTTCGCGTTCCATATCGAACGTGCCAAAACCCTTGATGCCCGGAGTGTCGATAAGGAAGGCCTCCCCGGAAGCCTCCCCAAGCCCCTCCGAAGGAGGGGATGTTGCCTCCCCGGAAGCCTCCCAACTGTGGGAATCTGAAGCCCCTCCTTCGGAGGGGTTGGGGAGGCTTATCATCTCCGAGAAGGTGGTGGTGTGCATACCCATCTGGTGGGCATCGCTGATATCGGCAGTACGCAGGTTGGCACCAGGCACCAGCCGATTGATGAGTGTGGACTTCCCCACCCCGCTGTTGCCACTGAGCAGCGTGATTTTACCTTTCAGCAACGGACGCAGCTCCTCGACGCCCTCGCCAGTCTCTGCAGAGATGGCGTGACACTCATAGCCGATGTTTTCGTAAAGGAGCAGCAGGTCGGACTGCTTCCGGGCATCAGTGGCGTCAAGCAAGTCGCTCTTATTAAAAATAAGGTATACGGGCACGCGATAGGCTTCTGCTGATGCGAGGAAACGATCGATGAAGGTCGTCGACGTCTCAGGTTTGCAGACTGTTACTACCAGGAAAGCCTGGTCGACATTGGCTGCCAGGATATGGCTCTGCTTCGACAGGTTGATACTCTTACGGATGATGTAGTTACGACGATCCTCGATGTCAGTGATGAAAGACCCACCCCCAGCGCCTCCCTGTGATGGAGGGGAGGTGATAGTGACACGATCACCCACAGCAACAGGGTTGGTACTCCGGATGCCGCGTAATCGGAAATTACCCTTTACCTTACAATCGACAGTCAGTCCATCGTCCGTCAGGACGGTGTACCAACTGCCAGTATTCTTAATGACCAGTCCTTGCATTTATACCGTCATAATTTCCTTGTTCTTGGCCTCGATAAGTTCATCGAGCTTCTTGATGTACTTGTCGTGCAGCTTCTGCAGCTCGTCCTCAGCATCCTTCTCGTTGTCCTCGCTGAGACCGTCCTTGATGGCCTTCTTCAGCTTGTCCTTGATGTCGCCACGAACGTTGCGCACCTCCACCTTGGCCTTCTCGGCAATCTTGTTGCACTGCTTCACCAGGTCACGACGACGTTCCTCGGTGGGCTGAGGAATACCCAGACGGATAATCTCACCATTGTTCTCGGGGGTGATGCCCACGTCAGAATCCATGATAGCCTTCTCGATATCCTTGATCTGCTTGCGATCCCACGGTTTGATGGCGATGGTGCGAGCATCGGGTGTCGACACGTTGGCAACTTGGTTCAGGGGCACTTTCTGTCCGTATGACTCCACGCGGACACCACTCAGAATGGCCACGTTGGCACGTCCGGCACGGATGCGGTTCAGCTCTTCTTCAAGGAACATGGCAGCCATCTCCATACGCTCCTCAGCTGATGATAGTGTTTGTTTTACGTCAATCATAATCTTGATATTTTGGGTTTTATTTTTTGCAAAATTACGAATAAGCGAGGAAAAAACCAAAGAAAAAAGAATTTTTTTTTTGTTTTTTCGAGCGAAAGTAACTTCACCAAGGGTGAAAATTACGAATAAGCGAGGAAAAAACCAAAGAAAAAAGATTTTTTTTGTATAAAATTTGGTTAATGTGATATTTTTCCCTATCTTTGTAGGCAATAATTCAAAACTGAACCTGAAAGTATGAATATTCAACGCTATAGGCCCTTCCTTCTCGGACTCCTGTTGCTGGTGCCATTGTGGGCACATGCCCAGAGCACTGGTTTGGAACATGTGTTCGACGCAGACCGTGTCGTGCCATATATCGGAGGAGGGTTGCTGATAGGATTCTTCCTGCTGATTTTCTATAATTTCGTATACCGCTTCCGAGAACACGACGCCAAGGTCATGACCTACCAGCAGAACGAACGCCTGTCGCTGGTGCTGAAGACAGGAAACCTGCACCTGTGGATATACGACTTGAGCACACGCCACTATAAGACTTTTACGGAGAAGGGCGACCTCGACATGGAATATAACCCCATCGCCTTTTCCAAATTCTTCAATAAAAATGACTTCGAACATCTGCGCAAGCTGATTTTCGACATCGCCGAAGAACGCTCGGCCCCGGGCACGGTAGAGCTGCGCAGCACACCAGACGAAGATGGCAACATCAAGCACTACGAGATTACAGTCACCGAAGCCTCTCGCGACAAGCAGGGCAAACTGGAGACGCTGCTGTGCATCCAACACGACGTCACGGACGACCGTAAGCGTCAGGAGAGTGTCACACAGACGCTGATGCGCTATCACACCGTGTTCAACTCGTCGCTCATCGACATGCTTTACTACGACAAGAACGGTGTGCTGCGCGACATCAACGAGAAAGCGTGTCAGACGTTTCGCGTGCCGTTCCGTGACATGGTGCTAAAGGAAAACTTCTTGCTGCAGAACAACCCCATGTATGCAGGCATCGACTTCGACAAGCTGGAGAACACGCGTACGACGTCCATCGTCAACTTCGACCATTATCAAGAGGAGAAATACCAGTTGGAAGAGTTCGGACTGAAGGATATGATGTACTACGAGTCGACCATCAACCCCATCCGCAACGAGAAGGGCGAGTTGGAAGGCATCTACATGGCAGGACGTAACGTCACGGAATGGGTGGAGTCGTACCATCGCCAGAAGGAAAGTCAGAAACAGCTGAGAGATGCTACGAAGAGCATCCGCGAATATATCCAGAACATCAACTACGCCCTGCGCATCAGCGATGTCAGACTGGCCAACTACAACCCCAAGACGTTTACCCTCGAGCTGTCGAACGACATCAACCAGACTCAGCTGCGCCTGTCACAGCTGCGCTGCATCCGTCTGGGTTCACCACGCTTCCGCAGGGCTATCTCCAGTGCCTTGAATCGTATGGACCATCGCACAGAGTGCCCCATCGACCTGACATTGGAAACAGACCTGCACGACGAGCATCAACGTCCCATTTGGCTGCAGTTCAGCATGGTGCCGATGAAGGACAAGGAAGGCCACGTAGAGCGCTATTTCGGCCTGTGCCGGAATATGACGGAGATGGTGGAGACAGAACGCCGTCTGGCCTTGGAGTCGGAGAAAGCGCGCGAAACTGACCTGCTGAAACAGTCGTTCCTCACCAATATGAGCTACGAGATCCGTACCCCGCTGAATACCGTGGTGGGCTTTGCTGAACTCTTCGAGACAGAGCACGACGAAGCCGACGAGCCATTGTTCGTCGACGAGATCAAGCGCAACTCCAACTCGCTGCTGCAGCTGGTCAACGACATCCTCTTCCTCTCACGCCTCGATGCCAACATGATAGAATACAACAAGGTGGAGACCGATTTCGCCTTGCTCTTCGACAGCTATTGCCAGATGGGATGGAGCAATGTCAAGCCGGAAGTGAAGACATCGATAGAGAATCCCTACGAACGCCTCATCGTGGAAATAGACACCGAGCACGCCAGCATGATTATCCAGCGGCTCTGTGCCAATGCTGCCAACTATACGGAACAGGGCAGCATCCGCGCCAAGTACGAATACAGGCACGGCGAGGTCAGCATCACCATCGAGGATACCGGAAAAGGCATCAGCGAGGACATGCTGCCACGCGTCTTCGATCGCTTCATACGCAATGACGAGGACGAGACATGCGGCACGGGACTTGACCTGCCCATCGTCAAGACGCTTGCTGAACAGATGGGAGGTACCATCGAGGTGCAGTCAGGACTGGGCAAGGGCACTACCATCTGGGTGACAATACCCTGCGAGGCCAAGGTCATCGACAAGAGAAGTGATATCAACGTTCCATCAAACAGCTTATTCCTATGACAAACATAGCATATATCTCCCTGTTCCTGGCATCCTGGCAGTTCAAACCACTGTCGACCCTGCTACTGGTTGCGGTGGCCACGTTCTTCGTCTTCATGATGCTCAACAACTACATGCTGGTGCGACGCATCAGAAAACAAGGAGAAAGAAACGAGCAGTCAGGCCTCATAATGAGAGAGGCACTGGAAATCAGCAAGAACAACGTGGTACGCTTCGATGTGCGCGACCAGCACATCTACTCCCTCTATGGCGACTTCTATCCCGAAGGTGGTGTTTCCCTGGACGAGTGGAAGGCACGCGTACACCCTGACGACCTGGAGAGAATACTGGTGCACTTCCGCGCCATTCTCAGTGGCTCAAAGCAGCAGGCCGAATTCGACTATCGTTGGAATTTCACCCCTGAGAGCGACGAACCCGACTGGCGCTATCTGCACGATGTCAGCGTCGGCGAATACCGCCCCGGCATGTTGCGCCCCTTCAGCATCATCAGTACGCTGAGCGACGACACCAACCTGCTGAAGGCTGTCAACGAAGAGAGCGAACTGATGGACAAATACCACATCATCTTCGAGAACTCCATCATCGGACTGTCATTCTACGACGCCAACGGCTGGCTCATTGACGCCAACAAGATGATGCGCGACATCTGCCATTTCGACAGCGAGGAGTACGACAAGCATTTCTCAGAAACCAACCTCTTCGATGACTCTCCCTTCCGCGAGTGCTGTGATCGTGACAACCTCGAGGAGCTGTGGATATGTTCGCAGAGCATCATCCCGGAACGCGACATCCGCGACTATCTGGAAATACGACTGCACCCCATTCGCAACGACCATGGCAAACTTATATACATCGCCATCGCCACACGTAACATCACAGAGGAGCGCGAACTATACCTGCAGGCCAAGCAGAACGACATCGACATCCAGAAGGCCAACGAGCTCATCATGAACTACGAGGTGGAGCTGAACTACATGATGGAGGCCTGCGAGATGCAGCCCTGGCGCATTAACTTCAAGAAACGCACCATCGAATACTATAAGGGCTTGAGTACCATCACATTCAGCTGCACTCTTGAAGAGTTGCAGAAACAGTTTGTAGACCAAGACGACCCCGTGGTGAAAATCCTGACCAGCCCCGAGGAATACTTCTCGAAACCTGTCACATGGACAGGACAGGCATACTCGGTCTTCACCCACAAGCAACACCATGTATGGGTACAAATAAACGCCGTGCCCGAATACGACGAACAAGGACAGCAGACAGGCTGCTTCGGACTGTGGCGTAACGTCACCAAGCTCATGTCGAAACAGGATGAGCTGAAACGCGAGACAGAACGTGCCAACGACTCCGCACGACTGAAGTCGGTGTTCCTGGCCAACATGACGCACGAAATCCGTACACCACTCAACGCCATCGTGGGATTCACCGACCTGCTGGCATCCATCGACGATGCCGACTCGAAACGAGAGATGGTGCGCGTCATCCATAACAACTGCGACATGCTCATCAGACTCATCAACGACATCCTACTGTTGTCGAATGCAGATGCCAATGCCATGGAACTGAAACCAATCGACACAGATGCCGCAGAAGACTTCGATACCATCTGCCAGTCGCTGAAACAGCGCGTACAGGAGCCGGGGGTAGAATTCATCAAGGAGAGCCCCTATGCCGTCTGTCGCACCAGAGTGGACAATGCGCGCCTCCAGCAGGTCATCACCAACTTCGTCACCAATGCCGTCAAATATACCCATCAGGGACACATCCGACTGGGCTACCGTGTCGAGGAACGCCAGGGACAGACAGGATTCTACGTCTATTGCGAAGACACGGGAGCAGGTATTCCCGAAGACCAGCGCGAGCGCATCTTCGAACGCTTCGTCAAACTCAACGACTACATACAGGGTACAGGCCTCGGCCTTTCCATCTGTAAGGTCATCATCGAGAAGTGTGGTGGAGAAATCGGTGTCGATAGTGAAGTGGGCCAGGGTTCTACCTTCTGGTTCTGGATTCCGGCGGAGATAAAAGAATTAAGAGATAAGAATTAAGAATTAAGACGTGACACGCTTGAAGATATGGCTGCTGATGATGCTGTTGGGCTGCGTAGGCACAACAAGCTGGGCAGCAGCAGAGAAAAGTGACAGCATCAGGGTGTTCTCAGAAGAACAGCCACTGATCTATGAGGACGCATGGGACTTGTGGCCCTATGCATTCCTGAACGATGTCGGTGAGCCGGTGGGCTATAACATAGACCTGCTGAAACTCATCTTCGAAGAGCTGCACATCCCCTACAAAATCAAGCTGAAGCCCACCAAGGACGCTCTCGAAGACCTGAAGGCAGGCCGTGCCGACCTGATGTGCGGAATGGATGCCAGCTTCCACAATGACTATGCACAGTATGGCAAGAGCGTCATCCAGATTTTCACCCATAGCGTGGTGCACCAGAAGGACGAGCCCGTACTCATCAAGACCCTGGAAGACCTGGCCAAGCACCGTGTCATCGTCCACGAGGGCAGCTTCAGCCACCACCTCATGCAGAATCGCGGATGGGGCGCGAATGCCATCCCCTACGACGACATGCAGGAAGCCGTACAGTATGCCCACAACAACGAAGGCAGCCAGATCGTATGGAACACACTGTCGCTGAAATGGCTCATCTATAAGTTCCACTACGACGACCTGGAGCTGACGCCTGTCAATATCCAGCACGGTGAATACAAGTTCATGTCGAACAATCCGCGCCTGCTGGCACAGCTTGACAGTGCCTTCACCTACCTCAACTCCACAGGACGCCTGCAACCCATACAGAACAAGTGGTTCTACCCCGAGCGCACTGAGACAGGCATACCCTCGTGGGTCTGGTACGTCGTCGTTGCACTGCTCACCATCATCGTCATCTTCCTCATCTACTACATCGTCTACAGAATATACGAACGGAAAATGACGAAGAACATGCGCAAGACCAATACCCGACTGTCGCTCATCCTCAACACCAGTAAGGTGCACATCTGGCTCTACGACATCGCCAAGCGCACCGTCATCAGTCCCAACCGTGAAGGCAAGAAGGTCGCCAACCCTCTGTCGCCGCATTTCCTCGACTACTACCTGCTGCCCAAGGACTACGAGCAGCTGTGCATGGAACTCGACGACATGGCTCGTCAGAAGATGGACCACAAGACGATGGAGGTACGCACGAGAAGGGGTGACAGCGATGAGGAATACATCTTCGCCGTAGACCTCTCCGTGATGAAGCGCAACAAAGACTACTCCCCCGCTGTCATCATCGGTGCCACCGTGAACATCACTGACGACAAGCTGCGCAGACAACAGCAGAGGGATGCCATGCTACGCTATCGCCACATCTTCAACTCGGCCATGGTCGACACCGTGTCGTACGACGCTAACGGCTTCATCGACGACATGAACGAGAAGGCATCGAAAGCCATACCCGGTGGCGTACAACGCGTCGTCGAGAGACACGTGTCCATCCAGTCCGTCATGGACGACCCGACTATCACTGTCGACAATATGGAGCCGACCTATCTGACACAGATATACAAGTCACCCGATGACCCGCGTCCCCTCAACCGTTTCCTGAAGCGTGACGAGCTGTACTACGAGTTGCAGCTGATTCCCGTGCGTGACGACGACGGACATCTGCTGGCTATCTACGGCACAGGACGCGATGTGACGGAGGTGGAGAAATCATATTCACGACTGCAGAAGAACATCGTGGCGCTGCAGAAGGCCACCGACGAACTGCAAGACTACGTCCGCAACATCGACTACATCCTCAAGAACGGTGGCGTACGCATGGCCAGCTATTCACCTGACACACACATGCTGACCATATACCGCGAGATTGGCCACATACAGCTGCAACTCACCCAGACACGTCTGCTGGCACTGGCTGACGACTCGTCAAAGCGCATGGCACAGCGCCTGCTGAAAAGCATGGACAATGGTACCAAACACCCCATCAGAGCCTCTATCAAGTCGCTGCTGCGCGCCAAGGGCAATAAACAGCTCAGCCTCTATTTCTCGTTCGTCCCCATCATCGACGCTGATGGAAACGTCACAGAGTATATCGGCATGTGCCGTGACATCAGCGATATCAAGGCTACCGAGGAACAGCTGGCACTCGAAACCACGAAGGCCCAGGAGGTGGAAACGGTGAAGAATGCCTTCCTCCGCAACATGAGCCACCAGATCCGTACCCCGCTGAACTCCGTGGTAGGCTTCGCCGAACTCTTCGAACAAGAGCATACTGCTGACGACGAGGAGCTCTTCATCCGCGAGATCAGGGAAAACTCCGAACAGCTGCTGAAACTCATCAACAACATCCTCTTCATATCGCGACTCGACGCACAGATGATTGAAATCAAAAAAGCACCCGTCGACTTCGCAGCTATCTTCAAGAGCCGTTGTGAGGCAGCATGGGCACACCATCAGAAGCCAGGAGTCGACTATTATGTCGACATACCCTACGAACGACTCGTGCTCGACATCGACGAACAAAACATCGGCGCTGTCATCGACCAAATCGTACTCAACGCTGTACAATATACCACCGAGGGATTCGTACGCGCACGCTTCGACTATAACGGAGAAGACCTCACCGTGGCCATACAGGACACCGGCTGCGGCATCGCTGACGACCTCCAGCATCAGGTCTTCGGACGCTTCGTCAGCACCGATGGCACCAATGGTGGTCTCGGACTGCCCATCTGCCAGGAACTCGTCAACAAAATGGGTGGACGCATCCGACTAAAGTCGGAAGTCGGCAAAGGCACCATCGTATGGATTATCATCCCCTGTTCGTGCAGGGAACTGCATAGAAAATAAGTTCAATGAGCACAGTTCTTACACATAAAGATACAAGCGAGCACAGCTCGTTGCAAAGTTTGAAGTCAAACATCAAACGGCCTATATATTATATAATAAGGTATATGGCATGGCTGGGGCTCCTCATGGCCTGCATGCCTGCCCACGCTATTGAGCACAACAAATACTTCGACTATACCGAGGAGCATCCGCTGGTCATCATCTGCGACTGGGACTTCCGCCCCTTCGAGTTCATCGACATCGAGGGACACCCCTCAGGCTATAATGTCGATGTCCTCAACCTTATCCTCAACCAGTTGAAGATCCCACATAAGTTCGTCATGCAGGAGTGGGATGTCGCCACCGATATGTTCGAGAAGCGACAGGCAGACCTCATCCATGCCCTCTTTTATTTTTACAAAGACCACCCCTATGTGGCCACTCACAAGTATATCAACTACTACAACCTGAAGGTGGCCAGGCGTGCCGACACAGCCCCTCTGCCAGACATCAGCGACCTGCAGAGAAGCGACACCATCCTGGTCAAGAAGGACGACTATGCCGCCATGACGCTGAACCTCATGGACGACTCGACATTCGTCACCGAATACCACTCGCCAAAGGACGCGCTGACAGGCATCCGGCAGGGCAAATACAAATACTTCATCTGGGGCGAGGTGCCACTCAGCAGGAAAATCCAGGAACTGGGACTCGACAGCCTCGTGCTCGACGACATTGACATCCCTGCTGGCGAGCTGCATATCATCGGGTATAACAAGGAACTGGTCGATATCATCGACGACCAGTACACTCGTCTCGAACAGGCTGGTGAGCTGCAGAAAATCTACGACAAATGGTTTCACCCGGAACGTAAACACGACGACACGTCGCCAGCGGTGTTGTTCATCCTCGGAGGACTCGTCGCTGCTGCCATCATCGTCTTCCTGCTCATCAGACTGGTGACACGCCGCGTACGCATTGCCGTACAGGAAAGTAACGACATGGGACAGATGATGACGCAGGTACTCAACATGGGCGACTACTTCGTCATCGAATGGGACCTGCATGATAATATGCTCCACAACAAGTACGGCCGGATGCTGCCCAGTGACAGTATGAAGCCACAAGACTTCCTGCTCCACATGATACCCGAGGATGCCCAGAGGCTCCACGCGCTCAATGCGCAGATAATTTCTGGGGACATCACCCATTTCGATATAAAGATTAAGTTCAACCAAGGCACCCCAGACGAACCCGTCTGGCATGATTACTATGGCAACTCCATCATCGAACTGGAACATGGCAAGCCACGCTACATCGTCTACACCATCAAGGACATTACTGAAGAGGTCGCAGAGGAACAGCATATCCGCGACGTCGCCAACAAATACAAGAAGATGTTCGATACCAACCTCGCCGCAATGTCGTTCTACGATGCCGACGGAAACCTGCTCGATGTCAACAGCAAGATGTACGAACTCTGCGAGATAAAGCCGGAAAACGAACCCTTCTTCCGCAGCACCAAGCTCTTCGACTTCCCCAATCTCAAGAACGTCTACCTCAAGGGCTCCCGCGAAGTCATGCACGTCTGCCAGCACCTCTACGAACCACAGCTGGCACTCAACAAATACATCGAGTTCCGCATCTACCCCGTTATCGACGACGACGAACAACTGGTGTACTACATCGTCACCAACCGCGACATTACTGCCGAGCGAAACATGTACCTCGAACAAGTCGAGCACGATCGTCAGCTGCATGCCACCAATGAAGCCGTCAAGCGCTACGAACAGCAGCTGCACAACCTGCTCGAAGAAAGCCTGATGTTCATCTGGCGCTACAATATCGGTGACAACATCATCAGCATGACACGCACACCCGGTGAACTGTTGTACGATCAGACCCTCGAGGAGTATATCACATCCATCAACGAGTCTGTGCGACAGCAGGCTGCCGAACAGGTCAAGCAGACGATGCATCAGGGAAAAGAGTACTCCATCATCCTGCCCTTCGACTATACCCCACTCGACCACCATCCCACCTGGTATTCTATTGCAGGAATGCCCATCTTCAACAAGGAGGGACAGCTCGTCGAATACTTCGGACTGGCACGTGACATCACCAATCTCATGCAGGCACAGGAGAAGCTGCGCATTGAGACAGCACGAGCTGAGGACTCCGGACGACTGAAGTCCGCCTTCCTCGCCAATATGACGCATGAAATCCGAACACCCCTCAACGCCATCGTAGGCTTCAGCAGCCTCCTCCAGATGGTCGACACCGAGGACGAGCGACTGGAGTTCATCCGCATCATCCGCAACAACTGCGACATGCTGCTCCGACTCATCAACGACATCCTCGAAGCATCCAACATGGGACAGGCCATCGCCATCAAACCCGAGCATGTCGACCTTTCGCAGGTCTTTAACGACATCTGCCAGACACTGGCACAGCGTGTTCAGGAACCCGGTGTGGAGTTTATCAAGGACAACCCCTACGACACCTATTCCGCCTATATCGACAAGGGACGCCTGCAGCAGATCCTCACCAACTTCGTCACCAATGCCATCAAGTACACCCACCAGGGACACATCCGTGTCGGCTATTGCCAACAGTCGAGAAATGAAAAGGGAGAAGTGACTCATGATGACAATGGCAGACAGGGCATGTATTTCTACTGCGAAGACACCGGTGCCGGTATTCCCAAGGAGAAGCAGGCCTCCGTCTTCGAGCGTTTCGTCAAGCTCAACGACTTCGTACAGGGCACAGGCCTCGGCCTCTCCATCTGCAAGGCCATCGTCGACAAGGCCACAGGACACATCGGCGTCGACAGCGAGGGCGAGGGGCACGGTTCAACCTTCTGGTTCTGGGTGCCCATGAATCACTAATGACAATCGCTGCTATTTGACAATGACAGGGACTCGCATGAGTCCCTGTCATTGTCATTTATTTGTTTCCATTCATTTTACAATCTTCTTGCCACCAACGAGGTAGAGACCTCGGCGGAGCAGCGTATAGTCAGTACCTGCAAAGCGGCCATCGAGGGTGTAGTAGCGCGTGGTAGCAGACGTATCGCCCTGTACGGTACGGATGGCGGTGGTCTCGCTGTCACTATTCACCACGACATCGTCGAGGAAGAAGCGGCCACTCTCAGCCTGTAAGGATATCTTGACATCACCGGTGGCAGTGATGGTGGCCTCATAGTCTGCGAAAGCACCCTTAGTCATGAACACCATTTCCGGATAGACAGTGCCATTGTCGACCATGAGATACAGCGTCGTGCCATCGCTCTTAGCATTCCATGCACCAGCACGGAACTTCAGGGTGGCAGTGCCGTCGACAGCAATAGCGGGTGACGTGATGGCACCAGCAACGCCACTCTTGCCTAATTTGATGCACTGATAGCCAGCAAAAGCATTTTCGGCGCTCCAGCCAGGCATACCAGCCTCGGCAAGGTCTTCGAGCTTTTTGACAGCAATGGCACCACTCCACTGGCCGTCGTTGCCACCAGTACCTTTAAGGTTGTCGAAGGTCGCGGAGAGCAGCGTACCCTCAGGCAGTTCCGGGTCGACAACAGTGGGGTCTACGACAGCGGGATCATCGGGATCGGGATTGTCAGGATTCTCGGGATCGGGATTGTCGGGATTCTCGGGGTCAGGATTTTCGGGATCAGGATTCTCGGGGTTTTCGGGATCAGGATCCTCAGCCTTTTCGATGACGTATTTGAACGACATGGTACCACCAGCGTTCTGCGTGATGTCCTCTACAGAGCCATCCATCCAATAGGTGCCATTACTGGTCTTGGTAAAGAACTGGGCAGCCTTCTTGGCTTGGGTCTCAGAGGTCTTGAAATCCTTGTTGAAAGCCGTCACGGTTTTATAGGGGAAGGGTTCCGCATCATCATAATACTTCTCACCCAAATACATCTGATAAGAATATTTACCATCGGCAGGCACCACGGTCATGCGCTGATGGCTAGGGACGTCGTTGGGGCCATTGCTCTCCCACACCGAGGCATTGTAGTCGACATGGATAATGAGCAGACCGGCATATGGGAGTGAAGCATCCCAGCCATCCTTCTGACGATTCTCCAGGAGGTAGAACTCATCAGCATTATTGTCATTATAGATAATGTAGAACTCACCATCGTTCTGCAGCGATTTCATGTCGCTAACCTCCACATTCTGGTCTTTCAGTTCAATGGGAGTCTCCCAACCAGCAAACCAGCGTTCGTAGCTGGTATAGCCTGCAGGCTGAAAGCCATTGTCATTGTAGCTGCCCTGATCCATGAGATCCCAGGAGCCCATGCCCTGACCTCCACTGTAGTCGGTGTCGTAGAAGTCGGGATAGCCGAGACAGTGGCTGTATTCGTGGCACATGGTGCCGATGCCAGCAATAGTTCCTGAATATCCATCCAATTCCGAACCACAGGCATAGCTGTTGACCTTCAGGTTGGTACCAACAGAGACGGGACCGCTACCATCACCAAAGTATTTGGCAGTGCTAAGTTCATAGGCATGTGGCCAGATGGTGTTCGCAGCACCACCGTCAGCTTCGCCCTTACCTGCATAGACGAGGTAGACCTGATCGACATAGCCATCGCCATCCCAGTCGTACGGTGTCCAGTCTTCTATTTCGTTCTTGGCGAGTTCGACGGCCTCGCAGACCATCTTAGCAGGGTACTTGTCGTTGCCTTGGCTGTCGTTCTTACCATAGTAGGAATAATTATTGCTAACGGTGACAGGCCCCACGACGTCGAAGTTGAGTTCAAATTTCCCGCGACTCTGTGCCTTGAAATAGTCGGCCATAGAGCCCTTGAAATTGCCCTCGCTGTAGCCCTCTTTGTTGGCAATGTCCTGATACAGCTCATTGTTGTGGGCAGTCAGGAACTTCTTGTCCTTGAAGTTCACCAAGATCATGATAGCCTTTTTCGGTCCCAAAATGGTTGTGGGGTGGCCAAAAGCACGCTTCTGAACGCGTCTGGCATTGACCTTGGCACGGCGAGCCTTGGCACGTTCGCTGACAGCCTTGAAATCAACGGGTTGAAAATACTGGTCGTCGCCCTGCTGAGTATATGCCTTACCATCGGCAGTCAGCCAATAGTGACCATGTTCATCGCCAACGAGAGTTGCACTGACCTGTGTGCCATCGGCCAGCGTCAGCGTCTTCCACTGTCCGCGCTTGGCAGGCACTGCCATCATCGTCACAGCTACTGCCATGAGGGTGAGGAATGATAATAGTTTCTTCATCTTATTTATAAATATACAACAAAAGGGCTGCAAAGGTAGGCATTATTTTGCATTCTGCCAAACTTTGCAGCCATCTGTTACGGATAATTAACGGTTAAATATACAAGACACCGAAGTTATCGAAGTTAGCGAAGTTAACGAATCACGACCTTACGGCCATCGACGATATAGATGCCACGAGTAGGATTGGTGACACGGCGTCCACTGAGGTCGTAGATGACGCGCTGGCCATCGAGACGGGAATTGGTCTTTGCAACGTCGATGCCAGAAGGATTCTCAGGCACATTGACCTTGATCTTCAAACTGGCCACTTGCAGGTTCTTTGACCCTGAATTAACATTGAACACCACCTCGGCGGCATCACCCGTCCATGTGTAGCCATCGACAGTACCAGTAGAAGCCTCTAACTGCTTATCAGAGTTCTTGTTAACAAACTCTACTTCCTTCAACGTGCCCTGTCCCACTTTCACTGTCAGGGTGTTGCCCTGATATAGTCGGATATGGTTGTCGTTGCAATAGCGATTAGAACCTGTGCCCTTTGAGTAGATAACAGTCACACCATCCTGAGTACCAACCATATCATCATCATAGTTATTTATGACTCCACCGAAAGAAGTGCCAAAGAAAGCATCGTTCAATGCCAACTCGCAATCGACAGGTGTATCGTCACCTCCGCCACCTTGGCCACCCTGTTCCGTAATGGTGTAGGTAGCTTCAGCCTGGGCACTGCGATTGCCATCGATAATGGCTACTGCCTTAACGGTGTATGTGCCTAACTCATTGATAGTGAACGGCTCGGTGTAAAGCGTGCTCTGCTCAGAGGCATCCTCACCATTCAGCGTATAATAGATGCTGGCACCTTCTGTTGCACAAGAGATGGTCACCTCTACACTTTCATAATAAGTGCCTGCATCGGGAGTGATGACAGGACGTGCCACGTAGTTCTGTTCACCGCTGTTGTAGTTGTCGTAGCTGAAAGCCACATCCTTCTTGTCGCCCCAGATATAGTCCTCCAGTCCGGGATAGTCAACGAACGGATTGCGATTGCCTTGCTTAACTTTTTGACCATTTTTTTTAGTAACAGCAGTAGTTTGAACTGCATTATTACGGGCAATCTCAACTTCATCGACAGGATCTGCCTGCGACCAACGAATCAACATATCGTAAGTCCATCCGATAAGTCCGTCTGAGGTAAAGATACCACCACTCCAATTGCCAATCTTATCCTTATAGCAGGTGGCCATGTAAAAGTAAATACGTGCAATATCGCCCTTAATCTCATCGTTGGGTTCAAAAACGGTACCAGAATAGCCTGCTGTTTTGCAAGAGCCTAATTTACAATAGCCCCCATTAGATTGATATGTAATATTGTTAACTTCACCAAAAGGATAATTACTACGTCGATTATTAACATAGCCATCGGTAGGAACGACATGAACAAGATCAGACACCATAGGGGCCTTCTTATCAAACCAACTTTGAGGAACAGTATGTTCACGATTATAGCCATCACCCTCTTTTTTGTAGCTAGCATTCTCTTTATCTCCACCTATTACATAATTAGTAGTGTTAGAATACCAATCGCGCAGATATCCATCTGCACGTTTATCGGTAGTATGATAGGCTTCCAACAAGCCATCATAGGAAATATCATTCTTGCCACTGTTTATAATATTAAACATGGCCGTTCGAAGTGCCTCGCCTGTCTTACCATCGGCATTCTGATAGTACGTTTTAGTATCGTTTGGTCCCTGCGCCCACGCACAGCTGAAAAGCATCACAAGGAGTGTTTGTAATAGTAATCGTTTATTCATAATCAATAATTTTTAGTTAGTTATTCGATTTTAGTTTTAAGGTGGAGCTGGAGGGAACATCCGCATATATTTCAATGTATTCCGTTAAACACCTCTGCTCTGATTTTCAGCTAATTACATTTTTGTTAATATAACGAAATATAATAGAATTTATTTTGTATTTCAAAAAAGTGTGCGTAAATTTGTGCGTAAATTCAGAGGCACTTTCTACCAAGTGTTTACCAACACCGGTGCAAAGTTACCGATAAAATCGGAAATATCCAAATATTCAAGTAAGAAAATGGCGGTTAATTTTTACATAGAGAAACGACTGAATAAACAAGGTGAAGCTGCTGTAAGATGTTCTATCAGCATTCAGGGTCAGAGGTTGACCACAACTACAGGTTTCAGTATATCACCAGAATTATGGGACAACACAACACAGAGGATTGTATTGTCCTTTGACGGAAAAGCCGTTTTCAACAGCAAGGGCGTTAGTGCGAAGATGCTCAATGCGAAATTGAAGAAAATTGACTCATTTTTCTCAGATCTGGAAAATGCCCTATGGGCTAATCATGAGAAAGTTGGTAATCTGAAGACCATTTTCAAAGATGAATTCGGAAAGGAGAAACCCATTGAAACGAAAGAGGATGTGAACGAATTTTATGCCGTCTATGACAAATTCAGGGAAGAGACGGCCATCCAGAACGATTGGAGTGCATCCACAATCAAGAAATTCAAGACTCTAAGAAATCATCTGGAGGGGTTTGCTCCAGACCTGAACTTCGACGAATTGACTGAAGATGGGCTTAACAGGTTCCTGGACTATCTCAGAGATAAGTGCGAATTTCGCAACACTTCCATCTTGAAGACCCTGAAGTTGTTTAAGTGGTTCCTCCGTTGGGCTGTAGCCCATGGCTATTGTCAGCAGACTGCATTTGTCACTTATGTTCCCAAATTAAAGACTACTGAGAGAAAGATCATTTTCTTGGATTGGGATGAGCTGATGAAAGTCTATCATTTTCAATTCCCTGAATTCGGAAAGACAATCAGGCTTTTCGATGTCAATGGAGACGAGTACGAGAAAAGCGTTGCCGTTGGTCCAGAAACATTAGGACACGTACGAGACGTGTTCTGTTTCTGCTGCTTTACGAGTCTACGTTATTCTGATGCAGCGAACCTCAAAAAGGCCAATGTTTTCCCTGGCTACATACAAATAACGACTGTCAAAACTCATGATTTGCTTAGGATAGAATTGAATGATTATGCCCAGGCCATATTGGATAAATACAAAGATTCGAAGTTTCCACATGGTCTGGTTCTGCCTATCATCAGTAACCAGCGTATGAATGAGTACTTGAAGGAAATGGGAGAAATCTGCGGATTGAATGCCCCTGAGACCATCACCTATTACAAAGGAAACAAGCGGATAGACGAGGTGTATCCGAAGTGGGCATTACTCGGTACTCATGCAGGTCGTCGCACTTTCATCTGCAACGCCTTGATGATGGGAATACCTCCCCAGGTCATTATGAAGTGGACTGGGCACAGCGATTACAAGGCCATGAAGCCGTACATCGATATCACCGACAGCGCAAAGGCCGATGCAATGAAGAAATTTAATAAGGAGCCGAAGGAAACCTCCACCTCACGCAAAACTGCAACAAAGTCTCTTCGCAAAAAGAAAGAGAAATAAGGAAAATTTTATTTCTTATACACTTTTTAACACGCAGAAAAGCTCAGTCTTTTTAACCCCCACCCCCCAAGGGGTTGTTATGTTTTTCTGTGTTTTCCGGAAGTTCCAGGAAGCACGGCATAAGAGGGGAGTGGCACGCCACAACCGTCCCTAATATCCGATGTTTCTGTTATAAACATCGTCTATTATGTCTATCACCTATCTTTACGAATCGCGTAAACGCCCTGTTTATCGGCATTTCAGGAAAACAAGTATAACAAACCTATGACAAATTTAGTACTCAACTATGACAAATTTAGTACTATTCCAAAGGTGAACTATGACAAATTTAATACTCTCTATGACATGTGAGACTTGATGTCATAGAAAGGTTTTTTAATAATAATAGTATATCTATCGGGGGGACTTACTTGTTTTCTTTTTCTTTAATTCTTCATTCTCACGTTTTAATGCTTCGACTTCATTCCTTAATCGTTCGTTCTCTATCGTAAGTTCCTCGAACCGTTTTAACAAGTATGTTTGATGTTGCAACGTTGCTTCTTCATCGGAAGCTGGTATTTCTCCATAGAACTCATGGAAGAAATTGTAGTTTAATATTCGAGAAATGATAGCAAGTTTACCGGTATCAAAGGAGGTTTTTCTCAGAATCTTACTGATGTCAGACTGTGAAACGCCAAGTTGTGCAGCGAAATCAGTCTGCGTCATTTTTACGGCCTTCATCTGTCTTTCGATATGTAAACCCAAGTCAGGCAAACCTATAGTATAATTTTCGTCTGTATGATCCGTATCATTACAGAACACGGCAAAGAAATTATGCTCCAATGCCATGCAGATATCGAAGAGCCTATCGGTTTCAAAAGACTTTTTCTTCAGGAGCCTATTGAGATAGGCACTGTCTACTTTTAGATCACGGGCTAATTTTGCCTGAGATATCTCATTGCCTTTGAGATATTCAAGAATCAAGTTTCCTATATGAATATCTGGTATAGAAGTATTTTCTTGACTCATTTTTGTTAAATATCACTAATTAATCAATATTTTATTGTTCATTATAGAATAATTATAAATATATTGTCTATATTTGCACCCAGAATTCATACATCCTTGGAAGCGTTATTGACATCAATAATTGATATTCCGGTGCAAAAATACAAAAAAAGTTGGAATAATCCACCTAATAAAAATAAAATATATGAATACAGCATTTCAAATTACAGATGACACTCCGGTGGCAATGTTGACAGTCGGCCAACAGAGACAGATGATAGCATCTGCCGTGCAGGAAGCTGTTTTGGCAATGTTTAGTAATAATGGTAATGTCCCGAAAACGGTTAATGCACCCGAAAAGAGATACGTATATGGAATATCGGGGATTGCAGCGCTTTTCAAGGTTTCATATGTGACAGCATCGAAACTCAAGGAAGGTGTACTCAAGCCAGCCGTTTTCCAGCAGGGCCGCAAGATTATGTGTGACGCAGATCTTGCCATGGAACTGTTCCGCCAAAATTCAACGGATAGAGTATAGCTAATGGCGGCTTCATTGATTCCTAATCATAAATATATTATACAGTCGTATATCTTCACGACTGCAAGATATAATTATTCCTTGTACGAAAAGCGCATACTCTACAGGTTGGTAGAATATGCCCAGGAAGAAATAGAAGGAATCAAGATTAAGGACCATTTAAACAGAGTACGTCATAATTTGAATGATGTCTCCATTTCCATGCCGATATCTTCGGTTTTGGTTAATAGCGAAAATACCGATTACAACAAAAATTATTTGGAAGTAAAAAAAGCATGCCGAGCTTTAGGTCGAAAATATTTTGAGTGGGAAGATCTTGAAAGGCAGGAATATTGGGGTGATAACATCATCTACAATATTAATATAAAGAAAAGAGAAGGTGTCATGCGCTTCAATGTTGTGAATTGGATGTGGGATGCCATTCTCGATTTTTCCAAGGGATTCCGGAAATATGACCTCGCCATTGCAATAAGATTAAGGAGTATTTATTCCATGCGGTTCTTTGAATTAATGAGCGGTCAAAGTAAACCTATAGAGTATTCTATAAGTGAACTCAGGAAGATGTTCTGCGTGGAGGACAAATACAAGCTCACGGCTGACTTTCAAAAAAGGATCATAATTTCGTCCCAAAAAGAACTGAACGGAATTTCACCGTATTCATTTGAATTTGTTCCGAATTTTGTAGGCATCAAAATTGTATCATACACATTCTATCCTGTATTTATTGCTGCGAATCAGGATGAGAAATTTGTCCAGATGGAGCAGATGGCTAAGGTAACAGCCCGGTTACAATTAGATCAGCATGTCTATGATTACTTGAGATACAGTTTTGGTTTCACGAGTGATGAAATAAACAAAAACAAGAAGACCCTTATTGATGGTCAGAAAAAAATCGTAAATTATATAGACTTTCTGGCATCATTAAGAAAGAATGCCCAAAGTTCATGCAATCCAAAAGGATATATTATTGCTGCAATAAAAAGAACTTTGGCTTCTGCTGATGGTGTCAAGGATGCGAAACGAAAAGGAAGCGTGTTTGCATCAAGCCCAACGGCTTTAACAGATAAAATTAGGCAACTTGTAATTCCAGGATTCAACCCCAAATAATAATTTAGTTATGCCAAAGACAATAGATCAACTCAAAGAGCAGACAGCGCAGTACGCCATCGAGCACATCACGGGCAAAGGAATGCACACCGGCATTGCCTGGTTCCGTGATTCATTCAATGAATTGTGTGAGGCCATGGGGGCCAATGAGTTCAATCCCGATGATCTCAGCTTCGAAATCGAAGACCTGGCAGAGAATTTAAAGAAGGAGCCTTGGGTAACAGAGATTGCCGGGAAGGGTAGTATGATTACATTACCAACTGAGGATATCGACCTTATTGTGAATGATTTCATCTGTGAACACTGGATGATGCGCCCAGAAGAGGTCACTACGAAGCATGTGGCCGACGTTCTGAAGGTTGCAGATCCGCTCAGTCACCGTCACCTCGTAGGTCAGAAGGTGGCCATTGATTGCATACATGCGCTCGACAATGATCAGCTGCATCGTCTCGATGATATCCTGAGAGACCTCGAAAAGAATCCTAACCTTGGCCAGAGCAAAGGGATAAGATTATAATATATAATATATAATACGAAAAGAATATGGAAAAAGAGAATGTCATCACAAAGATCCAGAAGCTGTTGAAACTCCAGTATGGAGCAGAGCAGATAGGCAGCACCGGCGAGGCCTTTCAAGCGGCCAAGATGGTAAAGAAACTGCTGATGGACTACAATCTGTCCATGAGCGACATCGATACGTCTGACGGCCAGGAATCTATTATGATGTCAAAGTCCGAGGAAAAGACTTCCGGCAGCATGTTTGGTAACCACTGGAAGTTTGCACTCCTGGGAGTGATAGCAAACAACAATCTCTGTCACGCCTACAAGCGTATGAGCGGAAAGATGTTTGTCATCGGAACCAAGGAGAATACAGTTATCGTGAATGAGTTCTACGAGTATCTGGTTAAAGTGTTTCGCCGTCTGGCAGAAGAACACTGGGCAGAGACCTTCAGGCAGATTGAGAAGGAGCACGGCCCACGACTAAAAACAGAAGAGACGGATAAAGCGATGGAAGCGGTAAGACGCAAGTATATCCGCTCCTATTTAGAAGGAGTTCCCATCGGTCTACAGGAGAACTACGATAGTATGAAGCCCACCTCGCAAGAGACGGATCTGGTGTTATGCCATGACCAGATGATTAATGACTATGTCAATGAAAACTTCAAGTGGAGTGACACCAAGACAAGGAAACGTAAGCGTACTGTCTATGGTGATGCTTTCGATCTCGGCCAGACGGACGGGAAGAAAGTCAGCCTGAACAGGCAGATATCAGGCAAAGCAGAAGAAGGTACTCTTTTTTTTGACCCAAATACGTAATATATAATCAATAATATATAATATGAAAAATCGAGTAATTGTATTCGCCAATCAGAAAGGCGGTGTAGGGAAATCAACCCTGAGTTTGCTCTTGGGTAACTACATGAATTGGAAAAAGGAGAATGTCTGTATCATAGACACCGATCTGCAGCAGACCGTAGTTGGTATCCGCAAGGATGATTTAGAGTTTTATAGTGATGCAGCTCCGTATGATATCAGGGGATTTGACATCGGTACCCCAGAAGTCATGCAGGATATTATGGACAGTTGCAGAAATATCGAAGGATTTGTGCTGATGGATGCGCCGGGTAATATGAATCAGGATGGTCTGATTCCCATGTTTACCAATGCAGACTTCATCATCTGCCCATTCCGTTATGATAAAGCCACCTTAGCTTCAACTGGCGATTTCGTACGTGCCCTACAGAAGATCAGGCAAGTGTCATCTACAATGAAAGCGCAGATTCTCTTCATTCCGAACAACATCAACCGTAAAGGGAACCTTGAAGAGAAGAAGATGTGGAAACAGGTAGCAGACATGTTCAACATGATTGGAACCGTGCTCCCTCCTATTCCATCGCGTGCAGCCTTGGAAAGGATTAATTCTTATGAGATTACTTCGTCACAACGTGAGCTCGTTAGAGACACCTTTGAAAAGATTATATCAATTACGAAAGGAGAATAAGTATGGCAAATGAAAAAGGAAACGGCAGACTACCAGGAGGCATCCAGAGTCTGATGAGGAATGTTCAGGGAAGGGAGGAATCCCCTGAAAATGAAACACAGCATATTCAAGATCCTGAAAAGAGGTCTGCAGGAAGACCGAAGGTTCACAAAAAGGGGCTTGAACGTACCAGTATCACTCTTGATCCTGAAGTGATGGGTAAGCTACGCTCATTGGCCCTCAATACTGGCCGTCAACTTAATGCCATCATCGAAGAAGCACTCCTTGATTATTTCAAGGGCTATGAGAAAAAGAACGGCGAGATTGTTATTCCTGAGATTTATCGAAAGAATGAATAAATAATATATAATATTTAATATGACAAAGAAACAGATTATTGATAACGGGCGAATGCCTGTTGAAAGATGGAAGGAAGCAGCAGACGGCGAGGCTCCGAATATCAACAGTTATAATGAGACCGATGAGCATCGTATAATTAGGTTGCTCAGAGAGAGGTGCGAGGAACTTGGAAAGTATATCCAGAAACAGGACGAAGTTATGAAGAACCGAGAGTTGTTGATTAAGAAACTGTCGGAGTTCATTGCCATTAGAGATCAGGTTATCGAAACACTTGTTAAGGATGTAAACCTTCAAGAGACATTGTTTGAGAATCATTGACGAGGTATTGTAATTCGCAGTCTTGTTATTAACATTTAAGGGTCACTAAAAGTCTTGAAAACGTTAATTCAAGACTTTTTTCTTAGTGTTGTTGTTAAAGTCATAGATACTGCGTATCTTTGGCAGGAAATAGCAAAAAGAATTGTAATTAGCACATAATATGCCACAAGATAACATCGACTACAGGAACCGTCCGGACACCTGGAAACAGGCTGCCCGTGGTGAGTTATCTTCAGGGGAGTATGAAGAATTTCTTGATTCCCTGGGCATGAGAGAGTACGTTGACTTCGAAAGGGACAAAGAAAATCGTCTGGGCGAGAAAGAGGAATACCTTGACGGCATCATATCCCATATGTCGGAGTTAAAGATGGACGGCAAGCCGTTGGGCAACGAGCAACTGTTAGGCGATAACCTCACAAAAGGGGCAGAACTCTTTCAGCTTCAGGAGTTTTCTCCACAGGTTCAGACTGATATTCTTGTCAGTCTTGCATACTTTCGCACCCCTGAATTTGAGAAAAGGACGGCGCAATCCCTGGGCTATGATACCCCAGAGATGATTACAGGAAAGGACAGAGTCAAAAAAAGCACGTCCACTAAGCAAAAGGATGGCTAATGCCGACACGCTCAATGGCGCAGATGCTTATAGTGGAAATGCTTTAGATGCTGCAAAATTACAAAATAATTCTGAGACCACCAAGGATAAGGAGCAAAAAAAAAGAACTGCCACCGTCGAACTACAGAACACGAACCTAATCGCGTAGCCAACAGCAGCAGTTTAGAAGAATGGAGAGCCGTACTTCTACTATTATCGGCTGTTGTCTCAAGTTGCCCAGACGTACTGACGTACCCGGAACCTTTCTGACTCTCCAGTAGTAATCGCCTTCATTGGGTACAGATGCCCAGCAAGCAGCGAAGCATTCCCGCTGAGATTGCCGTCCCCTGTATATCACGTCTTAACCTGCATCCATCGCAAACGGAGCCATGCTCCAAAAGAAACAGGTGCAGTAACCGTTATCCAATCCTTCGGCGATTATAGGAACCTGGCACCGCGGTACCGGGCGAGCGATCGCCTTTCAAAGCCACTGCCATGCCAGGAGATATTGGATTCCGGCTGCAAAGGTACACATTATTTTCGAAACAGCAATGAAAATAAGGGAATTTCCTTCTGCAGCTATTTGGCCTTTTTGAGTGAATCCCTGTGATGAATCCGGCTTTTGTATTGACATACTCTCACTCCTGAAGGAGCGAGATTCTTGAATACGAACGTGTCCGCACAGGAACCCTTTCGGATTCCAGCGTCTTACGAGCACTCTTCAATTCGGCAATGCCCTGCCGAAGTATATTATTGGCTGCAAGCAGATCCCGCTTGTGGACTGTACCACATTCAGGACACGTCCATGTGCGCTCATGGAGCTGCAAACCTTCATTCTTGTACCCGCACGTACACATCTTTGATGACGGATAGTAGCGGTCGATCTTATGGACGGTGACACCATACTTGGTGGCCACGTACTGGAGCTTCAGCACAAATTCCCCGTGTGCCAGGTCGGCCATCTTCCTGCCCCAGAGGGCAGACATGCCAGTGAGTTGCAGGTCTTCAATGAAGATCCTGTCGTACTGCTGGCACAGCTGATGGGCGAGCTGCCACTGAAAGGCATTGCGCTGATTGACCACCTTCTCATGGTGTCTGTCAAGATCCAGACGCTTCCGTTCCCGGTTATGGGAGCCAGGCACACATTTCGAGAGATTCCGCGACTTACGCTGCAACTGGCGCAGTCCGCTCTTCAGAAACTGCGGATTGTCAACAGTCGTGCCGTCGCTCATCGTCATGTACTTCTTCAGTCCGAAGTCGATACCGACGGATGCACCATTATGTGACCTTCCGATGGACTGAGGGGACTGATCGAGCACTATGACGATGAAGAACTCCCCGATGTGGTTCCGCTTGACGGTGAGGATCTTGACCTTTCCGGCATACGGACGGCTCAACGAGAACTTGAAGCGTTTCTTGATACTGTTTATAGTGAGGACATTCCCATTCAGGGAATAGCCTCCATTTCCCTTGAAAACTATCGAAGAGAAATCCTTTGACTTTCTATACTTCGGCGGGCGTTTCGCCAGATGTTTGAAGAAACGCTGGTACGACGTATCGAGGCGTTGCAAAATTTCCTGTCTTGTGTGACAATGCAGTAGGTTGCGCTTAAAACGCTTATCAAAGTGTTTTTGCATCTTATTTGCATCGATATATTTGTGATAGATGCGGTAGTATCGCTTCTGCAAGGCCAGTGCATGATTCCACACAAAGCAGGCCTCACGGAGCATCTTATCGAGGTGCTTCGTCTTCGGAGTCCTGTAGAGTTTATATTTGTATGAAATCATGCGGCAAAGGTACGAAGAAAACTTGAAAAAGGAATCAGTTTTTACGAAGTTCTTTCTGTAAGGAATCCCTTCTGTGTATTCTTTGAGAATAATCCTTCATATTCAGTTTCAACCATTCTTGGAAGTATTTGCCGACGGTCTCTTTGTGGTTTATAAAGTCGTTATACACGTCACTATTAAGGCGCAAGGAATCTATTACATACTCGGCTTCCTGTCGCTCGCTACTGGCCGACGAACACTGCCAGACGGCCATTCCTGATGCGAGGATAGCCCAGATGATGGCCCCGATGAAATACCAAAGCCATCGTTCACACCATTCCTTGAATCCAGATATTTCCCCTTTCGCAGAATCAACGGCATTGGTAACCCTGGAGGTACCGCCGTCTGCTGCCTTCTTCACTGAAGATTCTGCATCCTTCAGAACATCATCCAGTCTCACAGAGAACTTTTCCAGTTTCTCGGAAAGTCTTTTCTCTACCTCTGCCGTGATGCTGTCGGGTGCAGACAACAGGAAATTTCTCGACTCTTCATCCAGTTGTGCTTCAGGGGCTGTAATATTCCGCAACTGGTCGCGGAGTTTTATCAGATCCTCCTTCATTTCATCGAGGACGTCATAATTATCGGCTATCTTGCCGTTCATCGTCTCGATGCCTTTCAGCAGGGAGGCGATTTTCTCCAGCAGTTCCCCAGACATGCCAGGAGCAGCGGGTTCCTGTGGTGGATCCTGCTTCTGGCTACTGCCGGTCTTATGCGGTTTAAATAAATCGTTGCTCATATCTCAATTATTATCTTCCTCTTCCTCTTGATCTGAACTTAGCGAATGCCGGTTTCCAGATATTCCACCAGTCATCATCACGTTTACCTCGCCAGCCGCCGGTATTCTGGCCACCGCCGCCACCGCCGGACGGAGTGACTTGTGGCAATGCCATTCCTGCGACAAACTCCACCATCAGAGCAGTAGACTTCTCTATCTGTGCGGAAGCGCCCTCTACCATTCCCATCAGCTCGTTAGCGGCTTCCTGAAGATTCTCCCTGGTTGTGTCACGTCCACCCAGGAGGCACTGGCCTACGATGCCTTCCTGAAGGTCTGAATATTCGTCCCGTCCGAATACATTATACGACCACCCGCAGAACTTGTTTAGTATCTGCATGGACTTGCTGACGGCACTGTGAGCCTCCTTCTCTTCGGCAGACTGCTGGCGCGGTTTCTGCTGCTCTGCCCGACGCTCTGCCTTTTCTTTCTCAGCTTTATCCTTCTCTGCTTTCAGCCTGCGGTACAGTTCATCCATTTCCCGCTTCTTCTCTTCCTCGGACTTGACATAGACAATATTCTTCGGCTTCGGTGGCGTTACTGTCTGAGACTTCGGCTTGGCAGTAGCCCTCTTCCTTTCATCCTCATGTATGGCCTGCCATGTCTTGTATAGTCTTGATGCGGTAAGTTGCTTGCCTATCTTGCTGGCATTATAGTTTGAGTTCCCGCGCCACACGCTGTAACCAACAACGTTACCCTTGGAGTCGTTGCGGAACATCAGTTCATAGTTCTGCTGCTTACCCTTGTAGTCCGTGAATGTCCGGGCTTCCATGTTCCGTTTGAAGTCATCCCAGCTGAACTTATCCATCTTCCGCAGTACATCATAGACAGTGTCTTTGATCTCTGCACTGTGGCTGGTACTGATGCGCTCTGCAGACTTCCATCCCCGCTGCTGGTTGACAAGCTCTGCAGCCCTGGCCGCACGCTTGGCAATAAACCTCGGATCATTCTGGTCCAGGCCGTCTTTCGTGAACCTCGAAATGACGAAATGGAAATGCCAGATGCCAGACTTTGAATCACGGTGAAGCATAGCAAACCATTTGCTGTTACGGAGGTTCGTCTTAGGGACTTTTCCCTGGCGAATTTCATCCTTCGTGACAGGCTTTCCGTCGGCATCACGGAT
>JBGUQW010000031.1:0-7589 GCA_045131435.1 Prevotella sp.
CCAATACCATAGATATAGGTCAATGCGATTTCGCCACGCTTCTCTTGGGGCAAATCTACTCCAACAATTCTTATTGCCATTTGTTAAACTAAAAAATAATGATGTTAAAATTCGAATTTTTGCTAAAAAGCATGCAAAGGTACGCAGAATTTCCGAGATTCCGCCACCTTATTATACTTATTTAACATTTTTCATTAACCCTGACGCATCTTGTACTTAGGGTTCTTCTTGTTGATAACGAACAGGCGACCCTTACGACGAACGATTTTGCAATCGGGGGTACGCTTCTTCAATGATGCTCTTGTCTTCATTTTATATGTCTCCTATTTTATTTGTATCTGAATACAATTCTTCCCTTAGTCAGATCGTAGGGACTCATCTCTACCTTGACTTTGTCGCCGGGCAGGATCTTGATGTAATGCATACGCATCTTACCCGAGATGTGCGCGATAATGGGCACACCATTCTCCAATTCTACCCGGAACATGGCATTTGACAATGCCTCTACAATCGTCCCGTCCTGTTCAATAGCACCTTGTTTTGCCATTCTCTACTTAATATAATTTACCTTCTAATCTTTCTACTTCTTCGAATGAGGACAATATTTCAGCCTGACCCTTGCGAACACATACCGTATGTTCGAAATGTGCTGCAGGCTTACCGTCCTGGGTGCGGATGGTCCAACGGTCTTCGTCGAGCCAGATGTTACGTTTGCCCATGGTGACCATCGGTTCGATGGCGATACACATGGCCGCTTTCAGCAACACACCGTTTCCACGACGTCCATAGTTCGGCACCTGAGGTTCCTCGTGCATCTCACGACCAATACCGTGACCTGTCAGCTCGCGGACGATGCCGTAGCCATGAGCCTCGCAATGGTCTTGCACTGCACTGCTGATATCACCCAGATGTCGGCCAGCCACTGCCTGTTCGATGCCCTTATAGAGCGCCTCCTTGGTCGTGCGGAGCAACTCCTTGACTTCTTCGCTGACCTCTCCGACACAGAATGTGTAGCAGGAGTCGCCGCAAAAGCCGTTGAGCAGGGTGCCACAGTCGATGGAGATGATGTCTCCCTCCTTGAGCACTGTCTTGTCGTTGGGTACGCCATGTACCACGACATCGTTCACCGAAGTGCAGATGCTGGCGGGAAACGGCCCTCCATAGGGATTGGGGAAACCCTTGAAAGTGGGGATTGCTCCATTGTCGCGAATGAATTCGTCGGCAATCTTATCCAACTGGAGGGTCGTTATGCCAGGCTTGATATGTTTTGCCAATTCGCCAAGGGTCTTACCAACAAGTTGGTTGGCCTGGCGCATCAGCTCTATTTCGTCTTCAGTCTTCAGAAAGATCTTCATACCGGCTTAGTACGCACTCATTCCACGTCCGTGGATACGGCCTGAGTTGAGCAGACCGTCGTAGTGGCGCATGAGCAGATGGCTCTCAATCTGCTGCAGTGTGTCGAGTACGACACCCACGAGAATCAGCAGTGAGGTACCACCGAAGAACTGAGAGAAAGCATCCTGCACATCCAGCACTCTGGCGAAGGCCGGCATCACAGCAATGAATGCGATGAAGAGCGAACCAGGCAGAGTGATGCGTGACATCACTTCGTCGATGAAGTTGGCAGTGGGCTTACCGGGCTTGATACCGGGGATAAAGCCGTTGTTGCGCTTCATGTCCTCAGCCATCTGTGTAGGATTGAGGGTGATGGCAGTGTAGAAATAGGTGAATGCGATGATCAGTAATGCAAAGATGATGTTGTAGGTCCAGCTGTGATGATCGAGCATGGAACGGACAAACCAGTTTGCATTCTCCGGAGCTGCATACTGTACGAAAGCCAGCGGGATGAACATCAGTGCCTGAGCAAAGATGATAGGCATCACGTTAGCAGCGAACAGCTTCAGCGGGATGTACTGACGGGCACCACCAACCTGCTGGCCACCGACAAGACGTTTTGCATACTGTACGGGGATCTTGCGGACACCCTGTACCAGAATAATTGCTGCACATACAACTGCATAGAGAATGATGATCTCGACGAGGAACATCACCAGACCGCCACCGCTGATAGCAGTGAAACGAGAGGTGACCTCCTGAATGAATGCCTGTGGCAGACGGGCAATAATACCAATCATAATGATCATCGAGATACCATTACCTATACCCTTATCTGTAATGCGCTCACCCAACCAAAGGATGAACATACTACCTGCGGCAAGGATAATCGTGGCGGGGATGACGAACACACCCCAGCTGATACCCGATGCCAGGGCAGAGCCGGCCTGCATCTTCAGATTGACCAGATAGCTCGGAGCCTGGAACAGCAGGATAAGCACTGTCAGGTAGCGGGTATAGGTCATGATCTTCTTACGGCCGCTCTCACCCTCGCGCTGCATCTTCTGGAAATAAGGTACAGCGACGGCAAGGAGCTGCATAACGATAGAAGCAGAGATGTAAGGCATGATTCCGAGCGCAAAGATTGACGCGTTGGAAAAAGCACCACCGGAGAACATGTCCAGCAGTGACATCAAGCCACCAGCGGTCTGTGACTGCAGCTTATCCAGCAGGGCGGGATTAATACCGGGCAGCACGACGAACGAGCCGAAACGGTAGATAGCTACAAACAGCATAGTGATAAGGATGCGCTGACGCAGGTCCTCGATCTTCCAAATGTTCTTCAGTGTCTCTATTAACTTCTTCATTGTCTTCTATTAGATAATTGTTGCGTTACCACCAACTGCCTTGATAGCTTCCTCGGCAGTCTTTGAGAATGCGTTGGCCTCTACGTCAATCTTAGCCTTCAGCTCACCATTGCCAAGGACCTTCACGAGTTCCTTACCGTTGGTCAGACGAGCAGCTACGAGCTCGGCAATGCCAATCTTTGTGAGGTTCTTCTCCTCTGCCAGCTTCTGGAGAGTAGAAAGGTTTACTGCGAAGTACTCCTTGTGGTTGATGTTCTTGAAACCAGACTTCGGAACACGACGCTGCAACGGCATCTGACCGCCTTCGAAACCAACCTTTTTCTTATAACCTGAGCGAGCCTTGGCACCCTTGTGACCACGGGTAGAAGTACCGCCGAGACCAGAGCCTGGTCCGCGACCGATACGACGACGTGAATGTGTAGAGCCCTCAGCCGGTTTTAAAGTATGTAGTTTCATAATCGTATCTTTTTAAAATAATTGTGATAATATTAATCGATAACTTCCACGAGGTGGTGAACCTTACGGATCATACCGCGGATGACAGGAGTATCTTCCTTCTCGACGACCTGAGAAATCTTGTGAAGACCCAGGGCCTTCAGAGTGGCCTTCTGGTCTACAGGATAACCGATCTTGCTCTTAATCTGCTTAATCTTAATCGTTGCCATAGTCTAATTCTCCTTTTATCCTCTAAATACTTTTTCCATACTGATACCACGAGTGCCTGCAACAGTGTAGGCATCACGCATCTCACTCAGAGCCTTGATGGTAGCCTTCACCAGGTTGTGGGGGTTAGAAGAGCCCTTCGACTTTGCGAGGACGTCCTTCACACCAACACTCTCCAGTACGGCACGCATAGCACCACCGGCCACCAGACCGGTACCGGCAGCTGCCGGACGGAGGAAAACCTGAGCGCCACCGAAGTGGGCTTCCATCTCATGGGGTATGGTACCCTTCAGAACAGGGACCTTCACCAGATTCTTCTTGGCTGCCTCGACACCCTTGGCGATGGCGGCGGTAACTTCACCTGCCTTGCCAAGACCCCAGCCGATGATGCCGTTGCCGTCACCGACAACAACAATGGCTGCGAATGTAAAGGTGCGACCACCCTTTGTTACCTTGGTAACACGGTTGATGGCAACCAGTCTGTCTTTCAACTCTACGTCGCTATTTATCTTAACTTTGTTCATTGCCATAATCGTTTAAAATTTAAGTCCACCCTTACGAGCTGCATCAGCCAGTGACTTTACGCGGCCATGATACAGATAACCGTTACGGTCGAAGACAACGGCAGTAATGCCAGCCTCCTGAGCCTTCTTGGCTACCAGCTCACCAACCTTCTCAGCCTGCTCGATCTTCGGCATAGCCTCGAGACCGATAGAAGATGCAGATGCCAGTGTTTTACCTTCCAAATCATTTATCACCTGAACGTAAATCTGCTTGTTGCTGCGGAATACGCTCATACGTGGACGCTCGGCAGTGCCGAACACGCTCTTACGAATTCTATATTTGATTTTAATTCGTCTTTCTACTTTCTTTGTTGTCATAATCTTTAATGTTTAATCTTTAATGTTTAATTTTCAAGATTACTTCGCTGAGGCTGACTTACCCGACTTACGACGAATAACCTCGCCCTTGAACAAAATACCCTTACCCTTGTAAGGTTCCGGCATACGGAAAGAACGAATCTTTGCACAAATGAGTCCCAGCAACTGCTTGTCGCATGACTCCAGAATAATCTGAGGATTCTGGTTACGCTCCATCTTGGTCTCAACCTTTACTTCCTTCGGAAGCTGGATGAAGATGGGGTGCGTGTAACCGAGTGAGAACTCAATGATGTTACCCTGGTTAGAAACACGGTAACCTACACCAACGAGCTCCAACTCCTTCTTGTAACCCTCGCTGACACCGACAACCATGTTGTTGACGAGTGCGCGATAGAGACCGTGGAAAGCCTGCTTCTGCTTGACGTTCACAGGGCTGTTCTCATCGATCTCGAATGTTACCTGACCGTCTGCGATATTCACCTTGATAGAAGCGTCAACCTTCTGGGAGAGTTCTCCCTTCGGACCCTTTACTGTAACAACACCGTCCTGACCCTGTGCGATAGAAACGCCGGCAGGAATACTAATTGGCAATTTTCCTATTCTTGACATATTCAGGCCCTCCAATTAATAAACGTAACAAAGCACCTCACCGCCGATCTTCAGCTGTGAAGCCTCTTTGTCTGTCATTACACCTTGGGACGTAGATAAGATGGCGATACCCAGTCCGTTAATAACTCTCGGCATGTTCTTGTAACCAGTGTACTTACGAAGACCTGGTGTTGACACGCGCTTCAGGCACTTGATGGCATTAGCCTTCGTTGCCGGATCGTACTTCAAGGCAACCTTGATAGTACCCTGAGGTCCATCCTCGATGAACTTGTAGTTCAGGATGTAACCCTTCTCGAAGAGGATCTTGGTGATTTCCTTCTTCAAGTTAGACGCAGGAACCTCAACCACACGGTGGTTGGCCATAATGGCGTTTCTGAGTCTGGTCAGATAATCTGCTATTGGATCTGTCATAAAATAAAATTGTTTAATTAATCGGGACTACCCCGACAATATTAAAAACTAAATAACTCTCTTTTGCTATTAGCTCTTGGCTCTTGGCTTTTGGCTAACTGCTAACAGCTAACCGCCAATTGCCAGATTACCAGCTAGCCTTCTTCACGCCGGGAATCAGACCGCTTGATGCCATCTCACGGAACTGAATACGCGAAAGACCGAACTGACGCATATAGCCCTTGGGACGACCCGTCAACTTGCAACGGTTGTGCAGACGGATGGGGTTGGCATTCTTGGGGATGGCCTGCAGCTTGCGAGCAGCCTCGTAAGCTTCTGCGGGATCCTCCGATGTAGCGATAACCTTCTTCAGGGCAGCACGCTTTTCAGCGTAGCGGGCCACGAGCTTAGCGCGCTTGACCTCACGGGCCTTCATTGATTCTTTTGCCATATTTCTTAATCGTTTTTAGCGTTCTTAAACGGCAGACCGAAAGCCTTCAGCAGTGCGTAACCCTCCTCGTCAGTCTTTGCAGACGTCACGAAGGTGATGTTCATACCCTGAATGCGGTCTACAGTATCGATATTGATTTCAGGGAAGATGATCTGCTCCTGAATACCGAGGGTGTAGTTACCACGACCGTCGAACTTGCTCTCGATACCCTTGAAGTCGCGGATACGGGGCAGAGCCACGCGAACCAGCTTCTCCAGGAACTCGTACATGCGCTCACGACGCAGTGTCACCATGACGCCGATAGGCATCTTCTTACGCAGCTTGAAGTTGGCGATATCCTTCTTTGAGTAGGTAGCGACAGCCTTCTGACCGCAGATAGTGGTAATCTCGTTGATAGCAACGTCGATGATCTTCTTGTCCTGAGTGGCATCGCCCAGACCCTGATTGACAACAATCTTCTTCAGGACGGGCACCTGCATCTTGGAACTGTAGTTGAACTGCTTCTCCAATGCCGGAGCAATCTGCTCGACATAGGTCTTCTTCAATTGTGCTGTATTTGCCATTACTTAATCTCCTCCCCTGACTTTTTAGCGATACGAATGACATTCTTACCCTCGTGCTTGATAGCAACACGGGTAGCCTTGCCGCTCTTCGGATCGATGAGACTTAAATTAGAGATGTGAATAGGAGCCTCCTGCTTCACAATACCTCCCTGCGGGTTCTTGGCACTGGGCTTCGTGCTCTTGGAGACCATGTTCACGCCCTCTACGAGTGCGCGCTGCTTCTCGACGAAGACTTTCAGCACCTTACCAGTCTTGCCCTTGTCCTCACCGGCCAGGACCTTGACTGTATCGTTTTTCCTAATGTGTAACTTAGCCATTACTTTTCTCGTTTTATAATGTTAAAGAACCTCAGGTGCCAGTGAAACGACCTTCATGTTAACGGCACGGAGCTCACGGGCTACGGGGCCGAAGATACGGCTGCCACGGAGCTCACCGGCATTGTTCAACAATACACAGGCGTTGTCGTCGAAACGGATGTATGAACCGTCGGCACGACGAATCTCCTTCTTAGTGCGAACAACCAGAGCCTTAGACACTGCACCCTTTTTAACGTCACTTGTGGGGATTGCGTTCTTAATAGCAACAACAATCACGTCACCTACGCTGGCATAGCGGCGGCGGGTACCCCCCAGCACGCGGATGCACAAGGCCTCACGGGCACCGCTGTTGTCAGCTACGGTAAGTCTTGTTTCTGTTTGTATCATAATTACTTAGCCTTTTCTACGATTTGTACTAAACGCCATCTCTTTGTCTTTGAGAGGGGGCGGGTCTCCATAATCAGGACGGTGTCACCAATCTGGCACTCGTTCTTCTCATCGTGAGCATGGTACTTCTTTGTCTTCTGGACAAACTTACCATAAATCGGGTGCTTCTCCTTGAACTTAGCGGCAATAACAATGGTTTTATCCATCTTGTTGCTGATTACGACACCCTGTCTTGTCTTTCTTAAATTTCTTGTTTCCATCTGGACCATTATTATTTGTTAAGTTCTCTCTGACGGAGTTCAGTCTGCATGCGTGCGATGTCACGACGTGCTGCCTTAATCTGTGATGGATTCTCCATAGGAGTTACGGCGTGGTTCAACTTCATCTGATCGTAGTTAGCAACCGCAGCCTCCAACTTCTCGGCCAATTCTTTGGTCTCGAGACCTTTAATTTCTGTCATCTTCATAGCTTAAGCGTTTTTATCGTAATCGCGTCTAACAACAAACTTCGTCTTCACGGGCAGCTTCTGGGCACCGAGGCGCAGAGCCTCCTTGGCAACCTCGAAGGGAACACCCTCAACTTCGAAGAGGATACGACCCGGGGTTACAGGTGCTACCCATCCTGCG
>JBGUQW010000032.1:0-48956 GCA_045131435.1 Prevotella sp.
GCTCGCCCCCATATCCCTCGGTGTTTTTCAGGTATTAGTTTTGGCTTCGCTTCTACCTGAAAATTGCACTTCTATCTTGAACTTAGGGCTAAAAACAGTCCAAAATGGCCAAAAATGAAAGGTTTTTGAAGCAATTCTACGAATCATCGGCACGAAATGAGGCTGTCATCTGCTCGGAGGGAGCGTGTCACCCCCTCGGAGGGAGCGGTTCGTTCCTTTGGGGGTAACGAGGCGTTCCCTTTGGGGGAACAAGACGTTCCCTTGGGAGGAACGAAGCGTTCCCATGGGAGGCCCCCCAAAAAAGTGCCATCGGAACATGTCGCACCTGCCATCGGAATGTCCGCTAGGAGATACTCAAAACACAAGCGGGACTTAGAGGCAGAGGCGGTAGTGCCCGCATATGGGAAGCGGCATAAGCCAAAGAGGCAATATTTTGGAAAAAACCAGCTATTATTTTGTAATTTCGGTGAAAATGTTTAATTTTGCACACGAAAATAAGGTGGGGGATGACACCATTAGCATATAGAAACAAAGCTAAGATAGGCCGATGAAAGTAGAAGTTCGCAAGGTGACAAGCCGACGGGATATGGACGACTTTGTGCGTCTGCCACGTACGATGTACCGTGGTGTACCACAGTATGTGCCAGACCTTGAGCGCGACATTGCCGGATTATTGCGCAGGAAGGACAACCCAGGACTGGATTTTTCAAACGTCCAGTTTTTCGTGGCTTATCACAACGACGTTCCCGTCGGGCGCATCGCTGGCATCGTGAACAGAAAGGCCAACGAACGCTGGCAGCAGCGGGTGGTGCGATTCGGCTTGATAGAGTTTATTGATGACTTGGACGTCAGCGGTGCCCTGCTCGAAGCCGTAGCTCAATGGGGCAGGGCGTTGGGCATGGACACCTTGCAAGGTCCGATGGGCATCACCGACTTCGAAAAGGAGGGTATGCTGGTAGAGGACTTCCACTTGACGGGTACCATGAATACCATCTGGAATCCCGACTATTATCCCCGCCACATGGAGGCGCTGGGTTTTCAGAAAGAAGTGGACTGGGTGCAGATCCGCATACAGATTCCCAAAGAAATACCCCTTCGTTATAGCCGTACGGCACAGTATGTCCGCGAGCAGATTGGGTTGCGGGTGGTGAAGCTGGGGGATTCCGGCATCGACAAACGGCGTTGTGCGGAACAAGTCCTGCGCGTGTTTAACGAGGCTTACGCACCGATCTTCGGTTTCTCGGCTCTTTCGGAAACTCAGATTGCTGCATACCTTGACCGTTACTTGCCACTGGTGGACAGTCGGATGGTACCCATCGTGGTCAACCAACAGCATGAAGTGGTAGGGGCTGCTGTCACCATTGGCAGTCTGACGAAGGCATTACAGAAGGCCGATGGCCGTCTGTGGCCAACAGGTTGGTACCACTTGCTGAAGACGCTGAAGTGGAAACATGAGGACACGGTGGAGATGCTGCTCGTCGGTGTGCGCCCTGACTATCAGAGGATGGGTGTGAATGCCTTGTTCTTCGATAACCTTATACCTATATATAATAGGTTAGGTTTCAAGTGGGCTGAGACGGGACCGCAGTTGGAAGACAACACCCCTGAGCTGTCGCAGTGGAAACCGCTGAAGCCGGAGTTCGTCAAGCGCCGTCGGTGCTACAGAAAAGAAATGAATGAAATGAAAGAAATGAGAAATATATGGAAAGAAGAGTAGTTATTACGGGTATGGGTATTTGGTCGTGCATCGGTACGACGCTCGACGAGGTGCGTCAGTCACTGTTCGAGGGTCGCAGTGGCATTGTGTTCAGTCAGGAGCGCAAGGATGCCGGCTTCCGTTCCCCCATCTGTGCCAATGTGCCCCATCCCGATTTGAAGAAAGTATTAAGCCGCAACGTGCGTCAGATGATGCCCGAAGAGGCACAGTATGCCTATATGGCGACGGTGCAGGCCCTGGAGCAGGCACGGTTGACGCAAGACTATATCGACAGTCACGAGGTAGGTGTCATCTATGGCAACGACTCTGTTGCCGAATCGACGATGGTGGCTATGGACAAGTTCCGTCAGGTGGGCTCTACTGCTGCCTGTGGCTCAGGAGCCATCTTCCAGTCGATGAACTCGACGGTGACGATGAACCTGGCTACGCTGTTCCACTTGAAGGGTATTAACCTGACGGCATCGGCAGCCTGTGCCAGCGGGTCGCAGTCGTTGGGACTGGGTTTCCTGCTTATCAAGAACGGCTTGCAGGACTGCATCGTCTGTGGCGGCGCGGAAGAGAATAATATGTACGGCATTGCGTCGTTCGATGCCCTGCAGACGTTCTCGACCCGCATCAGCGAACCCACGAAGGCCAGTCGTCCCTTCGACCGTGACCGCGACGGACTGGTGCCCAGCGGTGGTGCCGCCACCCTCATCATCGAGAGCTACGAGCATGCCGTGCGTCGTGGCGCCCCCATCCTGGCTGAGGTTCTGGGCTGGGGATTCTCTGGCAACGGTGACCATATCTCCACGCCTAATGTGGAAGGTCCGGCCCGCTCGTTGCTGCGCTGCTTAGAGAGTGCGGGGGTGTCGCCAAAGGACATCGGCTACGTCAATGCCCATGCTACCTCTACCCCTATCGGTGACAGTCGTGAGGCCGAGGCCATCGCCCAGGTATTCGGTGACTATAAGGTACCTGTCACCTCGACGAAGAGTCAGACAGGTCATGAGATGTGGATGGCCGGTGCTTCCGAAATCATCTATTCGATGCTGATGATGAAGAACGACTTCATCGGTGGTTCGCTGAACTTCGAGAATCCTGACGAGGTGACGCAGTGCATTAACGTAATCCCCGAGACCCGCCAGCAGCATTTCGACATGTTCCTGAGCAACTCGTTCGGCTTCGGTGGTACCAATTCGACACTCATTATAAAAAATCTGAATAATTGAGAAATAAGTAGTAAATTGTAAATCGTCAAATTGTAAATTGAAATGACAAGAGAAGAAATCATTGCGCAGGTCAACAACCTGCTGGAAGAAGAGTTTGAAGTAGAACAGAGTGAGTTTGCACCCGATGCAAATCTGAAAGAGACACTTAGTCTGGACAGTATTAATCTGGTAGACCTCATCGCACTGGTGCAGATGACCTACAAGATTACCATCCCCGTTGAAGACTTGAAGCAGATCAAGACCTTCAACAACCTATACGATTACATTGAGCAGCACCTCTATGAATAAGGAGTGTGGAATGTGGAGTGAGGAATGAAATACAAAGGTGTTGACATAGAGCGACTGATTCCCCAGCGCAAGCCGTTTGTGATGGTGGATGAGTTTAAGTCTGGTGAGCCCCCTACGTCAGAAGAGAGTCTGACGGGAGCTTCCTGTACGACGTCATTGACTGTGCGTCCGGACAACTATTTCATATTGGCAGACCGAGAAATGTCAGAGACGGGACTGATTGAGCATAACGCACAGTCGGCCTCGGCACTTGCCGGACATGTGGCTCTTCAGCAGGGAGCTGTCAATCCGCCTGTGGGCATGATAGCTGAAGTGAAGCATTTCACTTGTCAGCGTCGTCCGCATGTCGGTGAGCAAGTGACGACAACCATTACGATGGGGTTCTCGTTTGGTCCTATGACACTGTGTCATGGAACAACGTGCATTGGCAATGACACCATTTGTGAAGTTGACCTGAAAATATTTATCCGATGACAGAACTGTTCGTTCGAATCTATCAGTATTTCCATAGCCACCGGATGGTCTGCTGGCTCTCTTTGGTGTGTCTGCTAGTGCTCTTTGGCTATTGCTCCTCACAGATTCATCTGGAGGAGGACATCAACCAGCTGATGCCATCGTCGAAGAATGAGGACGGCACCACCAAACTGGCTTTTGCCGACCTGAAGATCAAGGATAAGGTCTTTGTGCTTTTTGAAGGACGGGACCACGAAGAACTGATAGCTACCTGCGATGCTTTCGCCGACTCCCTGCAACGCGATACGGCTCTGGTAGAGAACCTGTTCTACAAGATTGACGAAGAGCTGTTGCCTGATGGCATCGACTACCTGACAGCCCATCTGCCAGCCTATATCGACACGGCTGTCTATGCTCGTTTTGATTCCTTGCTGACGCGCGAACACTTCGTACAGCAGATGCAGCAGAACCGTGACGACCTGCAGGGTGAGTTCGGCGAGATGTTTCCTGAACTCATAGAGTTGGACCCTATAGGCATGCGCAACGTCCTGGCTGAACAGATGACATCGTTGTTGAGTGCTGGCACCTACCAGACCGTAGACAGCCATTTCTTTGTGCCCGACACCACGGTGTGTCTGGCATTCCTAACACCCCAGTTCTCGTCAACCAATACCGGGCAGGGTTCTGCGCTCTTCGAACGCCTTAATACCGTCATCAGTCAGCTCCGACAGGCACATCCCGATGTCGACATCAGCTATCACGGTACACCTGCCAGCGGTTACTATAACTCCACACAAATCAAGCACGACCTGACCACCACCATCGCCGGGGCACTGGTCTTGGTACTGATCTTCCTGTTGTTGTGTTTTCGACGGTGGGATGCTATCCCCCTGCTATTATTGCCTGTAGCCTTCGGCACACTGTTCGGACTGACCATGATGTACTGGCTGAAGGGTGAGTTCTCGTTGCTGGCTTTGGGTATTGGTGGCGTGGTACTCGGTGTGGCACTCAGCTACGTGCTCCACGTCATGACGCACCATCAGTATGTCAGCGACCCCGTGCAGCTGTTGCGCGACCAGGTAAAACCCGTCCTCTTGGGCTGCATCACTACCATCGGTTCGTTTTCAGGACTTTTGTTTATCCAGACTGATCTGTTGCGCGACTTCGGGCTGTTTGCTGCCTTTGCCATTCTTGGTGCCACGCTGTTCTCGCTCATCTGGCTGCCACAGCTGTTAAGGCCCGTCCAGCATTCATTCCCTGCTTTTATTGAGCGCATCAATGCCTATCCCTTCGACCGGAAAAAGCCGTTGATTGCTGTCATCATCGTGCTGACAGGCATTGGCGTTGGTGCCTGGTTCGTTGGCGGCACCCATTTCGATGCCGACATGCATAATCTGGGCTACGACAACCCGATGGTGGAGCATTCTGAGAACCTGCTGAGCACGAAGACCTATATTGGCGACAAAACAAAATATTTTGCCAGTCAGGGACAGACTATGGAGGAAGCCCTCCATCACTTTGGCGTGCTCCGCCATAAACTCGACTCCCTGCAGCAACAGGGACTGGTGAAGGGCTATACGCCTACCGATGAGTTGCTGGTGTCACTCGACCGTCAGCAGCAGCGCATCGATGCCTGGTACAGCTATTGGACCGACAGCCGCCTGGCCACTGTCCGACAGCTCATTCAGACGACGGCTCCGGCAGCTGACCTGCGTCCTGAAGCCTTTGAGACATTCTTCGAGGCTGCCAAAGCCGACTATGATGCTGATGCCCTCTATGAAGCCAACCTGATTCCTGATGGTTACCTGTCAACGATGATGGAACAGTCGTACGACGGCACGTGGCTATGCTTCACTTCCGTACGTTGTCAGAACGACTCTGTGCGCAGCAGCGACAGCGACTATATCCGCATCTGCGATGCCATCAGCAGCGATCCGCATCTGCTCGTACTCGACACCTATTATTATACGACGGACACCCTGCTTCAGATGAGCAGTGACTTCGACCGCCTGCAATGGCTGTCGATGGCTTTCGTACTGTTGGTACTGTGGCTCTCGTTCCGATTCAACATCAGGCATACCCTGTTGGGCTTTATGCCCATCCTGCTCAGCTGGCTTATCGTCCTGGGCGCGATGAACATCTTTGGCCAGCAGTTCAATCTCATCAGCATCATCATCTCCACCTTCATCTTTGGTATTGGTGTCGACTATAGCATCTTTGTCATGCATGGCCTGACCACCATCAACACTCAATACTCAACACTCCACTATCACAAGACCGCCATCCTGTTCTCGGCAGTTACCCTGCTGGTGACTGTAGGCAGCATGCTCCTTGCCGTTCATCCCGCCATTCGCAGTGTGGGCTTCTCCACATTGGTCGGACTGCTGTCGGCCATCATCCTTTCATACGTCGTACAACCCGCTGTCTATCAATGGCTCAATCACAAGTAAGCTCATGAAGTACGATGTCGTTATCATAGGCAGTGGACTGGGAGGTCTGATTTGTGCACGTCAGTTGGCACAAAGCGGACGAAGCGTGATGGTACTGGAGCGACAGCGACAGCCGGGCGGATGCCTGCAGAGTTATCGGCGTGGCGACATGGAGTTTGATACTGGTCTGCACTATGTGGGTGGTCTGGCCGAGGGCCAGTCTCTCTATGAGACCTTTGAGACGCTGGGACTGCTCAAACTTCCTTGGCAACGGCTCGATGCCGATGGCTTCGACCAAGTGACTATCGGTAGTCAGACCTATTCCCTGGCTGAGGGCTTCGACCATTTTGCCGATATACTGGGTGACAGTTTCCCACAGGAGCGCAGCGCCTTGCAGCAGTTTACCCAGCTGCTGCGACATCTACCCCCGATGGAGGAGTGCTGTCAGGTGAATGCCTACGACTATCTCACCACACGCTTTCAGAACCCGCTGCTCGTCAACGTCATCTCGGCAGCAGCCATGAAGATGGAGCTGCGACGTGAGTCGTTGCCGTTATTCAACTTTGCCCATAGTCTGAGCAGCTACGTTCAGAGCAGCTGGCGACTGAAAGGCAGCGGAAACCTGATTGTCGACTCGCTGGCCAACGACATCAAGGCAGCAGGTGGCGAGATTTGTTGTGGTGCAGAGGTAACGTGCCTGGAGGAACAGGGTGGCAGAATCGTGGCAGCCCGTTGTTTGGATGACAGAACCGTCGAGGGGCGTCTTTTCATCAGTGACGTTCATCCCCAGCTGACATTCAGCTGGCTGGAGGAGTCCTCTCTGCTGAAAGGTATTTTCCGTCGGCGCATCAATGCCTTGGAGAATACGTTTGGCATGTTCACCGTCTCATTGGTGCTCAGACCAGACGTGCTGCCTTACTTCAACCACAACAAGTATGTCTATCGGAAGGCTAATGTGTGGACACTGAACGAACGGGAAGACGGCGTGGAAGGTGTGATGATCAGTGCGAAGGTGCCTGTGGACGGCACGCGGTTCGTCCGTCAGGCAGACCTGCTGACGCCTATGCCGTGGACGATGTGCCGGCAATGGGAGGATACGACGATAGGGCACCGTGGGGAAACGTATGAACAGCAGAAAGAACGGATGGCCGACGAGTGTATCCGACTGGCAGAGCGCGTCATCCCCGGTCTGTCAAAGATGGTGGAGAAGCGTTACACCAGTACGCCACTCACCTGGCGTGACTATACGCTGTCGCCATGTGGTTCCGCCTTCGGTGTCAGGAAGGACTGTCGGAATCCGCTGTTGACGATGTTGTCGCCCAAGACGCCCATCCCCAATCTCTTCCTGACTGGGCAGAGTCTGGTGCTGCACGGACTGGAGGGTGTGACGTGTACGGCATTTGATACAATAAAGCAAATAAAAGAATGAAAGAAATGAGACAAATATTGATATCATTATTGTGCATGGTGGCCCTGGCAGTCAGTGCACAAAGCGTCACAAAGACCACACATAAACGGGCTGTCAAGACGGATGTCGTGACTACAGGTACGCTGACCATCCGCAAGCCCGACTATATCTGTATCTCGACTGATGGCGGCAAGGACCAGCTCATCATGGAGGGCACTACGTTTACCATGACGGTGGGTGGACGCCAGCACGTCACCGACAGTCATAAGAACCCGCAGTTTGCCACATTTCATAAGGTGCTGAAAGCTGTCATCAACCAGCAGACTGTTCCCCAGGGCGACGACCTGACCGTCGTGACAAAGGGCAATACCACCACTGTCGCCATCGTTCCCGATGGCAAGAAGAAACGCCAGTTGTTTACTTCTTTCGTCCTCACCGTTAATGCCAAGACCAAGGCACTCCAGACGCTCCGCATGAATGGTCGGGGAGAGGACTATACGCTATATGAAGTGAAATGAAAGAAATGAGACTGAGACTCAGATACCTCTTCCTGATCCTATCCTGTATCCTGGTTTGTCCGGCTAGTGCGCAGCAAATCTACGGTGTCATCACCGATGCTGAGACAGGCGACAGCATACCCTTTGCCAGCGTCGTCTACAAAGGGCACCAGCAGGCTGTGGTCTCTGATGTCAATGGCAGATACCGCATTGACCGCCACGAGGGCTGGAACATCACCTTCAGTGCTGTGGGTTACAAGTCGCGCATCATGGCTGTGACAAGCAAGACCAAGGGCAGACTTAACGTCAAACTGAAGCCCGACCAGCAACAGCTGGCTGAAGTGACCGTCAAGGCCAAGCACAGCAGATACAGCCGTAAGAACAATCCCGCCGTGGAACTGATGCGGCGCGTGGTGGCTGCCAAGAAGAAGACTGACCTTGGACAGAACAATTACTATCAGTATAACAAGTATGAGAAGATCACCCTCTCGCTCAACGACCTGAAACCGGAACAGCTGGAACAAGGAACGTTCAAAAAGCACCCTTGGCTCGTCGAGCAGGTGGAGACCAGCAATGTCACGGGCAAGATGATACTGCCCGTCAGCGTCGATGAAACCGTCTCGCAGAAGATATACCGGCGCAATCCACGCTCGGAGAAAACCATCATCACCGGACAGACCAGCAAGGGTGTCAACGACCTGTTCCAGACTGGCGACATCATCAATACGGTCGTCAAGGACGTCTTCACCGACATCGACCTCTATCAGGACCATATCCGACTGCTGCAGTATCCCTTCATTTCGCCCATCTCCAACGAGGGCATCGGCTTCTACCGCTATTACATCGAGGATACCTTGACTGTCGAGCGCGACTCTTGCATCCACCTGCATTTCCTGCCCAATAATCAGAACGACATGGGATTTCGTGGCGACCTCTATATCCTGAAAGACTCGTCACTCCATGTGCGCCGTTGCGAGATGACCATTCCCAAGCAGTCGAACGTCAACTTCGTCCAGAACGTCAAAATATTGCAGGACTTCGAACAGCTGCCCGACGGACAGTGGGTGCTCACCAGGGACGATATGACTACTGAACTGGAAATCGTCAGCTTCATCCGGTCTGCCATCGTCACCCGTGTTACGCGACTGAGCGACTATGCCTTCGACCCTATCCCCAACAAACTGTTCAAGGGACTGCGCAAAGAGGTGACTGAGGCCGATGCACAGATGCGCGACGAAGAGTTCTGGAACCAGTACCGCCAGGTGGAACTGACCAAGAGCGAGAGTTCGATGGACAAGTTCATTCACAGCATCGAGAATGTCAAGGGTATGAAATATGTCATCTTCGCACTCAAGGCACTCTTCGAGAACTCCGTAGAGACCAGCACGCCCAACTATGTCGACATCTGCCCCATCAACACCATCCTCACCAACAACTATGTGGACGGATGGCGTTCGCGACTGTCAGCAAAGACAACGGCCAACCTCTCGAAACACTTCTTCCTCTCAGGCTACTACGGTCACGGGTGGGGCTCGAAGAAAGACTATTACAACGCAGAGATTACCTATTCGCTGAATCCCAAGAAATACCTGCCTCATGAGTTCCCCCGACGCACCATGACCATTCAGGTCAACAAGGATGTCTGCTCGCCTGGTGACCGCTTCATGGATACCGACAAGGATAACTTCATGGTGGCGCTGAAATGGGCTGAGACCAACAAGATGATGCTCTACAACCGCCAGCAGGTCACCTTCGAGTACGAGACGGACTGGGGACTGAAACTCACCCTTAACGGTAAGCTCGAAGAAAATGAGAGCTGCGGGGCCATGACCTTCCAGACACTCGATATGCCCAAGCCTATAGAGTTCCGACGGACGGGGAATGGCGATTTCCTGCGTACCACAGAAGTGACAGGACGTTTGCGCTATGCCCCCGGAGAAGCCTATATCAACAACAAGCTGCGCCGTCGCGTCATCAACCTCGATGCACCTGTGTTCAGTATAGCCCACACCACCGGATTCGATGGCGTCCTGGGTGGCAACTACAACTATAATTACACCGAGGTGGGCATCTACAAACGATTCTGGCTGAGCAGCTGGGGGAAGCTTGACGTCAGCGCCAAGGGAGGCATCCAGTGGAACCAAGTGCCCTATCCACTGCTCATCCAACCCGCTGCCAACCAGTCGTACATCATCGCCCCGGAGACCTTCAACCTCATCAACACGATGGAGTTCCTCAACGACCGGTTCGCGTCGCTCATGGTGTCGTGGGACTTGAATGGCAAGATTTTCAACCGTCTGCCGCTCATCAAGAAATTCCATTGGCGTGAGTATTTGGGCGTACGCATGCTTTGGGGAACACTGACCGACAAGAACAACCCTCTCCTGGAACAGAACCGCGGCAACAGACGTCTGATGTACTTCCCGGAGGGCTGCAATGTCATGAACCCCCACAGACCATACGCAGAACTGGTGCTCGGCATCCACAACATCTTCAAGATCTGGCATGTCGAATATGTGCGCCGGCTGAGTTATAACGGCCTGCCCACCAGCCCCAAGTGGGGCATGCGCTACGTCATTGCCCTGAGTTTCTAGTAAATTCTCAAGAACAGTTTTCTACAAAAATTCTTCCGTATGTCAGCATTATTTCGTATCTTTGCATCGTTTTAGAAACTAAATAACTATTATCAATGAAACTAAAAGTATCAATCCTGCTTGTCCTTGTGGTGGGGACGTGGCTGACAGCGACGGCTCAAGAGGCTGTCAACATGAAATTTGGTAAACCAACCAAAGAAGAGCTGTCGATGACCACTTATGAAAAAGACACCAACGCTTATGCCGTCGTGCTCTGTCGTCTGACCGATGTGGAATACACGGTACAGACCAGCAGTTATCTGGTAGACTATCGTGAGAAGTGCCGCATCAAGGTGTTGAAACCCACTGGTGCCAAATATGCGAAGGTTGTTGTACCTTACCAGAAGGGCATGTCGGTAGGCAATAACATCAGTGGCTTGAGGACTTCGTTCATGAGCATTCCGATGAACAGGATCAGTGGTAACTCAGCCTTCCAGGAACAGGACGGCTCAATGTCGGAAGGCGTTTTCGGCACTGATGGTGACGAGATGGTGGAGGATGTCAAAGCCACGGCCTTTAATCAGGAGGGCAGCAAGGTTGTGAAAACGTCTCTGGGAAGAAATGACATTGTGAATACAAAGATTGACGAACATAACTATCAGCTGGAGTTCACCGTTCCGAACGTGAAGGAGGGCACTGTGATTGAGTACGAGTACACCATCCACAGCCAGCTGTTCTGGGAACTGCGTGACTGGTATGCCCAGTGTGAGATTCCCGTGGTCTATGCCAAGCTGGATATGAATATTCCTAACTTCCTGATTTTCAATATCGAAGACCACGGTATCCAGCGCTTGGCGTACACCTGTACTGCGGGCAGCATGAAATATAAGGTGGAGAGCGACCCTCTGGCCACGCCTATGACGGTTGTCACCAACCACTATGTCTATGTGGGTCGTGACCTGTCAGGTCTGTCGAAAGATGACTATGTCTGGAATGTCAAGGACTATTGGGCCGGAATCACTGCCGAGTTGAAGCAGTACCGGCTTCGTGGCATGAGTCAGATGGAGTATGCCAGCACGTGGGAAAAGATTGATCAGATGCTGCTCGACGATGACAACCTCGGTCAGCAGCTCGGCAGCCAGAGCCCGTTGCGCAGTGAACTGGAAGCAGCCAAGGTGTCGGACATCGCCAATGTGCGTGAGCGTATGGCTGCCGTCTGTAAGCTGGTGCTCGGCAAGGTGAAGTGGAATGGTACGTACCGGCTGGGAACGACCAACAACAGCAGTGTCACGCTGAAGAACGGCACCGGCTCGAATGCCGACATCAATATGCTGCTCGTCCAGTCGTTGCGAGAGGTAGGCCTGAAAGCTTATCCTGCCGTATTGAGAACGCGCGACGAGGGCATGCTGCCCTATAATTTCCCCTCTTTCTCCAAGCTTAACACCTATGTAGTGGCCGTTCAGATCTCGAATAATACCTTTGCTTATGTCGACGGCTCGTCCAATGACTGCTATATCGACGCGCTGGCTCCGCAGCTACTGGTGGAACGTGCACGCGTCGTCATTCCCGACAACAAGAGCCAATGGGTGAACTTGCAAAAAGTGTCACGTCCCAAGGTGACGACGGTCATAGATGCCACACTCTCAGCTCAGGGACTTCTGCAGGGCAAGCAGACCATTCTTCGCTCTGGCAACGGTCAGGAGACCAAAGAGGAGAAGGACATCAGCATGCAGGGAACAGCCGATGCTAACGGCATCAGCTTCTCGCCTTACGGCCTTTTGCCCATTAGGGAGAATCCGTTTACCGACGACCAGCGCCTATTGCCTGTGGAGTTCCCAACGACAGAGTCTGAACAGGTCATCATCAACGTGACGATGCCCGAGGGCTATGTGGTGGAAGCCGCTCCTGAATCCATTGCTGCCACCACGCCTGATAAGGGGCTTAACGGTCGGCTGGCAACCTTTCTCAGCGAGGGTAAGGTAGAAGTTCACTATCAGTTCAATATCAACAAGGTTGCTCATCCCACCAAGAATTATGCTGCCATCAAGGACATGTTTGCACTTTTTGCCCAACACAACAAAGATGTTCTTGTGGCCAAGAAGAAGTAAACAGAGATGGAACAGCTGCTGCATTATTGTTGGAAACACAGGTTTTGGCCGGCTCATCCGTTGGAAACTACTGACGGAAGGCCGCTGGAAATCATCGACCCAGGATTGCATAATCGTAACAGCGGTCCTGACTTCTTCAATGCCAAAGTGAAGATTGGCGGCACGTTGTGGGTGGGGAATATCGAGATTCACGACCGTTCGTCACACTGGTATCAACATGGTCATGATCACGATGCCAACTATGATAACGTCGTCTTACATGTCGTGGGCGAGGCCGATTGTGATGTCCAGACATCGAAAGGTGACTATCTGCCCCAATTGTGTCTGACGGTTCCCCCATCAGTTCAAGAAAACTACGAAGAATTGCTGAAGACAGACACCTATCCGCCCTGCTACCGCATCATTCCAAACCTGGCACCGCTGACCGTTCACGCTTGGATGGCAGCCCTGCAGACGGAGCGGTTGGAACAGAAGACCGTTGCCATCGAACAGCGGGTACGTCAGGCTGAAGGCTCGTGGGAGGCGGCTTACTTTATCACGCTGGCCCGCAACTACGGTTTCGGCATCAATGGCGACGCCTTTGAGGAATGGGGGCGTCATATTCTCCTGACAGCTGTCGGCAAGCACCGTGACGACCTGTTCCAGATTGAAGCCATATTCATGGGGCAGGCTGGACTTCTTGAGCTGGAGGCCGTTCCTGAACGCTATCAGCAAGAGGCCCTCAATGAAGGCTACTTCGCCAAACTGCGTAACGAATATCAGTATCTGGCCCATAAGTTCTCGCTGCAACCGATGGACTATCACCGCTGGCGTTTCCTCCGACTTCGTCCCCAGAACTTTCCGCACATCCGCATATCGCAGTTGGCCAACCTCTATTATCAGCGAAAGGCTGGGCTGTCGCAGCTGGTGGAATGTCAGGATATGCTGGGTCTTGCCGATTGTCTGAAGACACAGGTGACGCCTTATTGGGAGACACACTACACCTTCGGCTCAGAGAGTGTGCGCAATACCAAGCACTTGTCGCCATTCAGCATCAATCTGCTCATCATTAACACGTGCGTACCACTCCTCTTCGCCTATGGTCGTCACACCGGTCGGGAAGAACTGTGCGACCGTGCCTTTGACTTTCTGGAACAGCTGAAGGCTGAGAACAATCACATCATCCGCATGTGGCAGGAGTGTGGTCTCCAGGTTAAAACAGCCGGTGACTCACAGGCTCTTATACAGCTCAAGAAGGAATACTGCGACAAGCGCGACTGTCTTCGCTGTCGCATCGGCTATGAATATCTGAAACGAAATAAATCTTCGAAATAATGTTATCCCGTTATAAAGACATAACGATTATAATATGAATAAATACGTTTTTGAAACCCGTATGGAGGTGCGCGACTACGAATGTGACATCGAGGGCATTGTCAACAATGCCAACTATCTCCACTATACTGAGCATACACGCCACCTGTTTTTGAAGCAGTGTGGACTGTCGTTTGCTGAAATGCACGAGAAAGGTGTCGACGCCGTTGTGGCACGCATGAATCTGCAGTATAAGACCCCTCTGCGCTGTGATGACGAGTTCATCTCGCGTCTGTGGCTTGAGAAGGAAGGTGTCAAGTATATCTTCCATCAGGATATCTTCCGTGCTTCTGACGAAGTGCTTTGTTTTCGTGGCAGCATCATGCTGGTGTGCCTCGTCAATGGCAAGCTGAGCGAGAGCAAAGACTATGATGAGGCCTTTGCACCTTATTTACCGTCGAAATAACGAGATATCGAAATAACGGAATAACGAAATATCGTCATAACGAAATGATGAACAACTCCGACGAAGTTTACTACACAATGGCGCTGACGCGCATGATGGGCTTCAATTTCCAAACGGCCTTGTTGCTTTATCGGGAACTGGGAAGCGGACAGGCTGTCTATGAACATCGTAACGACATCGGTGATGTGATGCCCGATGCTACACCACGACTTCGTGAACAGATGAAGCACTGGGACGATGCCCTGCGTCGTTCTGCTGCTGAAATGGAGTTTGTCACCAAGAACAAGATTCGTGCCATGACGCTCAATGATGTTGACTATCCCCAGCGTCTGCTCGACTGCCCTGATGCTCCTATTATCCTATATTATAGAGGTAATGCAGACCTGAACCAGCGCTATGTGCTCGACATCGTGGGCACACGCCATTGTACCAGCTATGGTCAGGACCTCATTCAGCGTTTTGTTAGCGACCTGCGCCAGTTGTGTCCGCAGGTGCTCATTGTCAGCGGCTTAGCTTACGGTATCGATATCTGTGCCCATCGCAATGCCTTGAAACAGGGCTTTGAGACTGTGGGTGTGCTGGCCCATGGTCTTGACCAGATATATCCCTATCGTCATCGTGACACAGCTGTGGAGATGTTGTCGCAGGGTGGACTGCTGACGGAGTATATGAGTCAGACGGAGGCCTTGCCTAACAATTTCCGTCAGCGCAACCGTATTGTGGCAGGCTGTTCGGATGCCACCATTCTTGTGGAAAGTGCCATTAAGGGCGGAGGACTCATCACTTGTCGTGTGGCTCAGGAGTATGGCCGCGACGTCTTTGCCTTCCCAGGGGCTGTGGGGGCACCCTATAGCGAAGGTTGTAACAAGATGATTCGCAACAATACAGCCGCATTGATTACTTCAGCTGCTGACTTCGTGGAAAGCATGGGCTGGCAGACAGCGTCGGAGCACACTGAAGCCGTTGAGGGCCAGCTGTTTCCTGACTTGAGTGAAGACGAAGAGAAAGTCGTCAGCCTGCTGAAACAGACTAACGACCTGCAATTGAATATCATCAGTGTCAAAACGAATCTGCCTATTGGTCAGCTGACTGCCCTTCTCTTCCAATTGGAGATGAAGGGAATCGTCAAGCCTTTGGCTGGTGGCACCTACCACCTGCTGTTCTGACTCTTCTTACTCGTGTACGTAGAGCTGCCAGCCCAGATAGGTCTCTAAGGCTTCTTGTACGATGTCTACCACATCGGTACGGCACATGGCGACATGATGCTCGAAGCCGTTCTTGCAGATGTACTTCATCAGCTTCTGCAGGTTGTCGACCTGTGTCACAGCAATGCAGCCATCCATGCCATAGGGGTCGTTGGTCAGCTGGCCCTTGCCCAGGTAAGCCTTGATATAGCCCTTCGGATCGTCTGTAGAGATGCGGAAGAAAGTGAACGGACCCTCTGATACCTTTGCATAGACGGCACCAAAGGTGTTTATCTTACCCAATGTACGTCCTAATACACCCAACGGACCAAGTTTGAGGTCGCTATTGCCGACAAACTGTTTGGGGAAGTTGCCACAGTGGGTGCACACGCACTTGTTGCGATCCTCAGCGAAGTTGTTGTTCCAGTCGAGTAGGGCAGGGGCATTGTTCGAAGCCAAGGCCAGTGCGTACATCGAGACAGCACCAGCAAGGTCAGTTTCGCATGCAGCAGGAATGAGTTTGTCTGAGAGCATCGACATCGTGACGCATGCAGCACAGCCGTAGTTCTGTTCCAGCGAATCCCAGCATTGGATTGCCACAGCCTGCACGTCGTTGGCCTCGATCCAATTCTCGACAGCCACACCAAACTTGGCCTGCAGGTTCAGCTTCTCGCGATAGTTCTCAGGAACGAGGGCGTAGTTCTGGATGCGCTCGCACATCTGCTTGAACTTCGGATCGTCGTTCTGAATTTTCTGGGCAGCATAGAGTATCTCGCTCAGGTCAGCAGGAACAACGGTGATGCCACTACGCTGCAACAGCTTTTCGCTGGCGCGACAGGTGTTGAAGCCTAAGGGACGCGTGCCAATCTGTCCGATACGACAGTGGCGCAGGCCATTCACCACACGACAGATGGCAGCAAAACGGTCGATGTCCTGACGTAGCAGCGGACTATATATAGAATAGGTGTGCAGCGTGGTGTCAGTGAAGGGAATGCCATACTGGTAGAGGTTGTTGCATACGCTGATCTTTCCGCAGAAGGCATCGCGACGTGAGTCAAGGTCAACCTTGTCGTTCTCGTCGTCGCAGGCCTGCACCAAAACAGGCACGTTCAGGTCTGCATCGCTGATGGCATTGATGATACCGATTTCAAAACCGAAATTGGGCAGTGACACGATAATTCCGTCGATTTCATCGCGATGCTCACGAAACTGCTTGCTGACTTTCAGACCGTCCTCGCGCGTCTCAATACTGCTGCTGCCTGTAGGCGTGGCGTCCTCAGGCAGAATGATATACTCGTAGCCTCCATCGTCGAGCGTCTTCAGCAACTGCTTGCGCACGTCCTTGGCCAACTCTGAATTAAAATAGGCGCGTGTTCCGATAATCACGCCAAAACAACTCTTTCCGTTTTTCATATTTACAGTTTAATCATTAATTTATTATTAGACGGGTATCGCGCTCTTTTGTCATCGGAATAGAAGAAAGTAGAAGAAAAGTGGCGTAACATTTTGGAAAGCTCACTTTTTATTCGTAATTTTGCAACCCAATAGAATAAACGACGATATGTTAGAAGTAAGAAACTTGCATGCCAAGATTGGCGAAAAAGAGATATTGAAAGGTATCGACCTCACCATCCGCGATGGCGAGACGCATGCCATCATGGGTCCTAACGGTTCTGGCAAATCGACGCTCTCTGCTGTGCTTGTGGGCAATCCGCTCTACGAGGTGACTGAGGGTGAGGCTTGGTTCAATGGCAAGAACCTGTTGGAGATGAAACCTGAGGACAGGGCTCACGAAGGCCTGTTCCTGTCGTTCCAGTATCCTGTGGAGATTCCTGGCGTGTCGATGACCAACTTCATGAAGGCTGCCATCAACGAGAAACGCAAGTATCAGGGTCTGGAGCCATTGAATGCTGCTGAGTTTCTGAAGCTGATGCGTGAGAAGCGTAAGATTGTGGAGCTCGACTCGAAGTTGGCCAATCGCTCCGTAAACGAGGGTTTCAGTGGTGGCGAGAAGAAGCGCAACGAGATTTTCCAGATGGCAATGCTTGAGCCGAAGTTGAGCATTCTTGACGAGACGGACTCTGGTCTTGATGTCGACGCTATGCGTATTGTAGCTGAAGGTGTGAACAAACTGCAGACGCCAGAATCGTCGTGCATTGTCATTACCCACTACGACCGTCTGCTGGAGATGATTCGTCCGCAATACGTCCATGTGCTCTACAAAGGACGCATCGTCAAGACGGGTGGCCCTGATCTTGCTGTCCAGATTCAGGAACATGGTTACGATTGGATTAAGGAAGAGGTTGGAGAGGAGTAGTTTTAATTAGTAATTAGAAATTAGGAATTAGTAATTATGATTACTTCTGGTTCTGAACAGCAATACATAGAACTTTATAAGCAGGCTCGTGAGATGATTTGCAAGCATTCATCGGAGGTGATGAATGCCCAGCGCGATGCTGCCTTCGATAGTTTTGCTACGTATGGGTTCCCCAGCAGAAAGGTCGAACGTTACAAATACACGGATATTCAGAAGCTTTTCACTCCTGACTATGGCCTGAACCTGAATCGCCTAGAGATTCCTGTTGACCCCTATCAGGCTTTCCGCTGCGATGTGCCTAACCTCTCGACGAGCCTCTACTTTGTGGTTAATGACATGTTCTATACGAAGGAACAGCCCAAAGGTCACCTGCCTGAAGGTGTCGTCGTTGGTTCGCTGAAGGAGTTTGCCTCGACGGAATACTACAATCAGTTGGCAGACAAAGAGGACGCCATCACGGCCCTGAACACCATGCTGGCTCAGGACGGACTCTTCGTCTATGTGCCAAAGAACGTCAAGGTGGATCGTGCCATCCAGGTGATTAATATTCTAAAAGCTCCCTCCCTATGGGGGAGGGCGGGGGGAGAGGCTCTCATGGTCAATCGTCGTGTGCTCATCGTCTTGGAAGAGGGAGCAGAGCTGAAGATGCTGTTTTGCGACCATGCAGCCGATGACAAGAATTTCCTGGCCACGCAGGTCATTGAGGCCTTTGTGGGGGAGAATGCTTCGCTCGACCTCTACTGCCTGGAGGAGACACATTACAAAAATGTACGCGCGAGCAACGTATATATCGACCAGCAGGCCAACAGTCGTGTGAACCACAACGTCATCACGTTGCACAACGGCGTTACACGCAACAAACTCGACCTGACACTATCTGGTGAAGGTGCTGAGTGTCAGTGCTATGGCTGCGTCATTGCTGACAAGCAGCAGCATGTGGACAACAATACGCTGATTACCCACAAGGTGTCGCACTGTACAAGCAACGAACTCTATAAATACGTGCTCGACGACCAGTCCACTGGTGCCTTTGCTGGTCGTGTGCTTGTGGAACATGGAGCTCAGAAGACGACGTCGCAGATGACAAACCAGAATCTGACAGCCACCAAGGAGGCTCGTATGTACACCCAGCCCATGCTAGAAATCTATGCTGACGACGTGAAGTGCGCTCATGGCTCTACGGTGGGCCAGTTGAACGATGCGGCTCTCTTCTATATGCGTCAGCGCGGCATTTCGCTCGAAGAGGCTAAGATGCTGTTGCAGAATGCATTCATCAACGAGGTTATCGACAAAATGCAGCTCGAACCGCTTCGTGATCGCCTGCATTATCTTGTCGAGAAACGATTCCGTGGCGAGCTGAACAAGTGTGATGGCTGTAAACTTTGTAAATAACGGTGTTTCAGACCATTTATGAATGAACTGAAACCTGGAGGGTCATAAAAATCCGATGTTTTAACACCTTTGTTTGTTCAGGTGTTAGCAAGTCACAATCATCCAAATGCTGAAGGATATCATATGCCTTCAGATAAACTTCACGTATCTGGGGAGCAGCAGAAAGATAAGAAGCCCAATAGGACTCTTTGTCGGGTGTAGCGTCCAATACGTATCGGATAAAGTCATCATCACGTAGGAACTGCTCAACTGTTGTATATATCTCTCTTTTCACGTGCTTCGTCTTATTTGTTATTATTAAGACGAAATACGCAAGGATTTGTCATCAATAAACTTTGTCGACTTCTCTCAGTGATATTCTTACATTGCAGCCTCGCGCAATTTTAGCATGCCGCGATGCATCAGATTCCGAACAGAGTGGTAGTTCATATTCATGATACCACAAATCTCATCGTATTTGCGTTCCTCTAAATAATATAAGGTGATGGCCTGACGCTGGCGACGGGTCAGATTCTGCATCAAGTGGGCTACCTTGGCTGACTGCATGAATTCGCGTTCCTGACAGAGATAGTCGCGTTCAACATCTTCTGCAGAACGTCTATACTCGTATGTCTCCACAGCATTAGGCGTGGTAAACGTTTGGCGGCGGAATTCATCAAGCAGACGATTTTTTAGAGAAATAATCAGATAGGAACAAAGATTGTTAATCGAATTTTTGTCGTTACGCTTGTTGTAGACCTTGACAAACACATCATGGATACAGTCTTTCAGCAATTCTTGATCGGTGGTAAGTTTCATACCATAGTTAAATAGTATCTGCACATACATGTCGTACAACTCTGCAAAAGCGTTGTCGTCGCCGGCGCAGAACTGTGTTACCAATCGTTGGGTGCGTTCTTTGAAAATGTTAGTAGCCATATTGAAACGGACTTTATTTTGATAGTAGTTTGTTTTTTCAGTTGCAAAGTTAAGGAAAATAACAACAAAAGACTCACAAAATCCGTTAAAATAATGGGAAAAATCGGTATTTTCTACATTTTTCCCATTATTCTTTTACTTTTTACAAATCCAGAAAATGCCTTTTTCCTGGAGCTTTAGTGTCCCGGAAATATCCTTTATGCGCGAAATTTCTCCGGTTTCACCGTGTATCCGATATAATACATACCGATTATTACCTATATGAAGATTGCATTCTTCAGCAGAACTATATACCAGCCAGCCTTTTTCCCCTTGCATGAGATAGACGTCTGGCTCAGAATGGTGTGGGGTCATCTCTGACAATGCAGAAAGGAGAGTTTTGTCTTTGACAGGAATGGAGGCACACGAACCGCCCGCCATCAATGCTGCCCAACCCATATCAGGATATTTCTGGGCGGAATAGACGACGGCCTTGTCAGGATACTGAGAACGATACTCGCTAACAGCTCGGTAGACGTCTTCGAAACGAGCACTGCCGGTACGAATTTTACGCAAATACTGTCGTGGTGCCATATTGACGCCACCAGGTGGGGCGTATTCGCCCTTGTTATGGTAAAACCATTGCTCTATATCGATGATATCAACGATTTTTGATCGCACAGGATCTTTCAGTATTGTATCTTGTACGTCTTTGTTCACGGCTAACGCTACCAAAACAGGGCCATTCTCCTGTTCCCATTCTGCAATAACATCAAGCCAGAATTGTACGAAATGAAGTGGACCAGTAAATTCCTCTCCGATAGAGTGGATGACATTGGGTTGACCTTTAAAGGCATCTAACGACTGTCGGATGTACTGACGATGCAGTTCTCGCATCGTAGGATTGGTTATGTCGTAGAACATAGTTGCCGTAAAGATGCGCTTGTCACCCGTGAAGTTGACAGGCTCAAGGAATGGCGTTTTGTTGATGTTGTTAGCTGTGCGCCAAGGACAATCTACCCAATGTGCACCAGCCTCCAGAATGTTATGCTGGAAATAGTGCTGGTTTTTTAAAAGCAGACCGATGGATTCGGTTTTTTTAGCGAATTGCTGCAAGCGATAGAAATACCATTTGTTGAGTTTGGTCAGGTCATACTTGGACAGTCCGTCCCAAGCCAAGGCGTCAAAACAGCCTTGCACTTGACCTGTTCGGGCGAAGGGCTGTTCGTAGAAGGGGGCCCAGACATCTCCGTTCTTACGACGTATACGTTCGTGGTCATCGCGCCGACGGTCTGTCCATAACCCATAGTTCTGACTGAACAATAAGGTATGGCGACGTTTCATGTCTTCAATGACGCTATCTATACGGTCGGTGCCTCCTGTCCCCTCGTAGCTGGGTACAAAACGGGTAAGGGCGGGTTTAGCTTTAGCCATCGCAGCATCCGTTGTGCGTCCGTTCCACCAGGGCGTCTGGTGTTTACCGCCAACTAATACTTCATTGTCTTTCGTTAACCAGCCATTTATGATGCGATAATCATATTGGCGGGAATCATGTTTTTTTATACCTTTATAGATGAATGGCTTCAGTTGTCCTGGGATGGTGTTTCCCGTGAAGACAGCATTGTCAATCCATTGTTTTAGAGTTTGGCGCGGCAATAGGGCCTCTTTAGCCAACTTGTCAGCTTCCTCAATGGTTGGTGAACTGCTGGCATTGCAATCCCGAAGAAGTATCCGGCATTGTTCATCAACATTATGTCCTAATCTTTTCTCTAATTGTGAGGCAAAGAGTGAGTAAGGTCTGACATGCTCGTTCATCTCACAGTATTCACCATTACCCAGAATCTGTCCCCAACAGCCAATAGAATAGTTGCGATTCAGGGAGTCTGGTGAATAGCAGTATAATCCCGACGCTGTTGACTGCCACATAGTACTATTGGCCGTAGCCCAACCTGCACCGAACTTCTCCAATTCCCAATTTTTAAAGACGATGTCATTGCCGTCAATATTGACGATGTCAAACAGTATACCTGGTGCCCACGAAGAGATGGCGCCACTGGGTCCAAAGCTTTCGAAAGTCTCGCATTGTACAAAGGCGTTGGGACCTGGAGCTGTATGCCCTACAGCGAAATCGTTGATACCATGTTCGGAGTAACAGCGCTGAAAAAGCACCATTTCACCGAAAGTCAAGAATGTGCGACGACGAAAACCGCCCATCTCTGAGACGGGTTCTAATGATTGGCAATCTTCAACTGTAATCTGTTGAGATGATTTCTGGATGACCACTGCCGATCCTGCAAAGTGGCGGAAGTTCACCATCCTGACCCAGCAGTTTTCTGCATCGGCCAGATAGATGCCGTCCCAGCAATGGCTCTCATCCATAGGAAGGGTATGGTCGTAATCACTTTCCAAAGACAGGTTTTCTATACCACATTCTTCGATAAGGCCTGTTTGTTCGTAGACGATGGCTTTGCCACCCCCAAAGCGTTGTTCTATGCTACAGGTAAGTGGGGCGTCGAGTTTGATCTCTGTTCTGTTTATCGATGATATTTGACGATTCCATCGTAAATCAATGTCTCCTACATGCCATGCCCAGTAGCCCATACGTTTGCCACCGCCAAAAGAAGCACAGCCCAGCTCATCTATCCATTCCTGCGTGGAAGGACGGCAGATGGTGAGGCGAGCTCCCTGTTTCAAGGCGGGAGAACCACCTTGCACACGAATTGAAAGGGCACCTGGTTGTACGTCAGCAATCGCCAGTGTGTCTTTGGTGATGATTTCGCGCGTACCTTCTATATATATGGCTGCACCCCGGTCGTAGCCTGTCTTGTGGATTACTGTCTTTTCGCGTCCGCTGCCACGCAATACAACACCATTGGTACGAATACGTAGGGGCTCGCTGATGTCATATCTGCCTTCTGCTAATAGGACGGCCCCACGAAAGCCAGTCTTCTTATCCGGCTTTTGTTGACTAACAAAATCTATGGCAGCTTGAATCTGCTGTGAGTTGTCTCCAACCTTAGGCTGTACGTATACAGCATTGTTTACCGATGGAATGGGCAATTCTGAACGGTGATAGCCACAAAACGAGTAATCCATCGGCACTTCTTGGGCAGCCGATGGGATAAATAGGTTTGATAGAGCTACTAAGGCTATAAGGAGTCTTCTCATGCTTTATTTCTTCTTAGCTTCTTCTATGCGTTTCATCCAGTCATCACGTTCTTTCTTGAGATCGTAGCCGCGGGCTGAGAGCCAGTTGTTGGTGCGACCACGGTATTTGTCGAACCAGAAATGCTTGCCCTTAGAGTCAGCAGCATCCATAGCATACTCACGGGCCTCCTTGAGCCAGATGAGTATTTGCTGTTTCTCGAAGTCGGAGAGCGAGGGTATCATGTCTTGTGTTGCCTGATAGTCGCGCTTCAAGCGTCCGAAGGTCATACCATCCTTGACGGCATCTATCTGGTCATCATTCAAATATAGTGCCAATGCTGATGCCAGTTCGAAGTGGTGCTTATACAATTCTGCATCGAGAGCTTCTTGCTGCGTCTTATCATACTTTGAATGAATATCATTCAGCAGGAAATATCGGTTGGCAATGATGTTGCGCACATTACGAGCTGTTTTCTTGTCATCGAGCTGAAGGCCGTCGACAATCTTCTGTGATCGGTTGACGATATTCTGGACATAAGACGAGTCACGTCCGTCATCATTGAGGACTACCAACTGTCCGGAAACCGTCAGGGCATACAACCAAGCTATGGCTACAAACAATACAGTCCTTTTCATAAACTTACATCAGTTTACCCTTTTCAGCGAGGGTGTCGTGGTTATTCTTTACGTCAGTCCAGTCAACCTTCGTACTCGTAGGAATGGCGTTGATATACTTTTCGATATTTGTATAGCCATCGCCATTGCAGTCCTTCACGGCATCGGTGGCATCTTTGGGATTCAAGCCGTTAGCAGTTTCCCACTCGTCGGGCATACCGTCCATGTCTGTGTCTTTATAAGGCTGCCAAGCTCTGTACTCAGGATAGCCACCCATCTGGCGCGGATCAGTGATAACACCCTGCTTGTAGCTGTCGTTGGGCAGACGACGGTACTTAAAGTATCCCTCGGTATTCTTCGACTTCTCATGCAGGCCCCACATATCACCATAAGGATTCTGTGGTTTTTTGGTTTTCTTCTCTATCTTGGCCAGTTGCTCCTCATAGTTCTCCACATAATAGGCTTTTCCTGTGCGAACCTCCTCACAGATGCGCTGGTCGACGATGTCACGACAGGGAACAGTGGCTCCAGCATTGGAGAGCACCCAATCGAAGGCCTGTTCTGTCTCCATGATGGTGATAGGCGGACAGACGAATGGCTCGTTAGAACGCATCAGAGCCAACTCAGTTTCGTCCATTTCACCGTCCTTATCGGCCGTTTGGATACCTCCGTTCCAGTTGTCCTTGGTGATTTTGGGATAGCCTTCCATGATGTTTCCTACTGCATAGACACGTCCGAACTGCTTATATGGAAACAGTCCCTGCGAACGGCTCTCGCTCTTCACGATACGATGACCAACAGGGGTGTCCTTTGGAGTCAGCGGACCGGGTTTGTAGTAGTTGTTGATGAAGTTCGACATGGTCGAGAACTCTCCTCCGTCAGCCGTACGATGTACCCAGTTGTAAACGACATTGTTTATATAGTTGAACACACCGCCCCAGCCAATACTTGGGTTACGGCCAGTGTTGTCTGCCCACAAGTTACGCATAAAGGTCGTATTCTCGCCTCCTATTGTTGAACCAAAGGCATGATTCCAAGTGTCGAGGGCCTTTGCGCTGATGGTGTTCTGGATAGTCACGTTAACTGTCGGCTCCTTGCGATTCGGCTTGCCATCCTTCATGTCAAACATGTGACGATAGAACGAGATATTCTCGTCCAAGCCCCACTCGCACGAACAATGGTCAATCATGATGTTTCCTACAGGATTACCACCGAAGGAGTCTTCGCGGTTCATGACATTGGTTTCTCCACGACGGAAGCGCATGTGACGAACAATGACATCATGCGTGTCGACCTGGAAAGACTCGCCTGCAATGATGACACCGTCGCCAGGTGCTGTCTGTCCGGCAATGGTGATATAGGGAGCACGCACGTAGACAGGTGACTTCAAGCGGATAATACCGCTGACATTGAACACCACGATGCGGGCACCACCCTGTTCGCAGGCCCAGCGGAACGAACCAGGGCCATCGTCGTTCAGGTTGGTAACGGTGAGTACCTTGCCACCACGACCACCGAAGGTATACATGCCACCACCCTCAGCACCGGGGAATGCTGGGATTTTGGCCTGGCGGAGGTCATAGGGGCGTGAAGCCCAGGGCACATAGGGGCGGCCAGCCTTCGCTTCTTCGACGACAATGGGGAATGCCACCTCCCATGCGGAGTCAGCATGAGCTTTCCATTGTTTCTTTTGCTGACCGATGAGTGCCTTGGCCTCGTCAGTCAAATCAGGATATTGTGCACTGGCAGACATCGTCGCTGTCAGCACTGCAGCAATAAGAAAGAGTCTTTTCATATCAATTGTTTTTATTTCATTACTTTTATAATAGACGGACAATTCCGTCCGGTGTCATCAATTCCCCTGCCTAGCGCCGAAAATGGATTTTTTTTCGAAATACTTGACGGATTACGAAAAAAATGCTTATCTTTGCAACCGCCATTAAGGCTGAATACTTGAAAACTATCAGAAATCATGGACAATAAGAACCAATCTATTCTTTCGAAGGACGGTGTCAGTTACCTTGTTCCGTTCATCCTCGTGACTTCCTGCTTTGCCCTCTGGGGCTTTGCCAACGACATCACCAACCCGATGGTGAAAGCTTTCTCCAAGATCTTCCGCATGAGTGTCACAGACGGCGCTTTGGTGCAGGTGGCCTTCTATGGTGGTTACTTTGCGATGGCTTTCCCTGCTGCGATGTTTATCCGTAAATACAGCTATAAGGCTGGTGTACTGATGGGTTTAGGGCTCTATGCCACTGGTGCCCTGTTGTTCCTGCCAGCATCGTGGACAGGTATGTACTATCCTTTCCTTGTGGCCTATTTCATTCTGACCTGTGGCCTGTCGTTCCTTGAGACGAGTTGTAACCCCTATATCCTTTCGATGGGTACTGAGGAGACATCGACACGCCGTTTGAATATGGCCCAATGCTTCAACCCCATGGGGTCACTGTGTGGCATGTATGTCGCTATGAACTTTATTCAGGCCAAGCTGAATCCTGCCTCCACCGAGGAGCGTGCCTTGCTGGATGATGCCCAGTTTACGGCTATGCGTGACTCAGACCTCAGCGTGCTCATTGCTCCCTATCTGGCCATTGGTGCCATCATCGCCATTATGTTTGCTGTCATCTGGTTTACCAAGATGCCCCATAATGCTGACCAGAACCATGACGTACACCCTATGGCCACGTTGAAGCGTATCTTCCGTATCGACTACTACCGTGAGGGCGTCATTGCCCAGTTCTTCTATGTCGGCGTGCAAATCATGTGCTGGACCTTTATTATTCAATATGGTACGCGCGTCTTGATGAATGAAGGCATGGCCGAACAGGAGGCTGAGGTGCTGTCGCAGACCTACAACATCATTGCGATGGCCATCTTTGTAACGAGTCGTTTCATCTGCACCTATTTCCTGAAATACATCAATGCAGGTGCCCTGCTGGGCATTTTGGCTGTAGTGGGAGCCTGTCTGACGCTGGGTGTCATCTTCATTGACGGACGTGGTGGTCTCTATTGTCTGGTAGCCATCTCGGCTTGTATGTCTTTGATGTTCCCCACTATCTATGGCATTGCCTTGCAGGGACTTGGCGACGATGCGAAATTTGGTGCAGCAGGTCTTATCATGGCCATCCTCGGCGGCTCTGTGCTGCCTCCTTTGCAGGCCAGGATCATTGATATGGGAACGCTTTTCGACATGCCTGCTGTTAACGTCTCGTTCGTCCTGCCTTTGGTGTGCTTCCTGGTCATTATCGCCTACGGCTATCGCACTTATATCCGTACCAAATAAATATACAGACGGACAGCTCTCAAAGTTATCTTTTGTTTGCGTTCCGTCTGTTATTGTGAAGTAACTCTTTTACACTGCCACATCGTGCTGGCGCCAGAACCTGTAGGTGATATCCTCGAAGTCGCCATCCGGCGTCTGACGATACATGCGCTGGTTGGTTGTCGATGACTTCAACGGCCCCAGGTGACGGATATATGGCCCGATCTTGATGTAGTCGAAGTCCTGTTTGTTGACCACCGACGGGATACGGATTCGTCCGCTATACCAGGCCACACGGAACTGGGGGTAGCATTCGTGGATGTATTGTGCCAGCTGGTTGACCCCTTTTGGGTCAGCATCACCTCCCATAAAGGCTATGCACGTGATATCGGAGCCGTACTGGGCGATGAAATCGTCCAATGCATCAGTATTCAGGGGCAGACCGATGTCTTCCCACAGATAATGGCTGTGACAACCCGGGCAGTGACACGGGCAATTAGAAATGTTTATTGCCAGTGTCACTTCGTCGGGTATCTCCTGAAAAACAACCCCTGTATTTACGTATTTCAGCATAATTCACTTCGTTCTAAATGAGAAATGAGGAATGAGAAATGACCTGCCACAGCATTGCATTTTTCATTTTTCATTTAGGGCAAAGCCCGTTATTTTTCATTTCTCATTTCTCATTCCTCATTTGAGATATTATGCGTGAGCATAGAAACGGCGTGCTGCCTCTTCCTGGCGGGGCTGCGAGAAGTTGCTGACGCGCTTCAGGTAACCGATGATGCGGGTCATGTAGTCTACGTTCTTTGAATGGCAGTGAGGGCACTCCTTCAGGTAACGCTTGTCGATGTGTCCACAGTCGTTGCACACTGTGTTGGGGATGTTGAACGTGAAGTAGTTGCATCCCTCCTGTGCAGCCACCTTCAGCAGGTGCAGATACTGCTGCTTCGACAGGTGCTCGTCCAGGTTCATGTGCAGGGCGGAACCACCCGTCAGGTGCTGGATATAGGGAGCACCGTGCAGCTTGAACTTGTCGATGACGCTCAGCGAGTCGTCCTCAACCACATAGAAATAACTGTTGTAGCAGTCGCGTGGCACGAAGTATCCGTCCTCACGGTCCCACTTGGCGTGCTTCACGCCGACGTTCTCGGCAGGAATCATCTCGCAGTTGAACATCACGTCCTTCGAACGGTATTGCTTGTTGTACTTCTCGATGAGTCCCAGGATGCCCTGTACGAAGTGCAGATAGTCGTCGTTGGGCGTAATCTTCAGGCCCATGAACTCGGCAGCCTCGACGAGACCATTGATACCGATGGTCAGATACTGGCGTGCGATGTTGATGTAGCCTGCGTCGAACAGGGGCAGCATGCCGTGCTGCTGCAGCTCCTTCAGGTTCTCGTTGTAGGCAATCTGCACCTTGTGGCACAGGTCGATGACGCCACTCAGATACTCCAGATAGTCCATCTTGTGGTTGACGGCATACTGGATACAACGGTTCAGGTTGATGGTGAGCACCGACTTCGAACCTGTCGACACACCACCGGCACCCAGCGTATAGCTGAAGCCGTTGTCCGTAATCTCGTTGCGCAGACGGCAGCATGAACTCAGCGAGTCGGCATTGTCGCTCATATAGGTGAAGAACGAGTGTCCCTCCGAGTACATCTCGGCTGTGAAGTCGCCCCACTCCTTGTCCTTGCATTCGCCGTTCTCGTCGACCAGCAGGGCCATCGTCTCTACGGGGAATGTCAGGAGAGTCTTCGTGCGCTCCTGGTTGAACCACTTCATGAAGCGCTTCTGCAACCAAGAGAGACCGTCCCAATCAGGCTGAGAACCGTCGGGGAAGTAGAACTCACCGAAGATGCTCTGGAAGTAGTACTTGTCGTAATAGGCTACATTCCAGAATACAGCCTGATAGTTACGGGCTCCTGTGGGTTGATTCAAGGTATAGACAATTTGCTCGAAGTAATCGGTGATGACCTTGTCGATGGTGCGCTTCTTCAGCGAGAGGTCGGCCTGCTGCTCAGGATGCTTCCAGTAGTCCAGACCATACTCCTTGCCGATGAAGTAGTTCATGTACATCAGGAACTCTGGCGTGGCACAGGCTCCGCTCAGCATCGAACTGACCATGAACACCATGTTGACGAAGCCACCTGCGAACGACTTCAGGTTGGTGGGAGCTGTCGAGTTGCCACCAATCTCCATCGTACCGTTGATGAGCCAGGGGTACATCGTGATGGATGCACAGTAGTTGGCCAGCGAGGTCTCGTCGTTCTTATATATAAAGTGGTGTGTCAGCTTGTCGATGTACTCGTTGGCAAGGTCCTTGCCATACATCTTCTTGATACGGTCCACCAGCAGACGGCGGTTCAGGCGGATGAAGTTCGACTTCGGCAGCTCACCAATCAGCGTGGCAATGTTCTTGTGCTCCACGTTGGCATTGGCGTCGTACTTCGAACCCGTAGCAGCATTCACCGATTCGGTGTACTCCGACAGGAACATCATCTTCTCCAGCGTGTCACGGTCTTCCTGGTGCTCCTGACGATACAGGATGAACGACTTGGCCACCTTGTAGAAGCCTTCGCGCATCAGAGCCTCCTCCACCTGGTTCTGAATGTCTTCCACCTTGATGTCGTCGTGCATGTCCAGATGACTGAGAATCTTCGAGATTGTTCCCAAATCTGTTGGTTCATCCACACTCTCGAACGCCTTGACGATGGCGTTCATGATTTTGTCTAACGAAAAACGGTCTTTAGAGCCGTCGCGTTTGGTAATGGTAAAGTTTTTAATTTCCATTTTTATGTTTATTTTACTTCAGTTATTGACTTGGTTTTGTGGCAGTTATGGTCACCGCCAGTCATTGATAGTTTTCCGTTTTGGGAAACTTTTCTGCTTTCTCTCTGCAAAAAGTTTCCCGTTTTGGGAAACTCTAAGCGGTTGCAAAGTTACGAAAATTAACTAAAACTACAAACAAGTTCGCGAAGAAAAATCCTAAAATAATGTTAACGGGGTAACTTTTGTCGACGACCCACCCTGACGCTTTTCCCTTCCAGGGTGCGCAAACAAAAGCTGCGCAGCCAGTTCGGAGGCTGCGCAGCTTGCTATCGTAATCGTTCGGATTCCCTTTATTCAAAGAGGCTGGGCATGCCAGGCAGACCAGGGACACTGGGGACGCCGGGTAGCTCAGGAGCCATGATGTCATTAGGATTGCTTACGCCAGTGCCATCGTCTACAACGTCAGGTCCTGATATCATCAAGATTTGTTTCGTTGCAATCTTAACAATTTCCATTTCGGGTTCTAAATATATCTTTTTCATAATCGTTGTCTTCCTTCTTGAACATTAATTACCATTAATTACTCACAAATTTTCTCATTAATTACTTGATAAAAAGGGAAGGAATTTGCGACAATTCTTTTTCGGCACACAACAAAAAGTGTGAATAGTTTGCTCATTTAGGATATTTTTCTTATCTTTGCGGCATCAAACAACAGGCGATATGATGAGGGCGCGAAAATATCCTATAGGTATTCAGACATTTTCGGAGATTGTCTGTAATGGATATGTGTATTTGGACAAAACGGACTTGGTATGGCAGATGGCTCATTTTGCCAAGTATGTCTTCCTGAGCCGTCCTCGCCGATTTGGCAAATCTCTGCTTGCTTCTACACTGGAGTCTTATTTTCGTGGAGAGCGTGAACTCTTCGAAGGGCTGAAAATCATGAACCTGGAACAGGAGTGGGAGCAGTATCCTGTGCTACGCTTTGACTTGAGTGGTGCAAAACACCTGAACCCACAGGGTGTTCGTGAAGAGTTGTACAGGCTGCTCGACAAGATGGAAGCCGTTTATGGTGTCAATCCGAAGGAAACGACCCCAGGTATGAAGCTCTCTGGTCTTATTGATCGTGCCTATGCCAAGACTGGCAAACAGGTGGTTGTTATCATTGATGAATACGATGCTCCGCTGCTTGATGTTCTTCACGAAGACGAGCAACTGGCTGAAATGCGTGAGGTGATGCAGGAGTTCTATCAGCGTCTGAAGATGCAGGAGCCTTACATTAAGTTCTGTTTCATCACTGGCATCACTAAGTTTTCGCAATTAAGCATTTTCTCAACGATTAACAATCTCGTCAACGTAACGATGGATCGCCGTTTCGCCACCATCTGTGGCATCACGGAGCACGAGTTGATGACGACACTGTCTGAAGATGTTGAGCATTTGGCAGAGGAATATCAAGTGACGAAAGAAGAGATTCACCAGAAGCTGAAACTTCAATACGATGGCTATCACTTTACGGATTATTCTGACGAAGTGTATAATCCCTTCAGTCTTTTGAAGGCATTCCATCATCAGAGGATTGACAACTGGTGGTTTGAAAGTGGTACGCCGACCTTTATTATCCACCAGATGAAGCACTTTAATACGGATATCATGTCGTTTGACAGGTTGGAAGTGCCATCATCGGCATTCGACCAGCCAACGGAGAATATGAAGAGTGCCTTGCCTCTTCTCTATCAGAGTGGCTATCTGACTATTAAGGACTATGATCGCGACCTGCAGATATACACATTGTCAATTCCGAATCAGGAAGTGCGTGTTGGCTATGTTAAGGGACTGTTGCCTGCTTACATTGGTCTTGACGACAGTGATGTGCAGGTGGGCTTTGCCGGGAAGTTCTGGAAAGCGCTGAAGGCTGGCGACGTTGAGCAGGCGATGCAAGAAATGCGTTCGTATATGGCTGCCATACCCTACGTGGAAGGTTTCAGGCAGAAGCTGGTGGAGGCTGCAACAGCTGAGGGCTTCTATGAATACACCATGTATTTGATTTTCTCGATGCTGAATGTCTATGTCCGTACTCAAGTGAAGTGTGCCGGAGGTCGCGCTGATATGGTGATATGGATGCCTGAGACTATTTATGTGTTTGAAATGAAGGTCAATGGTACGGCTCAGGAGGCCCTTGAACAGATTAATGGCAAGGGTTACGCCATTCCTTATGAGACAGGAGGACGACGTGTTGTGAAGGTTGGCGTGAAGTTCAATACAGACACGCGTGTTCCTGAAAATTGGATTATCGAGGGATAATCCGGACTTTTCCACTTTACTTTGACGAACTAACCCGATTGGAAAGACTGGACAAACGGCCCAGGAGTGCCGTTCGGACGGGGAGGAAGTGCCGTGCAAGCGGGGTGTTTGTTCCGTGCAAACAGGGGGTTAGTGGCGGGGTCGCTAACCCTCGGCGTACGCTGTCTGTTCGCACAGCGCCCGCCGTGCATTCGAACGGCGGACGGTGCGTATTCTCACAGCGACCGCTGCGTACCTATTTTTTAGCTATTAACGAGGGATCTAAAACAATGTAGTGCATCGTTTGCCCTTCCTTGAATCTGCGCAGAAGCGGTGTGTCTCCTTTGCAGAGGCTGTCGAGGAAGTTTCTGGCAGTTGTTTGTTTCATGCCGCTATGAATCATAAACGTCTTGACAGTGATATATCCGTTGAAGATGCTCTTGCGGAGAGCCTCCATCAGTTCTTCCTGCCCTTGTACACGCTTGGGCTTCGTGAATCGGTCGTCCCTGCGGAAACCTTCTCTCGAGCAGTCGGAATCAGTCACAAACTGCTTGGCAGGGATGAACTCGATGCCAGCATACATCAGGTCCTTTCCTGTCACCCGGTCGGGATCGCTATGGTCGCCCAGAAGACGGATCTTGGGGGCAAAGGTGCCAAAGGGCGTCTCCACACGATGGCCTTTGCTGAGCCACATGGCGCATACGTTGCAGGCCACTTCGAGGGCGTTTTCCACTTCGTGCCTGGTCATTCCGCGATAGTCAGCGCAGAATTCGTCAAGCCCCCTGGTGCTGTGTTTCATCGTAATGACAGGTTCAGCATAGAGTAGGGGCTTTCCGTCCTCGTCTTTCGTCGGACGCGGATACAGCTCGTAGAGGACTCCATTCGTTTTCCTGGGCATAGTCTATGATGTTTGATAATCCATTTGCAAAGGTACAAACTTTTTTCGAATAATAGAGGAAAACGGGGATTATTTTGTTGTTTTCTTTTTCCGGCTCTCTTCAGAAGTCGAAACTCAACTGGCCATCGCCAAGCATGTTGAAGGTCTTGCGATGGAAAGGCGTAATGCCATACTGGCGGATAGCCTCACGATGCTTGGGAGTGGGGTAGCCCTTGTTTTTCTGCCAGTCGTATTGCGGATATTCCAGAGCCAGCTGGTCCATATAGTCGTCACGATAGGTCTTGGCAAGGATGCTGGCAGCTGCTATGCTGAGATATTTGCCATCGCCCTTGACGATGGTGGTGTGGGGGATATTGACGGGAGAACCGTTAATCACGGGATGGTAGGGCTTGAAGCGGTTGCCATCGACGATGATGGCCTCAGGACGTACGGAAAGCTGGTCGAGGGCACGGTGCATAGCCAGGATGGAGGCGTTGAGGATGTTGATTTTGTCGATTTCATCGGGTGTGACAATGCCTACAGCCCAGGCCACGGCATCACGCTCAATGATTTCGCGCAGCTGTTTCCTTCTCTTATCCGTCAACTGTTTCGAATCGTTAAGCTCCTCGTTCTGATAGTCTTCAGGGAGGATGACAGCAGCAGCATAGACGCTACCTGCCAGACAACCACGTCCGGCTTCGTCGCAGCCTGCTTCTATCTTTCCTTCGTAATAATGACTTGCTAGCATATTCTATTTGATTTGATATCGACGTATGAGTTCTGCAAAGAGGGCATTACGGCTTAGTATCGTTGTGTCCCCTAATAATATTAATTGTTTGCGCGCGCGCGTCATGGCGACATTCAGCTTGCGATCGATGGTATGACTCGTATGGTGTTCGCTGTCGCTTTCCTCGAAGCAGTTGGCTGTGAGGAAGTCGAGCTGGTAAGGGCGGCTGATGGTAAAAGAGTAGATGATGACATCGCGCTGGGAACCCTGATAGCGTTCGACGGTGTCGATGGTGATATCCATCAGTCGGGGAATGCCCAACTGGGCTATCTCGTGGCGAATCATAGCTATCTGGTTGCGATAGGGAACGATGACACCCACCGTATGGTTTGGGTCGAAGTGGCTGGCTGTCTGTCGCTCAATGCGTCGCAGCAGGTCTGCCACCTGTCGAGCCTCCTCGCGATTGGCTTTGTCGGATGTTGGGTGATGGGTGATGGGTGATGGGTGCTGGGTGGTGGGTGTTGGGTGATGGGTGATGGGTGATGGGTGTTGGGTGGTGGGGAAGAAGATGACGCGATGTTGTTTGAGAACGTCGTCGAGGGCATCTTCTGATGGCTGCTGGTAGTCGAGGTGCAGTTCCGTCTGGTGGGGACAGGGCACAGGTTCCAGGTGTTCACGGGCATAGAACATCTCGTTGGGGAAGGCTGCAATATCTGGGTGCATACGTCCCTGACGCCTCAAAAGCCCGATGAAATCGGCACGTTTTGCACTTCGCTCCTGTTCTAACAGTCGCTCGAAGAGTGACAGTCTGCAGCTATGCAGGCGTGGCTCGTCGTCAGGCTGTTGTACGACTGCAGGCAGCTGTTTGTGGTCGCCGATGAGTATGAAACGATCTATCTGGTCTGACACCAGCAGTCCGATGATGTTGGGCTCCAATATCTGTGACGCTTCGTCGACGATACAGAGCGAGAAATGCTTCAGCTCAAGGATGTGGGGACGTGCCAGTAGTGTCGACGTGGTGCTGACAATGATGGGCATGTCGATCAGCTGTTGTCGTACCTGGCTGAGCTTGGGGCTCTGACCCAGGACGTTTTCCAACAGGCGTGATGCATAACGGGGGTCGCAGGAAGCTTCGTTGCCCAGACGGATGTAGCTGAAGCCGGCATCCTCCAGCATGCTGCAGATTTCGTCGACAGCGCGATTGGTATAGGCTGTGAGGAGGATTCCTTTTTTGCCGTTTTGGTGTGATAACATTGTATCGTTATCACGAAGTTCTTCTTCGACGAGGAAGCGCAGGGCCATTGATGTCTTCCCCGTTCCCGGGGGACCTTGCAGCAGGAAGAAGTCACGAGCCTGCTTGGCACGAAGCAACATGTCGTCGTAGTGCGGATGGTAGCTGTGTGAAAGCTTTTGTGAGGCATTGCGGCGTGGAGGGCGAAGACCTAAGAGCAGTTCCCGCCTGTCAGCAGAAGCTGTACAGAAGGCATGTATGGAGCGGAGTGCTGAAGTGGTGCCGATGTCTGAGGCTCCGTGTTCTATGGCGTACGTGCCATCGTGGAAGAGTGAGGTGTTCTGCTGACTATCGTTCAGATGGATGGTGACCTGCGTATCAGTGAGTTTGTGAATGACTCCCTTGAACAGAATGCAGTCTCGGACATCCGGCTCTTGTTCGAAGTGGTAGAGGTACACCATGTCACCTCGTCGGAAGTTGGGCAATACCGTCTGGGTGTCGATGGCCAGTGTGACAGCGTCAGTCTCTTTGTGGACGATGGTGCCCATCAGAATGTTGCCTGCTTCCTGCTTGTCAGCCAGTGGCATGTTCCAGAGGTCAGCCACAGCACCGCCCTGTCCTTCCTGCACACCCACCTTCTGTGCCAGTTGTTCGCGATAGACAAAGCTAAGCATGCAGTCGACATAGTCGCGCTCGATACCTGACAGCTTCTGCAAAGGCATGAAGATATTGTCAATACGTGGTCGGATATAGCGATCAAAGAAGTCGCTGCGCTCTTTGTTTTCCAGCAGGATATTGGAACGCAATTGTGGCATGAGTGTGCTGAAACCATTGCGTGCGATGGCTATTTCCATAGCCACAATACGATTGCGCAATTGTATGGCCTCGTGGAACAGCTGTTGGTAGAAGTTGATGACCAGCAATCCCTGTTGCGCAGGGTATTTGGAGTAAAGCAGCCGGATGTCGACGCGATCGGCTGGCAGTTGGAAGTTATAGCGCAGCACACCATAATAGAGCAGCAGCTGGACGTAGTGATCCTCCTTGTACGTCGTCCATTTCTTGCCAGACTTCTGCTCCACCAGCAGTCGCATGTCTGTGGTCATGAGGTCGACGCGCCCTTGTAGCCCCAGCTGTTCACACACGAAGGATGGCTCGAGGAGGGCCTTCGTCCTGTCGTAGACTTCTGGTTGGCGAACTCCAGGTTCTGCATGCTTCCCAAACAATATGCCGACGGCCTCACGGATGTTTGCAACCTGTGTGGCTGCTTCGCTTTTGAATTGCTGAGGGTCGAAAGTGTCGCAGGTGCAGAACTGCAAGGCCTGCTGGCGGAAGGTCTGACGGATGGTGTCGTTGGGGTCGTAATCGCTATGGTGTATCACGTCGTCGAGAACAGCACCAGCGAAGTTTCCCAAGAGAATCTGTGGCGAATTGGCACGTGGCGACAATCTGCTGAGCAGATAGCTGAAGGGATGATGTCCATAGTCCTGAAAACAGGCTGCAATAGCTGAGATGTCAACCAGATAGTCTGGCTCTACCACAATCAGTTTTGGCTGGATGGTGGCTCCCTCAGCATGGCAGTCGAGCAGGTTCAGTTGCATGCCGATGGTAAGCAGCGAGGCCAGTGACGTATCAGAAGTGATGATAGTGATAGGGCCGTCATCTGTCGTAGCGTAGATGTGTCCGTCGTCCCAGCTGTTGACTACACAGCGGATGTAGCGCAGGTTGATCTGAGGAACATGCTCCTGAGCTCGTGGCTCAGCAGGTATGCGGGTGAGGAGCTCGTGGGGAATGTCAGCAGCAAAGATAGTCGAAATGAAATGGCTGAGGGCACGTATGTCGTAGAGCCAGTCGTCAGACGATAAAGAGTCTCGTCCGTTTGAATGGCGACGCATCTGCTGAATACGCTGACGATCGCGCATGGAAATACCATTGCGCTTGCAGAGATAGTCGACCTGTGAGAAAACGTTGCCAAACCCCTGACCACTGCCTTTCAGTGCCTCGGAACATGCCAGCACCAAGGTCTGGTGCATGTAACGGACAGCACCTCTTGACGGCTCCATCGTCGTCAGTTCTACACATCGTGCGAAGAGTTCCGATACGTCCATAGGCAACAAGTATCAGGAAGCTGACAGTATTGGCCTATTTGACTTTCGATTTCATGGGGTTGCGCAGACCCTTGTAGCCTGTGAGGTATGCCTTGGCTGAACCAAACGAGAGGAACATATCCAAACGGACAGGCATGTGGTTCATGTCGTCAGAGATGTAGAAGCGGATGAGCTCATGATTCTCACCGTTCTCTCTTTCAATAAACGAGAAAACCAGACAACGGTATTTGTCAATGCCGTTCTTCATCTTCAGCGTGGTCTTACCAGTGTATTTCAACCAAGAATGGCTCAAGTGCTTGGCATCGCTGATGGGCATAGGGATGTTCTCACCGACCTTCAGCTTGTCTGCATCGAAGTTGCGGGCTCGCAGGAAAATGCTCATCATGTCGTAGATGCAGTCCTTGTATTCAGCGTCCTTCCAGTGTACCTCACCATCTGCATCGACACGGTGCATCTTCAGGTGACAGTTGCCCTTTGGATAGGAGTACCAGAGCTCGTCAATATAATAGCGCTCGCCTTCGCGTGCTCCCTTGCGGAAATACAAAGGGGCCAAGTCCATGTCAGTATAGCTGAGCAGGGTGTCGCGCATCATAAATACGTTGTCAAGCTGGTCGTTGCCACGAGTAATCAGACTGCTTCGGAAGGCCTTCTGACCTTTGTAGTTCGACTGAATGGTCGACATGGTAGCTGTTCCGACTTTGACCCATACAAACTTCCAGTTGAAGTAGAGGTCGTAGCTGAGGAACTCGCCCGACTTGAAAGCTGTATTCTCAATGCCGCATTGTGCCTTGACAGACAAGGGGAATAGGGTGAGGAGGCATAGGGGAATCAGTGCAATGACGATTGTCCGTAGCCAGTTATGTCTTGTTCTTTTCATTGTCGTTAGCTATATTTGTTTTACTATTGTCTTCTTCTTCTTTCTCTTTCTCTTTCTTGTCTTTCTTGTCCTTTTTCTTCTTCTCCTTCTTGACATACTTGATGCCTAACTGCTTGGCACGCTCAGCATTACGGTTCTGGAGCCTCCTATTCTGCTTGTTAGCCTTTAGCTTAACAAGTGGAGAGGGCTTCTGTTCATACAAGGGCTTGGAAAGCACATTCCATCTCTTCGTAACGTCCCACTTCTCTTTGCATTCTACGTCCTCAGAGTAGAAATAGACTTCCTCAGCCTGACGATGCTCGTCGTAAAGGCCGGTGTCCCAGACGTTGTTACCATTACGGTCGTTGAAGGCGCTGAGATAATAGCTGCCAGGACTGACATAATAGAACACGACAGACATGTCTGCTCCTGTGCGCTCTTGCTGAAGGCATTTGCCGCTTTTGTCCAACAGTTGTACTACCATAGTGGTGTCGGTGACTCCACTCAGCTGTACTTCCAGGGTAGAGAATTCGTCGGCGGACTGTGCCAACAGCCCTTTTTTGATAGGTACAGATTCTAAGCCATAGATGTCGACAAAGGCCAAGGAGTCAAACTCCAAACTATACTCAGTCTCTGGACGCCATTCAGCTACGAGCTCGTAGTTCCGTAACATGCCATTGCGTTGGCGGAATTCGAAGGGAGCCCTGTACCAGAGGGAGTCAATCTTGGAGTAGAGATGGATGGATGCTGTATCATACCGTTCCAGAGGCGTGGGCATTTCTATGAACAGATGACTGGTGGGCGTCATCGTCCTTGGAACAATGATTTTTGGTTCTAACGGCTTGACGGGATAGATGCTGTCGTAAGGCTCTTCCTGTTTTTTCTTCTTCTCCTGTTCTTTCTGCCATTTCTCTCTTTCTTTGTTCTGCTCCTTCATGCGCTTGGCATACGAGGTCTTGGCATATACCTCAAAGGTATCGACCTGATTGACCAGTTGGCCGAGGGTATCGGTCTTCAGGTATTCCATAGCTATCGTCAGCGTATCACGATTGACGAGTGCCGTGTCACGGAGCCAATAAGTCAAGGTGTCTTTCTTGGCACTGGCTTCAAGGATAAAAGCGGAGTCTGTCTTGAAATCAAGTCCATGAATGACTGGCAGCTGTTCATGACCATAACTGAAATACATGGTTATACGGTCTGGTTCGACACGTTCAGGCTGTTTGAGCAAGTAACGGTCTGTTTGAAGTTCCTGGAAGGCCAGCAAGACAACATTGTCGGGATAAAAATGGGTATAGGGTACTTGGACGATGTTGTCGATGTGGAGGGTGTCACGCCAGATGGTATCCTGACGGATATCAGGGCCAGCACTAGGCTTATAAGTCTGGTCGTTGAAGGCTATCATCTCGCTCTTTTGCGTAAAGCGGAAATCGTTATCGACATCTTGCAGGGCAAAGATACGATATTCGCCTGGTGCTACACCCTTGATGACAAAACGGCCTCTACCATCAGTACGTGAGATGCGCATCAATGGCTTGGTGCGGAACACTGAATCTGCCAAGTCATCGTAGAGTCCTACGCTGATGCCCTGGACGGGTTCCAGATTCTCGGCATTTAGCACGTAGCCGGCAACCTCGAAAGTGTCTATCCTCTCGCCAGTCGAGAAAGTATAGGTGTAGTTGCCCATTGGGTTGTCTTCGTTGTTGTCGCTGATGGCATCGCTGAAGTCAATGGTATATGTGGTATTGGGGATAAGCGAGTCCTTCAGCTCCACCACGATTTTCTTGCCAGCGGCCTTGATTTCGGGCGTTTCCAGCTGTGGTGGCGACACGATGACATTCTGTGTAGCGTCAGCCAACTTGATGTATTCGTCAAAGTAGATACTAATCTTCTTGTCAGTAACATTGATTGCCTGTTCAGCAGGTGTGGCATACAAAACGCGTGGCGGATCGTCATCATACCACCCGCCGTCAGGACTTCCCATGCGAGCACAGGAGGCAATGATACAGAGACCTATTATGATATAGAGAAGTCGTTTCATGCGTTCAGGGATAATAGCTCGTCCATGTGCTTGCGTTCATTACTCAGACGTGGTACCTTGTTCTGACCACCTAGCTTGCCACGTAGCTTCAGCCAGTCGTTAAACAGACCGGGACGAGCCACGATAAGCTCCAGAGGTTGCAAGGTGATGTTTTTGTAGCGCTTGGCTTCGTAGTCACTGTTCACCTCCTGAAGACGACGATCAAGGAGATTGGCGAATGCTTGTATGTCATTTGGGGCTTTTGAGAACTCAATAAGCCATTGGTGACGGCATTTTGCGCTGGCATCCATGAATACGGGAGCTGCTGTATACTCCAGCACCTCGGCGCCGGTTTGTTCACAGGCAAAAGCCAAACCTTGTTCGGCATTGTCGACGATAAGCTCTTCGCCAAAGGCATTGATGAAGCTCTTGGTACGTCCGGAGATAACAAACTTGTATGGATTGGTAGAGGTGAAACGGATGGTGTCGCCAATCATATAGCGCCATAGACCACATGATGTGGAGATGAGTATGGCGTAGTTCTTGTCTTTCTCAACGCCCCACAACGGAACAATCGTGTTCTCTCCGGTTCCCCCGGAAATGTGCTCTCCGGTTCCCCCGGAGAGATCCATAAACTCATAGAACACCCCATAGTCAAGCATCAGCAACATGGACTTGTCCGTGGGATTGTCCTGCAGCCCAAAGAAACCCTCGCTGGCATTATAAGTCTCCATATAATGCATGTTGGGAGTGGTGATGAGCTGCTCGTACTGCTTGCGATAGGGCGTAAAGGCCACGCCACCGTGGAAGAAAACCTCAAGATTGGGCCATACCTCCTCCAAATGGGTCTTGCCTGTCAGCTCCATCATGCGGTTGAGAACGGAAAGCATCCATGATGGTACACCACTAATGTTTGTGACATTTTTGTTCATGGCCTCGCGGGCTATGCGGTCGCGCTTCTCCTCGAAGTCTGACAGCAGTGCTGTTTCTTTCTTGGGTACACGGACCAGATTAACCAGTGGGTTGATGTTTTCGATGAGAATGGCACTCAGGTCGCCCACCAGCGAATTGGGCAGGTTATAGTTTGATGCATGGCTGCCACCAAGAATAAGACCACGTCCATCGAACATCCGACTCTGAGGATTGTTTCTTAGGTAGATGGCTACTGAGTCATAGCCACCGGCATAATGGATTTTCTGTAAACCTTCGTCGCTGACAGGGATGAATTTCGATTTGTCGTTGGTGGTGCCACTCGACTTGGCATACCACTTTACACGCCCAGGCCATAGCACGTCGCGCTCACCATGACGCATGCGGTCAATCTGGTCTTTCAGCTCCTCATACGTATTGACGGGATTTAACTTGACGAAGTCCTCATAGCCTTTGGTCGTGGCAAAACCATGCTGTTGTCCGTATTCTGTATTGCGGGCCGTGCTCAGCAGGTGTTGCAATACCTTGCGCTGCAACAGCTCACCGTCCGTCTGATGATGTTCCAATTCACGCCAACGACGTGCAAACAGATGTCTTAATAAGCCTGTTATACTCATCTGACCTCTAACCTCTTACCTCTTACATCATACCTCTTACATCATTTCGCCCCCGCCTTCAAGCCACGGATGACACTCGATGTAAACCCGGCATGCTCCATTTCGTTCAGACCCTTGATGGTCACACCGCCAGGCGTGGTGACGAGGTCGATGGCGGCTTCGGGGTGCAGGCCTGTGGCCTGTAACAGTTCGACAGCACCTCGCATGGTCTGCATGACAATGCGCTTGGCGTCGTCAGCTTTAAATCCCAGCTCCACACCGCCTTCTGAAGCTGCGCGAATGTAACGCATGGCATAGGCAATGCCACATGAGGCCAGTGTGGTGCCTGCTGCCAGATGCGATTCCTCAGTGAGAATGGTCTGTCCCATTGAATCGAACAATGTCTTCACTTGTTCGGTATGCTGAGGCTGTGCGTCGGCGCACGGCACGATGAATGTCATTGACTGCAACTGAGCAATGGCAATATTAGGGATGACGAGGAAGGTGGGAATCATCTTCCCGTCTTTGTTCAGCCATTGACGGACGTCTTCATACTTCACGCCAGCTGCTACCAAAACGAGAATCTGCTGCTCGTAGTCGAGAACTTCCCTGATGCCTTTCAACACTTGTTCTACCAGCCACGGCTTAACCACCACGCATACCACGTCAGCGCCTTGTGCAGCCAATTGGTTGCTGGGCGTGGCTGTGATGCCCATGTTGGCAAAGCGCTCACGCTGTTGACGCGAGGGGTCGCTGATGCAGATGTCTTCGTTGTTGATATAGTCGCCCTTGATAAGTCCTTCAGCCATAGCACCACCCATGGCTCCGGCTCCGATTATCGATATCTTCATTTTAATCTTTAATCTTAAATCTTAAATCTTACATCTTCAATGTTCTTTGACCAGGTCAAAGCGACTTCGTCGATGACAATGTTCAATGTTCAATGTTCAATGTTCAATGTTCAATCTTCAATGTTCAGTCTTCTTCCGGTTGTACTCTGATCAGCCTCTCGATGAAATCGTCGGCTTCGGCCTTGGTCAGACAAAGTGGTGGCAGCAGGCGCAGAATGCTCTGTCCGGCACAGCCAGTGAAGCAGTGCTCATGCTTGATGAGCGGCTTGCGCACAAACTGATGAGGCATGTCCAGCTCGATGCCTATCATAAGACCGCGACCACGGACGTCCAGAATGTGCGAACTGCCGATGCCACGAATGCCCTCCATCAGGTAGTCGCCGATCTCACGGGCGTTCTCCACCAGGTTCTCCTCTTCGAAGACGTCAAGCACGGCCAGTGCTGCTGCACAGGCCAGATGGTTACCACCGAACGTCGTCCCTAACTGTCCGTAGACGGGTTCGAACTCGGGACTGATCAGGACACCGCCCATGGGGAAACCGTTGGCGATACCCTTGGCCACCGTGATGATATCGGGTTTGATACCCAGCCACTGGTGGGCGAAAAACTTTCCGCTACGTCCGTAGCCGCACTGTATCTCATCGCAAATCAGCGTCACACCGAAGCGTTTGCAGGCGTATGCCAGGTCTTGGGCAAATTTGGGCGTAGCCATCTGTACGCCGCCGACACCCTGGATGCACTCCAGGATAACAGCCATCACACCGCCGCGTGACAGCTCGCGAATCCACGGTTCGATATCGTTCAGAGGCAGGAAGCGCACATGGTGGTTGTCGTTTACAGGTGCCACAATCTTGGGATTATGTGTCACCTCCACGGCCAGTGATGTACGTCCGTGGAAAGCCTTCTCGCACGACAGGATGCGGGTGGCACCAGGATTCTTGAACGATGCCAGCTTCAGTGCATTCTCGTTAGCCTCGGCGCCACTGTTGATCAGGAACAGTTGGTAGTCGTCGTAGCCGCTGATTTTTCCTAATCGTTCAGCCAGCTGCTGTTGCAACTTATTGACGACTGAGTTCGAGTAGAAGCCGATTTTATCGAGCTGCTCCGTTACTTTCTTAATGTAATGGGGATGCGAGTGTCCGATGCTGATGACAGCATGGCCACCATAGAGGTCCAGATACTCCTGTCCCTTGTCGTCCCATACCTTACAGCCTTTACCCTTCACGATGTTTACATTGAAAAGGGGATAAACGTCGAATAGTTTCATGTGTCCTTATATATTATAATTGGCTGCAAAGATACGAATAAGTGGGGAAAGCACAAAATAAATTATATTTTATTAATAGCACAGTGCCTTATTGTATTATTTCGTCATGATGATAAGGTACCTGGAGTTAGACCAGAACATCTCGGGGTTCTCGATGGTTAACTTGCGGGAGTGGCGGTCAATACGGTCAACATCGTATGAGCGCTTGGGGTGGCTGGTGCATATTTCATAGCGTCTCGAAGGAATCACCAGCTCTTTGAAGTCATAGATGTTTACCTTGGTAAAGCCTGTCTTAGGCATTGTGCTTATCAGGGCGTTCTCACGGTTGTCGATGTAGCCTCCTTCTTTCAAGGCGTCTTCGCTTCCTATCAGCACGTAGCCGGTAGTGTGCTTGGCAAGCTCTTTCTCTGCTATCTCGGCTTTCTGGGCCAACTCAGCATTGCTGGCGGCAGCACTGCTCAGACGGTTCCGTAGTTCGTTGATGTCGTAGTTTTTCTGCTCCAGACTCTTGCGGAATTCCTCAATCATCTGGTCTTTGTCATCCAATTGGCGTTTCAGATTGTCTATCAGCCCTTGCATCTTGGCAAGATTGACACCACGGGCCTTGAGAGAGTCGCTCAACTGCTCAATTCTCTTGCGCTGTTCGGTCAGCAGATTGGAGAAAATGGCAAGCTGTGACTTCAGTTGTTCCTTGTTGAGTTTTTTGCCTTCAACATCTTTACTGAACAGCATGTCTTCTTGAACGGCAATGGTATTCAAGCCTTCAGACAAGGTTGTAATGAAGCTTGTCATGTCTTTCAGCTCTGTCTCTTGCTTTTGGTTGACACTCTTCAGTGAGTCGATAGTCTTCTCGAACTTTTTGGAATTGTCTCTGTTTTCGCCACAGGCGGCAAAGAGAAATGCCACCGTCAGGCATGCGATAGATAGTCTAAGGATTTGTTTCATAATCGTTGATCTTTTGTTATTCACTCGGCAAAAGTAAGAAATAAAAATGAAAAGGCCAAAATAATGGGCGACAAATGCCCCATTTGTTACTGAAGCTGTTGGGTATAGGACCTTAAAAGGCGCTGGCCTTCAATCGGAGACCTGTAGTCTCGTCAATGCCGAACATGAGGTTCATGTTCTGGACGGCCTGGCCGACGGCACCCTTCAGCAGGTTGTCGATGGCAGAGGTGACGAGGAGCTTGTCGCCGAACTTCTCGCAGTGAACCACGGCCTTGTTGGTGTTGACGACCTGCTTCAGGTCGATGGCCTTGTCGCTGTAGTGTGTGAAAGCGGCATCGGCATAGAAGTCCTTGTAGGCCTCGATGATGTCTTCCTCGGGAGCCTTAGTGCGGATGACAGCGGTGCAGAAGATGCCACGGGCGAAGTCACCACGGTAGGGGATGAAGTCGATGTCGGCATCGAGATAGCCCTGCACCTGTCGGATGCTCTGCTTGATTTCTGCCAGATGCTGGTGGGTAAAGGGCTTGTAGATGCTGAGGTTGTTGTTGCGCCACGAGAAGTGGGTGGTGGCGCCAGGCTTCTGACCTGCACCTGTGGAGCCGGTGATGGCATTGACGCTGACGTCTTCTTTCAACAGGTTCAGATTGGCAGCGGGCAGCAGCGCCAGCTGGATGGCAGTGGCAAAACAACCGGGATTGGCGACATGCTGGGCTTTCTCAATGTCCTCCTCATTAATCTCGGGCAGACCATAGACATAGTCATGGTCGCCCTTGATGCGGAAGTCTTGTGCCAAATCGATAATCTTCACGTTCTCAGGAATAGTGTGCTCCTTAAGGAATGCCTCACTCTTACCATGTCCGAAGCAGAAGAATACGACGTCGACCTGGTCGAAAGGCATTGCGTCAGTAAAGCGCAGCTCGGTTTCCCCGAGCAATCCCTCGTGTACGTCGCTGACCAGATTACCTGCATTGCTCTCTGAATTGGCAAAGACAATCTCTGCCTCGGAATGGTTTAGCAGCACACGGATGAGTTCACCACCCGTGTAGCCTGCAGCACCTAAAACCCCCACCTTTATTCCTCCCCGAGGGGAGGATGTTTTTGGATTACTCATTATCAATTTATTTTTTATTTTATTTAATACGTTAGAAATATTCCCTAAGACATCTTCATTTGTAAACCTGATAACTGAAAAACCTAATTCTCTCAGACGTTCAGTTCTTAACTCATCTTTCTCCATTTGTTTGTATTCAGAGTGATATCCTCCGTCCACTTCTATGACAAGTTTCTTTTCAATACAAAAAAATCTACGATATAATCACCAATGATATGTTGTCTGTTGAATTTAACGGATAACTGTCTTGCTCGGATATGCTCCCACAGTAATTTTTCTGCATCTGTCGGGAATCGTTTGTTTGTTTGAGCGAAATCCTTAAGAAGTAAATATCTGTCGGGTGATGCTGTATTGTAATTGCCGTCGTTTCTTACCATCATTCTCATACTCCCTCCCCTCGGGGAGGGTAGGGGTGGGGGTCATCTCTTTTCGTCTTTGTGTATGCCGTAGTAAACACGCAGCGGTGTGCTTGACACCTTGATGAAGCCCTTGGCCTCGTCAGCAGTCCAACCTGTCTGTGTCTCGCCGTATTCGCCTAACTTGCTCTTTGTCAAGTCGTTGACGGAGTCGATGCCCACAGTCTCGAAACCGTAGGGGCGCAACTTCAGAATGGCTGTACCCGTCACGTTGCGCTGTGAGGAAGTCAGCATGGCCTCGATGTCCGGCATGACGGGCTCTAGATATTGGCTCTCATGCAAGAACATGCCATACCAGTTGGCAACTTGGTCCTTCCAATATTGCTGCCACTTCGACAGTGTCGACTTCTCCAGCAGACGGTGAGCTTCGATAATAAGCTTGGGGGCAGCGGCCTCAAAACCTACGCGCCCTTTGATACCAATGATAGTGTCGCCAACGTTGGCATCACGACCAATAGCATAGCTGGCACCAATCTCTTCAATTTTTTGGATGGCCTTTACACGGTCATTGAATTGCTCTCCATTCACAGCAACGATTTCTCCCTTGTCGAAGGTGATCTTCAATAGGGCATTTTCCTTGGCGGTAACGTGCTTCAGGTATGCCTCTTCGGGTAGTCCCTGAGTGGGGTCAAGCAGTTCGCCGCCGCAGATGCTAGTACCCCAAATGCCAACATTGTAGCTGTACTTCAGCTTCGTAAAGTCAGCAAAGAACCCGTGCTCATTAAGGTAGTCTACCTCCTCTTTACGTGTAAGCTTCTTGTCACGGGTCAGGGTGATGATTTCTACGCCAGGAGCCATCACAAGGAACGTCATATCAAAACGAATCTGATCGTTTCCTGCACCTGTCGAACCATGAGCAATGGCGTCGGCGCCAATCTCCTTCGCATAGCGGGCAATGGCGATAGCCTGGAAAATACGCTCGCTACTGACTGATATCGGGTAACAGTTATTACGCAGCACGTTACCGAAAATCATGTATTTCAACGACTTCTCGTAATACTCCTGTGTCACGTCAAGCGTCACATAGGCCTTGGCTCCCAGCTTATAAGCGTTCTCTTCGTTGGTCTTCAGCTGCTCAGCCGAAAAACCACCAGTGTTAGCGCATGCTGCATATACGTCCCAGCCGTCCTGGGTTAGTTTCATCACAGTGTAACTGGTGTCAAGCCCACCAGAAAAGGCTACTACTACTTTCTTGTTTGCCATATCTTTATATTCGTTTAATTCGTTGTCGTAAAAAACTATTTGTCATCTAGTTGTTTGATGCGCTCAATCACTTCCTCGGGTATCTTGGCAGGCAGATGCTCCTCGGGGTCGTAAAGCATAGCTGTGCAGATACAGTATTTCCGACCAGTACGATGGAGTACGTCGACATTACAACAACCTTCGCAACCGCGCCAGAATGCTTCGTCATCGGTTAGGTCGGCAAAAGTCACGGGCTGGTAACCCAATTCCGTGTTCATCTTCATTACAGCTGCACCGCTTGTTAGGGAGAAAATCTTGGCATGCGGCCAACGTGTGCGAGCTAACGAAAAAGTCATATCCTTGATCTTTTTGGCTACGCCCAAACCGCGGAAGTTGGGGTGTACGATAAGTCCGGAAGTCGTTACATACTGCTTATTGCCCCATGTTTCAATATAGCTGAACCCCGCGAACGTGTCGCCACTCAGGGCTATCACGGCTTTGGCCTCCTTCATCTTCGTGGCCAAATACTCGTGGGTGCGCTTGGCAATACCTGTTCCACGAACTTTGGCCGCATCAGCAATGGTCTGTAGAATTGTGTCTACATATACCTCATGCTCTGGGCCGGCCACAAAAACTTTTATCTCTTCTTTCTGTTCCATTTTTAACTATGAACTTATTATGATTTGTTCATTATCTCATATTTGGTACTACTTCACTAAGAGCTTCAATGACCTCATCTTTTGTCGCTCCTTGCTTGATGACAATGAAGATGGTATCGTCGCCCGCAATGGTTCCTAATATTTCATTGATGTGGTTGTTGTCAATATTATAGGCGATGCTGCTTGCATAACCTGGACGCGTCTTGATGACTCCCATGTTTCCTGAAAAGTGAATACTTAGAAAACCGGGTACCTGCATCATCTCCTGTAGCGTTCGTGGGGTGGTGACACGTTTGTACATGGTGTCATTGGGCAATACATAAACGTAATTGCCTCGCATTGTGGCTGCCTTTGCTACTTTCAACTGCTTTAAATCACGGCTAAGCGTTGCCTGTGTTAATTGGAAACCTTCTTCTTTTAAAGCCTCAAGTAATTCGTCTTGACTTCCCAGTTCTCGGCTTGAGATAATCATGCGCAGGGCTTCTAAACGGTCTTTCTTAATCTTCATCTTTGGAATATTTATTCAAATCGGCTGCAAAATTATACAATTTCCTGCATATAGCCAAACTAAATGGTGTCTTTTTTGCATTATTTTACGAAAATATGCAGAACCGTCAGGGAATCCATTTGAGTCTCTGTCTGCTTCTTAAGGTGATAATCCATTCTTAACGTCTTCATATATATAATAAGGTGTAACCCCTATACATACTAAAACCTTAATGGGTTAAATAACAATAATTGTTAAATTTACAACTTTTCATACCAAAAGTTTTGGCGATTCAAAAATTAGTCGTACCTTTGCATCCGCTTTCGCTCAAAAAGTTGGGCAGAGCACTATAAGAAGAGTTCTTTGAAAGACTTACATAGA
>JBGUQW010000033.1:0-46304 GCA_045131435.1 Prevotella sp.
AACCACACGACACACTTTTTCTCTGTCTCAGAACGCTTATATCCGGTAGTTTAAGAAATTAAAACGGTTCGTCTTCAATTACCCAAGTACATATATAATATATACTCGCTTCTTGTACTACTTCTTTCTCTGTCTATGTAAGTCTTTCAAAGAACTCGTTTGGGATTGCTTTATCAGGACATTTCCTGAAAGCGGGTGCAAAGGTACGACTATTTTCCGAATCGCCAAAACTTTTCCGACTTTTTTTTCGTTTTTCATAAAAAAAAAGTTTCGGAACTTGATTTACATCAATTCCCGAAACTCCTATACCTTATTGTATAATATAGACTCTGCTAATTACTCATTGTCAGGAGCCTGACCAATGAGGTCCATGAACTCATCGAGTTTCGGAGTTATGATAATCTGAGTACGACGATTACGCTGCTTACCCAATTCAGTGGTATTGGGCTGGAGTGGGTTATACTCACCGCGACCACCTGCAGTCAGACGCTTCGGGTCTACACCATAGTCGTTCTGCAAAGCCTGAACAACACTGGAAGCACGCAGGCATGAGAGGTCCCAATTATTGCGAATATTCTCACGTTTGATAGGCACATCGTCGGTATTTCCCTCGATGAGTACATCGTAGTCTTTGTAGTCCTTGATAATCTTGGCGATCTTCGACAAGGTCTCAGCGGCACGATCATTGATCTCATAAGAACCACTCTTATAGAGCATGTTGTCAGCCAACGAGATATAGACGACACCCTTCAGCACCTGTACGTCGACCTCCTTCAGCTCTTCCTTCGAAAGCGAACGAGTCAGGTTGTTGGTAAGAACCATGTTTAGCGAGTCGCTCTTAGACTTTACCTCCACCAGATGGCGGATGTATTGGTTCGACTCATTAATCTGGTCTACTAGCTTCTCTATACTAACATTGTTCTGACTTGCATTAGAAAGGCTCTGCTCCAGAGAGTTCTGTAGAGTTGCATTCTGCTTGCGCAACTCAGCAATCTGCTCTTCAAGACTGGTCACACGCGTATTCGATGCGGCCAATTGTTCCTTGGTATTCTGATAGTTGGTCTGTAAAGCCTTATTCTCTTCCTGGCAAGCCACCAGATCCTTCTTGGAGGCGCAACTGGTCATCAGCAGAACTGCTGCCAACGACATCATAAAAATACATTTCTTCATATTCAATAATCAATTAAATAAACATTTTTCGGGTGCAAAGTTAATGATAAGACGCACATTTCACACAAAAGATGCATCGATTTAGATTATTTTAAGTACCTTTGCACCAAAATTAAAAATAAATAAGGTATATAGGATATGATTCTCTTTTTCAAGACCCCCCAGAAGTCTGTGATTGCTACTGCAGCAGATCACATGCTCAACGAACAAGAAGTAAAGGAACTGTGCTGGCTGTATGGCGATGCAGAACTGCTGACTGGCGAGACGCTCGAAGGCTATTTTGTGGGTCCGCGCCGTGAAATGGTGACTCCATGGTCGACAAATGCTGTTGAAATTACACAGAACATGGGTCTCAGCGGCATCAGTCGTATTGAAGAGTATTTTGCCGTAGACAGCAAGGATGCTGAACACGACGAGATGCTGCAGCGCATGTACGATGGTCTGAATCAGGATATCTTTACGATTAACATCAAACCTGAGTCCATTAAGTATGTGGACAACTTAGAGGAATATAACGAGCAGGAAGGTCTTGCTCTGAGTCCTGAGGAGATTGAGTATCTCCATGGACTGGAGAAACAGAATGGTCGTCCGCTGACGGACTCAGAGATTTTCGGCTTTGCACAGATCAACTCTGAACACTGCCGTCATAAGATTTTCGGCGGTACATTTATCATTGATGGCAAGGAGATGGAGTCAAGCCTCTTCGCGATGATCAAGAAGACCACGCAGGAGAACCCCAACAAGATTCTGTCTGCCTATAAGGATAACGTTGCTTTTGCACAAGGTCCTGTTGTTGAACAATTCGCTCCGAAAGACCAGTCGACAAGCGATTATTTCCAGGTAAAAGATATAGAGAGTGTTATCTCGCTGAAAGCTGAGACACATAACTTCCCAACAACCGTAGAGCCATTCAACGGTGCTGCTACAGGTACTGGTGGTGAGATTCGCGACCGTATGGGTGGCGGCGTAGGTTCTTGGCCTATCGCTGGTACAGCTGTCTATATGACGGCTTATCCTCGTCTGCACGATGATAACGATGTAGCTCGCGACTGGGAGGACATTCTGCCCGTGCGCCAGTGGTTGTATCAGACGCCTCAGCAGATTCTGACCAAGGCTTCTAACGGTGCTTCTGACTTCGGTAACAAGTTCGGTCAGCCACTGATTTGTGGTTCTGTACTCACCTTCGAGCATCAGGAGGGCAAAGAGAAGTACGCTTACGATAAGGTGATCATGCTGGCTGGTGGTGTTGGTTATGGTACCAAGCGTGACTGCTTGAAGAAGGAACCTCAGAAGGGCAACAAAGTAGTTGTGGTAGGTGGTGATAACTATCGCATCGGTCTTGGTGGCGGTTCTGTATCATCAGTTGATACAGGTCGTTATAGCAATGGTATCGAGTTGAACGCCGTACAGCGTGCCAACCCTGAGATGCAGAAGCGTGCATACAACTTGGTTCGTGCCCTCTGTGAGGAGGATGTGAACCCCGTTGTCTCTATCCACGACCACGGATCAGCCGGTCACTTGAACTGCTTGTCAGAGCTTGTTGAGGAGTGCGGTGGTGAGATTGATATGACCAAGCTGCCTATCGGTGACAAAACGCTGAGCTCTAAGGAGATTATCGCCAACGAGAGTCAGGAACGTATGGGCTTGCTCATTGACGAGAAGCATATTGAACATGTACGTAAGATTGCTGAGCGCGAGCGTGCTCCATTGTATGTGGTTGGTGAGACTACCGGTGATGCCCACTTCTCGTTCAAGCAGGGTGATGGTGTGAAGCCTTTCGACCTCGATGTGGCTCAGATGTTCGGTCACTCACCGAAGACCATCATGCGTGACAATACCGTGGAACGTCATTATGAGAATGTAACCTACACACAGGATAAAATTGACGAATACCTCGAGCGCGTGCTTCAGTTGGAGGCTGTGGCTTGTAAGGACTGGTTGACCAACAAGGTAGACCGCTCTGTGACAGGTAAGATCGCCCGTCAGCAATGCCAGGGCGAGATCCAGTTGCCATTGAGCGACTGTGGTGTCGTTGCCCTCGACTATCGTGGCAAGAAGGGTATTGCAACCGCCATCGGCCATGCCCCTCAAGCAGGTCTTGCTAATCCTGCTGCTGGAAGTGTACTCTCTGTTGCCGAGGCTTTGACTAACATTGTTTGGGCTCCTATGGCAGAGGGAATGGATAGTATCTCTTTGAGTGCAAACTGGATGTGGCCTTGTCGCTCTCAGGAGGGTGAGGATGCCCGTCTGTATGAGGGTGTTAAGGCGCTCTCAGATTTCTGCTGCGACCTGCATATCAACGTGCCTACTGGTAAGGACTCGCTTTCACTCTCTCAGCAGTATCCTAACGGCGAGAAGATTATCTCTCCAGGAACAGTGATTGTATCTGCTGGTGGTGAGGTTTCTGACATCAAGAAGGTGGTATCGCCTGTATTGGTAAACGATAAGAACGCTTCGCTTTATCATATCGACTTCTCGTTCGACGAGCAGCGTCTCGGAGGATCTGCTTTCGCCCAGAGCTTAGGTAAGGTGGGCGACGATGTTCCTACCGTTAAGAATCCAGAGTACTTTGCTGATGCCTTCATGGCTGTACAGCAGATGATTGAGAAGGGCTGGATTATGGCTGGCCACGATATCTCTGCCGGTGGTCTTATCACTACTCTGCTCGAGATGTGCTTCGCAAACCAGAAGGGCGGTATGCATATCAACCTGCACGATATTTGCAAGGATGGCGACATCGTCAAGACCCTGTTCGCTGAGAACCCGGGTGTGGTTATCGAGGTGAGCGACGAACACAAGCAGGAGTTCAAAGACTTCATGGAGGAACAAGGCGTTGGCTTTGCTAAGATTGGTTATCCAGTACCAGACAGCCGCAGCATTGTAGTTAAGGCAGACGATGATGAAATGAGCTTCGATATTGATGCTCTCCGTGATACATGGTATAAGACTTCTTACCTTCTCGATCGTAAGCAGAGCTTCAACGGCAAGGCTAAGGAGCGCTTTGAGAACTACAAGAAACAGCCTCTGGAGATGAAATTTAACAAGGACTTCACGGGTAAACTGGCACAGTATGGCATCTCTGCCGATCGTCGTCAGGCTTCTGGCGTCAAGGCAGCTATCATCCGTGAGAAGGGAACCAATGGTGAGCGTGAGATGGCTTACTGTCTCTACCTCGCTGGCTTCGATGTGAAGGACGTAATGATGACCGACTTGATTTCTGGTCGCGAGACCCTTGAGGACATCAGCATGATTGTGTTCTGCGGTGGTTTCTCTAATTCCGACGTTCTTGGTTCTGCTAAGGGTTGGGCAGGTGCCTTCCTTTTCAATCCTAAGGCTAAAGAGGCTCTCGATAAGTTCTATGCCCGCAAGGACACCCTCTCACTGGGTATCTGTAATGGTTGCCAGCTGATGGTAGAACTTGGCTTGACTGGTGCCAAGGGTGCTAAGATGCTTCACAACGATTCTCACAAGTTCGAGAGTGAGTTCATCACCTTGAGCATTCCTCAGAACAACTCTGTGATGTTCGGTTCACTGAGCGGCAACAAGCTCGGCCTGTGGGTGGCTCACGGAGAGGGTAAGTTCTCGCTGCCTGAGGCTGAGAGCGCTTACAACGTGATTGCGAAGTACAACTACGCCGGCTATCCTGCTAACCCCAATGGTTCGGACTATAACGTAGCAGGTATCTGTTCTGAGGACGGTCGTCATCTCTGCATGATGCCTCACCTGGAGCGTGCTGTATTCCCTTGGCAGAATGCCTGGTATCCAGCAGATCGCAAGAACGACGAGGTAACCCCATGGATTGAAGCCTTCGTCAATGCAAGAAAGTGGGTTGAAGCACAGAAGTAATGAATATTTACTGGGAATCGTTCAAAACCTTCTTTAAGATTGGCATATTCACCCTTGGGGGCGGATATGCCATGATTCCACTTATCGAAGAGGAAGTGGTCAACAAGCATCGATGGGTCGGAAAGGACGAGATGCTCGACCTGATAGCCATTGCGCAGAGTTGCCCTGGTGTCTTCGCCATCAACATCGCCATCTTTATCGGCTATAGGTTGAAAAAGGAACGTGGAGCTATTGTCACCACCTTGGGAACGGCATTGCCTTCGTTTCTGATTATCCTTCTGATAGCCTTGTTCTTCCAGCAATTCAAGGAGAACCGCATTGTCGAAGCGATGTTCCGAGGCATCCGTCCTGCCGTTGTAGCATTGATAGCCGTTCCGACCTTTAATCTGGCCAAGCGTGCTGAGCTGAACAAGTTTACCATTTGGATTCCCATTGTGTCAGCACTCCTCATTTGGCTGTTAGGCGTAAGTCCTATCTGGATAATTATTGTGGCAGGCATTGGAGGATTCGTGTGGGGCAAAATAGGGAACAATAAGGATACGGTATGATATATATAAATCTGTTTATTACCTTCTTCAAGATAGGCCTCTTCGGTTTCGGTGGGGGCTACGGCATGTTGTCACTCATCCAACACGAAACGGTAGAGCACTGGCATTGGCTTAGCAGTAGTGACTTTACCGATATTGTCGCCATCTCGCAGATGACACCTGGACCTATCGGCATCAACTCCGCCACCTACTGCGGCTATACGGCCTGCATCAATGCCGGCTTCTCCATGCCCATGTCGGTCCTTGGCTCTGCTACAGCTACCTTTGCACTAGTACTGCCCTCGCTCATTCTGATGATACTCATCAGCAAGATGTTCATGAAGTATATGCACACCCGTACCGTCACCTCTGTCTTTCAGGGGTTGCGACCAGCGGTGGTAGGACTGTTAGCCGCTGCCACCTTATTATTATGTACGCGTGAAAACTTCAGCACACCGAAAGAGAACCTGTGGCAGTTCTGCATCAGTTGCTTTCTGTTCGCCTCAGCCTTCTACGGCGTCAAAGTTCTGAAAATCAACGCTATCCGCATGATTATCTACTGCGCCATAGCTGGACTTGTACTCTTCTACTGATTACTTGTGCTTGTTGTAATAGTCAACGGCGCGACGGACGTTTTCCTGAATAGACTTCGATGTGAATGTTGCACCCGTAACAGCATCGACATCCTGCACAATTCCTTTCTTCACACTGGCACCCTCATACTTGGGAAGCATGTTCTTCTTCACCTTGGCAACGTACTTCGGGCCATCCTGGGTCTTCAGAGCCTCAACCTTCACAATCTTTCCCTTTTTGATATACACCTCTACAGGCGTAGGACCGGCATAGCCTTCTACGTCTTGGGCCAGTGTCGTTGTGTTCACAACATACGTTCCGTCTTTTTCCTTGCGCATCACATCCTGAGCTTGGACTGTGACAAAAGCCGTCAAAAGCCAAACGGCTATCAATACCTTTTTCATCATTCTATCTTATCCTAAAAATATACCTTATTAATAATTGCCCAAAGCACTAATGCTCTGAGGCATCCAAACCTCCATCAGACCAGGACCACGGTGGTTCCATGCATAGTAGGGAATCATCGTCAGACACACGGGAGTTACGTGGGCAGAACCTTCCTGGTCGATGCTGACAGCCTCGCCGTCCACCTCAATGGCCTTGACGCTAAAGTTGACATCGCGACTGCCATTGATAGCACGGTCGACAACGTTAAACTTCGGCACACGGGGCATCAGGAAGTCAAAGATGTTAAAGTCCTTGTTGTCAGCACCCTCGGCACAATATACCAACGGACCACGCTCGACAGCGATACGGCCACGATCATCGGCAACACGGTGCGAAGCCTTGACAGTACGTACGGGCATATCGAAGTGGATGGTCACCACGTCACCCTTCTTCCACGTGCGGTTGACGGTCAGATAGCCGTTTTCCAACTGGCCATTAACCTGCTGACCATTGACCTTGACGCTATAATTGCCTAAGACATCATCAGCGAAACGGTAGAGATCACTGGGAACTGGCGAACGGTCTACCCAACCAGGAATACGGATCATCATAGCAAACTGTTTGACCTGATTTTTTTGGACACGAATGGTGATATCGCCATCCCACGGATAGTTGGTTTCCTGCTGCAGCACGACATCCTTGCCCTCCACCTGCATCGTAGCAGTATTGCCTGCAAAGAGGTTGACATAGAGGTTACGATCCTTGACAGCGTACATATAGCCAGGGAACGACGGGATGAAGCGACAGAGGTTCGATGGACAGCAGGCACAGCCAAACCACGGCTGACGCTCCACGGTGCCATCGGCATTGAACTTATACTTGCCGTCTGATGACAATGGATTGGGATAGAAGAAGCGGCCACCGTCGACACTCATACCACTGATGACGCCGTTGTAAAGTGTACGCTCCATGCAGTCGATGTACTTGGCATCGCCATGTAACAGGAACATACGATGGAACAGGTAGACCATCGAGATGGCAGCACACGTCTCGTTATAAGAAGTGAGGTTTGGCAGTTCATAGTCTGCACCAAAGGCCTCGCCCTGATGACGGGCACCTACACCACCAGTGATATAATATTTCTTCGAGACGATATTGTCATAGATGGCATCGATGGCCTTCAAATAGTCCTGATCTCCTGTCAGTGCAGCCACATCAGCCATACCGGCATACATGTAGCCAGCACGGACGGCATGTCCCCATGCCTCTGTCTGATCAACCACAGGCTTATCGCTCTGCGAATAGATATCGTGACGCTGCGTCTTGCCACGATAGTCGAGCAGGAACTTAGCCTCGTCCAGATACTTCTGTTCACCCGTCAGCACATACAGACGGGCCAGCGCCATCTCGGCAATCTGGTGGCCAGGTGTCACACAGGCCTGTCCAGGATTGGGCCCCACCTCGCGGATGACGCAGTCGGCATAACGCTTGGCAATATTCAGGAACTTGTCGCTTCCAGTAGCCTGATAGTGGGCACAAGCAGCATCCACCATGTGGCCAAGGTTATAGAGCTCGTGACTCAGAATCTCCTCCACCTCCCAACGCTGCTTGCCTGACCACTGATGCGGATGCTCAGGATTGATGGTACGGGCTGTATAGAGATAGCCATCGGGTTCCTGTGCAGCCCCTACGATGTCAAGCACGGAGTCGATGTAGGCCTGCAATTTCTTGTCCGGATAGGTCTGAAGCACGTAGCTGGCGCCCTCGATGGTCTTATAGACATCGGTATCGTCAAACGAAAAGCCCATGAACTTCGAGACATCCCACTTGGGTGTCTTCAGCCCCTCGTGGCCAGGATGCTGCAAGGTATAGGCCGCCATGTTGAAGTTCTCATAACGATGCTCACTCTCGCACTTCGAGAAGGCCAAGGGGATGGTCACCTCCCGTGCAGCACGGATACGTTCGCCCCAGAAAGTCCCTGGAGTCACTTTGACAGCAGTAAAGGGTACTTGACTGATGGGATAGCCATTGCTACGCGTCACTTCCTTCTTTGCCTGGATGCTCAAGCAGAGCATGACACTCAGCAGAATCAATGAAATTCGTCTCATGTTATTTACAATGTTTTCGTTTTAAGACCGCAAAGGTAGTCATTTAGTTACAAACGACAAAACTTTTCGTCTTAATAAAAAATAAAGCACCCGATATGTACAAGCGTTTTACTCTCTTTTTCTTTCTGCTGATGGCTACGCTGGTGACCTCAGCACAACAAAAAGTGTATATCTCCACCTCGTTCCACGAACCCGCTACCGATGGTCTTCGTTTCATCTATAGTCATGATGGTTGGACGTGGCAGGCAATAGACGGCATTTGGCTTCGCCCTGAGGTGGGCAAGCAGCGTGTCATGCGTGACCCCAGCATCATCCGTACACCTAATGGTATGTTCCATCTGGTATGGACCAGCAGCTGGCGAGGCGATCGTGGCTTTGGCTATGCCTGTTCTAAGGACTTGGTACACTGGAGTGAACAACGTTTCATCGAGGTGATGCCTGACACCACCACAGTGAATGTTTGGGCACCAGAACTATTCTGGGACGATGTCAAGCAGCAGGCCGTCATCGTCTGGGCATCGTGCATTCCAGGTAAATTCCCTGATGGTCAGGAGGATCATAAAAACAATCACCGCCTCTACTATACCACCACGAAGGACTTCAAGACCTTTGCCCCCACGAAGCTGATGATAGACCCTGGGTTCTCGTGTATCGACGCCACAATAGTGAAGCGCGGCAAGAATGATTATGTGATGGTGCTGAAGGACAACACCCGTCCTGAGCGCGACATCAAGGTAGCCTATGCCAAGTCACCTTACGGCCCGTGGAGCAAGGCTTCGGAGCCGTTTACAGGCAAGATGATGGAGGGGCCGACGACAGCGAAGGTTATACGCAAGGTAGATAAGAAGATAGAAGATGGATGGCTGATTTACTATGACCGTTATCGACTCAAAGACTTCGGTGCCCACTTCACAAAGGATTTTGTGACTTTCGAGGACGTCAGCAACAAGACGACCGTTCCTGCTCTGCACAAGCACGGCACCATCTTCGAGGCTGATGAGACCATTCTGCAAGGACTGTTGAATGCCAAGAAGATTCACTATACAGGCAAGACGCTGAGCAATCCCAACCGCCACGATGGAGGGCTGAGTCCTGTAGTGGGTGTGCATAATATCCAGATACTGCGCGCCAATCGCGAGCATCCGTCAGAGGCCAATGGCAATGGCTGGACGTATAACCACCAGCCCATGATGGCCTATTGGAATCATCAGTTCTATGTGCATTATCTCTGCGATCCTTCCGACGAGCATGTACCGCCTTCTCATACCATGTACCAGACCTCAACGGATGGCTATTTGTGGAGCACGCCGCAGATGCTCTTCCCTGACTTGCAGGTGCCCGAGGGCTTTACCAAGCCCAATCGTAAAGATGTTGCCCATAACCTCATTGCCATCATGCACCAGCGTGTGGGATGGTACACCAGCAAGAGCGGACAGCTCTTCGCCATCGGCAACTACGGTGTAGCCTTCGACAAGAAGGATGACCCCAACGATGGCAATGGCATTGGTCGTGTCATTCGTGAAATAAAAAAGGACGGCACGCTGGGGCCGATATACTTTATCTATTATAATGGAAACTACGGAAAAGGGGTGAAGAGCGGAAGCTATAAGACTGCTTTTCCCTACTACACCAAGGCTCCGAAGGATGTCAGGAGTGCCTGCGAAGAAATCCTCGCCAATCCCCGCTACCGCATGCAATGGGTAGAGGAGGCAGACCGTAACGACCCGCTCATTCCTTTGCACAAAGAATACAAAGCCTATTGCGACTATACCCTGCCCGACGGACAGATTGCGTCACTGTGGAAGCACGCTCTCACCTCGACCTCCGCTGACGGAGGCCTGACATGGGCTCAACCCGTGGAACGTGCCAAGGGTTTTGTGAACAGCAATGCGAAAATTTGGGGACAGCGTCTTAGCGATGGCACCTATGCCACTATCTACAATCCTTCTGAATACCGTTGGCCACTGGCTATTTCCTTGAGTAAGGATGGCTATGAGTATACCACGCTAAATCTGGTTCAGGGCGAAGTGCCCCCAATGCGCTATGGTGGCAACTACAAGAGCTATGGTCCTCAGTATGTAAGAGGCATTCAAGAGGGCAATGGCACACCTGCTGATGGCGATTTATGGGTAACCTACTCAATGAACAAGGAAGATATGTGGGTGGCGCATATCCCCGTGCCCGTCCAGACGGAAGCCCACCAGCATGCTGATGGTAAGGAGTTTGGTGTCAGCAAACTGGCCAAGCTCACAAACTGGAATATCTATTCACCCGTCTATGCCCCCGTATCGCTGAGCGACGGCTGGCTGACGCTCTCTGACAGTGACCCCTTCGACTATGCCCGCGTCGAGCGTAAGATTCCTGCTTCGAAAGAACTGAAGGTAGTCTTCGACCTGCGTGCCTCGCAAAACGACAAAGGTCTGTTGCAGATAGAGTTCCTCGACGAGCACGGTACTGCCTGCTCACGTATCGAGCTCACCAACGAAGGCGTTATGCGCTGTAAGGGAGGTGCGCGCTATGGCGGCTTGGGCAAATACGAGCCCAACACCACGTATCATATCGAGGCGATCTTAAGCGTCTCGAGGCGGATGATAGAGGTATATATCAACGGCAAGAAGGCAGGTCAGCGCATGTTCTTTGCACCTGTCGAGAGCATCGAGCGCGTCATGTTCCGCACAGGTTCAGAGCGCCGATTCCCTGATATTGACACCCCTGCCGATTGGGATGGCACCCTCGACAATGCTGGCGACAAAGCCCCCACAGCGACTTTCGCCATTGCCAATGTTTGTACTGTGCCCGTTGGTTCTCCTTCGGGCACTGCCGCTTTCCTCCACTACGACGACTACAAGCACTACGTTGACTACTTCAACACGATGGAGGATGAATCCATCGTGCAGGCCATTCCCAACAGCAAGGCATGGGAGTGGATGACGCAGAACGTGCCCCTGTTCGACTGTCCCAACAAGGACTTTGAGGAGATGTGGTACTATCGCTGGTGGACACTTAGAAAACACATCGAACTGACGCCTGTGGGTTATGCGATGACGGAGTTCCTCGTCAACCGCAATTATGCAGACCAGTGGAAGCTCATCTCTTCTGGCGTAGGTCATCACATCCACGAGAGCCGTTGGCTGCGCGACACCACCTACCTCGACCAGATCGTCAACACTTGGTATCATGGTAACGACGGTCAACCCATGAAGAAGCTCGTCAATTACTCCTCATGGATAGCCCATTCGCTGTGGCAACGCCATCTGGTAGATGGTAGGAAGCAGTGGTATGTCGATATGTTGCCCTCTCTGGAGTGGGAGTATAACGAGTGGGAAACGACGCACACTCGTGAAGGTGGCCTCTATTGGCAGGCCGACGTGCAGGACGCGATGGAGGAGACCATCAGCGGTGGACGCAAGAAGAAATACCTGCGCCCCTCCATCAATGCCTACATGTACGGCAACGCAATGGCTATCGGCAATATTAGTGCGCTTGGCGGTTTACCCGCCAAGGCTCAGGTTTACTTCGCCAAAGCCAACGACCTGAAGGAAAAGGCCCACGCCAAGCTTTGGAATGAAGACCACCAGTTCTTCGAGACCCACCGCATCGACTCCAGCGCCAATGTCCGCGAAGCCATCGGCTTCATGCCTTGGTACACCCACATGGCCAAGGACGACCCCAAGTACAGTGTCGCCTGGCTTCAGGCTGCTGACGAGCAAGGCTTCTCGGCTCCCTATGGTCTGACCACTGCCGAGCGTCGCCATCCGCAGTTCCGTACCCACGGTGTCGGCAAGTGCGAATGGGACGGAGCCATCTGGCCCTTTGCTACCAGTCAGACGCTGACGGCTATGGCCAATTTCGCCAACGATTATTTGGGTGATAGGTGTTTGGTGATAGGTGATGGATATAACCAACACCCAACATCCAACACCCAACACCTTAAAATGGATTCCCTCTTCTTCGCTGAAATGGAGAAATACATGCAGAGCCAGCACATGCGAGGCAAGCCCTACATTGGCGAATATCTCGATGAAACCACAGGTTATTGGCTGAAAGGTGATCAGGAGCGCAGTCGATATTACAACCACTCTACGTGGAACGACCTGATGATTACTGGCATCTGCGGTCTGCGTCCCCGTCAGGACAATACGATTGAAGTCAACCCGTTGCTGCCTGCTGGCAAATGGGATTATTTTTGCCTCGACAACGTGCTGTATCATGGCCACAACCTCACCATCGTGTGGGACAAGGACGGCTCGCGTTATCATGCAGGCAAAGGTCTCCGTGTCTACGTCGACGGCCAACTGAAGGGCCAGCGCGACACTATCGGTCGACTGCTCATCCCGAATGCCCTGTAATGCTTCAGTAATTGTCCAGAATCTGCTGTAGTCTCTCACGTCTACGCTGTTTCTTGGACTTACGGTCAGGGATTATCTTGTGGAGCAGATAGCCTAACAGACTGAGGGGATTGACGCCAACAGTCATGGCGCCACCCACCTGACTCTTCCGTTGTTCTTCCAACCAATGGCTCTGATGGGCCAGTTGCATCTCTGTCCGCAGTTTGGGTGTCATGATGTTAATGGAGACTGGTGGATGCTTGGGCTCCATCTTCGCAGGGTCGTCAACAGGTATGGATGGTGCTATTGGATCAATGGCCAGCGTATCGTGCTGCTCTGGGCGGAGCGGTTCGTTGCGCAACCATTCTTCATAGTCGCTTTTCACCGAGTCAGGCACTTGTATCCGTGTCCTATTCTCATCAACCTGTGCCCTGACTACAATAGCCAAGGTAAGCAACGAGAGCATGATGATGCAACGCCTATAATCCATACCAGTTGATAATACAGCTAATTTGCGTGCAAAGATATGCAATCTGCAGAGAATAGCATACCAGGAAAGCGTTACAAATTCTTACTGATATTTAAATTTAAGCCTTTCTTATACTTTTTACGTTAACGAGTCTTTTGTGACCAAAGTGATAATTGTTCCGCAAATCTTTGGAACTCTTTCTATCCGAAGGCACTTCCTGCCTCGTCCGCACGGAGCAGACGGGTCGTCCGCACGGAGCGGGCGGGGGAGGAAGTGCCTTCGGGCGACCCTGGAAGTGCCTTCGGATGAGGCAGGATGTGCCTTTGGATGACGCGGGATGTAGCCTTTTCGCAATATACCCTAACACCCTAACCCAGCAGGTCTCAAATGCCGATGTGCAAAGGGTTTGAGGTGGGTTAACCCGTATGCTTACACCCTAACCCAGGGGTAACCCGACCCTAACCCTGTAATCTGACGGGTTAGGGTGGGGTTAAGGTGGGGATAGGGTGTCGGTCTATACCCTAACCCGCTTCAAAGCCCGATGTACAGAGGGATTGCGAGGGGGTGGGTTAGGGTGTTAGGGTGTCTTGGGTTTTGGGTGATGGGTGATGGGTATTGGTGCTTTGTAGCGATGCCTTCTATGGGTCGTGCGGATAATGCCTTGCCGGTGTTCCGATGGCACTTTCGAGACGAAGGGATGGCACTTTACCCCCCTAAACCCTTATCGGAACGAGTCGAAGATGCCGTGTCTTGCCCTAGAAGAGAGCCTCTCTTCGACCCGAAGAGAGGCCTCCGTCGACCCGAAGATGATGACAAAAGAAATGCGCTATACGTCTTTATATTAGCATGAGACAAGTCTTGTTATTGCTATTGATAGGATTTGTGCTGCCGATGTCTGCCCAAGAGAGCGATTTCGGCAGTGCCCAATGGATTGGTGCCATCACACGCCAAGAAGCCAGGATTCCTGAAGGCCGGCTGTTCCAGGGCAGCGTGCTGAAGGAGTCGCGTCCGTTGTGGGCGCAGGTCGACACGTTGTCACGGCGAAGCATTATCCTACGGCGCGATGTCCAGCCCACGAAGGCTGTCCGCAAGGCAACGGCATACATCTGCGGCCTTGGCTTCTACGAACTGACCATCAACGGACAGAAGGTGGGCGATGCTGAGTTTGCCCCTTTGTGGAGCGACTACGACAAGAGTGTCTTCTACAACACCTACGATGTCACCCATCATCTAACACCCATCACCCAACACCCATCACCCATCACCCTCCAAGTCCTTCTGGGCAATGGTTTCTTCAATGAGCAGGGTGGTCGGTACCATAAGCTGAAGATTTCGTTTGGCCCTCCCACGCTGCTTTTCCGTATGCATATTGACTATCAGGACGGTTCACAGGAGGACATCGTCAGCGACGAACGATGGCAGTGGACGCTGTCGCCCGTCACGTTCAACAGCATCTATGGCGGAGAGGATTATGATGCGAGAATGGAAGCCTCCCCCGCCCCCTCCCAAAGAGGGGAGTTTTGGAAACCCGTCGTGATTCTGGATGCGCCAAAGGGCGTGCTCCGCAAACAGATAGCACACCCCGTGAAGATCATGGAGCGCTATGGGGTCAAAGACACTGTGCACAAGGATTCCGTCCTTGTGCTCGACATGGGACAGAACCTCGCCGGCTTTCCTGAGATAACCGTTGAGGGCAAGGCGGGCCAACGCATCAGGCTGATTCCTAGTGAGACGCTGACTCCTGACGGTTTCGTCAACCAAAAGCAGACGGGCCGTCCTCATTACTATACCTATATATTAAAAGGTAATAGCCAACACCCATCACCTAACACCCATCACCCAGAAGTCTGGCATCCCCGCTTCTCCTATTACAGCTTCCGCTATCTACAGATAGAAGGCGACATTGACGTGCTGAAGAAGGTGGAGTCATGCTTTGTCTATAATTCGGCTCCGAAGACTGGCTCTTTCGAGTGCTCTAATCCGCTCTTCAACGACACTTACCGGCTCATTGACCGTGCTATCCGCAGCAACTGGCAAAGCGTTTGGACGGACTGTCCTGCCCGTGAGAAGTTAGGATGGCTGGAGCAAGACTGGTTGAATGGCGAGGGATTGGTCAGCAACTACGACTGCCAAGCCATGCTGGAACAGACCATGCAAATCATTGCCGATGCCCAGCACGACGACGGTTCCATGCCAGAGATAGCCCCAGAATATACCGTCTTCACGGGGTCGTGGGCACGTCCCTTCCAGGAGTCGCCAGAATGGGGAGGAGCCATCATTGCCCTACCCTTCCTGTACCGTGACTTCTATGGCGATGACAGAATCATCGCCTGCTACCGTCCGCAGATGAAGCGCTATGTCGACTATCTGGCCACGCAGGACTCCTGCTACATTCTGAAACAGGGACTCGGCGACTGGTACGACTACGGACCAGGACGGGCAGGGTTTGCACAGAACACCCCCATGCCGCTGGTATCGACGGCCCACTATTACTGGTGGAACCACCTGATGCAGGAGCCACGTGCTGACAGCATCAAGGCCGCTTTCATCCGCGAGTTCTACCATCCGGAGAGTCATCAGTTCGGCACAGGCAGTCAGTGTGCACAGGCTATCGCCCTCGAGATGGACCTCATCCCTGAGGGTGAGCGTGAGGCTGTACTGGAACAGCTGATAGCTGACATCCATGCTCATGGCGACCGTCTGACGACAGGCGACGTAGGCAACCGCTATCTGTTCAATGCCCTCATCCACAACGGCCAACAGGAGCTGTTGTACAAGATGCTCAACCACTATGATGTGCCTGGCTATGGCTATCAGATCAAGAAAGGCATGACGACGCTGACGGAACAGTGGAACCCTGAGCATGGTGCGTCGATGAACCATTTTATGATGGGCCACCTGAACAACCTGCTCATCCCTTACTTCCTTGGCATCTGGCGACAGGGCGACAGCTACACCATCGCCCCCCACCCTGTCGGCGACCTGACGTGGTGCAAGGGTTCGATGAATGACATCAGCGTGAGATGGCACTTCGAGGGCGACACGTTTGTGCTTGATGCTGACATCCCTGCTGGCAGAAAAGCCACTGTACGACTGCCATACGGCGGTCGGGAGCTGTCTGTTGGCAGTGGTCACCACACTTGGAAAGAACAAATCAACGATTAGACATATATGAATACTTGGAAACAGAATCTTGAAGAGACAAAGAAACACTATATCGACTGGTGGAACCACAAAGGCATCGTCCTCAATATGTGGGAACACTTTCAGGAAGGCGTTACACCCCATGCCGACATTCCTGCCCCCAAGCCCTATCGTGATCTGAACCAGCGTTGGTTCGACCCCGAGTGGCGTGCGGAGTATCTGGACTGGTATGTGGCGCATTCTTCCTTAATGGCCGATATGCTGCCTGTGGCTAACACCCAGTTAGGGCCAGGCTCGTTGGCTGCGATCCTCGGTGGTGTGTTCGAAGGTGGCGAGGATACCATCTGGATTCATCCCCGCCCCACTGTGGTCAACGGTTCCCCCGTTGACATCGACGAAATCCGTTTCGACCCCAACCACCCCAACTGGCTGTTGCACAAAGACCTGCTGAAGGCCTGCAAACAGAAGGCACATGGTCATTACTACGTGGGTATGCCCGACCTGATGGAAGGTCTCGACGTGCTGGCAGCCATCAAGGGTACAGACAAGGTGTTGCTCGACACGGTGATGCAACCCGAGGTGCTGGAGCGCCAAATGCAACAGATCAACGATATCTACTTCAAGGTGTTCGACGAGCTCTACGACATCATCCGCGAAGGCGATGAGATGGCGTTCTGCTATTTCTCGTCGTGGGCTCCTGGCAAGATGTCGAAGTTGCAGAGCGATATCTCGACCATGATCAGTGTCGACGACTACCGTCGCTTCGTACAGCCCTTCATCCGCGAGCAATGCCAGAAGATTGACTATACCCTCTACCACCTTGATGGTGTGGGGGCCATGCACCACCTCGATGCCCTCCTGGAAATCAAGGAGCTCAATGCCATCCAGTGGACGCCTGGTGTAGGTGAGCCTCAAGGTGGTTCGTCCAAGTGGTACGACCTTTACAAGAAGATTCTGGCTGGTGGCAAGAGCATCATGGCTTGTTGGGTGACTCTCGACGAGTTGCGCCCCCTACTCGACAACATCGGCGGTGAGGGCGTCCATATCGAGATGGACTTCCACAACGAACGTGAGGTAGAACAGGCGATGAAGATTGTGGACGACTACAAAACCAGCCGTAACCTGCATCCTGCCGACATGCAGGACGAAGTTGACCGTGAAGTGGAGGAAATCATCCGGATAGTGGAGAAGGATGTCACAAAAGAACCGTCCCCCTGTGATATAAGAGAAAGAATTCTCGTCCTCGACGGTGCTATGGGTACGATGATCCAACGCTATCAGTTACGCGAAGAGGACTTCCGTGGTGCCCGCTTTGCCAACCATCCGAAGGAGCTGAAGGGTTGCAACGACGTGCTCTCACTGACATGTCCTTTCGTCGTTCGCGACATCCATCGCAAATACCTGGAGGCTGGTGCCGATATCATCGAGACCAACACCTTCAATGCCCAGCGTATATCAATGGGCGATTACGGCATGCAGGACTACTGCCGCGATATCAACCTTGCTGCTGCCCGTCTGGCCCGCCAGTGTGCCGACGAGTTCAGCTCGTCGGACAAGCCCCGCTTCGTCGCAGGCAGCATCGGCCCCACCAGCCGCACCGTCGTCAGTGAAAAGATAAAAGGTAATAGTGAGGAGTTCGTCAACGCCCTCCATGAGGCCTATGCCGAACAGATTCAGGCCCTCGTTGACGGAGGTGTCGACGCCCTGCTTATCGAGACCATCTTCGACGTAGAGAATGCCCGCATCGCCATCGAAGAAGCCAAGCGTATTGCTCCCCAACTACCTATCATGCTAAGCTTCAACGTTTCCACGCCTGATGGGCATAACATGCTGGGACAAAACGTTCTGACATTCATGGACTCGTTGGATGACACCAAGAAGCTTTTCTCGGTAGGGCTCAACTGTGTGGCTGACGTAGAGAAGATGGTGCCGCTGTTGTGCGAGTTCTCACGATTCGGCACGAGGCTTAGTTTCTATCCCAATGCTGGACAGCCCGACGGCAACGGCCACTATAACAAGACCCCCGAGAACTTGTTGGCAGATGTCTGGCCATTGTTGGAGGGACATTGCTTGAACATCATTGGCGGCTGTTGCGGCACCACCGACGCCCACATCACCCTTATGGCAAGGGCCGTGGAGCCCGTACCCGGCATCTTCCTAACTCCCTATCGTACGGGCGTGTTTATTGATGCAGAAGACGAAGACAGTGAGCCGATATTCCATGATAACTACTACGAGGATGAAGACGCGGACACCATTCTCGGCGATTCTGTCGCTGAGAAATCCCCTGCTGAGCGACTCTTCGAAGCCATCCTGAATGGCAAGAGTGACGATGCAGCGGCTGCAACCAAGGATGCTGTCGCACAGGGCATTGCGCCTCAAGACCTCATCAACGGGCAGATGATTCGCGCCATGAGTGAGGTGGGCCAGCGTTTCCAGGACGGCCAGGCCTTCGTACCCCAGCTACTGATGGCTGGACGCGCGATGAAGGCTGCTCTCGAACTGCTGAAGCCCATGATGGCAGGTGCCGCCTCTACGTCGTTAGGCAAGGTGGTCATCGGTACGGTCAAGGGCGACCTCCACGACATCGGCAAGAACCTCGTAGCTTCGATGTTGGAAGGCTGTGGCTTTGAGGTCGTCAACATCGGCATTGACGTCTCTGCCGACAAGTTCATTGAGGCTGTCAAGGAGAACCAGCCCGACATTCTCTGCATGTCTGCTCTGCTGACCACCACGATGGGGTATATGAAAGAAGTGATCGATGCCCTTGAGAAGGCTGGCATCCGCGACCAAGTGAAGGTCATGGTGGGTGGTGCCCCTGTCACTCAGGGCTTTGCTGACGAGATTGGTGCCGACGGGTATAGCGACAATGCCAACTCCGCTGTCACCGTTGCCAAGCAGCTGTTGTCAAGAACTTAAAAGCGTCATTGCAAAAAAACGGGATAAAAAGATGGTCATATCAGGAAAAAGTTGTATATTTGCAACATCTATCGCAAACAACAACTAAAAGCCAGATGATTATGACAAAAGTAGGTATTCCCAAGGAAATCAAGAACAACGAAAACAGAGTGGGCATGACACCATCAGGTGTCGCCGAGTTGGTACGTCGCGGACATCAAGTATTCGTACAGCATACTGCTGGCGAGGGCAGTGGCTTTGCCGATGCGGAATATGAGGCCGTAGGAGCCAAGATTCTGCCAGCTATCGAGGACGTCTATCGCGAAGCCGATTTGATAGTAAAGGTAAAGGAACCTATCGAACCTGAATACCCGTTGGTACGCAAGGGACAGGTGGTGTTCACCTATTTTCATTTCGCCTGCGAGGAGGAGCTGACGCATGCCATGATGAAGAGTGGCGCTATCTGTATCGCCTACGAGACGGTAGAGCGCAACGACCGTTCGTTACCCCTGCTCATTCCTATGAGTGAGGTGGCAGGACGCATGGCCACGCAGAATGGTGCCTACTATCTGCAGAAGACCAAGGGTGGCAAGGGTAAGCTGATGGCCGGTGTGCCTGGTGTTAAACCAGCTAAGGTACTGGTACTCGGAGGAGGCACTGTGGGTGAAGCTGCTGCACGTATCGCTGCAGGCATGGGTGCCGACGTCACCATCACCGATGTATCGCTGCCTCGTCTGAAACAGTTGGCAGCAGAATTGCCCGCCAACGTACATACCCTTTATTCCTCGGAACATAACATCCGCAAGGAACTGCCCGATGTAGACGTTGTCATCGGTTCTGTGCTCATTCCTGGCGATGCCGCTCCCAAACTGATTACCAAGGACATGCTCTCACTGATGGAGAAAGGAACGGTACTCGTCGACGTAGCCATCGACCAGGGCGGATGCTTCGAGACCTCGCATCCCACTACACATAGCGAACCTGTCTATGAGATTGACGGCATTGTCCACTATGCTGTGGCCAATATTCCCGGGGCTGTTCCCAACACCTCGACCATCGCCCTCACCAATGCTACCCTGCGCTACGCCATTGCCTTAGCCGACAAGGGTTGGCGTCAGGCTTGCAGCGACGATGTGTCACTGGCCCGTGGTGTCAATATGGTGGATGGCAAGTGTACCTATGAAGCTGTGGCAAAGGTGTGGAATCTGCCCTACACGCCACTGTCGGAAGTATAGCGTATGTCCTTAAACGGTCTTTTCCCTCCGTTTATAACACTTTTCGAAGTTACAGAGTCCGCAGGTATAGTCAAGTCTGCGGACTTCTTTTCCTATGCCGATGATACCGCTGACACTTTTGATGGGAACCATGAGCGACGAATCCGTTAGCGTAACGCCACAGGTATGTCCCTCGAACATCGGGAAGAGCAGTTGCTGTTGTGAGACATGCCAACCACAATAGCCTGGCGAGAAACGGTTGGTATGGTGCCAGCCCAGTTTGTCGATGCTGGCCTGCAAGGCCTGCTCCATCTGGTCGGCACATTTCTCGGCGATCACACTACCCAGGGCATCGGCAATAAACACACGCACCATATCACCTGCCTCCATCAGACGACGTTGATACTGCTCATACCTGATGCCTGCTGTGGCGATAAAGAAAGCATAGGCTTCTGAGCCTCGAAGCTGACGCAGGATAATATGGCCCATATCAAACGCTGGCAGGTCGCGGACAACAAAGAAACAGAACTGCGGTTGAAGCCACTCCCAGACCTCGCCGACAATAGCCTTTGTCTCACGCTGCGTCGCCTCATCGGGCTCTACGTCATGATAGCCCATTTGCTCGTAGACATCAGTAAGGGCAATACCTAAATCGTCGTATCTGAGAGTTTTCTCCGTCATTATCTGTGGTTCCAATCATTGAGAGTCTCAAAGAAAGCATTGATGTTGGCAATGGGTGTATGCGGTGGTGTGTCGCAGCCGCTGGAAAGCACGAAGTTAGGATAGTCGCGCATCTTTTCGAGCAATTCACTGACAGTCTGCCGCATCTCTTCCGGCGTTCCGTCCTTGAACACGCTGACTGGGTCGATATTACCCATCGCCAGTGCTGTTGGGGGCACATCCTTGATGACTTCCTCCATCCTGCACTTGTTGCCGAAGTGGTAGGCAGCAGCACCTGTCGACACCATTGCCTTCGTGCACTGCCCTGTGTTGCCACAGTTATGGAGAATCACGATGAAGTTGTCGTCCTGTACCTTATTAATAATATACTTCACATACGCTGACGAGAACGTCTGACAGTCGTCGTTCGACATCAAACCAGCAGCGGGCTCAGCCATCACCACACCGTTGGCACCTGTCTGTTTCAGGGCCTGGCAATACTTCTCAATAAACTGCGTACACTTCGCCAACAGCGTATGAGCGGCATCGGGATTCTCATAGATTAGCATCATGATGCCGGACATATCGTACAGGCGGCCTGCCAACGAGAAGGGGCCGATGCAGCCAGCAAACAATGGACGGAAGCCCCCTCCATCCTCCCCCGACTGGGGGAGGCTTTCCATTGCCCGAGCTGCAAGGATATTGGCTTTCAGATATTGTGGAATACGTCCTGCATGGAGTGAGGGAATCTGTAATTGGTTGATGCTCTCGACATCCTTCAACATGTGCCCAACAACGGCAGGTACCGCATCATCCGAAAAGGCTATCTCGGCACCAAAGGCCTCTGCTTCCGTCGTCAGGTCCATAATCGTACAGGCGGCAACGGCAGAGTAGGTCTCTGTCAGCCGCTTGACAGCCTCAGCATGAATGCGCCCGTTGCTGACAGCTTCACGAACAGAGTTGCCGTTCATCTCAATGCCTGGGTGCGTCATGACGGGCACTGCCGTTACTTTCTTCCGTTGGATGACGTCAGCCACCCATTGCTTCATATTTCTTTGCATGATTATTTTATCTTATGTTTGTTTTTTTATTCCATACGAAACGGACTGACAGATAGTAGAAAAGAGCATAGAACAGGAGAGCAGTGACGAGGCCAGCGAGGACATCAACGAGATAGTGGGCGAAGATGTAAACGGTGGACATGCACATCAGAATGAGGAAGAAGAGGAGGATGCCCGACAACCAGCGACAACGGGTGCGCAGGGCAAGGAGAAAGAGAATGGCAGTGATGCCGACATGACTGCTGGGGAAGGCAGCAGTGGGTCGTTCTCCAGAGTCGTGCGTCACGTCAAGCAGATGATAGAAGAAACCATCCGACCAGCCTGGTGCCGGCATGCGGAAATCGTGCGTCAGGAACCAGTTGCCCAGATCGGGAAATACGCCTGCAGCAATCTTGTCGAAACCCACGGCAGGATAGTAGAACTGAGGTCCAGTGACAGGTACAAGAACGAAGACGACATAATAGGCAAAGAAGGCAGCAAGAATGACTGTCGATGCCCATACGAACTCATGGTAGCGTCGTACGAAATAATAGAGTACGACAAGGACGATGAGTGGGAAATAGCTGACGTAGCCAAGACACATCAATTCGGAAAACCACCCCCACGGCACCTGCTGCGAGAAGAGCAAGGAAGGCTGACAGCCAAAGAGCGTCTGGTCAGCAGCAGCAAAGAGATGGTCAAGGTTGGGCAGGACGCGGTTGAGCTCATAAGTATCCGGATACCACCACGATAGAAAAGCCAACTGTACGGTGACACGCAACAGCATCGTCCAACGCGAAGGGCACCAATAATAGAACAACCATGCTGTCAGCGTGACTAACAACCAGCAGCCACGCCCGATGAACATGTCGACAGGATTTACCAGCTGTGGCCACCATATGGCCATTACCACCAACGTAAAGAGCAGATAGGCGATGACCACCCACTCGGGTGATAGGTGATGGGTGATGGGTGATAGGTGATGGGTGATTGTGGGTCATAACCATTTGTTTTCTTTGTACCACTTGATGCTGCGACGCACACCTTCTTCGAGTTTGACTTGTGGTTCGTAGCCTAATTCCCGACGAGCAGGCTCGATATCACAGCGCCAGTTACGCTGACGCAGAATATGGTATTTATCATTATTCAATGCTGTCACCTTACCTGTCAGCCGTCCGACGTACTCGCCACAGAAGGTCACGATGCGAAGCACCCAGATGGGGGCGGTGATGCGAATCCACCACGGATTGCCCAGCTCCTTGCGGATGAGGTTGCTGAAGGTGCTTGACTGGTACACCTCGCCGTCGCTGAGGAAATAGGCTCGTCCCGTCTCACCCTTCTCCATAGCCAGGAATACGGCCTGTACCACGTCGGAGACATAGACGAAGGTGATGTCCTGCTGACGATAGCCCACAGCAAAGTCGCTATGTGCCTTGATGCTCTTGGCCATCATGAAGTAGTCGCGTTCACGAGGACCATAGACCCCTGTCGGACGTAGAATGACGTAGGGAAATAATTTCTCATTTCTCATTTCTAATTTCTCATTCTGCAAGCTGAGCCAACGTTCCGCTTCGAGTTTGCTCTGGCCGTAAGCCGTATTGGGCTGAGGATGGTCGGTTTCAAGAATCTCGGTATAGGGCTGCTGTTCACGGATAGCACCCATGATGCTTAGCGAACTGATATAGACAAAGCGGCGTAATGGGTGTTGGGTGTTAGGTGTTAGGTGTTGGCAAGCCATCAGGGCTCGCACCAGGTTTTTCGTTCCTTCGGTATTGATACGGAAGAAGTCGCGCTTGTCAAGACACTTGGTGACGCCAGCAGCATGCACCACATAGTCGAAGGTGTGGCCGGAGAGCTGTTCCTTCAGCTGTTCTTCCGACGAGAGATTAAGCTCAATAAAATGAATGCGTTCGTCAGTCAGGAACTGCTTGGAGCTGCTGCGACGCATGGCTGCCCATACTTCAAAGCCCTTGTTAAGCGCCTCTTCCACAATGAATGAGCCAATGAATCCACTGGCTCCCGTTACTAATATCTTTTGAATCATTGTGCAAAATTACTAATAAACGAGGAAAATACAAAATAAACACGCAAAAATTTGGCGGATTGGGAAATATTGCCTACCTTTGCAAGCGAATATAGGACATTGCTAAAAGCTGGGGATTCCGACGAGTGAGGTCGGGATTCTTTCTTTTTTCTGCGTCCGACTAAAATTGTAAATAGTAAATCGTCAAATAGTAAATTGTCAAATTGTAAATACTATGGCATACATGTCACAAGAAGGCTATGACAAGTTGATAGCCGAACTGCACCGCCTGGAAGCGGTAGAACGCCCAAAAGCCTCTGCAGCCATTGCCGAGGCACGCGAGAAGGGCGACCTGAGTGAGAACAGCGAGTATGATGCTGCCAAAGAGGCACAGGCTCATCTGGAAGATAAGATCAACCGTCTGAAGGCCACTATTTCAGAGGCTAAGGTGGTGGACACATCACGTCTGAGCACGGATGCCGTACAGATTCTGACGAAGGTGGAGATGACCAATCTGACCACCAACGCCAAGATGTCGTACACCATCGTCAGCGAGAACGAGGCCGACCTGCGTGCTGGCAAGATCAGCATCAAGACACCTATTGCCCAGGGCCTGCTTGGCAAGAAGGTTGGCGACGAGGTGGAGATTACCATTCCCCGTGGCACCATCAAGCTGCGCATCGAGAATATCAGCATTGCTTAAACCAACCATCGGAATAACGGAATAACGTCACAACGTCATAACGAAAGTCATTATGGATATTTTCAGTAAGATTGCTGCCGGTGAGATTCCCAGCTACAAATGTGCAGAGAACGAAGAGTTCTATGCTTTCCTCGACATTAATCCATTGGTAAAGGGCCATACGCTGGTCATTCCACGTCGCGAGGTCGATTACTTCTTCGACATGGAGGATGACGAGCTGGCTCGTTATCAGCAGTTTGCCAAACGTGTAGCCATCGCCATCAAGAAGGCCTTCCCCTGCAAGAAGGTGGCTCAGGTGGTGCTTGGTCTGGAGGTGGCTCATGCCCACATCCACCTCATTCCCATGCAGAGTGAGGCCGACGCTGACTTCCGCCGTGAGAAGCTGAAGCTGACGGAGGAGGAGTTCAAGGAGATTGCTGCTAAGATTCAGGCCGCTTTTTGATTTCAACTCCACGCTCATCCTTTCGGTGTGAGAACACGAATCTAAGGATGGTGAACTGCACCAGCATGGCGATTCCCATCACGAGGATAGGTGCGATGAGCCGGTGGACACCCAGTTGCAGCATGATGTTGAAAAGGACGACATGCAGTCCGAAGTTGACGGCATGGCTGCCTGAGAATCCGAGGAATCGCTTGATGGTAGGCTTTGTGCGGAACGTGAAATAGCACGTCAAGAAGAAGTTGCCTATGAAACTGACGATGTAGCCAGTGACATAGGCAACATTTTCTATGGTCCACAACAGCATGAGGCAATAGACACCATAGTGGACTCCTGACGACAGGCATCCATTGACCACAAAGCGCACAAACTGCCAGAAGCGCTCGCTTTGCAGAAAGGGGCTGTTGGCTGTTTGGTGACGGGTGTTGGGTGATGGGTGTTGGGTGTTTGCTTCCATATTTTTGTGCAAAGGTACGAAATAATGCTCAATTCTTAATGCATAATGCATCATTATTTAATTGGCAGCAGCAAATTTTTCACTTTTCACTATTCACTTTTCCCTTTTTTTCGTACCTTTGCAATCAAAACGAAGAATGTCTTATGAAACTATCTGTTGTATCACCGGTTTATCATGGCGAGAAGATGCTGGAAGAGTTGGTCAAGCGCATCCATACTGCCATCCGTCCGTTGACGGATGACTACGACATTATCCTGGTCAACGACTGTTCACCCGACGACTCTTGGCGCAAGATTACGGAAATCTGTGCCAAGGACAAACAGGTGAAAGGCATCAATCTGAGCCGTAATTTCGGACAGCCATACGCCATCACCGCCGGTCTTAGCTATGCCAAGGGTGACTATGTGGCCGTCATCGACTGTGACCTGCAGAACAAGCCTGAGGACCTGCCGGCCATGTACAAGAAGGCCTTGGAAGGCTACGACATCGTCAGTGCCCGCCGTGTGGTTCGCGACGACACATTCCTGAAACGCATGTCGTCACTGGTGTTCCACAAGACCTACGACTTCCTGAGCGGTTTCGACACCGACAAGGCTGTGGCAGAGTTTGGCATTTACAGTCAGAAAGTGGTGAAGGTCTATTGCAGCATCCCCGAATATTCGCGCTCTTTCGTGGAACTAGTTCATACATTGGGCTTTAAGAAGAGCACCGTCGACGTGCTCCACGACCACCGGTTGGAGGGTAAGAGCTCGTATAACCTGCACCGTCTGCTCACCCTGTCGTTCAACTCCATCATCTCAAACAGCAACCGTCCACTATACCTGGCTGTCACGCTGGGATTGATTATGTCTGCCCTCTCGTTCCTGATGGCCATCTACAACATTATTGCAAAATTTGCCGGTTTCAACGAGGTGGAAGGATACACATCGACCATCTTCTCTATTTGGTTCGTGGGCGGCATCATCCTCTTCATGATGGGCGTTCTGGGCCTCTATATCGGCAAAATCTTCGACCAGGTGAAGGGGCGTCCGGTCTTTATTGTCAGTGAAACGCTGAACGTTAAAGATTAAAAATTAAAAATTAAAAATTAGATAGATGATACCATTCAACAAGCCATACTGCTCGGGACGCGAGCTCAGTTATATCCAGGAAGTGTGCCATTCCACGACGATGTCCGGCAATGGCGAGTTTACCAAGTTGTGTCACGGATTCTTTGAGAAACGCTATGGTTTCCGCAAGTGTCTGCTATGCACATCGGGCACCGATGCCCTGGAGATGTGTGCCATGCTCTGTCAGCTGCAACCCGGCGACGAGGTCATCATCCCCTCCTATACCTTTGTGTCGACAGCGTTGGCATTCTTGCGTGAAGGTGCCTATGTGCGCTTTGCCGACAGCGGAGCTGATGACCCAAATGTCACAGCAGCACAGATAGAGCCGCTCATCAATGAGAAGACTCGCGTCATCGTGGTCGTTCAATATGCCGGTGTGGCCTGCGACATGGACAGCATCATGGCCTTGGCCGAGAAGCACCACCTGCTGGTGGTCGAGGATGCCGCCCATGCAGTCGACAGCTTTTATAAAGGTCGTGCATTGGGAAGCATCGGTCATCTGGCTGCCTTCTCGTTCCACGAGACAAAGAACATCAGCTGTGGCGAGGGCGGTATGCTGGTCGTCAATGACGAGCGCTTCGTCGGACGTGCCGAGATTCTCTGGGAGAAGGGTACCAACCGCGCCGAGTTCTATCGTGGTATGGTGAACAAATACGGCTGGTGCGATATGGGGTCGTCATTCCTGCCGTCCGAGCTCAATGCCGCTTTCCTGTGGGCACAGCTGGAACAATTAGAAGACATTCAGGGACAGCGCCGTCGTATCTGGGAACACTATGACAGTGCCCTGCGTGGAAAAATCGGTGCTGGCATCGTCATTCCCGACATCCCCGACTTTGCCACCCGCAACTACCACATGTACTATCTGCTCTGTCCGTCGCTCAGCATCAGGACGAAGCTGATGAACTACATGAAGAACCACGGTGTGCAGACCACCTTCCACTATCTGCCCCTGCACTCCAGCAAATACTACGAGGACAAGCACGACGGACGGAAGTTGCCCAACTGTGACCGCTATGCCGATACACTGGTGCGTCTGCCCCTCTATTATGAACTGACAGACGAGGAAACAGAGCGCATTAACAAACTGTTGCTGAAGTTTTGAGGTCATGAGAAATTGAGAAAAGATGAATAAAGTATTGCAAGGTCTCAAGTGGTTTTTCAGCAACAAGTGGTGTGTATTCTTCTTAGGACTGGCTATTGTGCTGCTGGCTACCACATTAGAGGTAGTACGCGGAAGGAACACCAACTACTTTGACTATCAGGACTCCACCCGCATGTTCTGGGAGGGTATCAGTCCCTATAACCTGGAATATGCACAGGCCAACAGCATCTATTTCCTCTACTCACCGGTGTTCAGCGTCATCTTTGCGCCCATCTTCTTCCTGCCCTGGTGGTTGGGACCCTACATCTGGAATATCTGCAACTACAGCCTGTTTGCACTGGCCATACACTCGCTGCCAGGGGCACTGAAGCCCTATCGCCACTGGATATTCCTGTTCTTGCTGTCGGTCGTGTTACAGACGGTGTTTTGCTACCAGCACAACATCATCGTGGCCTATATCTATATCTTCGCCTTCATACTCCTGGAACGTGGAAAAGGGTTCTGGGCCGTATTCCTCATCATGCTGTCGGCCACCACAAAGGTATATGGTGCTGCCGAGTTGGCCATCCTGTTCTGCTATCCCAAGGTATGGCGCAATTTTGGCTATGCTGCCCTCTGCGGAGCAGGCTTCCTGCTGTTGCCAGCTGTCAATACGGCCTTCGATAACGTCTTCGTGCTCTATCAGGAGATGTTCGACATGATTGCCAGTCACCATAGCGACTCCGACTTCATCGGCATCCTCTTTGCACGAGGCCTGAAGCCCTTCCTGCTGCCCAACTACCGACTGGTACAGATGACGGTATTTGCGCTGTTGGCTGTCGCCTTCTTCTGGCGCTACAAGCGTTGGAGCGATTTCCGCTTCCGTGTACAGGTCCTGGCTGTGCTGACAGGATTTATGATTCTGTTCAGCGACTGTCCGGAGACGCATACCTATATCATCACCCTGCCATTCTATGCGATGGCCTTCTGGCTGCAACCCCGTCGTACGTGGCTCGACTGGACGCTGTTCTGGCTGTTGGTGGTCAACTTCTGCATCCTGCCCACCGACGTGCTCTGTCCTGCTTGGCTGCATGAGTATATCCACCAGACGTTCTGGCTGGATGTCTATACCTACTTCATCTGCTGGCTGCGGATTATATGGCAAACGGTAGGACCGGCGATTCAAATTAGCAATTAGAAATTAGGAATTAGAAATTGGCTGGCGCTATGAGATATAAACTGATATTTCTTCTTTGCTTGTTGCCTTTCGTAGGTTGGGCTCAAAACAGTAGGACGTTCGAGGTGAAGGGCGTTAAGTTCAATATGGTGCGTGTGGAAGGGGGCACGTTTATGATGGGTGCCCTGCCCGACGACAAGGAGGCTGATGCCGACGAGGTGCGCCATCAGGTGACCCTTCGCGACTACTATATCGGTGAGACGGAGGTGACACAGGCCCTCTGGGAGGCCGTGATGCCCAAGAACCGTTCGCGCCATCGTGGCAATGGCAACTACCCTGTGGAATATGTCACCTACGATATGTGCCAGGACTTCATCGCCCGACTGAATGCGCTGACTGGTGAGCAGTTCCGTCTGCCCACTGAGGCCGAATGGGAATATGCAGCCCGTGGCGGGTGCAAGTCAAAGGGCTATCGCTATGCTGGCAGCAACAACATCGACGAGGTGGCTTACACCCTCCATAATATAAAGGAACGCGTACAAAAGCCGGTGGGGCAGTTCAAGCCCAACGAACTCGGTCTCTATGATATGTCTGGTAATGTGTGGGAGTGGTGTTCTGACTGGTATCGGAAGACACCCGACAGCAAACCGTCAAGCAATTTCCATGTCATCCGTGGTGGGGGCTACGACTGCAGTCCACGCTATTGCCGGTCTACCAACCGTTATCTCTACGACCAGCGTCGCCGTCGTGACCTCGTCGGCTTCCGCCTGGCACTTTAGTGTAGCCTCCCGAAGAGTTTGGCGATGGTGCGCTTGACGATGATTCTCCTGTGAACTACCTTCAGGTCCGTAGTCTGAATACGACGGATGTCATCGTCGATGGTCTCTCCTAAGCGGTAGGAACGTACGAAGAACTGTGCGATATACTTACTCCAATAGTATTTGTTATGCCAATAGTGGCCAATCCATCGGTTGGCCTCCTTCATCTCTTTCGAACATTCATACAAGGCAATTGACAGCGCATACTGTTCCACGGTGACAGGTTCCGAGCCGTCGTCGAGCATGCCGTCGCAGACATCAAGAGCTAGGGAAATAGTCTTCTCTAACTGTGCAGCAGGGATGGCCACCACACCGGCGTTCCACATGTGATGTTGCCGGCTGATGGTCACACCGTCGTAGGTTTTTCCGTTCACCGTCTGCCACATGGCCAGCGACTTCTGTTTCATATCGCCCGGACAGCCCTCGTCCTTGTGCATCATGCCACAGCCTTCTTGCAGCAGCCTCTTGATCTCTGCCAAACTGCCGTACAGATAGGTGTCGCCATCCAGATACATCATCGCCTTGTCGGGCGACATCTGGGCTATCTGCTGCAACACCTTGATCTTTACGCGCCAGAAGAAGTCGTGCTTTCCGCGCCAGGCCTTGATATTCTCCTGACTGATAGAGATGGTGGTCACCTTAGGCAGGCCGGTATAGATGGTCGGCGTGTCCGTGACCACATAGATGCTGTCGTCATCGGTGGCTTGTGCCAGCATGGTACGGATGGAGAAACCCACCTGCTGGTGTATCACCGTCGAAGGACCGAGTACGAAATATACGATATTCATCTGATGATCTTTTTTCCATTACAAATATACAATCCCTTGGAAGGCTCAGTGACACGCCGTCCCTGCAGGTCGTAGTACTGGGTGTTGGCTGTTGGGTATTGGGTGTTGGTTATGAGCACAATACCGGTAGGATCTTCCGGTTCCTCCGTACCATCTGACAATTGGAAGCTGATAGTGCCGTCTTCATTCTCTGTGATGTCACGCAGGGCCAGTCCGATGGCACGGGTCGCGTCGCTACTGCTACTGTCGTGGAACACATAGTTGGGCAGGGCCATATCGTCGCTGAGTTCCGTGATATTATTTTTCCCTGGGAAGGGAGCACTGGCCATGCTCGCTGACCACTCAGCACTAGTATATTCCTTTTCGTTGCCTGCCAGCGACTTGTTGATAAGCAGTCCTCCAGCAGGCACGACGGCCACTGCTGGCATACCAGGGATGTTGTTTGGCGAGTCAGTCATGTTGACAGCATCGTTCGGATAGTTCACCTGATACACAAGCAGTCCGTGCCCTCTGGCTTTACTGTTCAGCCCGCGCTGCTGCATGTTCTCCAGCACGATATAGTTACGAGGGTTGTTGTCGTTGACTATCTTTAACGCCTTGCCGCCATCCTCGATGAGGGGCAGCATACCGGTGATGGGTGATGGCTGATGGGTGTTGGGTGACAGTGTCTCCAGCTCCGTCCACCCCATCACCTCCTGTTCCCAGGCAGTGTATGGGCTGGGAGCAAAACCGTTGTTGGTATACAGTCCATAGTCCATGATGTCCCATGACTCCATACCCTGGTTGTTCACAATGCCGCTGGCACGTGTAGCATAAAGGTCGGGGAGTCCCATGCAGTGTGAGAACTCATGAATGAAGACGCCCGTGCCATTGATATAGTCAGAATAGTCGTACTCCTGTCCTGTACTCGTGGTACCTTTGGCCGGATTGAACAACTCGCATGAGCAGTTAAAGAACGATATCGTGGTATCATCGTTCACATTCAGGTTCTGGCGCGACGCCTTGGCCCATACGGTATTGTTGCCACCGCCCTGATTCTGGCCATAACCGGCAAAGATGATACACACCAGCTCCACCCGACCGTCGCCGTCGTTGTCGTAGGGTGTCCAGTCGGTCACCAGCTTCTGTGCGGTTACCTCCTCTATCGCATCCTTGCACAACCCGCTGAAGTTGTCGTCGCTGCCAGCGCTGTTGGTTCCGCCATAATGCGCCATATCCTGAGGCAGCGTCACAGGACCTATCAGGTCAAACTGCGGCGAGAACTGTCCCTTGCTGCATGTCTCGAAATAATGGCGTACAGAGCAGTTTTGTATGGTATTATGGTTACCCAGGTCTGTCATCTCATCACCGTTCAGGATCTGGTTGAAGGCCACCAACGGCTCGTTCACCGTAAACGCCAGATCCTGATAGGCAACCAAAATGGTCAGAATGCGTGGACTGCCGCTGTGGGGCAGATAGCGACCACTCTCCGAGATGCTCATGGCACGACGAACGGCATGGCCACGCTCATGGAACAGACCGTGGCGCGACAGTTGACGCGATACCAAAGCCTGCTCAGTGGCCGTACGCAACGACTTCTCATGGGCCAACACGTTCGATGCCGTCAACCGTCCCTTGTCATCAATGTCAGCCACGTAGTAGCCCTTGCCCGTGTTCACCACCATCACGCCGTCGCTGGTCGTCGTCCAGTGGTGGTATTCGTCGCCAAACTGCTCAATGGTAATCCACGTGCCGTCAGCCTGCCTCACCTTCATGGCTTCGCGAAATGCCGGTGCTGCATTTATACATATCGCCATCACGAAGGCAATGGCACCCAATATTAGTCTTTTCATACCTTTTTATATTATTTCGCTGCAAAGATACAAATTTTTTTTGTACTTTTGCAGGCATGAAGAAAAAAATGTTGCTGAGCATCATCATGATAGGCCTTCTGGCTGGCTGTGCCAAGAAACCTCGCCATACGTTCACCGACGTGGTCCGACTACCCATGACACCCGTAAAGGACCAAGGTAAGCGACAGCTCTGCTGGGCTTACGCCATGCTGGCTACCATTGAGACGGAACACCTGCTGCGTGGCGACTCCGTCAACCTCTCTGCCGTCTACATCGGAAGGGTATTGCCAGACTATCACTCAACACCTAACACCGAGCGCGCCATGGGTCAGACACTGCTCAACATGATCGGACGACACGGCATCGTGCCCTACGACGTACTCCCTGACGATGCCGATGACGACGCGCCCATACCCCAATGGGTGTTCATGCTCGGCGCCCGCTATACACCACAGGAGTTTGCCCACTCCGTGTGTGCCCCCGACGAATACGTGTCGCTGACATGCTTCCCCGATTCACCATATTATCAGAAGATTGACGTTCCCGTACCCGACAACTGGGAACACAACCGTTTGCTCAACATGCCCCTCGACACCCTGCGCCGTCATGTTGACCGCGCCATCATCCGTCGCCATCCCGTCTGCTGGGAGAGCCGTGGCCATGCTATGTGCATCGTCGGACTGGCCCGCGACGAGAACCGACGCCCCTACTACATCATGAAAAACTCATGGGGCACACGCGGCCATTACGACGGACTCGTCTACATGTCCGTCTCCAAGATGTGGCACGACATGATTGCCGTCTACATGACCGCTGACGCATGGCAAGAATAATACGGACAGACTTCAAGACCATTAAGTATGCTGTTTCAGGAAATTGCTGGGGGTAAGACCGGTGATCTGCTTGAACTTGCGCTGGAAATAGGTGCGGTCGCTGAAGCCGCAGTGGCGAGCAACAGTTTCATTCGACCAGTCAGGGTGGGTGCGCAGGACTAACATGGCTTCACTGATGCGCAGAGTCGTCAGCCAGTCGCTGTAGTGCTGGCCCTGTTGTTTCAGCCAGGCCGAGAGCAGATAGCGGGGCACGCCGATGGCCTCAGCGGCACGAGGCAGGCTGAGTCCTGCCTGCAGGTGTCCGCCACCTTCCTTCCATGCTTCAACGGCCTCCTCTACGCGACTGAGTGTGCTGTCGGGTATGCGTTCCTCGCTCTTCTGAACCTCGCCGACCGTGGCCGGTGTGGTGCTATCGCTTGGGTGGACGAGATGGCCCACCAGATGTTTCAAAATCTTCATTGGCATAATAATGGTTATCTTTATGGTGCTGCAAAATTAGACAAAAATCGGGAAATAGCAAAGAAAAGTGTGAAAAATAACGCAATTTACACACCAAATTGTCACATTTTGTACACCTTTGTTGTTTTTTGTACACCTTTTTCTTTGATTGTTGGCTACCTTTGCAGCCGAAATAATCTTAACCGCTTAATATACATTATTTAAAAATGAAGAAAGCTATTTTATTTGCAGCTACCGGCATTGTATTGCTTGCCGGCTGTGCTAAAGACATTGATTTTTCCACTCCCGAGCAGGAAAAAGCAACTACCGAAGACATGCAGGCACACGTAAAGAGCGTGTTCGGCGTAAATTTCGACCCTGCACAGGACTGGTGTACCACACAGAGCAGTAAGGTGACCATCACCATCGACGATGCCGAGCTGGAGGATGTGGTGAAAGTACAGATTCTTACCAAGTCGCCCTTTGGCAATGGCGACGGCAACGGAGCCAAGTCGCTCAACGAGACGCCCGCATCCTATGGACAGACCGTGACGCTCTACTACGATGCCCCCAAGATGTACGACCGCCTCTATGCGGCCTGTGTCACAAAGAGCGGGCTCTATTATGTCAAGGGCTTCAACGTTGGTCAGCAGCAGGTGAGCTTCAACGGCACCTCTGCCCAAGCACCCCGTACCAGAGCCCAGGCTGGCGACTTCGACCTCCACACCCTCGTGGCAAATCTCGCCACACCTTCCATCGTCAGTTCCTGCCCCTCCTTCGGTGCCTTGCGTGCACAGGCAGGCAAGGCGGCATGGACCGGTTGGGAGAACGAGGTGCTCTACCAGCATACCGCTGACTTTACCAAACCCGACCTCATCTCCATTACCGACTACAGCGATGAGTACAAGACCGACCTGTTCAACATGATCTTCAAGGACTACCTGGTCAACAAGGAGGATAACATCGACAAGATCAAGAACAACCAGTATTATCTGAAGAACAATAACTACCCCATCACCACTGGTGACGACCCCATCATCATGGCCCCCATTTGCAAGAATGACAGCATCTATCATGAGATAGAGAACTGCGACCTCTACTACTATTATTTCAAGCCCCAGGACATCGAGGGCATGAGCGAGGCCCAGCAGATACAGTTCTTCAAGGACCGTCCCAAGTTCCGTGCCCTGGAGCTGTGGAACTCCATCAACGACAATCTCTACCACATGACCAACAACGTCATCAAGCGCGAGACGGCCTACGCCCTCATCTACTGGGGCGACGGAGAACCCTCCATTGGCACCACTGGACAGTATATCTTCCCTGCCGGCTATAAAATCGGATTCATGCTGCGCAGCATCGACACCAAGAACGATCCTGGTCACGACAAAGAGCTGCGCGACGGTGAGCTCTATGGTGACGGTCGTCTCAACGACGCCATCAACCAGCACGGACACTTCGCCAAGGCCAAGCTCAAGTCTGGCGACCCACGTATGGCGTGGTTCTGGGCCAACAACCACAACTATCTGTGCTGTGAGTCTGGTTCCGACAAGGACATCAACGACATTGTCTTCGAAGTGCTCGGCGGTCTGATGGTACCCCCTCCCCCCACCATCGACGAGAACAAGTACACCTTCTGCTTCGAGGATACGCAGTTTGGCGACTACGACCTGAACGACGTGGTCATCCGCGGCTATCGTAAGAGTGCTACGGAAGTGGTGTGGCAGGTGGTGGCCTGTGGTGCCAGCGACCAGGTTTTCATCCGCAATATCAACGGTCAGATCATCCGTGACGACAACGAGGTGCACGTGATGATGGGAAAGCCCGGCAAGCAGTTTATCAATACTGAGAGCACAGTGCCCGAGACAGCATTAGTAGAAGAGACGGTTACCGTCCCCGAGAGCTTCTCGTTCCTGGACCAGGCCTGCCAGCCCTACATCTTTGATAAGAGCAACGGTCTGACCGTCAAGATTGCTATGGCAGGACAGGATCCCCACGCCATCATGGTTCCCTACGAGTTCCGCTATCCGTTGGAGAGAGTGAAGGTCTGCAGAGCCTATTCGCTGTTCAACTCCTGGGGATTGGGAGCAGTCATCACCGACGATGGTTTCAAGTGGTATCTTACCTTCAGCGAGAATCTGGTTACCAGAGCCGTACCGACGATTGAAGCCACTTACAAGCCCTAACACGCAAAAAGGGGTAACGCAAATAAGGGGGACGATTCTGCTCAGAATCGTCCCCTCATTGCATTAGTAGTCAGTTTGTATGTAGTGATTTATCGGGAGAGTGTTACTCTACTGGTTCGAGAATGATCAGCATAACTATACTCTCAGCACTTCCCTTAGTCAACTGGTATTGTGTGCCGGCAGTAATGGCAATGGGAGCCAGCTGGTAGTAAGCCCCCTCCGTATTCGTAATGGTGGCATCAGGGGTTTGCTCTCCGTTGAGCTTCACGTTCTTACCACTCTTCGCCGTAGCCAACACCAGTGTCATGTTGTAGTTCTTCTGCGGTGTGAAAGTGATGGAACCACTGCTGTTCATCTTGACACCCGTCTTGTAATAAGTACCATTGTAGGTGATCTTTCCGTCGCCATAGCTACCTCCTACGGTAAACATGCTGTGTGAGGGACTGCCGTCGAACGATGCAAGAATAGTACCCTCAGGCTGATCGCCACCACCAGGCTGGTCACCACCACCAGGCTGGTCACCACCGCCAGGATTGTCACCACCGCCAGGATTGTCACCACCGCCAGGCTGGTCACTGCCTCCGGTCTCGTCGCCAAAGAAACCTACGAAGTTTGAAGTATAGCTGTCAAGCATACCACCCAGCGTAGAGTCGTAGGCAGAGTCAGTATCATCGACACCCACATTGTCTGAGAACTGATAGGTGAAGTCACCGTGGTTCATGCGGCCTGCACCATAGTAGCCGGTAACTAGGGCGGGAACATCCTCGGCAGGAACGGGGTTATAGGCGTACATCAGCGACTGGTCGGTATCGAAGTTATTGTAGGTCGTACCACCCACCAGTGTCTTTTCCGATGCAGGCACCTGATCGTCGCGGGAAGCCGTCTCGTAGGCGTCGTAACCCTTGGAAGAAGGATTGGCCTGTGTGTAGTAGCTGAAGTGAGCGGCTGTGCGGTCGAAGTAGTTGCCGTAAGCCTTAATCATACCACCATTCTCACCAGAGAAAGTACCACTACCCAGTCCGTCGGTACCCTGCAGGGAGGAGAGGATGGGCTTCTTGGTCTTCAGGAAGTAGTTGTTCTCGACGAAGACGCTGGCGCCGCTGGTAGCTCCCACGCCGTACTTGGCGACATTGTCGAAGTAGTTGTTCCATACGTGAACAGACATGGTACGTACACGGGGATGACGGGAGTCTGAATGGTCGAACCAGTTGTGGTCGTAAGAGATGTAGTTAGGACCAGACTCCGACTTCATGCCGAACATGTTGGTCTTGCCGGTATCCCAGAAGCGGTTGTACGAGACGGTGACGAGTTTCGAGTCGCTCTTCACGTCAACCTGTCCGTCGCCCTTATCGTGGTCACCGCTACCATGCTTACCGTAGAACATATCCATGTGGTGAACCCAGATGTTCGAGTTGTCGGTATCGAGAGAGACACCGTCGTCCATGCAGCGCATAATGCCGAGGTTACGGAATTCAACGCTCTTGGAGTTGCGTACCAGGAAACCGAAGCCACGGATGGTAGCATCGTCACCGATACCCTCGAAGGTAATGTTCAGCTCAGAGTCAGCTCTCTTGCCCTTTACCTGAATGCCCTCTTCACTGCTGCCAACAGCATCAAGGTCGTCCTTGGTCACCAGCCCGATGAAGCGGAAGGCGATGGGAGTCGTATCACAGCCCTTCTCGTAGCCAGCGATAATGGCCTGCAGACCAGTACACTCCGTCGTATTACCCTTATTGTCAGTGACAACAGTGGTGGAAATGGTCTTGGCGGTATTCTTCGTGACATAGAACACCTTGGCACCCTGCTTCAGCGTACCGTCGCTGTTATAGGCACCGGGGTCACAACCCTTGAAGGCAAAGCCCTCGCGGCTGTAGTTTTGTACGGCCAAATTGGTAGCCTCATTAGCAGTAGCAGCCACCTCTTCACCATTGGCATTGACAGCCACAATCTTCATCTCGTAGGTACCTGCCTGCAGACCTACGGCATCGGCACGGCCATAGCTGCCATAGTCGCGTACCAGCTGCTGGTCGATCTTGGTGTAGCTGCCATACTGTCCGCCCTTGACATAGACGTTATAGCTCTTGGCATTGTCCATCTTCTGGAACTTGATGTAGGCAGACTCCAGCCAACCCTTGGCCTCCGTAATCTGTACGGCACCCTCGGGATTAACAATATCACCCTGTCCGCTGTTCTCGGCCTTACGGAAGCTGATGGTGCGAACACTGCTCTTATAGAGGTCAAAGCCATCGATATTCTTCGGTGTCACACGGACTTCGGCACCATCAAAGTCAATACCGTCCAAATCCTCCGTATTGTAATACTTACGGCTCTGGTCCTTCAGTGTCAGGATGGCCTGGTTGACACCCAGGTTCGAAGGCTTGTCGTAGTGCGTGACGTCGCTCTCAGTGTCGCCACCGCCTTGTTCGCCACCGCCCTGGCTGCCAGCGTCCTCTACCTTAATACTATAGACATACATGCCGCCAGTAGACTGTATCGAAATGGTGCCGTCCTCTTTCACGGTACCCTTGTTGGTAGTCTTGTCCTTAGATTCTGTGAATCCGGCAGTGACGTCAACATTGGTGGCGGTAATCGTGCGGGCCGTCGAGCTGCTGGACGACTGACATTCCACGGTCAGGATTTGTCCTGCTTTAACATTGGAAATCTTCAACACGGCATTCTTATTGTTCAACGTCAGACTGCCTTTTTTAGCGTCAACACGGACTTGGTCGGCAGCTGTCGTTGTAAACTTCAGGCCTTTCGAGAATTCCAGCTCTACACCATTGGCCGTCAATGCGACATCGGCCAATTTGCTTTGCTGAAGCCAACGGTTATTATCGGATTCGTATGTCCAGTTCTGGGTGTCTGCATTCAGGTTCGTCTGGTCCGAGGCGCTAACTGTTGCAAAAGTCCACGCCTGCTGTGCCTTCACCGTTGTGCTCAGTCCCATCATGATGGTGAGCAGCGTCAGAATAAATGTCATTCTTTTCATGTTAATAACTCCTCCTTTCGTTACCTGATAACAACTTTTTTACCATCAATGATATAAATACCCTTTTCCAGACGGGCAGCACTGGTTCCCACCAGCTGACCCTTCAGGTTATACACGTTCTTGCCTTCAATGCCGGCCTTCTCGGTGATGGCCACACGCTCTTCAATGCTGGTTGCGGAGCTCATGTCGATAGTGACAGCCTCCATCTCTGCCGTACTGGTCGTGCCGTTCTTGTAGTGCAACACCACCTTGTAACCCTCGAAAGTAATACTCGAGAGCTTTGAACCATCAATCTTTTCGCCGTCTGCCATCGCACCCAGCGACAAACAGAGGGCCAGACTCATCAGGAATAGTTTCTTCATAACTCGTATTGTTTTGTTTTAGTATTTCTGCGTGCAAAATTACGAATTAATGCTTAATTCTTAATGCTTAATGCTTAATTTTCACCCGTAATCGTTTGCAATCCACCCCATTTCTCATTTTTCATTTACATTTCTCATTTCTCATTTCTCATTTCTCATTTCTTTTTATTAATTTTGCACCCATGAAACTGGAAGACTTTGAAATCATGGCTCCTGTGGGTAGCCGCGACTCGCTGGCAGCAGCCCTGAAGGCGGGGGCTGACAGCGTGTACTTTGGCGTAGAACAGCTGAACATGCGGTCCCACTCAGCCAACCACTTTACGATTGACGACCTGCGTGAGATTGCCGCCACCTGCAACGAGGCTGGCGTGAAGTCGTACCTCACGGTGAACACCATCATCTACGACGAGGACATCCTGCTGATGCACCAGATTGTGGATGCTGCCCGTGAGGCAGGCATCACGGCTATCATCGCCTGCGACATCGCCGTCATGCAATATTGCCGTTATGGTATTAGCCATCACCCATCACCCATCACCCATCACCCGATGGAAGTCCACCTCTCGACCCAGCTGAACATCTCGAACGTCGAGGCCCTGAAGTTCTATGCTCAGTTTGCCGACGTCGTCGTGCTGGCCCGTGAGCTGAAGATGGAACAGGTGGCCGAGATCCATCGTCAGATAGTTGAACAGCACATCTGCGGACCCTCAGGAGAACTGGTACGCATAGAAATGTTCTGTCACGGAGCCCTGTGCATGGCCGTCAGCGGCAAGTGCTACATGAGTCTCGACAACACGGGCAGAAGTGCCAATCGTGGTGCCTGCATGCAGATTTGCCGGCGTTCGTATCTGGTTACCGACCGTGAGACGGGTACCGAACTGGAGATTGACAACAAATACATCATGTCGCCCAAGGATCTGAAGACCATCCGCTTCATCGACAAGATGATGAATGCCGGCGTGCGCGTATTTAAAATAGAAGGACGCGCGCGAGGTCCTGAATACGTACTTACCGTGGTGCAGTGTTACAAGGACGCCATCCGCAGTGTGCTACATGACAACGATAACGTTAACGACAACGATAACGAAAAACTGTTTACCGAAGCGCGCAAGGATGCCTGGGACGAGCGATTGGCAACAGTCTTCAATCGTGGTTTCTGGGACGGCTACTATCTGGGGCAGACGCTGGGCGAATGGAACTCAAACTACGGATCGAATGCCACCGAGCGCAAGCAGTATATCGGCAAAGGCGTCAAATACTTCTCGAAATTAGGCGTTGCCGAGTTCACCGTCGAAGCCGACACCTTCAGCGTAGGCGACAAGATGCTCATCACCGGACCTACCACCGGTGCCCTCTATGTCACCGTCGACGAAATCCACGACGACACCCATGCCGTAGAGACCGCCCAGCAGGGCACCCGCGTCAGCATCAAGGTGCCGGAAAAGGTGCGCCCCTCAGACAAACTGTTCAAAATCATTCATAACGCATAATGACTGCCGCACAGTGGTAATCATAATTACTAATTACTAATTTCTAAATGCTAATTAAAATGACCATCAACGAAATACAAGACGAAATCATCGAGGAGTTCTCTGGCCTTGACGACTGGATGGACCGCTATCAGCTACTCATTGACCTCGGAAACGAACAGGAACCGCTGGACGAGAAGTACAAAACCGACAGCAACCTCATCGACGGCTGTCAGAGTCGCGTGTGGCTGCAAGCCGACTACACCTCCGGCGTCATTCACTTCTCGGCAGAGAGCGATGCCTTGATTGTCAAGGGCATCGTGTCGCTACTCATCCGTGTGCTCAGCGACCATACCCCACAGGAAATCCTTGATGCCGACCTCTACTTCATCGAAGAGATTGGACTGCGTGAGCACCTCTCCCCCACCCGTTCCAACGGTTTGCTGGCAATGGTGAAGCAGATGCGCACCTACGCCCTCGCCTTCCAAGCCAAGGAACAGTCTTGACGCAGTTGGCGCGATGCCGTGAATCTGTCCCTTTGTGCGGCTTTATCGTTTCAGATACTGTGACGGGCTGACGTCATAGATGCGCTTGAAGGCTCGGATAAAGCTGGAAACCTCCTGGTAGCCACACTGCATGGCAATGTCGGCGACGGAACTATTGGTGTTTGCCAGCAGATGGGTGGCTTTTCGCATCTGTATAGCCGTGAAATATGCTTTGGGCGACTCTCCTGTAGCCTGCATGAGTTGTCGGCGCAAGGTGGTAGCACTCATATTCATTTGTTCGGCCACCTGCTCTACGCCTAACTGTCCTTGCGACAGTTGCTGGTTGACGACGTCGACGAGCTTTATCAGGAATTCCTGATTGCTATTGTCTGGTTCTGACTGTGGAAGCTCTTCTACCTGTCGTGTCAGTTCGGCAATGCGACGCTGCTCACGGCGGATGCGGTAGTAGGCCAAGAGAGCTATCAAGCCCATGACAAGCAGAAAGACGGCAGTACCAATCAGTATCGTGTTGCGATGACGGCGCTGCAGCTCGGCTTTCTCAGCCTGCAGGCGCTGGTTGCCCAACAAGGCCGCATACTGTGTCACGAGGGCACTGGTGCGCAGGTTGTAGATGGAATCGCGCAACTCCATGTAGCGGTCGATGTGCTCCATAGCCTTCGCAGGACTAGTGTTGCGCAGCGACAGGTACAGTCCGCGACGGCTGTGCCCCTCGTTGTAGAGGTCGCTCTGGCTCATCAGTATCTGGAGGGCCTTTTTAAAATAGTTGGCAGCCTCAGTATTCTGTTTGTCGTGTAGCAGGATGTCGCCCATCTGGTTGCAGGCAATGGCATAGGAGTGTGGATTCGTGTCGCGTAGCACGGGCAGGGCCTCGTCCAGCAGCTGTCGGGCCTCGTCCATACGCTGCATGCCGATGAGTGCACCAGCCACCTGCGACTGTCGCATGGCCACCTTGTCCTTGCGCCCCAGCTGCTGCTCTATCTCCAATGCCTTCCGACCGTAGTTCAGGGCATTGGGGTATTGCTTCTGATAGTAGTACACCTCGCAAGCCATACCGTTGAGGATGGCCAGACGTCCGGTATCGCCGGCCTTGGCGGCATACTGCAGACCTTCCAGGATGCACTCTTCGGCATCCTCATGCTGGTAGGAGGCCGTGAAAACGCTTGGCAAAGCCGATGGCCTGCTGGAAGTCGCCCTGACGCAGCAGACTGATGGAGAGAATGGCCAGACAGTCGCCCTCCACCGTCCGGTTGTTGCCGGCCTCGCACAAGGGCAGGGCTTTCAATCCATAATCTGAAGCTTTTTTATACTGCTGATACTGGTTATAATACTCTGCTGCCCAGTACCACACCTGCTGTCGCAGCGTGTCAAGCGGTGTCTTTTCCGTCATCTTGATATGGCTGTCGGTCAGCTCCTCGGCATCGAAGAGGTCGAACAGCTGGTTGGCCACGCTGACGGACTGCTGGCTGTCAAAGAGTCTTAGCAGCGAGTCGGCCTTCTCGGTCTGTGCCCATGCACCAAGAGGAAGCAGTAGTGCCAGTATGATGTAAAAACGGTGTTTTTTGCTCATTTTTGCCGATTTCATCGTGATTTCTATCATTTTTTCTGCTGCAAAGATACAACATTTTTTTGATATTCGTGCAAAAAAAGACAAGCAACTTGCTCGAAAAAGTCAAGGGCATGCTCGAAAATGACAAAATATTGGGCGAAAAAGACAACGCCGTTTAAAAAAAACTGCCTAACTTTGCACCATCGAACTGATAACAGAACGCAAAAATAATATTAACCCTTTAAATTAAAAAACTTATGAAGAAATTATTTACCTCATTACTTCTCCTCATGGCAGGAGTGGTTATGGTAAATGCTGCATCGTCACTAAAAGTTGGCGGCACGAGTATTGACCTGACTAAGGACGGCACCTACACGATTGGCAGTGGTACGGCTACATTCAAGAAAAGTACTTTGACGCTGAGTCTTAAAGACATTTCACTGTCAAATAACGGTATCTCTGGCTATGAGCTGGGTAGCAGCTCGTCAAATTTCTACATCAATCTGGAAAGCGACCTGACCATTACACGTAATGACAGTAAAGGTATGGGCATGCGTTTCGACTACAGCTATGTCGTTATTACTGGTAACAGCCATAAAATTACCATAAACAACTCTGCAAACACGAACACCGGATATCCCTGCATAGATGCAGAAGAAAGCTCCTTTGACATCTGGAATGCCCGCCTTGATTTAAGTGCAGGAGCAGGTTGTTGTTTTTATGGAAACAAGGACAAGGCTATTCTCTATTTCTCTCGCGTGTATGGAGATTTGAGGGGAGACGCTGGTGCTATCCAGGGATTCAAGAGTGCAACCTTCGACGACTGTATGCTCTTCACCTCTGGTTCGAAGTTTGTCGCCGGTACTGGTGTGACCGATGCCGGTGGTACGCTGCTTACCGAGCTGCAAATCCGTCCTAACCTGATGGCAGGCACCAAGATTCTCCGCACAGCATCGAGCTCAAGCGAGGAAGGTGTAGCCTCATGGGACAAGGACACCAAGACCCTGACACTGGGGTGGGATTATAAGGCCCCATCGGGTTATCCATGTATTGCCAACTACGGCATTGACGGTCTCGTCATTAAGTTCGATGCCGCACGAAAGCTCACTTCACAAAACGCCAATTGCATTGAACTGTATAAGGCCACCAAGTTCACTGGTAGTGGTAAACTGACCGTCAAAGCCGGTAGTGCATACACGGGCATCTATCCCCAGACCGCCGAAGCAGTGATTACCATTGACGGCTGTAACTTTGAGATTGAAGCCGGTTATGGCATTGACGGCACTGGTATTTCTTCAACACGCACGGACTTGGTGATAAACAAATCCACTATCTCTGTAACTGCTTCGCATACCGCTATGGCCCGCCTAAAGAGTGCCACGCTCACCGGTTGTGGCGTGAACACAGCTGAGACTCCTGTATATTTCAACTCCGACAAGCAAGGATTCACCGACCTCTCCGGCACTTGGACCGATAAGGTGGTTATCGGCATGCCCGCCAACACCTACTCTAACGTGAAAGTCTGCGGCCAGCCCGTGACCAACCTCAACGCCAGCAACATCCTGGTGGACGGCCTGACGTCAGGAAAGATCTATTTTAAGGAGAATACGAACGACTACTATTTCTCGCTGCAGAATGTCACCCTCACGAATAACACCAATCAACCGGCCTTCTACATCACAGACGCTCCGAAGAAAGTCATCTTACGCTGCGACGGTGGCACCAACACCATCAACCAGAACGGCAAGGAAGGCATCTATGTCCTGAGAAGCGGTACGCTGCGAATGGAAGGCGACGGCAAGGTTGCCATTAACGTGACAGACGGAAACAACACTACCGGTATCCGCGTGTTCCAGACGAACCTGGAAGTCGATTTGAAGGGTTTGGACATCGTCTGCGACGGCCGTGGCATCTATGCCGTGGGGGACAACGACGACGTGAAACTCATCAGACGCTACTCCAGCACCCAGTATAATATCCAGGGTAAGAACAGTGGCGCGTTGTGCGCAGGAACGCTGACGTTCGACCAGATGGACTTCGATGCCAGCGAAACTGCCGGATGCTACTTCAATGGTCACATCTACAAGAACGGCAGTCACTCGTTTGTCATGACAAATGTCCGCTTCTCGCCCGTCACCACCACTTACGGCATCACCATTGCCGGCACACCCGTCACCAATTGTAACCGTCAGGGCGTAGGCTGCAAGTACATCACCAGCGGTGGACCAACGGCCGTGACATTCGACGGCAGCAAGACGCTGACGCTCACCGACGCCACCATCGACTACAAGGATGTAAAGACTAATGCCATCAAGAATGCCAGCGTTGACGGACTGACCATCAAGCTTGCTGGAACCAACGTGATAACCAATTCACAGGATGCTTACAATGCCGACAACGTACCCGTCAACATTTCGGCCAATACCACTATCACTGGTGAGGGAAGCCTGACGGTGGAAAGCCTGCCTGTAAGAGTGTACGACAATGCCAACCTGACATTCAAGGATGCAAAGAACGTGACTATCAAGAGTAGTTTGACGGGCCAGAATTCCACATCGACCTCTGTCCTGACTGTTGACAACTCCAATGTGACCGTGAACGGTTATGTATGCTTCTTCCAGAACGTTACATGGCCCAACGGAAAGCTGCTGACTCCCGTCAACGGATATTACGACACGACAGAGCGTTATATGTATGACGCCAATGGCAACAAGGTCAAGGGTGTTGTCTTTGGCGACAAGGATGCAACAGGCATCGACGCCGTCGAGATTGACAGCAACGCTGAGGTCAACGCCATCTACGATGCCGCCGGACGTCAGACAACCACTGCCAAGCGCGGGCTCAACATCGTCCGCATGAGCGATGGCACCGTCCGCAAGGTCATGGTTAAGTGAGCGAAAAGCCAAGCTCGCTTGAGCTTTTCCGAGCGGAAATGAGCTCGAGCCGCAGGCTCAAGGTCATGGTTAAGTAATCCCCAAACCTTCCATTACCATATAACAATCGAGAAAGGAGCCGCGATATTGTCGCGACTCCTTTTCCTTTCGTGTGACTCCAATATCTCGTCTTACTTTACTATAACGTTTTTATTAGATGTCACACTGAAGTGAACCCAGAAAGTTGGACACAACTTAAAGGTTCAAATGAAACGTAGTTACAGTCTAGAAGAAAAGTTATGCGCAATTGG
>JBGUQW010000034.1:0-9243 GCA_045131435.1 Prevotella sp.
TTTCCAGTTTGTTCCTTTTGCTATTTTGTGCCTTCAATAGTTTCTGAGTATCAGATACTTACAAAAATTCAGCAGAATTTCAAGAAGTCTATCATGATGATCATCGGTGCATGTGTGTTCCTGATTGCAGCAGCCCAGGCTCTGCCTCTGTTCTTCGGTATTGAAGATGGTGTAATCACAGGCTTCTAATGAACCAATTCTCAAACAACGATTATCCGGAATACCCAGTATTCAAGGGGCTGCAACGGCCCCTTGAATTCATGGGACTCCGAGGGCGTTACATCTACTGGGCTGCCAGCACTGCAGGAGCAGCCATCCTGTCGTTTATCATCACCTATTCGCTCATGGGGTTTGTCATCGGCCTGATTGTTCTGACAGTCATCTGTGCCATCGGTATCTCGATGATTATCTTCAAGCAGATGAAGGGGCTTCATACGAAGAAGGTGTATCACGGAGTCCTCGTCTATAAGCGGGATTCAGAGATTTAAGCATATCCGTAGCAATACGGAAATACATCAATAAGAAAATACAGAAATATTTCAATATAAGAATACGCTATGACCGTTTATGTCGTTTTGGTTTTCCTCTCCGTCCTTTGCGGAATGGCCGTGTCTGTCAAGGCATTCGGCACGGGAGGCAAACGCTCCAAGGTCTTCGAGGATATCTACTTCTCCGTCGAGGATGTGGATGGTGTCGGCATCATCTACACCAAGACCGGGGACTATTCCGCATTGATGGAGATAAGCAATCCCGTTCAGAAATACTCTGCCGATACCGACAGCTATTACGAATACTCCCAGCTCTTCACGAAGATCTGCCAGTCGCTTGGCGAGGGCTATATCCTTCAGAAGCAGGATATCTTCATCCGAAAGAGTTTCAATGCAAAGGAGTTCATGAAAGGCCCTGTTTCAGTACTGTCTCAGGCCTATTTCCGCTATTTCAATGGCCGTAAATATACCGATGTAAAGACTGTCCTGTGTATCACACAGGAGAATAAGAAAAGTCGTCTCTTCTCCTATGACAGCAAGAAATGGAATGAGTTTCTTGACAAGCTCAGCAAGGTTCATGACCAGTTCCATGATGCAGGCCTGAAAGCCCAGTTCCTCGATGTAGAGAAATGTCGCGACTATGTTGACCGCTATTTCGCCATGAATTTCCGCGATCCTGATTACTCTATGAGCAATTTCAAGGTTGACGGTGAAGACATCTGGATGGGCGACAAGCAGTGTCGTGTCTTCAGTCTGGTGGATGTTGATAGCATCTGTCTGCCGACGTTGATCCGTCCTTATTCTCTGATGACAGTCAACAACAGCGAGATGCCCGTTGACCTGCTGGCAGGAATTGACAGCATTCCTGGCATTGAGTCAGCCGTCTATAACCAGGTCATCTTCATGCCCAACCAGAAGAAGGAGTTGGGAATGCTCGACAAGAAAAAGAACCGTCATAGCTCTATCCCCTCTCCCAGCAACCAGCTTGCCGTAGAGGATATCAAGAATGTTCAGAACATCATAGCCCGTGAGAACAAGCAATTGGTCTATGCCCACTTCAACCTTGTCGTTACCGTTTCCAAGGATTCCAGCATGGCCAGGGTCACGAACTATCTGGAGAACTTCTTCAGTAAGATGAACATCCAGATTTCCAAGCGTGCCTACAACCAGCTCGAACTCTTTGTTTCCAGCTTCCCCGGCAACTGTAGCCAGCTCAATCCTGATTATGACCGTTTCCTGACGCTCAGCGATGCAGCCCTCTGCATGATGTATAAGGAGTGTCAGCAGAAGAGTGAGAAGACTCCCCTGAAGTTCTGGTACACAGACCGTCAGGGCGTTCCCATCTGTATGGACTTCACAGGCAAGGAAGGTGCTGAGAAGATGACCGATAACTGCAACTACTTCGTCCTTGGCCCCAGTGGTAGCGGTAAGAGCTTCTTCATGAACACCGTCATGCGCCAGTTCTTCGAGCAACTGACGGATGTGGTTATCGTAGATGTCGGTAACAGTTATCAGGTGCTCTGTCAGGTAGCCGGAGGTGTCTATATCTCCTATACCAAGGAGCATCCTATCTCCATGAACCCCTTCAAGGTCACGAAAGAAGAGTATGACAAGAACTTCGATGAGAAGAAGAACTTCATCAAGAGTCTGATTTTCCTAATCTATAAGGGTCAGGAGGAATACTCAAAGGTTCAGGAAACCATTCTGAACAAGGTGGTATTTGAATACTACGAGGAATATTTCCATCCCTTCGACGGCTTCAGCAAGCAGGAGCGTGAAGAGCTTCGTGAACGTCTGCGCCTGGCCGACAAGACCAGCGGAGCCTACGAGAAGTTCGTCAAGGAACAGAACGAGAAGTTCCGCAAGGAGCAGGAAGAAAAGGCCGCTGAAGCCAAGAACGAGCAGCCGAAGGAAGAGACAGCATCACCTGTTGACCGCACGATGGAGAAGATTCAGAAACTCCGTAACCTTGCCAACGACCCTGCCGCTGCAGAGGGTGAGGTCATTGCCGCTACCCGTCAGATTCAGCGTCTCTTGCCTGAGACCATGCAGGATCGCTATCTGATGGAAATTGACAGACGCATTGATGAGATGGAGGAACGCAGGAAAGAGCTGCGTGTCACCAATCTCAGCTTCAATTCCTTCTATGAGTTCTCCCTTCAGCGCATTCCCCAGTTGCTGGAGGAGATGAATCTGGATTCTTCCAAGTTCGATGTTCACGACTATGCAGCCGTCCTCTCTACCTTCTACAAGGGCGGTGAGTACGAGGAAACCCTTAACAGCGACATGGAAACATCCCTCTTTGACGAGCGATTCATTGTCTTCGAGCTGGATCAGATTAAGGATAATCCAGTATTGGCTCCTATTGTGCTGCTGATTATCATGGACGTGTTCACCCAGAAGATGCGTATCAAGAAATGCCGTAAGACCTTGGTTATAGAGGAAGCATGGAAAGCCATTGCCACCCCGTCGATGGCCGAGTATATTCAGTACCTCTATAAGACAGCCCGTAAGCACTGGGCATCCGTCGGCGTGGTCACTCAGGATATTCAGGACATCACAGGCAATAAGATTGTCAAGGATGCCATCATCAGCAACTCAGGTGTTTTCGTTCTCCTTGACCAGAGCAAGTTCAAGGAGAAGTTTGCGCCTATTGCCGATACACTGGCATTGACAGAGACAGATATCAAGAAGATCTTCACCATCAACCGTCTGGAGAACAAGGAAGGACGTGGCCAGTTCAAGGAAGTCTTCATCAAGCGTGGCAATGTCAGCTTTGTCATCGGTGTGGAGGAACCCCATGAGTGTTATATGGCCTACACGACGGAGAAGATTGAGAAAGAGGGTCTGATGCTCTACCACGACCAGCTCCATTGTGACTTTGAGGAAGCTATCCGTGTCTATTGCCAGGACTGGGAGCGCAGTGGCATTCAGAAACCCATCGAGTTTGCCCAAAGAGTTAAGGCAGAAGGAAGAGTTCTGAACCTTCCTCCGAAAAAGTTTGCAGCATAAGATTACCAGTCATGAAGATACGTTTATATATCCTTTTAGCTTGTGTGTTCCTCAGTCAGCACATGATGGCTGTCTATTACAGCGTCAACATCGACTACAAGACAGCTGCTGCCATGCTGGCTGCCTATAATGCCGAAGGTGCTGTTGAGCTGATGGGCGATGAGAGCGTCAGGACGATGCTGAAGCACTACAAGAATGCTGAGATAGCGACAGCAGGCATTTTCCTGACCAAGTATATGGATTATAAGCATCTTCGTGACGCAGGTAGGTTCGGCAATGCGCAGGAGAATGCTTATTACAAGCGTATCTACCGTATTGTCAGCCAGAATATCATCCCCAAGACGTGGGATGTGGCCAAGCTGATGGTCAAATACCCAGACCGTGCACCTTATTGGGTTCCCTTCCTGATTAAGACTACGGAAGATACCAAGAGCCTCTGTATGCAGTTCGAGAGTGTTGTCACCAACAACTCGCTTTCCTTCGGCAGCATTCCGTTCCTCACCGTCAAGCAGGACATAAAGGAAATCTTCGATATGTCCCGTCTTGGTGGTGTGGACTGGCAGTCCACCTTTGATGACCTGTCCGCGATGGCAGACAGCATCACTGTTGATGACCTTAAGATGGATATGGAAGACATTGCGGCCATGGGTGCAGCACTGGCCAGTTCCGGAGGTATCAATGAGCGTTTCTTCCAGGACAGCCGTGTTGGCCGACTCTTCAACGGTGCGCCTCAGACCATCTACTCACTCTACAATACAGCAGGTCAGTTCATGGATAACATGTCCAGAGCTACTGCAGCAGGTGACATTCTGGGGTTGCTCGGAGCTAATGACTCTACGGCTCTGATTCATCTGTTTGATGTCGGAGAATACGATATTGACCAGTTCATCTCCAATTACGAGCCAAACGACAAGAACAGCTATTATACGCAGAGATACTATATCTACAGCAGGGACTCAGGCAGTGAGACCCTTTGCCGTTATGAGCCACCGACGGATGACAACAGCGTTATCCACGGCTCAGAATGGACCCGCTTTGAAACGACTGATCCCAACTTCTATCCTAATTCCTCACAGCGGGAACAGATTCTTTCCAATTCAGAGGCTTATGCCGGATGGTCACGTAGCCGCGTGAATCAGATGAACAGGGCCAATGACGGGAATCAGTATAACATCAGCTATTACCAGCATGCCTATATCATCAGCAGGAACGGCAACCAGAGGGCGAAGTCATACGCCTATTCCATTATGGTCACCAAAAGCTGGAACCATACAGAAGAGGTGTATGAGGATGTCTTTGACAGCTACAGCATGGATTTGGACGGTTTCCTCGCGCAGATGAATGCCAAGCTGGACTACTACAACAAGCAGCATGAGGATGACTCCGGCAAACGCTATTATCTGGGCATGGATAGCAAACGATACTATCAGGCTACTGATGCAGCCCATATCAAGGGCGTTTCTTCTGTTATCTTCACCGTCCACTGTACGGATGGCCAGAAGTTAGGAGAAGGCAGCACCTCATGGAAGGAGAATGGCAATCAGGGAAAGTCACTCAGTGAAGCCAGTAAGCGTTTCGCTATGGAAACGAGCCTTTCCGAAGAAGACAATCCCGTTGCAGAACTGGATGAAAAGCTCAGGGAGAAACAGCAGGTCATCGATGATTTGGAGAGTCATATAGAAAGTCTGGAGAAGGAAAAGAACAATATATCCACCCAGCTCCGTGACCTTGGCTATGATGCAGACCTGATGGCGAAGTTCCGTGAGTTGGAAAGTCAGATCGATGCCCTCGAAAGCCAACTGTCAACGGCAAAGTCTGAATACAAGCAGATTGAGGAGATACGGGATGAAGTCCAGAATGACTTTGCCCAAGAGGAGGATGATGTGACCCGCATCCCTGCCATCATGCACCAGGTTCAGGCAGCCTATCACATCACATGGGATGGTGAAGGCTACTGGAGTGGCTATGAGTATATCAGAAAAGGCAAGATCAGTGGTATGGAAAGTGTCGTTACCTTCCGTGCCAAACTCAGCCTGAAGCGTAAACCCAGTTATTTCCTTGGCATCCGCTATCACCGAGCCATCCTTCAGATCGATTGGGAACTGACAACCGAATACAGCTACTCCGATGTCGTGGATATGATAGAGCTTGACAATGAACAGACCGATGAGGAGAATGCCCAAATTATCAACCAGCGTCTTTCAGAACTGGCACAGGATTATCCCTCCTGTACTGTCGATGCAGACTACAGGAAGGGCCAGCAGATTGATGCCGAAGAGGATGAAGGATTGCCCCATCTGTTGTGGGCCAGTGACCGTCTGGCCATTGCCCGTGATATTGAGTCGCGTCTTGTCACCATCTATGCCAAGCTCTGTATGCTGGAGAACTATATCAGGACTAGCAGAAGTTTGAAGAGTACGCTCTTCAACACCATTCTCAATGGTATCGACCACAGCAAGCGCCGTTCGATAGGCATTGAAGCCCTGAACCGATGGAAGGAAAGTGCCGGGCAGGCCATGCTGCCCAGAAACAGAAGGGAGGAAAGAGAATATGCAGAAGATTAACGGGAAAGTCATATCTGCTGCCATCAGGAAATGGACTGCACGTTGGTTCGACGAAGACAACCAGCGTTTTGCCTGGTGTCTGTTCTATGTCTGTTATTGCGGTCTGATCGTTCTTCTTGGATTCTTCCTATTCTTGTTATTTGTAGATTTTATGGAGGATTATTGCCAATGATACGGAAACACTTACCAGCCAAGTGGCTTACCATCCTTATTCTTGCGGTGACTCTGCCGCAGAACATGATGGCTCAGTTCAATTTCGATTTCGAGACTGTAGAGGCATTGATCCGTGACCACAAGCGCATCCGTTCCGTGCTGATGGTCAGGGATGGTATTGAACATGCCAATGAGGTGCTTCACCAGTATAGCAAGAAATCGGTGGATAAGCATTATGAGATCAATGTTGACCTCGACGAGTTCACCCGTCTCTTCGATGTCCTTGACCTGATGGCCAATAGTGCTACGACGGTCATCAATGCTGTTGACACTTATTCCGATGTCAAGAAGCGTATCAACGATTATAAGACGCTGATGAACGACTATAACGAGAAACTGTTGCTTCGTGGCAATATCATGCCAGGAGATACCATCATTATCAGCGTTGGCTCAAAAGCTGTCGAACGCATCTATGAGGACGGCAAGAACATCTACACCTCCATGACGGCCATAGTTGCCTACGGAACAGGAAAGGTTCCCTGTAATACGACTACGCTTTTGAGCATCGTCCAGCAGATTGACGAGTCCTTTGATGACATTCGCAAGACGCTGAACTCTGCCTATATCACCACTTGGCGGTATATCCAGCTCCGACTGGCTTATTACAAGGCAGAGGTCTATAACCGTCGTAGTGTCCGCGATGTCAGTTTAGAGGCTCTGGAGCGATGGAAGGCATCATCCAAGGATGCTCTGAGAAGACGCAGATAATGGAATACGGAAATATATCAATACGTAAATATATGAATAAGAAAAGACAGACAATGACGATGGCCTTGCTGCTTGCTCTTTCAGCAAGTGTCAAGGCGCAGTACGTCACCTACAACCATGACGAGAGTGTACAAAACCAGGTGACGATTCAGGAAATAGGCTCCGGCAGCTTCACGCCGGATTTCTATTATGACGTACTTCACAAGAACTACCGCAACTGGGCTGCAGAGCAGAACAAGCTTTCCTTCCGTACCCTGACGGTGGCAGCCATGAAGTTGCAGGAGCCCTATGCGGAAAGGATTGACTCAAACCTGACGAAACGCGCCAAGGTAGAGGCAGAGAACCTCCTTGACCGACAGGTGGATGCCGCATGGCTGATAGAGAAAGGCAAGGTTAATGATGCCCTTAGTACTTTCAAAGGACATATAGAGAAAATTACCTTATGCGGTGGCAGCTACAGAACCTATGAGGAATGGAAGGAAGCTTATGACATGGTTGTCTTCGGCATTCAGTGCATACAGGACGGCTATATCCCCAACTCAGAGCGAGAGCAGCAGTATATGCAGGCATATAAGGATGTCCGTAGCAGAGACGCGAAGCTTGTCAAGCTACTGTCTTTCCTGAAGTCCTACCATCGTCCCCAATGGAGTACACAAGCACTTCACCGTAAGGAAAACCTTGTTCGTAACAGCGGGCTAAACAGCCTGACCCGTTGGAAACAGGCCGCAGTTCAGGCTATTCAAAGACGATAACCCATTAAACAAAGATAGAAATGGCAGATATTGGAGATATTGAACCGATGGTTGATGAAGCCTTTGACTTCATGGGTGTCGGACTTTTGGAAGACGAGATTGACGATGTCATTTTCCAGACGAATCAGTTCCTGCTGAATTCAGACTTTATCGGGTCTAATGGCCCTTTTTGGTGGATTCTTCAGATGAGTATGTGCCTTGCAGCCCTGTTCTCAATTATTATGGCTGCAGGAATAACCTATAAGATGCAGGTTCGGCATGAGCCGCTTGATGTATTAAAGATCTTGAAGGTGCTGGGCGTGTCCCTCATTATGATGTTCTGGTACCCTCCCACGACAACCGGCATCGGTCCTCAGACTGTGGACGGCAGCTTTCTTAGCCTGCTTTCGTATATTCCCAACTGTATTGGTAGTTATACCAATGCCCTCTATGAGACAGAGGCTGCACAGGTACAGCAGAAGTATGACGAGGTTGTGCCGTACATCAAGCAGCTCAATGACAGCGTGACTGCCAAGAGAGAGGAATATACCTTTCTTCTTGACAAGTTGAAGAATACAGACGACTCAGCCCTTGACATGGGAACGGCTGATGACATGAGACAGCAGGAAAAGGAGATTACCGCTCAGTATGCCAAGGTCGTGACAGCCGGAACCATTGTGTTCCTCGACAAACTCCTGATGTTCCTGGCTCTGGTCATCTACCGTATCGGATGGTGGGCGACAATGTATGTCCAGCAGATTCTTTTGGGTATGCTGACCATCTTCGGGCCTATCCAGTGGGCGTTCTCGCTCCTTCCGAAGTGGGAAAGCTCATGGGCAAAGTGGACGACCCGTTATCTGACCGTCCATTTCTACGGAGCCATGCTCTATTTCGTAGGCTTCTACGTCCTATTGCTCTTTGACATTGTCCTCAGCGTACAGTTCGAGGACTTGAAAGCCGCTACCGATGTTGGCACATCAGTTACAGAATACATGGGTGATGCTTTCTTCTCGGCAGGTTACATGCTCGTTGCCAGCATTGTTGCCCTGAAGTGTCTGAACCTTGTTCCAGACCTTGCCGCATGGATGATTCCTGAAGGTGATACCGCTTTCTCGACACGTAATTTCGGTGAGGGTGTTGCAGCACAGGCCAAGGCCAGTGCCACAGGCGTAATCGGATCGATAACAAGATAAAAACAAAGATATTATGGTATTAAAGAATGTAGAGAACAAGATTAAGCTTGTGACGATTGTCTGCACCGTGTTCCTGGCAGGATGCATTGTCATCAGCCTTGGTTCCGTATTTACGGCCAGACAGATGGTCAATGATGCCCACAAGCAGATTTACGTGTTGGACAGTAATGTGCCTATCCTCGTCAAGCAGACACCCCAGGAGGTGACGCTGGATATAGAGGCCAAGGCAGACATCGACATGTTCCACCACCTGTTTTTCACCCTTGCCCCTGATGACAAGTATATCCGCTATACCATTGACAAGGCCATGTACCTTGTCGATGAGACGGGACTT
>JBGUQW010000035.1:0-7810 GCA_045131435.1 Prevotella sp.
GCCCAGAACAGGACTCGAACCTGCACGCCTCGCGGCACACGCACCTGAAACGTGCGCGTCTACCAATTCCGCCACCTGGGCATTTTGTTCACTACGGGCCAATCCCGTGAGTGCTCTTTTTTGTTCAACATATTGAGCGGAAAACGGGACTCGGACCCGCGACCCCAACCTTGGCAAGGTTGTGCTCTACCAACTGAGCTATTTCCGCATTTTCTTCCCTTCTAAAGGGGCATCTCTCTCGATTGCGGATGCAAAGGTACGACTTTTTTCTGAACTTCCAAACTTTTTGGCCTTTTTTTTTCGAAAAAAGTGTCAATCCATGCGATTTCGGTAGTCTTCGTACCCAAATTCGCGCAATATTTCAAGTGTTCCATCACATTTCAGCATACCAATAGAGGGGTGCGTGATGCCGTTGAATGTGTTCGTCTTCACTGTCGTGTAGTGGATCATATCCTCGAAGATGATCTCCTCGCCCATCTGCAACTCATGGTCAAACTGCCACATACCCATGAAATCGCCACTCAGACAACTGTTGCCACCGAGGCGATAAAGGCAGGCCTTCCCAAGTCCCTCCGAAGGAGGGGATGTCTGATCCGCCGCAACGCACTCCCCTCCTTCGGAGGGGTCGGGGGAGGCCGCTCCACGCACATCGGGATAGTACGGCATTTCCAGACAGTCGGGCATATGACAAGTGAAGCTCACGTCCAAAATGGCCGTGCGGATGCCTTTGTCCTCCACCACGTCCACCACACTGGCCACCAGCGGCCCCGTCTGCCAGGCAAAGGCGCTACCAGGCTCAAAGATAACCTTCAGGTGCGGATAACGATGATGGAAACCTTCCATCAGACGTACCAGTCGTTCGATGTCGTAGTCCTTGCGCGTCACCAGGTGGCCTCCGCCGAAGTTGATCCAGTCCAACTGCGGAAACCACTTTGCAAACTTCTCCTCAATATGCACCAAGGTACGCTCGAAGACGTCCGAGCCGCTCTCACAATGACAGTGGCAGTGGAAGCCGCGAATATCCTCAGGCAGCTGCTCAGGCAACTTGTCAGCAGTGACACCAAAACGGGTACCTGGCGCACAGGGATTATAGAGAGCCGTACCCACCTCCGAATACTCCGGATTCACGCGCAGGCCCAGCGAGCAAGCATGTGCCCTCTCGTGGAAACGCTCATACTGACTGAGCGAGTTGAACGTCAGGTGGCTAGAACAGTGTACTATCTCGTCAAACTCGTCGTCCTTATAGGCAGGCGAATACGTGTGGGCTTTAGCACCAAACTCTTCCAAAGCCAGACGTGCCTCACTCAACGAACTGGCCGTCGTGCTGCTGATGTACTCACGGAATATGGGGAACGTCTTCCACAGCGCAAAGGCCTTGAAAGCCAAAATCCACTCTGCATTTGTACGTTGCGCCACTTCCCTGATCAGTGCCAGGTTCTTGCGCAGTCTCTCTTCTTCTATTATATAAATAGGTGTCTTCATTCACTTGTGGATGTGGAATATCACCTTCCCTGACGCAACAACTGATCGACAGTCAGGTGATGGTCATTGTTCATCATCTGGTTTGCATGGGTGACAAAGGAATTATTAAAGACATCCCGGTCTGTGATACGGTTGACCACCCATTGTATCCGACCCATGTGCATGTCACGCTCATCCTGCGACGACTGTTCGGCATTAGGGAAGGGATAGATGCTTAACAGATAGAAGCTCAGGCAGTCCGGTACTATCATGTCGCGAGTCATCATATTACGCTGACGAGCGGTATAATGCTGCTGGTAAAAAGGATAGTCAGCACCCAGATACTTATCCAAACTGATGCCTAAAGTCTTGTTGCCAACAATAATACTCTGGTCAAAGCTGCCCACTTGGGCATAGATCTGTGGAATCTCCAAATTGGGAATGTCATCCTTCAGGCGTGAAAAAGCAGATGTCAATTCCTCGTTGATGTCGTCCATCTCCGAAAATTGTTCCTCGACGTCGCCTAACATCTTCTGCAGAGTGGAATCCTGAAAGAAGCGCAGGAACTTGGCATTGATGGCTTCGTCGTTGACCTTGCCGATATGAAGCACATCCTCAATAAGCATACGCGTCTGCATGGGATAGCTGGTGTTCATCTGTTGCAAGGCAGAATAGTCGCCAGAGGTCAGGAAAAGAGTCTCAATACGGTCATAGCGCTCAACGCTGATTTGAGCGCTATCCACCTCGTCGGCACTGGGTTTCAACTGCCATTCGCAACTGAAGCAAACCAACATGATGGCAAACAGTATTCCGTAGACTTTACGCACTATAAAATAACATAAGTGTTAAAAACCGATGCAAAATTACTAAAAAATATTGTAAAAACCAAATTTTAACCTAAAAAAGATAAAAAAAGGTGCATATTTGGGGTGATATTCGTTTATTTTGTAAAAAATTGCATAAACAATCACACGACTTTATAGCTATATGAAACAAGTTATCATGATGCTTCTTCTGTCGGTGCTCAGCACGTCAGCTACAGCCCAGAACACCGTTGTCGTAACGGTCAATAACCCAACTAACAGTCCTCGCGCGGACGTACCTATTATTATTAAGACGACACCCTATGGTGATGTTCGCTCAGCACTGGTCACTCATAACGGCCAGGAGATTCCCTGTCAGCTGGACGACATGAATCAGGACGACAGCTATGACGAACTGTGTTTTCTGGCTGACCTCGGCAAGAAGGAAACGAAGGAATATGCCATCACATTCAGTCTGGAAGGCGAGCCTCGCTCCTATCCTGCCCGCGTATATGCTGAGATGGTATTGGCCAACACCAAGGACAAGACGCTGAAGAAGAATCAGCAGAACAACTATATTGAAGCCCTCACGGCAAGAGGTGATGCAGCCTATACCTATAATGTGCAGCATCATCACGGTGTAGACTTCGAAAGCGAACTCAACGGCATCCGCATCTACTTCGATGCACGTCAGACGCTCGACCTGTATGGTAAATACCAGAAACGGCTGGAGCTGAAGGACACCCAGTTCTATACCTCCGACGAACAGAAGGCGCAAGGCTATGGTGACGATGTACTTTGGGTTGGTCAGACGTTTGGTCTGGGTGCCTTTCGTGGCTGGAACGGAGAAAAGCCCACCCTCGTCGAACCTGTTCGTACAAGGACACAGCGCGTCATCAGCTATGGTCCTCTGCGTGCTATCGTAGAAGTCATTGATCGTGGCTGGCAAGCTCCATCACCCATCACCCAACACCCATCACCCATCAACATGACCCTGCGTTATACACAATATGCCGGACATCGCGATACGGATGTTGACGTGTTCTTCAACAAGGATGTCAGCGCCTATCGTTTCTCTACAGGTATCATCAACGTGAAAGGCTCTGAGGAGTTCAGCGACAAGGGAGGCCTGCGTGGTTGCTGGGGTACTGACTATCCTGCTGCTGACACCACCAAATGGAGTCGTGAAACGGTGGGACTGGGCATATTGATACCCAGGGAAAACATCGTCAGCGAGGAAGCGGCCAATAAAGACAACTATGCGTATGTGCTGAAAGTCAATGGCAACCATATGGCCTACAAGGTAAGCTATACTTCAGATAAAGAGACCTTCGGCTTCCATCAGGCCAAAGACTGGTTCAACCACCTCTCTGCATGGAAGAAAGAGATGGAGAACCCAGTAGTCGTTACGATCAAATAGTTTTTTAAGAATCCGTCTGTACGTTTTTTGAGGATGCGTCAGCAACCTGCCCTTACTTCTTGGCAGTCTGCTGGCGCTTCTTCTTTACTTGCAGCTTAGGGATTTTTATCACCTGTCCTGCCTTGACTGTAGGATTCTTCGGCAGGTTATTAAACACCTCGACATAGCATTCCATATCAGGACCCAGGTAGGCCTTGCAGATGCTACGGAAGGTCTGGCCTGCCTGCACCTTCACCTCCTGGTCCAACCCCACGATGCGATAGGCTCCCAGACGCACACGGGCATCTTTCTCGGCGTACTTGTCAACAACAGGTTGTTCCTCAGCTTTAGGCTGTTCTTGTGGCTTCTCAACAACAGCTGCAGGCTTCTCAACAACAGCTGCAGGCTTCTCAGCTACCTCAGCAGGTGTCTCTGCTACCTCAGCAGATGTCTCTGTCTTGGCAACGAGAGCACTATCCACTGGTGCCATCACCACCGTGTCTCTGACAACAATGGTGTCAGGAACAGCAGCCAGCGTTGGTTGCTTTTGGCTACCATAATAGTATCCTCCAAAAGCAGACAATGCCATCAGCAGTAATACGCCCAGAGCACTCAACAGCCAACGTCCCCACGGACGTCCTTCTTCTTCGTCAAGCACGAAGTCCTCAGTGGCTGTTTCTTCTGTTACCTCCGCATTAGGCTCTGGCTCAGGTTCCACTTCAGGCTCTGGCTCTGGTTCCACTTCAGGTTCTGGCTCTGGCTCTGGTTCCACTTCAGGCTCTGGTTCTGGTTCAGGTTCCGGTTCTGGCTCAGGCTCTGGTTCAGGCATAGCCATTACAGCTACAGGCTCCTCCACAACAGGCTCCTCCACAACGGGTTCCTCCACAACGGGCTGTTCCTCTTCAACGTCCTCAAACTCCACGCCATCGTTCAGCACGACGGTCTCAAACTGCGAGAAGGGTTTGTTCACCAGCTCCTTCATCGTTGCATCAGGTGTGAATGTCACCTTGGAGTGGCCACTGATGGTGAAGCGCTCACCAGTATTTACGCTGACGCTCTCACGTGCTTCTACGTCCACAATCTTAAAGGTGCCCAAGCCCTTGACTTTTACAAGATGGTCGGACTCCAGACGTTCCTGTATCAGCGTGAACATAGCGGATGCAAAGCGGTTGGCATCCTGTTTCTCTATGCCGTTCTTCTCAATGAGAACAGCAGCAATCTCCTGTATTGTCAGTTTTCCCATCGTTACTGTCCTCCTTTCAGTTTATCCTTCCATGTCTGGTTGGGCTTGAAGTTTAATACCAGTTTCGGTGGGACCAGCATGCGCTGTCCCGTAGAGGGATTGATGATGACACGCTCCATCTTCTTCTTGGCCTCGAAAGTACCAAAGCCAGGAACGAGCACAGCATTGTCTTCCTGGAAAGCATCACCCATGGCGTTGATGACGTTGTTCACCAACTTCTGGGTGTCTTTCATCCCATAGCCTGTACGCTCAGCCAATTCAGCAATAAATTCCTTGTTGTTCATAATCTTAAAGTAGTGTGTCTTGATTATTCGTATCTTGTTGTGGCGTATAAGTCAAACTCCTCAGCATCAGTAATCAGGGCATCATAGAACGTACCAATGGTCAGCCCTTCTTCAGCAGGTATCAGCACCTCAGGGTCAACCTCAGGCGAACAGAACTCAGTACGTCCGACATACCAGTCGCCCTCCTGACGATCGATGATGACACGCATCACCGTACCCACCTTCTCTGCCTCCAGTTCTGCGCTAATATTCTGCTGAACGCGCATCAGCTTGTCCAGTCGGGCCTGCTTGACATCATCGGGCACGTCGTCCTCATAATGTTTCTCAGAATAGGTTCCTTCCTCCTCGGAATAGGCAAAGGCACCCATACGCTCGAAACGGGCCCACTTGGTAAATTCCACCAGTTCATGGAAGTCCTCGTCCGACTCGCCGGGGAAGCCTACCATCAGCGTCGTACGCAGGTGGATGCCAGGAACCTCGTGACGCATCCTGCGAATCAGTTCCATCGTCTCTTCCTTCGTCACGTGACGCTGCATCCTGCTGAGCATGTGGTCGGAGATATGCTGCAAGGCAATGTCCATGTATTTGCAGACATTCTTCTTCTCCCGCATCACGCGCAAGAGTTCCCAGGGGAAATGAGCCGGATAGGCATAGTGCAGACGAATCCACTCCACACCCTCAACATCGGCCATCTGCTCTACCAGTTCGGCAATATGCTGCTTACCATCAATATCCACACCATAATAGGTCAGCTCCTGGGCTATGACGTTAAACTCCTTGACACCCTGACTGACCAGCCAGCGCACCTCGTCCAAAATCTCCTGCATGGGACGACTCTGGTGTCGCCCCGTAATCAGGGGGATGGCACAATAGGCACAATGTCTGTCGCAGCCTTCCGATACCTTCAGGTAGGCGTAGTGAGAAGGGGTGGTTAAGACCCTCTCCCATCCTCTCCCTATAGGGCGAGGAGATGATAGTTCATGTTTATCATAGTAACCACTCCCCTCCATATAGGGAGGGGCAAGGGGGTGGGTCTCCAAGTCCTCTACCAACTGCTTGTAGTTGAACTTCCCATACCATCCGTCGACCTCTGGAATCTCAACTTCAAGGTCGGCCAGATAACGCTCTGACAGACAGCCCATCACGTAGAGTCGTTCGATGCGTCCTTCAGTCTTGGCTTGTGCAAATTCCAGAATGGTATTGATGCTTTCCTCCTTGGCATCGGCAATGAAGCCACAGGTGTTGACAACAACGATTTCACCCTGCGGGTCTTCGGCATCATGGGTGACATGATAGCCATGAGCCTCGAAGAGTCCCATCAGCATCTCGCTGTCGACAAGGTTCTTCGAGCAACCCAAACTAATGAAATCGATTGTTGGCTTCTCCTTCATCTCAACGTTCAATGTTCAATGTTCATCGTGAAACAGCGAATCAACAAACTCCTTTCGGTCAAACAACTGCAGGTCTTTCATGCCCTCACCCAGTCCGATATACTTCACGGGCACCTTCAGCTGGTCGCTGATACCAATCACCACTCCACCCTTGGCCGTACCATCGAGTTTGGTGATGGCCAGCGAAGTAATCTGCGTGACAGCCGCAAACTGCTTAGCCTGCTCAAAGGCATTCTGTCCTGTAGAGCCGTCCAGCACCAACAGCACCTCGTCGGGAGCTTCCGGAAGCACCTTCTTCATCACCTCCTTGATTTTCTTCAGCTCGTTCATTAGGCCCACCTTGTTATGCAGACGTCCAGCGGTATCTATCAGCACCACGTCGGCACCATTGGCCTTGGCACTCTGAAGGGTGTCGAAAGCGACGGAGGCAGGGTCGGAACCCATCTGCTGCTTGACGACAGGCACGCCCACGCGCTCACCCCAGATGCAGAGCTGTTCGACAGCAGCTGCACGGAAGGTGTCAGCAGCACCCAGATAGACCTTCTTGCCAGCCTGCTTGAACTGCCAAGCCAGCTTGCCGATGGTTGTGGTCTTGCCCACGCCATTGACTCCCACAACGAGTATCACGTAGGGTGTATGGTCGCTGGGCAGGTCCCAGTTGTCGTTGTCCTCACTGTTGTTCTCAGCCAGCAGCGAGGCTATCTCGTCGCGCAGGATAGCGTTCAGTTCACTCGTCGACACATATTTGTCACGAGCCACACGTTCCTCAATGCGCTCAATAATCTTCAGCGTCGTTTCAACACCGACATCCGATGTTATCAGCACTTCCTCCAGGTTGTCAAGCACATCGTCGTCAACCTTCGATTTGCCTGCTACGGCACGGGCCAGTTTGTCGAACACGCTGGTCTTGGTCTTCTCCAAACCCTTATCCAGCGTCTCCTTCTTTTCCTTATTAAAAAATCCGAATATTCCCATACTTAACTCTATTTGGGCACAAAGTTAATAAAAAAAGCTGAAACCACATTCGATTTCAGCCTTTTTCTATATGATTTATAAAGAATTAGTTCTTGAAGAAGTCCTTAACGGCCTCGTTGGGAACCATCTGCTCATCAAAGACGTAAGCACCAGTCTTGGGGCTCTTCACCATCTTGATAACCTTTGTGTAAGCGCGACCATCCTTTGAGCCTTCGTGGAGGGTAGCGACGGTTTTCTTTGCCATGCTTTAAATA
>JBGUQW010000036.1:0-83910 GCA_045131435.1 Prevotella sp.
ACATTGAACATTGAACATTGAACATTGAACATTGAACATTGAACATTGAACATTGAACATTGAACATTGAACATTGAACATTAAGCATTAAGCATTGAAAATATATGGACAGGGAGAAGCAAAAGAAGTTTGACCAGAGGTACTTGGAGATGGCCAGGATATGGGCCCAGAACTCATATTGTCAGAGAAGGCAGGTGGGAGCACTGGTCGTCAAGAACGGCATGATTATCAGTGATGGCTATAACGGTACGCCCAGTGGCTTTGAGAACATCTGCGAGGATGACAACGGCGTCACCAAGCCCTATGTGTTGCATGCAGAAGCTAATGCCATCACGAAGCTGGCCCGCTCAAGCAATAACTCTGATGGTGCCACCATCTATATTACCGCCTCACCGTGTATAGAGTGTGCCAAGCTCATCATCCAGTCGGGCATCAAGCGCGTGGTATATGGCGAGAAATACCGTCTGACAGATGGTATAGATTTGCTGGAGCGAGCAGGAATAGAAGTGGAGTACCTGGGGGAATGAGGAATGAGAAATGAGAAATGAGAAATGAGTAATGAGTAATGAGTAATGAGAGATGACACAGAAGAGAAATAACAGGTATATGCCGCTGGTGATGGCCCTGTGTGTGGTCGTTGGTATTTTGATTGGTACATTCTACGCCAACCACTTTTCAGGCAACCGGTTGAGTATCATCAATTCGAGCAGCAATAAGTTGAACAACCTGTTGCACATCATTGATGACAAGTATGTGGACACCGTGAATGTGGATGATCTGGTGGAGAAGGCCATGCCGCAGATCCTGGCTGAGCTGGACCCCCACTCCGTGTATATCTCCGCCAAAGACGTGCAGATGGCCACTGATGACCTGAAAGGCTCGTTCTCAGGTGTAGGCATTGAGTTTACCATCCGCCACGACACCCTGCACGTGCAACAGGTAATCAGCAATGGTCCTGCCGAGCGTGCCGGACTGATTGCGGGAGACAAAATCATCACGGTGGATGACAAGCCCTTTACCGGTAAGACGCTGACCAACGAAGAGGCCATGCACCGTCTGAAGGGTCCCAAGGACACGAAGGTAAAGTTGGGTGTGATGCGTTTTGGCGAGAAGAAGCTGCGCGAGTTTATCGTCACCCGTGGTGAGATACCCACGAAGAGTGTCACTGCGGTGTATATGCTGGACCGTGAGACCGGTTATATCCGTGTGAAGAACTTCGGTGAGAACACCTATCCCGAGCTGCTCATCGCCCTGGCAAAGTTGTCGCAGCAGAACTTCAGGAACCTGACCATCGACCTGCGCGGCAATACCGGCGGCTATCTGCAGTCGGCCGTACAGATTGCCAACGAATTCCTGCCGAAGAACCGTCTTATCGTGTATACCCAGGGGCGCAAGTCACCCCGCCAGGAATACCGCAGCGATGGCCGTGGCAGCTACCAGCAGATACCGCTGGTGATTCTCATCGACGAGGGTTCTGCGTCAGCATCAGAGATTCTGGCCGGAGCTATCCAGGACAACGACCGCGGTACCATTATCGGTCGCAGGTCTTTCGGCAAGGGCCTGGTCCAGGAACCGATGGCCTTCAACGACCAGTCAATGATCCGGTTGACCATTGCCCGTTACTACTCTCCTTCCGGACGTTGTATCCAGAAGCCCTATACCAGTGGTGACAACAAGAACTACGAAGAAGACCTGCTGACGCGCTATGAGCATGGTGAGTTCTTCTCGCAGGACAGCATCAAGCATGATGGTCCGGCGTATAAGACCGGTCTGGGTCGTCCGGTATATGGTGGTGGCGGCATCACCCCAGACATCTTCGTTGCCGAGGACACCACGAATGTGACATCCTATTATAAGCAGGCAGCCATGAGTGGTCTCATCATCCAGTATGCTTTTGAGTATACAGACAATAACCGTCAGAAACTCAGTGAGTTCAGCTCTTTCGATGAACTATCGAAATACCTTATCAAACAGAATACGGTAGACAAGTTTGCCACCTATGCGGATGGTCTGGGACTGAAGCGCAGGAACCTCATGATCCAGAAGTCACACAAGATGCTGGAGCGGTATATCAACAGCCGTATCATTTATAACATGATGAGTGAGGAGGCATGGCTGAAGTATCTGAACAGTGATGACCCCGCCATCACGGAAACTCTGAGGGTGTTTCAACAGAAGGCTGCGTTCCCAAGTATTGCGGACTAGTGACCTGACGGGGGAACCGTCAGGCACCATGGGAACCGCCAGGCACCATGGGAACCGTCAGGCACCATGGGGAAGCGTCAGGCACCATGGGAAACCGTCAGGCACCATGGGGAACCGTCAGGCAAAGCGGATGTCTGTGATAAGCAGTTCGCCTACTGCGGCATTCAGTTTTCGTATCAGCTCTTGTTTCTGCATGCTCAGTTCTGAGCGCAGGGCAGGCGCTGACAGGCGAACATGGAGTGTCTGATTATATATATAGGTATTCAGGGTATAGCGAGCCACCACAGGTCCGGCAATTTCCGGCCATGCATCTACCAGTCGCTTCTGGTTGAGCGGCGTCTCCAGTCCCTGTTCGCGCAATACCTGCAGCAACAGGTCTTTTAGTGGTTGTACTTGTTTTCTAAACACCGAAGTAATTAACTATTTTAGAATTTACTATTTACAATTGATGGAACCATTGTCCACATGGTAGATTGTGTAGTCGAGAGATGAGGTGCGGAGAATCTGATCCAGGTGATCCCTGTTGGTATCCGTGATGAAAATCTGTCCGAAACTATCGCCCGACACCAGGCGCACAATTTTCTCTACCCTGTCGGCATCGAGTTTATCAAAGATATCGTCCAACAGCAGCAATGGCGTGGTCTGGGATGCTGTCCGTTTCAGGAAGTCGAACTGCGCCAGTTTCAGGGCTATGACATACGTCTTATTCTGTCCCTGCGAGCCCTCCCGCTTCATCGGATGTCCTCCCAGAGTAAACAGCAGGTCATCACGGTGTACCCCATGGAGTGAATAGCCTACCGCCAGGTCTTTCGCCCGGTCACGTCGGATAACCTCCAACAGTGCACCCCGTTGACCGTGAGACACATACGCCAGCTCCACCTGTTCGCGATCTTCTGATATCTGCTGGTAATACTCTTGGAATACTGGTGTCAGTTCCGTGACAAATGCCGTACGTTTCTGGAACAGCTGTTCACCCGCCTCTGCCATCTGTTCTTCCCACAGGTCCATCAGCATGGGGTCCGGTTCTCGGTCCTCCATCTTCAGCAATGTATTCCGCTGTTGCAGAGCATTGTTATAGCGTGTCAAAAAGTCGATATACGAACGGTCATACTGAGAGATGACCATGTCCATCAGTTTGCGGCGCTCCTCGCTGCCCCCCTCGATCAGGAGCGTATCCGAAGGCGCCACCATCACCAGCGGAATCAGTCCGATATGTTCCGACAGGCGCTTATATTCCTTTTTATCGCGTTTGAAATGCTTTTTCTGTCCCCGTTTCATACCTACGGAAATAGTGACATCGTCGTACACACCTTCTATCATGCAGAACGGTTCATCGTGCCGGATCACCTGTGAGTCCAGGGGGTTGGAGGCCGACCGGCAGAATGAAAGATAATACACTGCATCGAGGACATTCGTCTTTCCTGCCCCATTGCGACCTATGAAGCAGTTCATCTTCGGAGACAGGTCCAGTGTCGCCTCCTGAATATTCTTGTAGTTGAGTATGGACAGACTCTTTAACACCATTTCGAGTGCAAAGGTAACGAAAAAATAAGAGTTAAGAGTTAAGAATTAAGAAAAAATTAGCATTATCCGTAAAATTTCTCAATTCTCATTCCTCTTTTCTCATTTATTTTATGTACCTTTGCAGCCGATTTGTGAATATATTTACGAAAAGGACAAAAAAACAATACAATAATGGCAAACAAAACACAACAGCAAGCTGCCGCTATGGAGCAGCAGGTCAGTAAGACCGAAGCCTTCTTCGAGAAGAACAAGAAGGCCATCATGATTACAGTGATTGCAATCATCGCAGTCATTGTATGTGCTATTCTTCTTAACAACTACTATTTCCAGCCCCGTCAGGAGAAAGCCAGCACCGAGTTGGCCAAGGCGCAGGAGCTTTTCATTCAAGACCAGTATGACAAAGCCCTGCCCCTTTTCCAGAAGGTGCTCGATGAGTATGCTTCTACCGATGCCGGTAATCTGGCCCAGCTCTACATCGGTCTCTGTCAGGCCAATCTCGGCAAGTGGCAGGAGGCTGTCAACGCCCTGGAGTCGTTCAGCGGCATGAAGGACCAGATGATTACCCCCGCAGCAGAGGGTGCCCTGGGTAATGCCTATGCCAACATCAAGCAGTTGGACAAGGCTGTTGAGCACCTGAAGAAGGCTGCCAGCATGGCAGACAACAACTCTCTGTCGCCTACGTTCCTGATTCAGGCCGGTGAGATTCTTGAGAGTCAGGGTAAGAAAGACGAAGCCCTGAAGCTGTATCAGGAAGTGAAGGAGAAGTACTTCAACTCGATGCAGTATCAGAACATCGATGCTTATATTGAGCGCTGCAAGTAATGGCAACAAAGAATCTGTCGGAGTATAATATTGAGACAGTCCCCGATGCCTCGAACATGATTTTCGGCATCGTTGTCTCTGAGTGGAATCCAGATATCACAGGAGCCCTGTTGGAAGGTTGTAAGTCGACATTAGAGAAGCATGGTGCTCTTCCTGAGAATATCCATGTCAAGACTGTTCCCGGTTCTTTTGAGCTCATCTACGGTGCCCGTCAGATGACCCTTAACGATGGCTATGATGCCATCATTATCCTGGGGTGTGTCATCCGTGGTGAGACCCCTCACTTCGACTATATCTGCCAAGGCGTCACTCAGGGCATTGCCCGTCTGAATGCCACCAACAACATTCCCGTCGTCTTCGGTTTGCTGACCACAGACAACATGCAGCAGGCTCAGGACCGTGCCGGCGGTCGCTTAGGCAACAAAGGTGATGAGTGTGCTGTTGTTGCCATCAAGATGGCTAAGTTCTGATTAGAAACAATAAGACCTAAAAAAACTGCCAAGTGCATCGCTATAATGATGCCACTTGGCAGTTTTTATTATAAATATTGTTAAAGATTTGCTGTTTATCTCGAAAATATAGTGGGAATAACAGAACAATGTGTATATTTGCATCGAAAATAAGCTTATTACATACATTAACTAACGCGTTATGAAAAAATTATCACTTCTTTTGGTTTTAGGAGCCTTTGTTTTTACCAGTTGCCAAAAGCTTGATGTCGATGCAGAAAATGCTACCGCTGTCAAGCAGAATGCCACTGAAATTTTTGGAAACATTGACCCGAATCAGGACTGGAGCTCGGTGGTTAGCGGAACTATAAGTGTCACTGCCGATGCCCCCTTGAAAGACATTGAAAAAGTACAGATTCTAACCGAATCGCCTTTCATTAACAACGATGCCAAGGTATTGGCCGAGGCAAAAGTCTCGAAAGGCCAAACAGTCCAGCTTTCGTTTGATGCCCCCAATTCCCATCAGCGTCTGATTGCCGCCTGTGTAGACAGCAAGGGCCACTATCATGCCAAGGGCTTTGACATCAACCAGAGTACGCTCAATTTCCGTGGCACCACCACCCGTGCTGCCCGCAGAGCCAGTGACTATCCCGGCAGCCAAGTTCTGAAGCTGACAACAGCCAATGCTGAGCTGTCCTACAATGCTCTGCGTACGCGCTTCAACAATGAAGCCGACCAGACCGGCAACAACTATATGAAGCAAATCATTAGCCAAGGCAATATCGGAGCATGGAAGAATGCCGGCTGGGAGAGTGAACGCCTATGGAAGCCTACTGACAACAACAATACCGGCAGCAGCTGGAAGATTTCCAGCGGCACCGTTATGCGTGATATTGACGCCATGACCGAAGAAGAGGAGACCTCACTGAAAGACCTTTTCGGCGATTTCCTGACTCGCAAGATAGGTAAAGAGCGTGTGGACAACCGTGAATACATCCGCAACTCCGACATTGTAAAGCTGTATAACAATCATCTGACCAGTGACGGTACAACACCAATTACCGTCAGCCCCATCTTCATGGCTTCGTCGGAAATCGGCTCGTGTCACCTATACTATTATTATTATAACCCCAATGCCATGAATGGCATGAATGAAGCCGAATACATCAAGACACTGCCTAAGTTCAAGGCCATCCAATGCTGGAACACGCGCAAAGCAGCCAACGATGCAGGCAAGGGTGAGGAAGATTTGTTCAAGATTCATGAATACCTGCTTCCTTACTATGGTGAACCAGAGACCTTCATGCCTCAGATTATCAGCTCTGCTACTGAGGGAACTTTCGACCAGAAGATTTATCGCATCCGTAACGTACGCCAGTTGGATGGTAAGGACTACTACATGGTAAACACCGGTGACGACAACAAAAAGCTGGCCGTGAAATATGCTGACAACGATGAGAAAATCAATACGCAGCTGTGGCAGGTATTCACCACTACTACCGGCTCCAAGGCCCTGTTCAACCTGGGCACCAGGAAGTTCCTGGTATGGGATGGCGACTGGGCTACCACCTACTCCACCGATCTGAACAAGATGAAGAGTTGCCTATACCGTTTTGAGGAAATTGGTGACAACAAATACCGCATCTTCCGCTACAACGACAATTCGAAGGGTCTTGGTACCGACTTGACGAAAAAGGCCAACAACTTCCGTATTGCCACAAACAAGACTGCCAATGACGGTGAGAACTTCGAGTGGGTCTTCGAGGAATATACCGGCAGCTCTAACCTGTCCGCCGTCAGCAACTTTGAGTTTGAGCAATTCCAGCAGACCACCATCACATCGCCAGCCCTCGCCATTCCCAAGGGCTACCGCATCGGCTTCATGCTGAGAAAGCTCAAGGACGTAGGCAAATATGTTCAAGGCTACCGCGACATCACCGACTGTGGTCATGGCTGCTGCTTCGCCTACGGCAACCTGAACAAGGAAATCAACACGCTGACCGGTCACTTTGCCACCAGCACCACCAAGTATACCATGGAAGCTGATGACCCCCGTGCATGCTATATCGCTGCCAACGGTGTGACATACATCGGCTTTGAGGATGGTGCCGACTGCCAGTTCAATGACATGATTCTTGAGGTCAGCGGCTACGATCAGGAGACATACGCTGAGCCTCCTGTAGCAACTGTTGAGAACAAGAGTAGCGGTGTCATGGCAGACATTTTATACGACTTTACTGAAAAGCCCGGCTATTCCTATACGTTGTGTTTCGAGGACCGTCCTCTCACTGCCGACTATGACATGAACGATGTCGTACTTCGCTGCTTGCGCGCCGATGATCCAGAATACGTTGAACTCTCACTGGTTGCTGCCGGTGGTAATGATGATGTATATATCCGCGGTATTAATGAGAATGCCACATTCGATTACGGCTTTGATTTGGAGTCCAGAGAGGTTCACAACCATTTCATGGTTAAAGCCGATGATCTGGGCCGTCGTTTTGTCAACACCGTCAAAGATGCCAAGAAGAAGTATGCTGTCTGCAAGGGCTTTTACAAGTTGAAGCAGGGCATGAGTATTCCGCAGTTCCTGAGTATGATTTATATTGAGAACCACTCTACTGGCCAAACCATCTCTGTGGCCAAACGTGGTGAGTCGCCCTGTGGCATTATCATTCCCGGTGACTTCGATTACCCGATGGAAGGTCAGCGTATCACCAACGTCTATGAACTCTTCCAATCATGGGCATGCAATAGTACTGATGAAGAATTCAAGCAGTGGTATAATGCCGAAGATGAAACGAAGACCATTAAGATGTCGGATATCGTCAGATAATCGATATGTCATCTAAAAAAGATTAGGAGGTTGCTGTTTTATAAGGACAGCAACCTCCTCTTTTTTAGCTGTAATTGTATAAGAAATACTAAAAATCATTGGGTTTTCTTCTTTATATGGAATGAAATGATTATCTTTGCACTCATAACAATAATATATTATTAAAATCATCCAATTATGAAGATTTCCCATATTGAGCATCTGGGCATTGCCGTCCAGAGCATTGAGGAAAGCCTGCCGTATTTCACAAACGTGCTGGGCTTGGAGTGTTATGCAACAGAAGTAGTTGAAGACCAGAAGGTAAAGACCGCTTTCCTGCGCTGTGGTGAAGTGAAGCTGGAGCTTTTGGAGCCGACATCACCTGAGAGCACTATCCAGAAGTGGCTCGACAAGGGCAACAAAGGTGTTCACCATGTTGCTTTCTGCGTAGAAGATGGTGTTGCCAAGGGTCTGGCAGAGGTCAGCGAAAAGGGTGTCCGCCTCATTGACGAGAAGCCCCGCAAGGGTGCTGAGGGTTTGAACATCGCCTTCCTGCATCCGAAGAGTACCTGTGGCATTTTGACTGAACTCTGCGAGCACCCTGAGTAAATTGAGAATTGAAAATTGATAATTGAAAATTGATAATTGATAATTAACACAATGAGTAAACAATTAGAGAAAATCAAACAACTCATCGAGAAGCGCGAACAGGCACGTCTCGGTGGTGGTGAGAAAGCCATACAGAAGCAGCACGAAAAGGGAAAATATACTGCTCGTGAGCGCGTTGAGATGCTGCTTGACAAGGGTTCTTTCGAAGAATACGACATGTTCAAGGAGCACCGCTGCCACAACTTCGGCATGGAGAAGAAGCAGTTCCTGGGCGACGGTGTGGTAGCCGGTAGTGGTACCATCGACGGCCGTCTAGTCTTCATCTTTGCACAGGACTTCACCGTCCATGCCGGTTCTCTGAGTGAGACCATGTCACAGAAGATCTGCAAGGTGATGGATATGGCCATGAAAATGGGCGCCCCCGTGATTGGCATCAACGACTCAGGTGGTGCACGTATCCAGGAAGGAATCAATGCCCTGGCAGGCTATGCAGAAATTTTCGAGCGTAACATCTTGGCATCTGGCGTCATTCCTCAGATTTCCGGTATCTTCGGTCCTTGTGCCGGTGGTGCTGTGTACAGCCCTGCCCTCACCGACTTCACGCTGATGATGGAAGGTACGTCATACATGTTCCTCACTGGTCCGAAAGTAGTCAAGACCGTGACTGGTGAAGACATTGACCAGGAGCACCTGGGTGGTGCCTCCGTACACGCTTCCAAGTCGGGTGTGACCCATTTTACTGCTAAGACTGAGGAAGAGGCTGTGGAGATGTTGAAGACCCTACTGAGCTATATTCCTTCGAACAATATGGAACTGGCTCCCCGCAAGAAGTGTACCGATCCCATTGACCGTCTGGAGGACTCGCTGAACGAGATTATCCCTGAGAACCCCAACGAGGCCTACGACATGTACAAGGTCATCTCGGCCATCACCGATGACAATGAGTTCTTCGAGGTACAGCCCAAGTTCGCCAAGAATATCATTGTGGGCTTTGCCCGTTTCAACGGCCAGAGCGTAGGTATCGTTGCCAACCAGCCCTCATGCTACGCTGGTGTACTCGACGTGAATGCTTCTCGTAAGGGTGCCCGTTTTGTCCGTTTCTGCGATGCCTTCAATATTCCTATCGTATCACTGGTTGATGTTCCCGGATTCCTGCCCGGTACTGGTCAGGAGTACAATGCCGTCATCCTGCACGGTGCCCAGCTGCTCTATGCTTACGGTGAGGCTACCGTTCCCAAGATTACCGTTACCCTGCGTAAGTCGTATGGTGGTTCACATATCGTGATGGGGTCCAAGCAGTTGCATACCGACCTGAACTATGCATGGCCCTCAGCTGAGATTGCCGTGATGGGTGCTTCTGGTGCTGCAGCTGTGCTTTACGCCAAGGAAGCCAAGGCCAAGAAGGAAGCTGGCGAGGATGTAAAGGCATTCATTGCTGAGAAGGAGGAGGAGTACAACGAGCTCTTCGCCAATCCCTATCAGGCTGCCAAGTACGGTTACATCGATGATGTCATCGAGCCGCGTAACACACGTTTCCGCATTTGCCGTGGTCTGGCCCAGCTGGCAACTAAACGTGATGCTCTGCCCGCTAAGAAGCACGGAAATATTCCGATGTAATTGACAATTGATATTTGATAATTGAAAATTGACAATTATGAAGAATGAAGTCTATGCAGCCATTGCAATGGCTCTTTACGAGTTCAATGGCAACAACGTCCACGACAAGGAACCCGGCATTATTACTATTGCCGAAAAGCAGACCCAATGGAACGGCTATGCCCAGACAATGACAGAACATCCTTAATTAGTTAAGAGTTAAGAATTAAGAGTTAAGAATTAGTTCACTATGAAGAAAGAATATAAATATACCATCAACGGCAACCAGTATGAGGTGGCCATCGGTGATATTGTAGAGAATACAGTAACCATCACCGTCAATGGTGAGGATTACAAGGTGGAGATGGAAGCTGAGCCAGAACCTGAACAGAAGAAGGTGGTGCTTGGTAAGCCTAAGGTTGAAAGTGCTGACAGTGGTGACACACCTGCTGATACTGCCAACGTCAACACGAATAATGCCGTCAAAGCTCCCCTGCCCGGTGTTATCACATCTATCGAGGTCAACGTGGGAGATGAGGTGAAGTCTGGTGATACCCTGCTGGTGCTGGAGGCCATGAAGATGGCCAACAACATCGAAGCAGAAAAGGATGGCAAGATTACTGCTATTCTTGTGAAACCCGGTCAGAGCGTCATGGAAGACGATCCTCTGGTAGTGATTGAATAATTGAATTGACTGAACAAATAAAAAGGCCGCTTTAAGCGACCTTTTTATTTATAAGTTGTTGCCTTCTTTGGGGAATACCACCGTTGGTTTGAATGTTTTTGCCTCTTCAAAGTCCATCAAGGCATAAGAGATAATGATGATCACATCGCCCACCTGAACACGTCGTGCTGCAGCTCCATTCAGGCATATACACCCCGAGCCACGTTGACCTTTAATAATATAGGTCTCAAAGCGCTCACCGTTATTGTTGTCAAGCACCTGAACCTTCTCGCCTGCTATCAGGTTGGCAGCATCCATCAAGTCTTCGTCAATGGTAATACTGCCCATATAGTTCAAATTGGCCTCTGTCACTGTCACACAGTGCAGTTTCGACTTCATTACTTCTATCATCATTTTGATTTACAATTTGACAATTTACAATTGATTTGACTAATACGTCCTATGATTTATACTTGATATGGTCTATCAGGCGGATAGGCGTTTTTCCGCAGTAGACCGTAATGCACCCTACCACATAAGGTGTGTCATCCCATGAGGTAATGTCCTGGAGGGTATTACCATCAACGATGGAGAAATACTCGACATCCAAACCGTCTACTTTGTTGATATCACTGACCACCTTGTCATGTGTCTCCTGCACCGAATGACTCTTGGCATAGGCAATGCTGGCCTTCAGCGCCTTATAGATATTGGGTGCAATGACTCGTTCGTCCTTAGTTAGCAAGGTATTACGAGAACTCTTGGCCAGTCCGTCCTCATCACGCACAATATCACATTCCACAATCTGAACAGCAAGGCCCAGGTGTTTCACCATCGCCTTAACCACAGCAATCTGCTGCCAGTCCTTCTCACCGAAATAAGCACGTAGCGGCTTCACGATATAGAACAGGCGGCTCACCACCTGACAGACACCATTAAAGTGGCCTGGGCGATGAGCACCCTCCATCACTGTCGATACAGGCGGATATTCAAACTGGCGGGTATCTGGCGTCGGATACATTTCCTCAACACTGGGTGCCAGCACATAATCTGCACCACAAGCTTCGAGCAACTGGCAATCAGCATCCAGCGTACGCGGATAATTCTTAAGGTCGTTCTTATCGTTAAACTGCGTTGGATTGACAAATACCGATACTACTGTGATACCATTCTCCTTCACACTGCGGCGCACCAGCGAGGCGTGGCCCTCATGTAATGCTCCCATGGTCGGCACCAGTCCGATTTCCTTTCCTTGCTTGCGGTCTTCGAACAACTGATTCTGAAGATCAACAATCTTATTGAATACTTTCATTCTTTCTATGCTTGTTTGCGATTTGCGAGTGCAAAATAACAACATTTTTACCAAATAAGGAAAAAATAACGTAAAAATATGCCAAATTTGGGGCTAAAAATCCTTAAATATGCACATTTATGCGGTTTTGTGAGTTATTTTTCGTAACTTTGCACTTAGTTTAAACGTTACAATATGGCAAAAAAGATCTTATTCATCAATCAGGAAATCAGTCCTTATGTACCCGACAACGACTTGTCGCTGATGGGAAAAATGCTCCCCCAGGTGATGCTGGACAAAGGTTACGAAATCCGCACCTTCATGCCTAAGTGGGGCAACATCAACGAGCGTCGTGGACAGCTACATGAAGTGCAGCGGCTGTCTGGCATGAACCTGATTATCAATGAAACAGATCACCCCTTGATTATCAAGGTGGCCACGATAGTCCAGACCCGTGTACAAGTATATTTCATTGACAACGATGACTACTTCTCAAAGCGCCAGATGATACAGGACGAGAAGGGGGAAGACTATCCCGACAATGGTGAACGTGCCATTTTCTTTGTCCGTGGTGTACTGGAAACTGTCAAGAAGCTGCGCTGGGTGCCTGATATCATCCACGTACAGGGTTGGATGGGTGCTATTGTTCCCTTCTATATCAAGACAGCTTACAGCGAGGAGCCCTCATTTGCCAATACCAAGGTTGTGACATCTATCTATACCGATACCCTGAAGTCAGACCTTGATGCCAACTTCAAGAAGTGTATTGCCTTCCGAGAGGCCAAGCCCGAAATGCTGAAGAGCTACGCAGACACATTCAACTTCATGGAGTTGAGCAAACTGGCTATTGACTATAGCGATGGTGTCATTGCAGCACAGAAAGGCGTCAAAAAAGAGTTGCTGAAATACGCCGAGGAACATGAGAAGCCGACATTGAAATACCCTGGCGAAGACTTTGGCGACGCATACGCTGAATTCTACGAAACTTTATAGTATATTGGATACAAAGACAATAATGACAAGAAAACTTATAATAGCAGGGATTGCAATGCTGACGCTTGCAATCTCTTCGTGTGATGAAGATACTGTCGATATGGGAACCTCAGTGACCAGCAGCGTAGACCAGTTTGCTGTGCTTGCTGACACTTTCGATGTCTCTACACGTTCTATCATCGCCGACTCTATTCTCTCACGCAGTTCCTACAGTTATCTGGGGCGTCTGAAGGATCCCGAAACTGGCACCTATATCTCCAGCGACTTCATGACGCAGTTTGCTATCCTTGAAAACGAAGCCAACAATATTTTCGCTACCAAGGACAATTTGCTATCACTCGACGACAACGGACTGCCTATAGCCGACTCCTGTCACGTGAACATCGTCATCAACAGCTATATGGGCGACTCACTCACGGCTATGAAAGTGAAGATGACTGAGATGGCCAAGCCCATGAAAGAGAACGAGCTCTATTATACCAACTTCGACCCAGAAGCCAAGGGCTATCTGCGTGATGATGGTATTATCAAGAACAAGCTCTATTCTATCCATGACCTGATGCTTAGCGACAGCACTCGTCTGAAGCGAAGCTCAGCCAACTACTATGAGTATATTGACATTCCCCTCAACGAGAGCTATACCGACCAGAAAGGAAATACCTATAACAACTATGGTACTTACCTGATGCGCTCGTATTATGACCATCCTGAGTATTTCAAAAATTCGGCAGCATTCATTCAGAATGTATGTCCGGGGCTCTACTTCCAGACCACTGATGGTCTGGGACTGATGTCACAGGTGTCTCACACTCAGCTGGTTGTATATTTCCGCCAAAAAAAAGACACTGTTAACATCAGCTCGAGCAAAGTGTTCAATGGTACTGAAGAGGTATTGCAGACCACCCACTTTACCAATGATCGCAAGCATATTGAGGAACTGGCAGCCAAGGAAGAATACACCTATCTGAAGTCACCTGACGGTATCTTTACCGAGGTTACCCTACCCGTCGATGATATTAAACTGAACCACGAGAACGATACCATAGCCTCTGCCAAGATTGTCTTCCGTCGTCTGAACGACTCCAACGATATAAGCGAATATGTACTTGTTGAGCCCGACAATCTGTTAATGGTTCCGCGCGACAGTCTATATACGTTTTTTGAGCAGCGCAATGTGACAGACAATATCACCTCATATTTGGCTTCGTACAACAGCAGGAAGAACACCTATACGTTCAACAATATCTCCAGCCTTATTAACCGCATGTACGCCAACCGCAACAAGTCAGTCAACTGGAATAAGGTGGTTCTAGTGCCCGTACAAGTTACCACGACAAATACTTCTACGTCCAGCGGCTCTGTTACTAAGGTGGCCACTATCAACAACGAGCTAAAAGTGATGAGTATCCGACTGGTTGGTGGCAAACGCAACCAACATGACCCGGTGCGCATCAGCGTCATTTATAACAAGAGCAATTGATGGCAGACAATTTTCTGGAAAAGCACTATGAGGAGTATGAGGCCCGCAAGGCAGCATACCTTCGCAAGAGGAAACATCTCCCCAACATAAAGCATCATCTTCCGGAACGTCCGGAAGATGATGCTCTATAATTAGGAAATAATCGTATATTTCGCAAATTTCAGCAGCAGCTGTTTGATACCGGCATTTTTGAACTGCACGGTGGCTTTTGTATTTTCTCCAGCACCCTCTATCCTCACGACGGTACCTATGCCAAAGCGCTGATGCTCAATGACGTTACCTTCCTTCAGTCCGATATTGCCGATAGCCGACTGTGGACGAGGTGTTTCATGGCGTATAGGGATTAATCTCGGCTTCGGATCAGCCACAAACTGCGTAGCCACAGGACGTGGATTCTGCGTACGTTGAACGTTGAAAGTAGGACGTGGAAGGTTGTAATTACCTTGGGCTCCATTAAATCCCCGCTGTCCAATGCCAGTGGACAATCCTGCATTCCCTTCAACATTCAGCAGACTGGGGTCAATATCCTTGATAAAGCGCGAAGGTGTGTCAAACTCCATGCGTCCGTAGCGGAAGCGGTTTTGGGCACAGGTCAGGAAACAGTGTTTCTCGGCACGCGTGATGGCCACATACAGCAGTCGTCGCTCCTCTTCTAATTCACGCACAGTATTAGTGCACATCGGTGAAGGAAAGATATTCTCCTCCAGTCCCACCACAAATACCGTCGGAAACTCCAGGCCCTTGGCAGCGTGGATGGTCATCAGTACTACCTTTGGCTGTTCGTTATCATCGTCGCTGTCCAAATCAGTCAGCAGTGCCACCTCCTGCAGGAAGTCGCCCAGCGCAGTCTCATTCTCACGGTCTTCCTCCTTGCGATTCTCTACGAAGTCCTGCATACCACCCAGAAACTCCTCCAAGTTCTCCTGGCGCGACAAGTCCTCAGGATTTGTAGAACTGTATATCTCTTTGCTAATTCCACTCTCCATGATGATGCCGTGCCCCAGCGTATAGGCGTCTTCATTGTCCAGCCGTTTTTGCCAGCCTTCCACCAGAGCCTTAAAAACATCCAGCTTCGTCAGCGTACCCTTGGAAAGTTTCAGGTCGAAGACAATGGGCTGCTGGATAACCTGCCACAGGCTGACACCATGCGTAGTTGCCGTCTCGACTATCTTCCCCACTGTCGTATCACCAATGCCTCGTGCAGGGTAGTTGATGATACGGCGCAGAGCCTCCTCATCGTTGGGGTTGGCCACCACACGGAAGTAAGCTATCACGTCCTTGATTTCCTTGCGCTGGTAGAACGACAAACCGCCATAAATCCTATATGGTATGCCGTCCTTGCGCATCTGTTCCTCAAAGCTGCGGCTCTGGGCATTCGTTCGGTAGAGGATAGCAAAGTCTGAGTAGTCTCCCCCCTCCTGCCGGCGGATACGCTTGATGTCGTTACACACAATCATTGCCTCCTCCTTATCACTATAGGCAGGCTTCAACGTCAGCCGTTCACCCTGATCATTCTCGCTGAACACGTCTTTGTGAATCTGGTGTTCATTTTTACGGATCAAGCTGTTGGCAGCCTTCACGATAAGCTGCGTTGAGCGGTAGTTCTGCTCCAGCTTAAACAGCTGGGCACCATCATACATCTTCTGAAAATTCAGGATGTTATCGATGTTTGCCCCTCGGAAGCTATAGATGCTTTGGGCATCGTCGCCCACTACACAGACACGCCCGTGTTCACGCGTCAGCTGCAATACGATTTCCTGCTGTGCATAGTTGGTGTCCTGATACTCGTCCACCAGCACATACTGGAAGCGGTTGACATATTTCTGCCGAATGTCCTCATGGTCACGAAACAGCACATAGGTCTTCACCAGCAGATCGTCGAAGTCCATCGCATTGGCCTGACGACAACGCTCCACATACCTGTTATATATCTGGGGCACCATCTGACGTTTGCTATGCACATCGTCCTTTGCCCACGAGCTGACAGCATACTGCTGGGGCAGCAACAAGTGGTTCTTAGCCATCGAGATACGGTCAGCCACGCTGTTGGCCTTGTAGACCTTGTCGTCCAGCTGCATCTCCTTGATGATGCTCTTTACCAGCGAGCGGGCATCAGCCTGATCGTAGATGGTGAAGTTGGAAGAGAAACCGATGGAATCGGCTTCCGCTCTGAGAATGCGTGCAAATACCGAGTGGAACGTACCCATCTGCAGGCGGACAGCGCTATCCTGCCCCACCAGCCGGCCTATGCGTTCCTTCATCTCACGTGCCGCTTTGTTGGTAAACGTCAGCGCCAAGATGTTCCACGGTGCCATGCCCCGTTCCAACAGATACGCTATCTTATACGTCAGCACACGCGTCTTGCCAGAACCAGCACCGGCAATCACCAGCTGTGGCCCGTCGCAATATTCCACGGCCCTGCGCTGTCCTTCGTTTAGTTCATTCAGCATATTGTCGCTCATAAGCTATTTCTCAGACAGGACTTTCAGGCGTACGAGTTCTATTTTTGTCATGGTATTCTTGATAATCTTGAACTCGAAACGCCCAATGGTCACGATTTCGTTGAGCTTGGGGAACGACTGGTATTCATGGAGTATGAGACCTCCGACAGTCATATAGTCGTCACTCTCAGGAAGGTCGAGGTCGAAGAGCTCGTTAACCTTCTCTATTTCCAAACGGGCAGAGAGCATATAGTCCCCGTCAGATAGCTGTTTTGCCACATACTTCTGGTTGTCGTGCTCGTCCTCGATATCACCGGTAATCTCCTCAACGATGTCTTCCAGCGAGACAATGCCACTGGTACCTCCGAACTCATCTACAACGACACCCAGTGATTTCTTCTGCTGCAGGAAGATGTGCATGAGCTTGCGCGCTGCCATCGTCTCAGGAACAAAAGGCATGGTGCGGACATGCTTGGAGAGGTCGCCCACTTGCTTGAATAGTTCAGAGGAGTGGATATAACCTATGATATGATCGATGTCATCACGATAAACAACCATCTTTGAGTGACCACTCTCAACGAACTTGTTTTTCAGCTGTTCTACCGTGCAGTCCTCGATGTCGACAGCATCTATTTCCGTACGCGGCACCATACAGTCGCGCACCTTGGTATCGGCAAAGTCGAGGGCATTATGGAACAATTCCACTTCGTCGTCCAGGTCATCGTCATCCTTGGCATTGTCAATGCTTGTCTGTACCAGATAGTCGAGGTCAACCTTCGTAAACTCCTTTCCCTCAGCCTCCTTCAACATCTTGATACCAAACAGTCGGAGGAGTCCACGAGAGAGCAATGTCGAGAAGCGTGATATGGGATATAGAATGACATAGCAGATATATGCGGGAATAGCGAAGAAGGTGAGCAGCCCGTTAGGATTGGACTTGAAGATGGTCTTGGGCAGGAATTCCCCGGTAAAGAGCACGATAACCGTGGAGAGTAACGTATCGCAGGTTACCCGGGCACCATCGCTCAAGGAAGCGAAGAGTGTACTGTCGAAAATGCGGGCAAATAGAATACCGTAGACAACAAGTGCGATGTTGTTGCCCACAAGCATAGTAGAAATAAAGTTGTTAGGGTGGGCATAGAATACGTCAAGGGCACGCTGTGAAAATCCGTTCTTCTCACGGTCCATCTCAGCACGCAGACGATTGCTCGATACAAAGGCTATCTCCATGCCTGAGAAGAAGGCGGAGAACACCATCGATATCAAGAGTCCTGTAATCAGTTGGTAGTCCATCATTCAATGCTCAATGTTCAACGATCAACGTTCAATTTGTCACCGTTTTCTTATGCCGTGTAGCAGGCTGACGCTGAGGCGGTGCAGGCTGTGTGCTGTCAGCAGGTGCGGCGTTCTGATTCTGGTCAGACTCCATATCCTCTGACTGAAACGAGCCGACACTGTTCGAAACCTCATAGTGAGCCATGTGCTCATCGCTGCGGAAATAAGTACCTTGAAGGGTACGCTCCGGCGTCACAACCTTCGAAAACTTATGTGAGTAGAATTCATGTTTGACACCGTCCCAAAATAGTTCCTCGCTGTCGAACACCAGTCCGTTGACGTTACGGATATGCACACGTCCGCGCAGTTCCCACAACTTCTGCTGGTCGTAATACCAGGCTGAGTCAGCATTGATATATCCCTCTACATGGAACTTCTCGTCAAACTGCTCGAGGAAGATACCTTTCTCAAACGTCCAACGGGGAGGATTCTTGACTGTATTGACATCCCACCGCTCTGTGACAATCTTATACTTGATGACACCCGAGTCGCTGATAAGCGTATTGATACCATAACTGGTCATCATCGACGCCGAATCACGGTCGTAGATAGGTGGTGCAATATGCTCCTGTTGTTCGCTGCAGGCCACGAACAAGAAGGGAAATGAAAGGAATGAAAACAATGCAAGAAATGTTAGTCGACTTTCCATTTCGCAAACCAACGTTCGTTGAATGTAAATCCGATATTGATACGGAAAGAGTTCTCGTTAATCAGATTCTTGGCAGTGGTGTTGACCCACTGTGCACTGATATTAATAGTCGAACGGCTGTTCCAGTTGTTCATGATCGGAATGGCAAAACCGGCACTGACACTAATCTCACGAGGTCCCTCCTTAGTGCCTATATTATAATAAGGTGTGGCATAAGAAGCTCCCAGCTTATAGTGAACGCGGCTCAAAAAGCGGCGAGCCTGCGGCGTAGGATTGGGCACCCAGTCAAGTCCGACAGTAACCTTGTGGCGGTCTTTGTAGTAGCCTCGTGTGGCCAGGTACTTATCGTTCGTCTCGTTGACCACAGGATACTCCAGGGTCCCCCACTTTTGCAGTAAGTAGTCAGCACCGACGGTGAGGCTGTTGTTGTGAACCAATGAGACACCGCCGCCGAAGCTGTAGGGGATGCTCAAGCCGTTAGCCACGCTGTCGGTAGTGGTATACGTGACTCCTGTGCTCGTATTGGTATTGACTATCGACAGGTCTGCATCAGCACCCAGTTTATGACCGATAGTGGCCACTGCACCGATTGTCAGGCGGTTTTTGCGACTAATCTTCGTCGTCCACTGTGCACCCAGATCAAGCTTCCATGTATTAACTTCAGTGGAATAGGTCTTGGTGATGGTGTTGACATTCGTATCGCTAAAGGCATTGGATACCGTCTTGTTGTATTTTCCCCAGAAATATGAGATATTGGCACCTATTGAGACTCCTTTGAACATCTCCCAGCCCAAACCGATGAAAGCCTGGTTGAAACCACCGTCGCCTTTATAGTAGTTATTGTAGTAGTTGTTGGAAGTACTTCCATAGTAGTCACCTTCGGCACTTCCTATCCACTCTGCCTCATAATAGTTATATCCTATATTCGAGTAAGGCACAATACCAAAACTGGCACCCACCTTTGGAAGCAGTCTGAACATTCCTATGGCATAGTCGAAGTCTGCCGTTTTGGCATTAACACGCCGGCCACCTTCCTTAAAGGAGGTAAACTGACCTGACACACCCATATCAAAAATCATAGTCAGAGAGTCAATAGCCGAATAGGATGCCGGATTCAGGATATTCACCTGTCGGCTGTCACGCAGACCATAACCCAGTCCGTCCATGCCTCGGTTGAAGCCCTGCGACTGGTTGGCTAATGTACCCAAAGCAAACTGGCTATATGGAGACAGCGTATTGCTGATTTGGGCCATAGAGGCCATTGTACCTAATCCCATCAGCAAACATGCGAGAATACGTTTTTTCATCTGTTTTTTCTTACTTATTCGAAAATCGACTGCAAAATTATTGAAAAAAAACGAAATAAACGCACGATAAGTGGAAAATATAGGTTAATTTTGCATCGTGAAACATTTAAAAATCATTTTTAGGACATTTTTCCTTCTGTCGACAGCCCTTTTTGTCACTCCAAGGGCCTATGGCGAAGAGACGATGACACCCGAGTATCTGGACTCTGTAGAGATCAGCCTACTGACCTGTCAGCCCCACGACGAGGTGTACAGTCTTTACGGACATACCGCCCTACGCTGGCACGACCTACATGCCGGAGGCACAGATATAGCCTTTAACTGGGGTGTCTTCAACTTCAAGGCTCCCCACTTTGCAGCCCGTTTCGTGTTCGGTCTCACCGACTACGAGCTGGGTGCCTATCCCTTTCATATATTCGTGAAAGAGTACCAACACTTCGGCAGCATGGTTACTGAGCAAGTGCTGAACCTGTCAGCTTCCGAGAAGCTGGCGCTGCACGGCAAACTCACGGAAAACCTGAAGGAGGAGAATGTGGTATACCGCTATAATTACTTCTACAACAACTGTACCACGAAGGCCCGCGACATTATCGAGCAAAGCATTAGCGGAAAGTTGGAATACTCTGATATTAAGGATTATGAGCCATCGTACCGTGATATGGTTCACGAGATGACTCGTAACAATCCGTGGTCCCGTTGGGGCAACGACTTGCTATTGGGTATCAAGGCCGACCAGAAGACCACCAGCCGCCAACAGGAGTTCCTGCCTAACAACCTGATGCGCGACTTCGACCGTGCACAGATTTACGAGAACGGCATCTATCGCCCGTTGGTGAAAAACCGTCAGATAGCGGTACCAGCCGGTGTTCAGGTTATCCAACAAGGTTTCCCACTGACACCTCTGGAGTCTTTCCTCATTCTGCTGGCCATCGGACTCATTCTTTTTATGATAGAATGGAAGAAGCGGTGCGCATTCATCGTCTGGGAAGTACTGCTGATGGTTCTCTCGGGCATCGTCGGCATCGTACTGACGCTGATGCTCTTCTCCCATCACCCCACGGTGAGTCTCAACCTGCAGATTCTGTTCTTCAACCCCATCCACTGGCTATTCCTGTGGCCAGTCATCAGAGGCAAGCAGACACGCTATTGGCTTATTGCCGCTGTACTGTGCATCTTGTTCCTCATCGGCGGTCTGTTCCAGAGTTATGCCGAGGGCATCTGGTGTTTGGCATTATGTTTGCTGCTACAGTCTATACTCCATATTAAAAGAATTCAGAAATGAGCAACCGCTATCTCTATATCACCCTGCTGACACTGCTGGGATTCAGCACAGAAGCAACGGCACAGGCCACCCGGCAAGCGCCACAGCTGGTAGTCAGCATTGCCATCGAGCAGTTGCGGACCGACCAATTGGAGGCCTACGCCCCACTCTATCACCATGCTTCTGGACTGAAGCGGCTGATGGAAGAAGGTCTCGTCTATCCACATGGCGGCTACAACTTCATCCCCGTAGACCGTGCTTCTGCTACAGCATCCCTCATGACCGGCACATCGCCATTCTATCATGGCATCATCGGTTCGGAATGGCTGAACCGCCAGACGCTGCGTCCCCAAAGTAGCGTCTACGACCAACAACACCTCATGACGCCCCAGCAGTTGGCTACATCGACACTCGCCGACGAACTGAAGATCAGCAGCAACGGCCTGGCAAAAGTCTTTGCCTTCGCTTCCGATGCCGAGTGTGCCATTTTGTCAGCCGGTCATGCTGCTGACGGTGCTGCATGGCTCCTGGGCGGCCAGTGGCAGATGGCGTCATACTACACCCCCGTCAACCAGTGGCTGTCGTTATACACCCGACAGTACAAGCCTATCGGCGACGACAACAGTTGCCTGACAGACATTGCCCTGCGTTGTGTGGAACAGTCGGGCGTCGGACAAGACAGCTACCCCGATTTGCTCAGTATTTCCTACAAGGTACAGCCCGACGAGGTGGGCTATCAGTTGCTGGACCGTAACATTTCCGACCTCATCAGCGGTGTGCACCGTAAGCTGTCTGCCGACAAAGTACTGTTTGTCATCACAGGCACCGGTACCCGTGAAGATGAGCGTGAGGAGGAGAACGAACGCTTCCACATCCCCACGGGCAAGTTCTACATCAACCGTACCGCCAACCTGCTCAACATGTATCTGGGTGCCATCTATGGTTCCGGCACCTACGTGGAGATGAGCTATCGCAACCAGATATTCCTGAACCGCCAGCTCATCGACAAGAAGAATATCAAGCGCGGCGACCTGCTGCGCCAGGCTCAGGAGTTCCTGCTGCAGATAGCTGGTGTGCGCAACGTCTATACTGCCACACAGCTGATGACCAGCGACAGTCCGCTACTGCAGCGTGTCCGCAACGGATTCTATGCAGAGAAGAGCGGCGACCTGATGATTGAGGTGGCTCCCGGTTGGGAACTCATCAATGAGGACAGCCACTACAGCAGCGTATCGCGCATCAGCTACATCCCGTTCCCCATCATTTTCTTTGGTGCCGACATCAAGGCACAGCGCGTTCAGACACCCGTCACCGTAGACCGTATTGCACCTACTGTGGCACGTGCCATCCGCATCCGGGCCCCGAATGCCTGCGAGGCAGAACCACTTTTTTAACGGTAAAAAGGTAAAAAAGTAAAAAGGTAAGCAGAAGTACGGAAATTATTTCGTACCTTTGCAAGCGTTTTCTGTAGTAATAACAAATAAGTACACATAATAACGATGAATTTCAACAAAGTATTACGTTCGTTGTTCGGCGACAAGTCATCGCGCGACATGAAGCTTATTCAACCCTGGGTAGAAAAGGTGAAAGCCGCCTACCCCGATGTTCAGAAGCTCTCGAACGACGAGCTGCGCCAGCGCACCAAGGAGATACAGCGCCAGGTGCAGGACTCTGCCTTGAAGCAGAAAGAAGAGATTGAGAAGCTGAAGGGCACCATCGAGGAAACCCCCATCGATGAACGTGCCGACATCTTCGCACAGATAGACAAACTGGAGAAAGAGGTGCTCGACATCTACGAGAAAGCCCTCGACGAGGTGCTGCCTGAGGTGTTTGCCATCGTCAAGGATACGGCCCGTCGTTTTGCCGAGAATGAAGAGACCATCGTGACAGCTACCGATTTCGACCGCGAGCTGGCTGCCGATCCCAAGAAGGACTTCATCACCATCGACGGCGACAAGGCCATCTACCACAACCACTGGACGGCTGGTGGCAACGACCTGCCCTGGGAGATGATTCACTACGACGTTCAGCTCTTTGGCGGTACGGTGCTCCATCAGGGTAAGATTGCCGAAATGGCTACGGGTGAAGGTAAGACGCTCGTCGCTACCCTCCCCGTGTTCCTCAACGCCCTGACAGGCAACGGTGTCCACGTGGTGACTGTCAACGACTATCTGGCCAAGCGTGACTCCGAGTGGATGGGTCCGCTCTACATGTTCCACGGCCTCTCCGTCGACTGTATCGACAAGCACCAGCCCAACTCTGAGGCCCGTCGTAAGGCCTACCAGGCTGACATCACCTTCGGTACCAACAACGAGTTCGGTTTCGACTACCTGCGTGACAACATGGCCATCTCCCCCAGCGACCTCGTGCAGCGTGCCCACAACTACGCCATCGTCGACGAGGTTGACTCCGTGCTGATTGACGATGCCCGTACCCCGCTCATCATCTCTGGTCCCGTTCCCAAGGGCGACGACCAGATGTTCGAGGAATACCAGCCACTGGTTGAGCGCCTCGTAGGTGTCCAGAAGCAGTTGGCCACACAGTATCTGGCTGAAGCCAAGCAGAAGATTGCCGCAGGCCGTGAGAAGAACGACAAGCAGCTGACTGACGAGGGTTTCCTGGCTCTCTACCGTTCTCACAAGTCCATGCCCAAGAACAAGCCACTCATCAAGTTCCTCTCCGAGGATGGCATCAAGAGCGGTATGCAGGCTACGGAGAACATCTACATGGAGAACAACAACCGTCGTATGCCTGAGGTGGTGGAGCCCCTCTACTTCGTCGTCGACGAGAAGCTGAACTCCTGCGACCTCACCGACAAGGGTACGGCTTGGCTGGCCAATCAGGTCAACGAGAAGGATCTCTTCGTGCTGCCTGACATCACCGCACAGCTCTCGGCTCTCGAGGGCGACAGCACCCTCTCTGACGAGGAGCGCATCAACAAGAAGGACGAGCTGCTGCAGCACTATGCCCTGCAGTCGGAGCGCGTCCATACCCTCCAGCAGTTGCTGAAGGCCTATTGTATGTTCAACAAGGATGATGAATACGTGGTCATCGATGGCGAGGTAAAGATTGTCGACGAGCAGACCGGACGTATCATGGAGGGTCGCCGCTGGTCAGACGGCTTGCATCAGGCTGTCGAAGCCAAGGAGCACGTCAAGGTGGAAGCTGCCACGCAGACCTTCGCCACCATCACCCTGCAGAACTACTTCCGCATGTATCACAAGCTGGCAGGTATGACGGGTACCGCTTCTACCGAGGCTGGTGAGTTCTGGGACATCTACAAGCTGGATGTCGTGGAGATTCCCACCAACAAGCCCGTCATCCGCGACGATATGGACGACCGTATCTACAAGACCGCCCGTGAGAAGTATCGCGCTGTCATTGAGGAAGTTGTACGTCTTCGTAACAGCGGACGCCCCACGCTGATTGGTACCACCAGCGTCGAGATTTCTGAGCTGCTCAGCCGTATGCTCGACATGTATGTCGACCCAGAGACAGGCAAGCGCGAGGGCATCCCCCATCAGGTACTGAATGCCAAGCTGCACCAGAAGGAGGCCGACATCGTGGCCCTCGCCGGTCAGTCGACGAATGGCAAGGGTGCCGTGACCATCGCCACCAACATGGCCGGTCGTGGTACCGATATCAAGCTGTCTCCGGAAGTGAAAGCTGCCGGTGGTCTGGCCATCATCGGTACCGAGCGTCACGAGTCACGCCGTGTAGACCGCCAGCTGCGTGGTCGTTCCGGACGTCAGGGTGACCCGGGTTCATCGCTCTTCTTCATCTCACTCGAAGACAAGCTCATGCGTCTGTTCGGTTCCGAGCGCATCGCCACCGTCATGGACAAGCTGGGCTTCAAGGAGGGTGAAGTGCTGGAGAGCTCGATGATTACCAAACAGGTGGAGCGTGCCCAGAAGAAGGTCGAGGAGAACAACTTCGGTATCCGTAAGCGTCTGCTGGAATACGACGACGTCATGAACAAGCAGCGTACCGTGGTCTACTCGAAGCGTCGCCACGCCCTGATGGGTGAGCGTATCGGTATGGACATCTCGAACACCATCTGGGACCGCGTGGTCAACATCATCGAACAGAACGACTACGAGGGCTGCAAGGAGCAGTTCATCAAGGTCTTCGCGATGGAGTGTCCGTTCACAAGCGAGGAGTTCATCAACAAGAACCACGAGGAACTCTGCGAGGAGGTCTTCCAGGTGGCTATGGGCAACTTCAAGCGTAAGATGGAACACGTCCAGGAGACCGCCATGCCCGTCATCAAGCAGGTCTACGAGACGCAGGGTGCCATCTACGAGCGCATCGTCGTGCCCCTGACCGACGGCCGTAAGGTGTATAACATCCCCTGTAACCTCAAGGAGGCCTACGACACCGAGTGTAAGTCGGTGGTCAAGGAGTTCGAGAAGCAGATCCTGCTGCACATCATCGACGAGGCGTGGAAGGAGAACCTGCGCGAGCTCGACGAGCTGAAGCACTCCGTACAGAACGCCTCCTACGAGCAGAAAGACCCGCTCTTGATTTTCAAGCTGGAGAGCGTCAAGTTGTTCGACAACATGGTGAACACCATGAACAACCGCAGCGTCTCCATCCTCATGCGCGCCCAGATTCCTGTCATGGACCAGGTGCAGGAGGCCGCTCCCGAGCAGCACACCCAGCGCTCGCAGTACACGGAGTCGAAGCAGAGCCTCTCGCAGGAGCAGATGACCGACCCCAACCAGGCTGCCGCCGCTGCCCACGACACTCGTGCCCAGCAGCCCCACACGCCGATTATCAAGGACAAGCTGCCCGGACGTAACGACCCCTGTCCCTGCGGCTCTGGCAAGAAGTTCAAGAACTGTCACGGACGAGGACTGGTGTAAATTAGGAATTAGAAATTAGTAATTAGAAATTATGATTACTATCAGCAACCTGAAAAAGCAGTTTGGTGAGACATGTGCCTGCGACATCCCCTCGTTTACCATCAACGACGGGGATATCCTCGGGCTTGTAGGTAACAACGGTGCCGGCAAAACAACCCTCTTCCGACTCCTCCTCGACCTGCTCAAGGCCGACGACGGCAGCGTGGAATATGTATTTGACGGTTCACCGTCGGCCATCAACCCCGCCGAAAGCGAAGCCTGGAAAGAGCACGTCGGCGCCTATATCGACGAAGGCTTCCTCATCGACTTCCTCACCCCCGAGGAGTATTTCTCCTTCCTCGGCAAGGTCTCCGGCATCAGCCAGCAGGAAGTTGACGAGCGCCTCCAGCACTTCGAGCGTTTCGCCAACGACGAGATCTTCGGCAAGAAGAAGCTCATCCGCGACCTCTCGGCAGGTAACAAGATGAAGGTCGGCATCATCTCCGCCCTCTTCCGCCACCCCAAGACGGTCATCCTCGACGAGCCCTTCAACTTCCTCGACCCCACCAGCCAGCTGGTGTTGAAGCACCTGCTCAAGGACTATGCCCAGGAGACGGGAGCCACCATCCTCATCTCCAGCCATAACCTGCAGCACACCGTCGACATCTCGTCGCGCATCGCCCTTCTGGAGCATGGCGTCATCATCCGCGACCTGCCCAACAGCGAAGGCAGCGCCACCCAGGAACTGCAGGAATACTTCGGAGCAGAATAGCTTCTCCTTGATTTCCCACATAACAAAAAGAGCCGGCCCGTTCACATCGAGTCAGCTCTTTTTCATTTCCATTTCTCACTTCTCATTTCTCATTTCTCATTTGGGCCTGGGGCCCAAGGCCCTTAGGGCTCCGGCTCCACCGGCTGCTCACCGGCATCGGGCGCAATCTCGAAGGTGATGCCCTCCAGCATTGTGGCCTCGCGGGTGAATACCTGGTACTGGCGACCGGTCTTCGACGAAATCTTCACCTGCTTCAGCGTCGAGGTCACCTCGGGCTGGAAGTTCACGCGCTTCGACTTCACGTTGGCAGCGGTACACAGAGCGGCGGTGTTCGAACCGGCAGACGATACGCCGACCTTAAAGATACCGATGTTCTCCAGCTTCACCTTCTGACCCAGCGTCAGGAAGTGGTGCAGGGCACTCCCCAGCTCGTCCAGCACCGCGATACAGTCGGAGCGCTTCACGGTGGCCTGCGACTGGATGAAGTCGGCCAGCTCCTTCGTGCCGATGAACTTCTCCGGATAAACCGGTGAGACATAGTACTTACCATAGCTCGGCGACTTGGTGTTCGTGTTCTTGATTCTTTTCAACAGTTGTGGCATAATTTTTTTCCTTTCTTTTAATTTTTAATGGTTAAACTTCAGTGGCTTGAGATTGGAGGTTTTGCCTTCCGCGATGGGCTGTCTTGGCTTCGTCGATGGGCTCTCGTGCGCGCGTTCGTGGGCTCTCTCCGTCACCGCGACAGGCTCTCGTGCCTCGCCTCTCATTTACAGTACAAAGGTACGAAATATTTTTCAAACTACCAAATATTTACGCACTTTTTTTCAAGTTTTTCTTTAAATATTTTTGCGACCCAAAAACAAGGAAAGTCACTAAGTAAGAAAGTCACTTGTAGACAAGAAGCGAAATGCGATGTGTACAGGATGATAAGATTATTATTAGAGTTTTAATTATTCATTCATATAATATCTAATACTTTATTATAATACCTATTAATAATAAACCCTTTAATCACATCCTTTCTGCACCCAGAAAACCATTCCTGTCTACAAGTGACTTTCCTACTTTCCTACTTTTTTCGTTCATTTTATTTGGAGTCTAAGTTTTTTTTCGTAACTTTGCAACCATAAAGGTATTGTCAGGCCTTGCGCACGTTAAGCTAATGCCAGTGGGCGGCTGGTGCGACAAACGATTCTGCAGAATGAAGAATGCAAAAATAACAGTCAGTTCCTTCGGGGATGGGAGTATAGAGCAAGTCTTTGAGTATGCAAATCATGGCCTTTTTAATTCATTCCTAGGTGATTATGCACTATAGGGTGATGGTCACCCAGAAATGTAGGCTATAGACAGGATGCGCAGCAGGGGCTGTTCGCACAGGGGGGGTGATGGTCACCCAGAAATGTAGGCTATAGACAGGTCGCCGTCCCAATCTGTATGTACGACGAATGGTGATGGTCACCCAGAAATGTAGGCTATAGACAGGGAGTCCCATATATCATCCTTCGTAAAGATGGTGATGGTCACCCAGAAATGTAGGCTATAGACAGGTGGTAGTCGTCGTTGAAGGATGTAATCTGAGGTGATGGTCACCCAGAAATGTAGGCTATAGACAGGATGTGAACTTCGTCCATAAAGTCCTCACCAGGTGATGGTCACCCAGAAATGTAGGCTATAGACAGGCGCTGTTAGTATCTCGCGGGCTGTCGGCCGGGTGATGGTCACCCAGAAATGTAGGCTATAGACAGGCTCCTGCGGCTCGCGTACTTGCAAACCACAGGTGATGGTCACCCAGAAATGTAGGCTATTTGAAATGATGAAAGAAGTATTTGTATTGGAATTGCCTTTGCTGGTTGAGAAGTATCAGGCAGATATCCTCAATAAGCGTTATGAGCAGCTTCGCCAATTGTACAACTATGTGCAAGGGAAGTTGCTCAGACAATACAGATACTTTGAGCAGATGACGGAGTTTCAAGCCTGCAAGACCTTTAGAGAGAAACGTGATTTCTTCAGAAGTCACCCCTTTCACGTCAAAGGCAAGTTGGCTGGTAATAAAGAACTACCCGAAATCACGTTCGATGAGTATGGTGTTAAAGGCTTCGTAGAAAAACTGGCACAAAAGTCTGCTGGGCCGAACATGACTTATGCTGACCTTGGTTTCACGACTAACATCTTTGACCATTTGGGGGCAAGTATTTGGGCGGCTTGGGAGAAGAAGTTATACGACTATCGAGCAAAGCGGATTTCATTTAAGAAGTACGGAGAACTTGATTCTTTCTCAAGCAGAAGGAAAGTGGTAAGCGACAAGGTGTATTTCTCTGGCATGGAACTGCACCTAGATACTATGGAGTTGGCCATTAAGTTAAATGCTAAACAAGGTAAGAATGCTAAGTTCATCACCCTGTCCATTCTGCACAATCCCAAACATGCTGACTATGAGATGTGGGCACTAAAGGGAGGACTTGACAGTATTAAAGTCGTGAAGGTAGTTCGCCGTTTAGTGCGTGGTCAGTATAAGTACTACGTGCAACTGAGTATTGAGGGCGAGAAACCACAGAAAGGCAGAACGTTGGGCAAAGGCAATGTGGGTATAGACATTGGTCCTACTACCGTAGCCGTTTCAGGTGAGAATATTGCCAGCATCGACAAACTAGCCTCGAAGTGCGACAATATCCAAGAGGAGATTACCCACTTGGCCCGTAAGATTGACCGCAGCCGCAGAGCCAATAATTTGGAGAACTTCAACGAAGACGGCACTATCAAACGTGGTGTGCGACTGGTGTGGAACGATTCGAAACGTTACAAGGCATTGCGCAAGGAGATGGCCGAATTGCAACGCCGACAGGCTGCTATCCGCAAACAGCAACACATTGACAGAGCTAACGCACTGCTGAAAGAGGGCGATACGTTTATCGTAGAGAACAACCAAATCAGCGGTTGGACACGTAAGGCCAAAGAGACAAAGGTGAACGAAAAGACGGGCAGGATTCAGAAAAAGAAACGCTTCGGCAAATCGGTAGCCAACCACGCCCCTGCTATGTTTGTCACCATCTTGGAGAATAAAGTAAAATCGCTGGGTGGGGATTTTGTAAAGGTGGACACGCAGAATGCTGCCAGCCAATATGACTTCACAAACAACAGCTTCGAGAAACACGAACTGAAAGAGCGTAGCGTAACCCTCTCGAACGGTGATACTCACCAGCGCGACATGCTTGCAGCCTTCAACCTGCAACACCTCAATTACGACACACCTGAAAAGAAACAATACGACACGGAAGCAATGGCACAGCACTACGACCGCTTCTGTGAGTTGGAGCAGGAGGAAATCATGCGTTATAAGAATAAGGAGAAGAAAGACGACCACTCAACTATTGGGGCGGGAGATATATAATGCAAAGGATGCCGAATATGGACGAACAACAGAATATCATCATATATCGGACGGCTGACGGCAAAGCCTCGGTGGCGCTGTATGCCAAAGACGGAAAAATATGGCTGAACCAGCAACAGATGGCAGAACTTTTTGCCACCTCGAAGCCAAACATCAGCATGCATATAGCTAACATTCTGAAAGAAAAGGAGTTATATAGAGATTCAGTTGTTAAGGAATTCTTAACTACTGCCGCTGATGGCAAGAATTACAACGTGGTTTTCTACTCCCTGGAGATGATTATCGCCGTGGGATACCGAGTCAGGGGATTGCGTGGAACGCAGTTCAGACAGTGGGCAACCGAGCATCTGACAGAATATCTTGTGAAAGGCTTCACGATGGATGACGAAAGGCTGAAGAATCCTGATGGACGGCCTGACTACTTTGATGAGCTGTTGGCTCGCATCCGCGATATCCGCGCATCTGAGAAGCGTTTCTACCAGAAAGTACGCGACCTGTTTGCCCTAAGCAGTGATTACGATAAGACGGATAAAGCGACGCAGATGTTCTTTGCCGAGACACAGAACAAACTGCTTTATGCCGTTACCCATCAAACTGCAGCCGAACTGATAGTTGCCCGTGCGGATGCCGACAAGCCCAACATGGGGCTGACCACATGGAAAGGCAGCATCATTCGCAAGGGTGATGTCATCATAGCTAAGAACTATCTCCAGAATGACGAGATAGATTCACTGAACCGCCTCGTAGACATCTTCATTACTAGTGCAGAAGAACGTGTGAAGGGGCGTAGAGATTTGACACTCGACTATTGGCGCAAGAACGTAGACAATCTACTCACTTTCCAGGAGAAGGATATCCTGCAAGGTAAAGGCTCCATATCCAATGCAGAAGCAGAGGATATTGTTCGTAACATCTACGACACCTTCAACGCCAAGCGTAAGCAACTTGATGCCCAAATGGCCGATGCCGAGGACATCAAGATGCTCGAAGACTTGGAGAAAAGTATTATAGAGAAACAGAATGAGTAAGAATAGATATGGATTACATAAAAATACCACGCTCACTTATATACAAAGACCGTACGGATTTAAAAGACTTCGGAGTACAAATTCTCGGGACCATGAACAACTATCTCTTTACACAGATGAGAAAGTTGACTCTTTTGCATTGTGGTAATGCAAAGGAAATTGCTCTTCAGTGCTTTAATAATGCCTACTACATTTGTACCCTCATACAGTTAGAAGAGTTTCCCGATTTATGTATGGATAAATACGAGGAGAAACTGTTGGAAGTGAAAATACCTTTCCCAAATGATGTATATCAAGCATCAATGGCTCTGGTATGTGTGTTGTTGGCTGCATACGATGACAAATATAAGCAAAAGGACAATCTGTTGATACAAAGTATTCATCATTGGACCTCTTCCAACAAGTGGACTAACAGCAATTACTGTAAAAGTTTCGAAGACATCATAAATACATGTAGTACAGATTCATTCATCCTACCCCAAAGCGAATTTGCCCCTCGTAGTATTATTGATGCGATTGAGAACATAAGTACAAATGATTTGGCAATCGGTGTAATATATATTTGTGAGAAACTTGCTCTATTGGAAGACCAACGCAAGAGAATTTATGGTGCAGACTTGGCCATTGCCCGTCTGAATGATGACCTTCGCAAAATATATGATGAATGGGGATATGACCCTAAAACGAAAAGATTTGACTCAGAAAAGGAAAATCCTTTAGGAGACATTCAAGATATGCACTTTTTCAGCCAAGTAACCAAACTTAAGGAGAAAGCCATTGAATATATCATAGAACACTTCCCCGTGGCTGAGAAGATTGATTCCAAAGAGCAAACTGCAGATTCTATCTCTACGCCAGAAACTGAAGATCTTCAGGCGCAAATAAATATACTGGAATCAAAGATAAATCATCAGAATGAACAGCTGACGGAGGCTAACAATTTAACTGCCCAACAAGCAACTCGCATTAGTGAACTTGCTAAACAAGTTGAGGAATTACAGCAGAAATTGGCAGAGTTATTAGAGCCTGTTGAGGAACTTACTGCCGAACAGAAGGTGCGGATGGCATTTGCTTTGGAATTATTGAAAGAAGCCGGATTAACAAACAAGATGTTAGACAAACATGGAAACAAAGCAAAAGCGGCTACTATTATGTATCTGCTGACCGGCATTACTTCCAATAACGAGAGGGGTAATAAAGCACAGATCTGCCAAACATTCCTCTCTGATAAAGCAAGATATTTTCCGCGCAAGGAAAATATGGATACACTTATAAAGCTCAACAATCTATGCGTAGAACTGGGCATAAGAGTTAATCTGAGTTTACAGTCGCAAGGAAATAAATAAGGTGTGACATCGTGTCAGTTAATAGCATGGCAGATAGAATATGACAGTTTGGTTATTAGAACATATCGATTTACTTATTAGAGAAAAATACTAACTGCTTGCTGCTTATTATTTTTGTAGCACTGGCATAGTTCGCATACGATTTGTTTTATAAGCATCGTCGAAGGATAATCCTGAGACGGTGCTTTTCTTGTTTGGTGTACAGAAAAGAACAGAGGAGCATCGAGACGCGTCTCAAATACTTCATTCATTAGCTATTTAATGTCGCGTAAGGAACGACGTAAATCATCATAAAAATGAAAAAAAAGAGATTTCCCGCGTTTCACGCTGCCAAGGGTAGCAAGACTCGCAAAGACAAGAAGATGACAATCTTCTACAGTGAACTGAACAACCGAGGTTATGAACCCGATGGATTCTGCCTCAGTTTGTGGAAAATGACCATGCCCGACTGGATTCCTGAGGATCTACGTGCTGACATGGTGGATGCGCTCAAGGGCTTTGACGAAAACATGGCTCTTGAAATCGCCGACAATATGATCGATTGCTGGTCCGGACTTGGACTCCGTGTGACTGGCATCGGACATGTCGACGAACTTCTCGGACGACTCTATATGCGTATACTCGATTGTGCCCATCGGAAAGGAGTCAAACTTGTGTACGACAAGTAGAGTTGATTGAACACGGAGAGCCTGTCAGTAAGGCGCCAAGGCAGGCCTCCTTTACATTATTAATATAAATAAAGTAAATAATGAATAAGACAGATATGAAACAACAGTTAGTCGTTTACGACAACTACTCCGGAAGCCCGGTTCAGGTAACGTTCTTGGGCAATCAGTGGTGGGTAACGTCCCAACGCGAGATGCTACAGCCGCTGGAGAAGTATTTTGACGGTGGAGATATCGGTTTCGTCACACTTTGCGAAGCTGGTGGTACGGTGGGGGCCTTGGCATTGGCCGGGATGCTGGGCAAGGCCTTGACAAGCCCTGAGGCTCATGTCAGCGAGGTGATGCACTGGAGAGTGGCAGAGCTGAACAGGCTGGGCATCACGTTCGACTTGCAGGACGAGCCGCTGCTGCTGGAGCTGGATGTGTTCGCTAACGGGCAGAACAGCCGTCGTGAGGGAAAGTTCTCGGTGATGTGCTATGCCAAGGGTGCCTGCAACGAGTGCCTCTTCAACATCGACGGCTTCGACCACAAGGAGGATGCCGAAGAGTGGGCACAGTACTACTTCGACTTTTTGGAACATTTAGGAATACGTTACACTATTTTATAAATCAACAGATTATGGAAACAAAAACAAAGAAAATCAAAACTCGCGGCACGGGCGTTTTTGACCCTGCCGACAACTCGTTCGGATTCGTACCTTTCAATCCGGGCGAAAGTACACAAACCAACGTAAAGAGCTGTGTCGGTGGCGGTAAACGCTGGACAACGACAGGTGCTGACCCCTCGAAGATGATAACATTGAAGAGCAAGGAGAGCAGTGCTGACCAGTACAGCGACTTCGTGACTCAGTTCAATGCGCTGACCCGTGACCTGAAGCCCAAGAAGCCCGTCACGCTGCCCGACAGCCTGCGCGTGGTGAAGGAGAACGGCCTTGAGTGCTGGCTCGACGAGTCGAAGAATGAGATGTCCTTCAGGGGCACCATCGACCTCACTCGTCACAGCCGCGACTGGCAAGCCGAGGTGCTGCGTCAGGTGCAGATTATCGTACGTACGCTGCCTGTCAACCAACAGTTCACCAAAGTTGTTAACAAAATCAGAAAAGAAAGTATAAAATGAAACGTTCTTATCAACCCAATATCGACAAACCCACTGAGGAGTTGTCAGCACAGGTATTGAAAGACCTGACCCAGAATCCCGAAAACAACATGGCCATCGATGCTTACCGCAAGGCTAAGCGCGGAATGGAAGAAGCTACGGCCCGTAAGGCGCTGGACGACTTCGTTGCCACTATCGCTCAGACCGAGGGATACCTGACTTGGCTGGCGCAGGAACTGAAGAAGGACGAGCGTCGCAGCAAGAAAAAGGTACCTGCCGATGACGCGAAGCGCGTGAAGCTCTACATCAGTCAGATAAAGAGCGGTTTGCCTGCTGTTATCGTCACAGCCAACTTCACGGAGAGTACCGATCGCTGGGGACGGAAGGGGCTGTGGCGCGTACAGTCAAACGGCTTTCTGACAGGTCTCGCAGTGCTCGATGCCGACCATGTGCCCAACGTGGAAGAACGCGTCGGAGAGTGGCTCCAGCGCGACGACTTCAAGGACTTAGGCATCGTCTGGATATTCATAACGCCAAGTGGCGAGGGTGCTAAGGTGGTGTTCAAAGCCCGGGTGGAGGATGGCAATCTGCAGGATAATGTCTATACGCTTGCCGAGAAGCTGGGCGTGTTGGACTATGCCGACGGACAGACCAAGAATTCTGACCACGCTCACTTCATTCCCAAATATGATGATATCAAGTTCATCGACTGGGAGGCACTCTTCACCTACGAGAATCCAGCGTTTGAGGCACGCTACGGTGAGGCCTATCGTCGTGGTGAGTCGGAGCCCACGCAGCCCCGTTGGCAGGAGTTTGAACGCCAGCGTAAAACAAAGAGTAAGAGTCAGCCGACTGCCCCAAAATCGGCCGTTGCAACTCCTGTAGTAGCACCACAGTCAGACACCATCACGATGACTGAGCGTGACGAGGCTCTTATTAAGGTTTTCAATGAGTATTACGGCCCGTCCCTGCCTTCAGGAAAGCGCCATCCCACGTTCACCGAGGAGACGTCACACTGGATGTGCTGGGTCACAGACAACGACCCTCAGAAAGCCATTGCCATGAGTTATCGTCTGGATTGGGTCAACGACTGGAAACCATATCCGGGTGAAGTGGAGGACTTGATTCAGTCGGCTGCTAAGAAGAAACTACTGACGCACTGCCCCCAAGTGCTCCAGGAATTGCTTCAGAAAGCGGGTATCGACAACGGTACTGCTCAGGCTGAAGCTACCGATGATGATCTGCCCTTTGACCAGTGGATAAAACAGATTCGCAGTCTGTTTGATGTCTATCCGTGCGTCCGTGAAATCTGTGAGCCTCATCCCGAGAAACTTTGGCCATTTCTGCTCTTTGCAGCTGCGGCATTCCTGGGCACCGACATGACGCTCTGCTATTGGTACTTCTACGACCAACCAGAGAAGAAGCGTCGTCTGAACTATAATGTTCTTGGTGTTGGCGACCCTGCTGTCGGAAAGGCTCCATTAGAACGCATCGAGAACCTGCTGACAGAGGCTATGGATTTATCCGACAAGGTTGTAAACGACGCCACCAATGACTGGAAGGAAGAGCAGCTTTCGAAGAGTGCCAACAAGGATAAGTCCAAAAAGCCCAAGGGCATTGTCCGCAAGCATGGCGCCCGTACATCTAACAACATCTTCATTGGCGACATGGTGAATGCCTGGGCAGAAGTAGAAGGTGAACGCGTACAGATGCACATGCTGACGGTAGATACTGAAGCTTTGAACAGCATCAAGCTGCAGAAGGGTGGCTCATGGATTGACAAGCAGGTCATGGAAATCAAGGCATGGTCGAACGAAAAGGATTCGCAGCAGTATGCCAATCTCGATTCAGTCACGGGACCCTTCAACGTCTTTTGGAACCTGGTGCGTACCTGTACACCGCCAGCCCTGAAAATGTTGGTCAACGAGCGCAATTTCGGCTCAGGTTATCCGCTGCGACTGTATGTATTGCCCGTTCACGACAAAGGCTTCGACATGATTCCCCTGCGTCGGAAGAGTCAGAAAGCACTTGATGCCGATGAAGTGATCCGTCAGTGGGGCTATCGCATGGACAAGCGTCAGGGTGAATTGCCTATCTGGCCTCTTGTTGAGCACGCATGGCACTGGACTAACGACCACATGGAGATTGCTGCCTTCAACAACGATAAGGCTGACCGCATGCTCCTGAAACGCTGTGCCGTCAACGGTCTGTGTATTGCAGCCCCCTGGGTGGATATGCGTCACTGGGACGAGCGTGAGAAGACCGGCACCTACGAGCCTGACGATACGGATAAGGCACTGCTGACACTGATTCTTGACATTCAGTATAAGACACAGCTTCACTACTTCTACGAATTGGCACGCAACTACTTTGACGAGCAGACAAAGGATGCAACCACGTTCCGTCGACGTACATCGCGATTCGAACAATGTTTCCTCCAACTGCCCGAAGAGTTCACCACCGAGCAGTTTGCACAGGTCTTCGGCTATGCCAACGCACGTTCAGCATCGAAGACCATCGACCGATTCCTGAAAGACAAAGCCATCGAGCGTACCAAGCGCGGTGAGTACCGCAAGCGCGTGCAGAGCATCAGCTGAAGTCACTAAGTAAGAAAGTCACTTGTAGACAGGAACGCACACACTATGACTCAGGGGGAACAGTCCTCCTGAGTCATGTGTTTCTACCTGACCGTCATGTGGAAGCAGCCCTGCTTGACTTCGTACTTGACGTAGCAGCGGCCTTCCTGACGCTTGTCGCGGAGCACTTCGGAGAGTACCCACTTGAGGGTGTCGTCACGAACGGGCTGGGTGACAGGGTGATAGCGGTTGTAGCAGATGTCGAAGGTGGTGCCGAAGAGGTGGCACGAGCGGTCGGTGGCATTCTGGTTATGGCGCTGCAGCTTTGCCACATCGTCCATGCTGCGCAACACGCTGGTGACGATGAGCTGGTTGAAGGGCACGCCCTTGACATAGAGGCTGTCGTAGAAGGCCTGCCCGATGTCCTGAAGCAGAACGGCAGCACGGGGAACGAGGTAAGGAATGGAGCTGGAGAGACGGTCGATATGGTAGTAAGGACTCTCGCCGACATAGACGAGCTCGTTCATGCGTTTCTCGGCATCCTCACGATTCCTGACAGGACGTACGCCCCACTTCTCAGCAGCCACAATCTGCACACTCTGGCTGTCGGGAAAGGCAGCCTTGTAGTTTGGCACACTACGGATGGGATGATGGGTGATGGATGATGGATGATGGGTGATGGATGACGGATGATGAGTGTCACCACTTCCTGTAATGAGCCTCTTGGTGACAGCCAGCAAGGCAACGACGATGAAGAACGCGAGCAGGAACTGACGCTTCTTGGGTTTAGGGAATTGATAATTCTTCACTATATCTTTATTTTACTTTTTGCCTTATTACTTTTTATCTCTTACACTTCCCATACCATTCGTTCAACATGCCTCGGGGAATGCCACGGCGCACAGCGGCATCGAGTACACGACGGGCTTCCTCACGACGTTCGAGAACTAATAGCAAGTCGACATGCGACACGACATAGGTGGCATCGCGTGGCGACAACTCCTCAGCACGTAGCCAGTCGTAGAGGGCTGCATCGTCTTGTTTCATGTCGCGCTCCAGATTGGCGCGGGCAGCGTAGGCCACAGCAGAGTCGGCATGCATCTCAATGGTCTGGTTCAACTGGTCGAGGGCATCCTGCCGTTTCCCCAGGCGTTGCAACACGACGGCCAACGACAGACGGGCCTCGAAGTGGTGCGGATGGATGACAAGGAGGTCGTTCAGGTCGTTACGGGCCAAGTCGAAACGGCGCAGATGGGTGTTGGCATACGCCCGATAGAACAGGGCGGCAGGATTCTGGGAATCATGCTGCAAGACAAGGGCATACTCGTCGACGGCATACTGCCACTGCTTCAACTCCAGATTGAAGGCTGCCTTGCGCAGGTGCATGTCGGTAGACCACTGTGACAGTGCTATCTGCTTGTTGATGGCCGTCAGCGAGTCGCGCCAATTAGGGCTATTAGCTGTTAGCTTTTGGCTATTAGCATTCAAAGGCACCAAAAGCCAAAAACCAAAAGCCAAAAGCCAAAAGGCTATACCTTTTCGATATAATCTACAATCCATTGTCCAACTTCTTTTGTTCCATACTTGGCACCACCTTCGACTTGGATCTCAGGTGTGCGGACGTTAGCATCGAGCGAGGCATTGACAGCCTCCCGGACGAGGGCACCCTCCTTGTTCAGACCGAAATGCTCCAGCAGCATGGCGGCAGAGAGAATCTGTGCCAGGGGGTTGGCGAGGTTCTTTCCGGCAGCCTGTGGCCACGAGCCGTGAACGGGTTCGAACAGCGGGGTATGTTCGCCCAGGCTGGACGAAGGCTGCAAACCCATAGAGCCGGTGATGCAGCTCGTCTCGTCTGTGAGGATATCGCCAAAGGTGTTCTCGGTCACGATGACGTCGAAGAACCGGGGCTCTGTCAGCACACGCATAGAGGCATTGTCGATGAACATATAATCTGTAGTCACGTCGGGATATTGCGGTTCCATTTCTTGTGCAACCTGACGCCACAAACGACTGGATGCCAGCACGTTGGCCTTATCGACGACCGTCAGGTGCTTGCGGCGCGCCATCGCCATTTCGAAGGCTACCTTCAGGATGCGTTCAATCTCCGGACGGGTATAAATATCTGTGTCGTAGGCCTTGTCGTTATCCTGATACTTCTCACCAAAATACATGCCGCCCGTGAGTTCACGGAGCACGACGAAATCGGCACCACGAAGGAGTTCTTCCTTCAGGGGCGACTTATGCAACAGACAGTCGAAGGTGGCTACAGGACGCACATTGGCAAACAGTCCCAGCTTCTTACGCATGGCCAGCAAACCAGTCTCAGGGCGTATCTTGAGCGTCGGATTATTGTCGTACTTCAGGTCGCCGACAGCCGCAAAGAGCACGGCATCGGCATTCATACAGACCTCATGGGTGGCCTCGGGATAGGGGTCGCCACAGGCCTCGATGGCACAAGCACCCACCAGAGCCTCTTCGTAAGTAAACTCATGGCCACATTTCTGAGCTATCGCGTCGAGCACGGCCACACCTTGTTTCATAATCTCGGGGCCAATACCGTCACCCGCGAGTATTGCAATCTTCAGTTTCATTTTTTATTTTCGTTATTTCGTTATTACAACATGACGAACAGTCGTTATTTCAACAAATCGTTCTCTATGATGTTCAGCATCTTGAACGTTGCCTTGATGGCCGCTTCCGTCTGGTCGGCATCCAGTCCTCGCGTACGCAAGAGTCCATCTTTATAGTGCCAAGAGATGACGGTCTGCACCAAGGCATCCGTCCGTCCGCCAGGGGGAATGCTGACCTGGTAGTTAGCCAGGATGGGGAATGTACGATCCAGATATTTCTTGTAAATATAGCGCAGGGCCTTGACGAAGGCGTCGTACTGGCCGTCACCGACAGCACTGCCCTCATACTGTCTCCCATTAATCTCCACCTTGATATTTGCACCTGGTTTCAAGCCGTAAGCTGTTGAGACCACATAGCTTAGGAGCTTGACTTTGTCTTCACTACCATCATGCTTGAGCACATCCGAGACGATATACGGCAAATCCTCCTGCGTCACAATCTCCTTTTTGTCGCCAAGTTCCGTAATACGCTGGGTGACACGGCGTGTCTGTTCCGGCGTCAGTTCCAGTCCCAGTTCCTCCAGGTTCTTGGCAATGTTGGCACGTCCGGAGTTCTTGCCCAAGGCATACTCGCGCTTACGTCCGAAACGCTCTGGAATGAGCTCGTTATAATAGAGCTTGTCCTTCGAATCGCCGTCGGCATGAACGCCAGCCACCTGCGTAAACACATTCTCACCAACGATGGGCTGATTGGGAGCAACCGTAATGCCGCTGAAACTCTCCACCATGCGTGAGATATCGTTCAGCTGACTCTCCACCAAACTGGTCTTGGCATGAAACTGGTCTTTCAGAATGGCCTGCACAGAAGCCATCGGCGCATTGCCACAACGCTCCCCCAGCCCATTGACGGTGACATGCAGACCTTTGGCACCACTGAGTACGGCAGCCAGAGAATTCGAGACGGCCAGGTCGTAGTCGTTGTGGGCGTGAAAGTCAAAGTGGACATCCGGATAGCGCTTCAGCATCTTGCGGAAATACTCAATGACCTGCAGGGGATTCATGACACCCAGCGTGTCGGGAAGCATGAAACGCTTGATGGCCGTTGGCTGTTGGCTAATGGCTGTTAGCTTGTCCATCAACTGATAGACATACTCCGGAGAGTCCTTCATGCCATTCGACCAGTCTTCCAGATAGAGGTTGACGCTGATGCCGCGCTCATGGGCATATTCCACCTCGTGGAGGATGTCGGCAATGTGTTCCTCGGGGGTTTTCTGCAACTGAAGGGTGCAGTGTTTCAGAGAACCTTTGGCCAGCAGATTGATGACCCTGCCGCCACAGTCGGCAATCCAGTCAATAGACTTTCCACCATCCACAAAGCCCAATACCTCGACACGGTCCAGACGAGCTATCTGTCGTGCATAGCGACAAATCTTGGTGACAGCTTCTTTCTCACCTTCCGAGACACGTGCGGAGGCAACTTCTATACGGTCTACATTCAGATCGTACAACAGCTTGCGGGCCATCACCAGCTTCTCATGCGGCAGGAACGAGACACCATTGGTCTGTTCACCGTCGCGAAGCGTCGAGTCCATAATCTCCACAAAGGGAAGACCCTCCCCCAGCCTCTCCCTATTGGGAGAGGAGTATTTACCTTTAGCGCTATCCGATCCCCTCCCTATAGGGAGGGGCTGGAGGTGGGTCTGCTCCCATGCTTCTATCTTGTCTTTGTTCTGTACCAGGAAGTCGATGTCGTCAAGCCCATGCATGAGACAATGCTTCTTGTAGCCATTAATGTCAAAATGTTCGCTCCTGCCGGTAGCCTTGTTGGTAACTGTCTGGTTGGGTAAATCAACCTCCACTTCTGTCTTCGGATTCTGTCTGATACTTTCGAAGAGTTCTGCAAGGAACGGCTCGCTGACAACCACAGGCAGTACGAAGTTGTTGAGCTCGTTGTTCTTGTGAATGTCAGCAAAGAAGGAACTGATAACCACACGGAATCCATAGCCGGCAATGGCCCATGCTGCGTGCTCACGACTGCTGCCAGAACCGAAATTCTTGCCGGCCACGAGAATACAGCCTGAATAGGCAGGGTCGTTGAGGACAAAATCCTTGTTAAGACTACCGTCAGCGTTGTAACGCCAGTCGCGGAACAGGTTGTCGCCAAAGAAGCGTTCCTCCCTGGTGGTGGCCTTCAGAAAACGGGCAGGGATAATCTGGTCGGTATCCACATTCTCCAATGGAAGGGGAACACAGGTGGATGTTATAACGTCAAACTTTTGTTTCATAGCAAATCTCTCGGGTCAGTTATTACTCCTGTTACAGCGGCAGCAGCAGCTACCAGAGGCGAACAAAGAATGGTACGTGAACCAGGCCCTTGACGCCCCTCAAAGTTGCGGTTTGAGGTCGACAGGCAATACTTGCCGGCAGGTACTTTATCGTCGTTCATAGCCAGACAAGCCGAACAGCCTGGCTGGCGGATTTTGAAGCCGGAAGCTTCAAGCACCCGGTCAAGACCTTCGGCTTCTATCTGTTTACGAACAGCCCATGAGCCCGGCACCAGCCACGCTGTGATGCTATCAGCCTTTTTCCGTCCTTTGACGATGGAAGCAAAGGCACGGAAGTCTTCAATACGACCATTGGTACAGGCTCCGAGGAACACATAGTCTATCTTCTTTCCCAGCAGCTTCTCGCCAGCCTTGAAGCCCATATACTGAAGGGCTCTGGCCTCTCCCGGCCTCCCCAAAGGGGAGGAGGTGCTACCGCCTTCACTACCCGCAAGGCACGCCCCTCCTTCGGAGGGGATGGGGGAGGCTATTCCAATACCCATGCCGGGATTCGTGCCATAGGTGATGCGCGGCTCGATGTCTGCTGCATCAAACGACAGTTCCTTGTCGAACACTGCATCCTCGCCACTCTTCAGTGTCTTCCAATAAGCTACGGCCTTGTCCCAGTCTTCGCCCTTGGGAGCATACTCCTTACCTTTGAGGTAATCAAAGGTCACGTCGTCAGGAGCAATAAAACCACCGCGGGCCCCCATCTCAATAGACAGGTTACACAGCGTCAGGCGACCTTCCATCGACAGGTTCTTCACCACATCACCGGCATATTCAACAAAGTAGCCCGTAGCGCCACTAGTGGTAAGCTGAGACATCAGATAGAGGGCTACGTCCTTGGCCACAACACCCCTCTGCAGCGTACCGTTAATGCGAATGCGCATCGATTTCGGTTTCTGTTGTAATATGCATTGCGACGCCATCACCATCTCCACCTCCGACGTGCCAATACCAAAGGCAATAGCTCCCATAGCTCCATGAGTAGAAGTGTGGGAGTCGCCACAGACGATGGTCATTCCCGGCAGCGAGAGTCCCTTCTCAGGACCCACCACGTGGATAATGCCATTTGAGGGGTTCATCATGCCGTAGTGCGTCAGACCGAAGTCGGCAGCATTCTTGGCAAGGGCATCAACCTGCGCCTTCGATACCGGGTCGGCAATGGGCTTATCCTGATCGTGCGTCGGCGTATTGTGATCTGGCATACAATAGATTTTGTCTGGACGGAAACACTTCAGTCCACGGGCTCGCATACCTTCGAAAGCCTGCGGTGACGTCACCTCATGACAATACAGGCGGTCAATATACAGCTGCGTAGGACCGTCAGCAATTTGCTGTACCACATGGCTGTCCCATATCTTATCGAATAATGTATTCATCAGTCTTGCTTCTTAAACTTGTTGATACAGTCAATATACGCTTCGACAGAGGCCGTCACAATATCCGTATTGGCACCAAAGCCATAATACATAGAACCGTCGTACTCCACCTGCATATGGACCTTACCCACATCGTCGGAACCTTTCGAGATGGCCTGGATGGTGAATTCCTTCAGCGTCATCTGCTTCAAGATAATCTTCTTCAAAGCCTTGATAGCGGCATCGACAGGACCATTACCAGAGGCTGCTGCCTCGAACTTCTGGCCAGAGATGTCAAGACCAATAGAGGCCACACTCTTGACACCCTTACCCGTAGTAACCTGCAGGAAATCAAGACGAACGGCATGAGCCTCAGCAGTATCGGCACCAGCCAACATCAGGACATCGGCATCGGTCACCTCTTTCTTCTGGTCAGCAAGCTGCAGGAACTTCTCGTACACCTTGTCGAGCTTCTCCTCTGACAGGTCTACACCATTAACGGTCAGACGATGCTTCAGGGCGGCGCGTCCACTACGAGCGGTCAGTACAATACTGTTATCATCGATACCGACATCCTTAGGATCCATAATCTCATAGGTGTGTGTATTCTTTAACACACCATCCTGATGGATGCCGGAAGAATGTGCAAAGGCATTACGGCCTACAATAGCCTTATTCGGCTGCACAGGCATATTCATCAAACTCGACACCATACGGCTTGTGGGATATATCTTCATCGTATTGATATTAGTATCAATGTTCAAGCCCTTATGGCACTTCAGAATCATGGCTATCTCTTCCAACGAGGTATTGCCGGCACGTTCTCCAATACCATTGATGGTCACCTCCACCTGACGCGCTCCAGCCATCACACCATTAAAGGTGTTGGCAGTGGCCATACCCAAGTCGTTGTGACAATGAGTTGAAATGATGGCTTTGTCAATGCCGTCGACATGTTCTCTCAGATATTTGATTTTCTCGAAATACTCCTGGGGCAGACAGTAACCTGTTGTATCAGGAATATTCACCACAGTAGCTCCAGCCTTGATGACAGCTTCAACCACTTGAGCCAGATATTCATTGTCTGTACGTCCAGCATCCTCACAGTAGAACTCCACATCCTCCACATACTTCTTGGCATATTTTGTGGCAGCGACAGCCCGTTCGATGATGGCCTCTCGCGTGGAGTTGAACTTATACTGGATGTGCTCGTCACTTGTGCCTATACCAGTGTGGATGCGCTTACGCTTGGCATACTGCAAAGCTTCGAAAGCCAAATCGATATCATGCTCAACGGCACGTGTCAACGCACAAATGGTAGGCCAAGTTACGGCCTTGGAAATCTCAATTACAGAATTGAAGTCGCCCGGACTCGACACCGGAAATCCTGCTTCGATCACGTCTACGCCTAACTGCTCCAAGGCTTTAGCAACCTGGATTTTCTCAACGGTGTTAAGCTGGCAACCGGGCACCTGCTCACCATCGCGAAGCGTCGTGTCGAAAATAAACAATCTCTCACTCATTTTACTTTTCATTATTGTGTTATACCTTATTCCGTTAATCCGATGTCTACGAAAAAAGCCTCTCTACACCCGGAAGTGAGAAAGGCTCTGTATCGTTTGTCTTATACCTTATTTATATAGATACCCCATCACTTCCGGCTACATGACGCAGTCGAATAATAATCAGGGCGCTAATCAGGTTCAGACTTTTCATCTCGTTTTATCTTTATATCGGCTGCAAAGGTAACACTTTTCAATCAAACGAACAAACAAATCGCAACTTTTTTGCGCTTTTTTGTTGCGATTTGTTATTAATCCGTTCAAAACGTCCTGTTATTGATGCTGTTCACGCAACAAGTCGTTGACAGTCTTCACAGGGTTGAAGGTCGAAAGAGGAACCTCTACGAATACCGTGTTCCAGTTGCTCATGGCACCATTCCACAATCCGGGAAGCTCCAATGCCTGCAATTCCTTGCCCGACTTCGACTTCTGGGAGATAAAGCCAGTGGTGGGGTCGACATACTTGGGCAAGTCAAACGCCTGACCCTTATAGTCCTTCACTGCACATACAAGGTCAACGGGATTAAAGTGAGTGCCCTTAGTGAACATCTCCATATACTCCCTGTTGGACTTGTCAATCTGGCTCGACTCGAGAATCTGCAGCGAGACAGTACCATCCTGGTTATAAGTCAGGAACGGACCACCACCAGGTTCTCCGACATTCTTCACCACGCCACAGACACGCATCGGACGGTTGAGTTTCTCACGCAGATAGATGACCAGCTCAGCATCCTCCAGATTCTTAATATCGAACTTGCGACAGCAGAGATCCTGCTGGACAAAGCGAATCATTTCCTCTATCTGTTCGTGCGTATATCTGCCTGTATCGAGAAGACGCAGATAGTCAAAGGCTTTCTGTTGCAACGTGACGAGCACACCAGCAATGACCTGCTTCCACTCGACGGTGTCGCCCTTCAAGCGATCAGGCACGACATTGTCGATGTTCTTGACGAAGATGACATCAGCCTCAATCTCGTTCAAATTCTCGATGAGTGCACCATGACCACCGGGACGGAACAGCAAAGAGCCGTCACTGTTACGGAACGGTGTGCCGTCGGGATTGGCAGCAATCGTATCGGTAGAAGGCTTCTGCTCGGAGAAGGAAATATCGTACTTGATACCATACTTCTGAGCGTAGAGATCCGCTTTCTGCGCTACCTTGGCCTTGAAGAGTTCCATGTGCTCATGAGACACGGTGAAGTGGACATGTGCTTCGCCATTGCTGGCAGCATAGAGTGCACCCTCCACAAGGTGTTCTTCCATCGGGGTACGAGGTCCCTCAGCATAGTTATGGAACAGCAGCAGACCCTTTGGCAGCTGACCGTAGTTCAGACCATCGGCCTGCAACATATTAGCTGCCACAGCCTTGTAGTTACCCTCTGCGACGAGTGCCTTGATACCCTTACCGTTGTTCTTCTTGCAGACAGCATCAAGTTCATCGTAGAAAGCAAACTTCTCGATATTGTCGAAATACTTCTTCTCGAAATCCGTCGTAGGTGCATCGTAGTCAGCGTCGACAAAAGCAAACATGTCCTTGAACATACGGCTGGCAGCACCAGAAGCAGGCACGAATTTCACCACTTTCTTGCCAGCGGCCTTATACTGCTGCCAAGCACTGACATACTGCTTTACCTCCTCTGCACTGGGGGCGACGATACCCTTACCAATAGCAGCGGCACCTTCCAGTTTCAGGAACGGGAAACCCGTCTTGAACTCTCCTAACTGTCTCTCGATTTGAGCCTCAGAAATACCCTTCTGGGCTAACTGTTTCAGGTCTTGTTGTGTTAGCATATTCCTATTCGTTTTATAACATTGTACTTCTAATTCTGCAAAGATACGAAATAAAGTGAAAAGTGAAGAGCGAAAAGTGAAGAATTCGCTAACGTCTTGTTTTTTTTTAACTTTTCGCCTCTTCTATCAGCTATTCCGACTCCTTAACCACTGGGCACACATGTCGGCACAACGTTCACCGTCGACACCGGCAGAAACGATGCCTCCTGCATAACCGGCTCCCTCGCCACAAGGGAAGAGTCCCTGAAGGCGGACATGCATAAGGGTTTCCGTATCACGGAGTATGCGGACTGGGCTACTGGTGCGCGTCTCCACACCAATCATCGTGGCTTCATTGGTGAGGAAACCGTGACATTGACGACCAAACTGCTTAAACCCCTCCTGCAGGCGATGGCTGATAGCATCTGGCAGCCAGAAATGAAGAGGCGATGACAGCAATCCCGGAGCATAGCTACTCTTTGGCAAATCATAACTCAGCCTCTTATTAACAAAGTCGGCCATACGCTGGGCAGGGGCTGTCTGCTTCCTATTACCTTGCTGCCAACAGTCACGTTCCATCTGTTCCTGAAAAGCGAGAACACGGAGGGGGTTATCGCCTTCGATGTCTTCTGCACGCATCTCAACCACCATACCTGAGTTTGACCATTGTCCGCCACGGTTAGAGGGCGACATGCCGTTCACGACAATCTGTTCCCGGTCCGTTGCTGCAGGAATGACAAAACCACCAGGACACATACAAAAGGAATAGACGCCACGATCTTCGACCTGTGTCACAAATGAGTATTCTGCAGCAGGCAGATATTTCCCACGTCCTTGTTTGTTGTGATACTGTATTTGGTCTATCAGCATTGCGGGATGCTCAAGACGTACGCCGACAGCAATGCCCTTGGCTTCTATTTCGATACGAGCTTCAGCCAGATAACGGTAGACGTCGCGAGCCGAATGGCCTGTAGCCAAGATGACAGGGCCACGGTACTCAGTCTCTTTAGTCGTGACTAAATCACGACACACGCAACCAGTCACGCTGTCGCCTTCAATGATGAGCTGCGTCATTTTGGTCTGAAAGTGTACCTCGCCACCACAGCGCAGGATGGTATTGCGCATGTTCTCGATAACACGCGGCAACTTATCGGTGCCAATATGCGGATGGGCATCAGCCAAGATATTGGTCGAAGCACCATGCTGACAGAATACATTGAGAATCTTCTCTATAGAGCCACGCTTCTTGCTGCGTGTATACAGCTTGCCGTCAGAATAGGCGCCTGCCCCACCCTCACCAAAGCAATAGTTGCTCTCCGCATCTATCTGCTGCGCCTTGGCTATTTGGGCCAAATCTTTCTTACGATCATGAACATTCTTTCCGCGTTCCAAGACAATTGGGCGCAGACCAAGTTCTATAAGCCTGAGGGCTGCAAAAAGTCCACCAGGACCCGCTCCAACAACAATAGCCTGCGGACGGTCGGACACATCGGGATAGACGGTTGTCACATATTCGTCATCAGCAGGCATCTCATTGATATAGCAACGCACCTTCAGATTAACAAAGATGGTGCGCTGACGAGCATCAATGCTACGACGGAGCACACGAATAGCCGTTAGTGTACGAACATCGATACCGTACTCCTCTGCCACAAATGCCTTCAACGCCTGTTCATTGGCAGCGACATGCGGCTGAACACGAAACTGATACTCCCTTACCACTATTCAGCTTTAAAGAGCTCGTTGATTTCTTCTATCTCGTCCTCATCGAACCATTTGGACAAACGCTGACGTGCCTTCACCTGAATGTCAGGATCGACATCCGTCCAAACCTTTTTCAGCACAAAGACCAGAACACCTAAGTCATCAGCGAGTCCGGCAATAGGAATAGCATCAGGCACCACATCGAGCGGACTGATGAGGTATCCCAAAGCTCCAATAATCATTGCCTTGTTGGTAGCACTTACCTTATCGCTTTGCAAGGTGTAGTAAAGGATGAGGGCTGCATATACCAGTTTTGCACCTGCCCCTTTGGCTATGCGGGCAATCTTCTCCACAAATTCCTTCTTCGAGAATTTGTTGGCATAATTCATAAAATCAGGTAATTCCATATTCTATTTAATTCTAATGATTCGTACTCCTGTAAATGTTTTGTGCTTTCGCATATACTGATAGAGCGTCATAGGTTCCTCAACGACTTTCTTGTGCAACTGAGACGCGTTCAGCAAGTGCAGCCCGTCCTTGCGCCAAACGGCAAAGCCAAGGTGCGCAATGTCCAGTCCTTTCTTGTTGCAAGTGATGGCAATGATGTCACCATCCTTGATGGTCTGGCGCAACAGCTTCGAGTTTTTAAGCGCTGTCTTGGGAATAAAACGATAGCTCTTACCCGTCAGTGCCTGTTCCTGTTGGCGGATAACCGGTATCTGTTCAGGATGCTCCTTCAGCGAACGGTATGACTGCGGATGCTCACTCATATAGTTGATGTTCAAACGCTGAACAGCCGTAAAGGGTGGATTAGGTTTCTGTATTTCCATCACCAGTCCCATCTTCGTCTTGTTATCAATCCAGTCGGAGAAATAGTGTAAACGTGAAGTATAGCCCTGCAACTTTCCGTCACGGTAACGTAATTGTCGCAGAACATCGAGGTAATCGTTCCAGGTATGGCGACTGTTTCTGGCACAGAGTGTCAGAGCTGTCACCGTCTCCACCAGTGTTGTACAGTCCAGCTGACGGGTATTCACTACCAGCTGTTCTTGGCTGTTGACCTCCAGTGTCTGACCCACATAGGGAATCCCCATAAACTGTCTTGCCAGCGTCAGGACACTCGTCTTCTTGTCTGTCTGGCTCAACACCTTGCATATCTTAATGCTGTCAGCCTGCTGACAGGTGGTCTGCGCGTCAACAGGTAACGAGGTCAGGAAAACAAAGGCCAAGAACAACAGACGACCAGTTGCCTTGTATACCTTATTATATATATAAGTCCTATCAATCATCATATACTTAATTCTTGTGTTTGTTTCTGTATTCCTTCCTTGTTCCGAAGTTCAGGCCCACGTAGACATAGACATCACCAAAGACATTGGTGGCTTCAAACTGAGGTTTCTTATAATTATAAGCCTTGACAATAGCCGATGCGCCTGCATACCACCGTGTATTATTCCACACCAGGCCGAAGCGTCCCACACCGTCGAAATTGAAGTTTTTGAAATCAAAGCCCTTCGAGACGCTGTTATTCTGTAAGTCTTGATAAGCATCATTCATCGTCTCACCTTTAGCCTTCTTATATCCCATAGCCAGAGACAAGCTGGCACAAAACAGCCAATTGCGTGCAAATACCCAGTTATAAGCATAACCCACAGAGGCGTTGATATCAATATAGCGGATACTGTTGAACATCAATCCGCTATCCAACTGAACCTGTCTGCCCAACCGTTCTTTGATAATTCCTGCCATACGCTCATGGTCAAAGTCTATCGAGTTGTTCGTATAGCCGATGCCTGCCATCCATGAGCCACAACTTATTTTCTGACAAGTGCTTTGTGCAAAGGCGGCAGGATAGGAAAAGCGCTTGTTATTGAAGATGTAATATAGGTTCAAACCCGTTATACTGACGTTCAATCCGTCAAATGCAACTCCTTTGAGTGGAGACGTGTCGATATCTTTTCCTAAATCCGCACTACGAATCTTATAGTCGTTCACAGAACGACGTAGATAGACGTCTGCACAAATGCGGGAACTGTAGATGCTGCCATCAATTTCAAACTTACGGGAACCACTGAACAAATTGATGTTTCGCAAATCAATGGTATAACCCAGAAACAGCCATCGCCAACCGAAATAAGGCCCTATTCTAACACCCAGTGTAGGAGCTAACGAAATAGACTGGCCATTGTCGCCTGGTGTACTCAAGCGGTAGTAGTCAAAGGTATTGACAGACTGAAGCATAAAGGCCCAGTTGTAGTGCTGTGGCTCCACATAATTGGTGTCCACCTCGCTGAATTTTTCGACCAGACGTGCCAGCCACCCTTCCTTTTTGGGCTGTTCCACTGTCAGCGTGTCGGAAGCAAAGGTTCCTATGCTCATCATCAGCATCAGTATCAGCACTACCTTTCTCATCAACTCAGAATTTTCCTAATATCCGGTCCATCACCCAGTTAACAGGTGTGGCCGACACACTGGTACACTCACAGACGGCAATGCCCTGCAGATGTTCTATCACATTCTTAATCAGAGGGAACTGCACATATGGAGGATTAGGCACCGCAATACTTTCTTCGCCATACAAAGTATGCAGACGGATGGGCTGATAGTCAAATACCGAGAACGACACCGAGCCACGATCACCCACCAGATCGATACGATCTTCTCGTGCCGATTCATGAGCTACGAAACACCACGATCCGGAGCCTGGCAGTCCATTCTCAAACTCAAAACATGCTGACACCGAATCCTCAGCACTATAGAGTCCTCCACGATTGGCACAAATGCCACGAGCCTCGACAATAACCCCAAAGACATGCTGCAGGAAGTCAAGCTGATGAGGTGCCAAATCGTAGAAGTAGCCACCTCCCGATATGTCAGGTTGTAGTCGCCAGGGCAACTCAGCGGGTTTTGTATAGTCCAATTCCCGGGGAGGTACGGCGAAACGTATCTGCACATGGACCACCTTGCCAATGACCCCACGTTCTACAATCTCCTTCACCTTTTCAAAATAAGGCAAATAGCGACGATAGTAGGCCACAAAACAAGGTACACCTGTCTCCTCAGAAATACGGTTGATACGAGCACAGTCTTCATAGGTTGATGCCAACGGCTTTTCCACATAGGCTGGTTTTCCAGCCTTCATGGCCATAATGGCAAACGTGGCATGACTCGATGGCGGTGTGGCAATATAGACGGCATTCACCTCCGGATCGTCAATCAGTTCCTGGGCATCCGTGTACCAGCGGGGCACGCCATGACGCTCCGCATAGCTGCGAGCCCTTCGTCCGTCACGGCTCATCACCGCAACGACACTCGAACCCTCCACCTCCGAGAAGGCTGGTCCGCTCTTTGTCTCTGTCACCTCACCACATCCGATGAAGCCCCATTTGATCATTTTCATATTTTCGCGTGCAAAAATACAAAATAAATATGAAATATGCATTATGAATTATGAATTATTTAGTACCTTTGCACCGTTTAACGCTAAATGACAATGGAAAAGCAACAGGAAACGACGCTTCTGAAGGCTCGCAGTTACCGTAGCGTACTGGCTGTAGCCTATGATTATTATACCGAAACATTTCGCCCGATGCTGAAGGCAAACTGGCCTTATATATTAGCCTCCGCACTTATCATTCCTGAGCTGCTGCTATGGCTGATGGTGGCACGCTGGCTTACCCATCGTCCCGTCAGCAGTCTCTTTCGCTCGGCAAAAAAACACTGGCTATTACTCATCGGCGTAGTGATTGGCGGACTCATTGCCACCACCCCACTCTGTCTGATGGTCAGCCTGCCATTAATCATCCTGATGGCTGCCTATTGGGAGTCGTATTCTTGCATGATGATGGGTGACCCACAGGGCATGCCGACCTACATGCCTTGGCTGGTAGGCATTGTATGGGTTGTAACAGCATGTATAACTGCCTGCATTCGACTCTTTGTTGTCTATGTGGCATACTTCGCTTGGGGCTCGGCAGAAACGCGCCGTCGTGACCGCATCCAGCAAAAACTAAACATATAACAAGAAACAATGAAAAAAATCCTGTTCATCGACCGCGATGGTACCATCATCCGCGAACCCGACGACGAGCAGATTGACTCGTTCGAGAAACTACAGTTCGTCCCACGCGCCATTAGCAACCTCGTCTTTCTCCGGCAACATACCGACTACGAATTTGTCATGGTCAGCAACCAGGACGGGCTGGGTACCGACGCCTTCCCTGAGAACACCTTCTGGCCTGTGCAGAATTTTATTCTCGACACGTTGAAAGGCGAAGGCGTAGAGTTCGACGACATCCTCATTGACCCCCACTTTCCCGAGGACAACGCCCCAACGCGGAAACCCAATACAGGTCTTGTACAGAAATACATCGACAACCCTGACTACGACATCGCCAACAGCTATGTCATTGGCGACCGTGAAACCGATTGTCAGTTTGCCAAGAACATCGGCTGTAAGTTCCTGCAAATTGGCAGTTGGGACAAGGCTGCCGAGATTGCCTTCGGTGGTGAGCGTACAGCAGAAATACAGCGCACAACCAAAGAGACGGATATTTATGTCAAAGTAGATTTAGACGGCACCGGATTCTGCGACATCCACACCGGCCTGGGGTTCTTTGATCACATGCTCGAACAAATAGGCAAACATGGTATGATAGACCTCACCATACACACCAAGGGTGACCTGCACGTCGACGAACACCACACCATTGAAGACACTGCTCTTGCATTGGGAGAATGCCTATTGAAGGCTCTTGGCGATAAGCGCGGCATTGAGCGCTATGGCTATTGTCTGCCTATGGACGACTGTCTCTGCTCTGTCTGCCTCGACTTCGGTGGCCGTCCTTGGCTGGTCTGGGATGCTGAGTTCCACCGTGGATTCATCGGCGACATGCCCACCGAGATGTTCCTCCACTTCTTCAAGAGTCTCAGCGACACCGCCAAGATGAACCTGAACATTCGTGCTGAAGGTCAAAACGAGCATCATAAGATTGAGGGGATTTTCAAGGCCCTTGCACGTTCTCTCAAAATGGCGGTACGCCGTGACATCTACCACTACGAACTACCCTCCACGAAGGGCACCTTGTAAAGCAAAAAGACGGAAAATGTAAATGAAAAATGAAAAATGACAGTGGCGGCAGCAAATTTTTCACTCTTCACTCTTCACTTTTCACTTTTATTTCGTACCTTTGCACGGATTTTCCAAAATATAATATCGTAAATTGTCAAATTGTAAATCAAGGAGATGAATATATCGTATAAATGGCTGAAAGAGTATGTGGACTTCGACCTCACACCACAGCAGGTGTGCGACGCATTGACGTCGACAGGTCTGGAAGTTGACGCACTCGAAGAAGTACAAAGTATCAAGGGTGGTCTGAAGGGGCTCTACGTCGGCAAGGTGCTGACGTGCGAGATGCATCCTGACTCCGACCACCTGCACGTAACTACTGTAGACTTAGGCAAGGGCGAACCACAGCAGATTGTCTGCGGAGCTCCCAATGTAGCTGCAGGACAGAAGGTCATTGTGGCCGACTTAGGTTGTGTGCTCTACGATGGCGACAAGGAGTTCGTCATCAAGAAGTCGAAGCTGCGTGGCATTGAGTCATTAGGCATGATATGTGCTGAAGACGAAATAGGCATTGGCACTTCACACGACGGCATCATCGTACTGCCAGAGGATGCTGTTGTAGGCACCCCTGCTGCCGAGTATTATCATCTGGAGAGCGATTGGCTCATTGAGGTGGACATCACGGCTAACCGTGCCGATGCCCTCTCCCATTGGGGTGTGGCCCGCGACTTGTATGCCTGGCTGAAGCAGAATGGCTACCAGACAGCCACCCATCGTCCTGTGGTCAACGATTTCGTCGTTGACAATCACGACCTCCCCATCGACGTCGTCATTGAGAACACCGAGGCCTGCAAGCGCTATGCGTGCGTCAGCATCACCGACTGCGAAGTGAAGGAGTCGCCCGAATGGTTGAAAAACAAGTTGAGTGTGATTGGCTTACGCCCAATCAATAACATCGTCGACATCACCAACTATGTGATGATGGCACTGGGACAACCCTTGCATTGTTTCGATGCCGACATGGTCAAGGGTCACAAGATTGTGGTAAAGAGCATGCCAGAGGGTACACCGTTCCAGACACTGGACGGTGAGGAGCACAAGCTCAGCTACCGCGACCTGGCCATCTGCAATGCCGAAGACCCCATGTGTATCGCTGGCGTATTCGGTGGCAAGGGCTCAGGAACGTACGAAACCACGAAGAACGTGGTGTTAGAGTCGGCCTACTTCCATCCCACCTGGATTCGCAAGTCAGCCCGCCGTCATGGTTTGTCAACCGATGCCTCGTTCCGCTTTGAGCGTGGCGTAGACCCCAACGGCACCATCGAAGCTCTGAAATATGCTGCCCAGCTTTGCAAGGAACTGGCTGGCGGTAAGGTGTCGATGGACATCAAGGATGTCTATCCAGAGCCCATAAAGAATGCCGTAGTAGAACTTCAGTACGACTACGTTAACCGCCTCATTGGTAAAGAGATAGGCGTCGACACTATTAAGGATATCTGCACAATGCTGGAGATGAAGATTCTCGCAGAAACAACTGATGGACTGAAGCTGGAGATTCCTGGATACCGCGTCGATGTGACCCGTCCTTGCGACGTGGTGGAGGACATCCTGCGTATCTACGGATATAATAATGTGGAGATTCCCACCCAGCTGAAGTCAAGCCTTGTCATCAAGGGCGATGAAGATCAGAAGCACAAGCTGGCCAACCTCGTCAGCGAGCAGCTGGTGGGTGCTGGCTTCAACGAGATTCTGAACAACTCGCTGACGAAAGCCGCCTACTACGAAAACCAAGAGCAGTTGGTGAAGATCATGAATCCGCTGTCGAGCGACCTCAACGTCATGCGTGGCACGCTGCTCTACGGAGGTTTGGAGAGCATTGCCCACAATGCCAACCGCAAGCATCCCAACTGTCGTTTCTTCGAGTTTGGCAACATTTACCAGTTCTCTCCAGAGAAGGAGAATCAAGACGATCCCATGCAGGCCTATAAGGAGCAGAACTATCTGGCTCTGTGGCTGACAGGTAAGCGTGTAGAGGGCTCGTGGGCACATGCTGACGAGGAGACGACCTTTGCAGAGCTTGACGCCAACGTGCAGAACATTCTGACACGCATTGGTGTGCAGCCAGGCATGCTGGTTCGCAAGCAAAGTGAGAACCCGGCGTTCTCTGCAGGTCTGGCCATCGAGAACCGTGGTGGCAAGTTGCTCATCGAGATGGGCGTGCTGAGCAAGAAGCTGCAGCGTCAGTTCAGCATCGACACCACCGTCTACTACGCTGAGCTGAACTGGACGGCATTGATGAAGGTTATCCGCAAGCAGAAGGTGGAGTTCACCGAGATTCCCAAGTTCCCGTCTGTCAGCCGTGACCTCGCCCTGCTCATCGACAAGAGCGTCGAGTTCCGTCAGATTGAGGAGATTGCCCGCCAGACGGAGAAAAAGTTCCTGAAGAAGGTGGAACTCTTCGACGTCTATGAGGGTGACAAGCTGCCTGTTGGCAAGAAGTCATACGCTGTCAACTTCATCCTCCAGGATGCCGAGAAGACGATGGGCGACAAGCAAATCGAAGCCATCATGCAAAAGCTGATTCAGAACCTGAAGCAGAAGCTTAACGCCGAGCTGAGATAATGGCGTCATAACGTAATAACGATATAAAGATATAACGAAAATAATAAATAACAATGGGAAGAGCATTTGAATATCGCAAAGCTGCGAAACTGAAGAGATGGGGCCACATGGCCAAGACGTTTACAAAGATTGGCAAGCAGATCGCCATTGCCGTAAAGGCCGGTGGTCCGGAGCCCGACATGAACCCGGCACTGCGTGCCATTATTGCCAACGCCAAGCGCGAGAACATGCCGAAGGACAATATCGAGCGTGCCATCAAGAACGCTATGGGTAAGGACCAGAGCGACTACAAGGAAGTGACCTACGAGGGATATGGCCCTCACGGTATTGCCATCTTCGTCGACACCCTGACTGACAACACCACCCGCACCGTGGGCGATGTCCGTTCAGTATTCAACAAGTTTAACGGAAACCTCGGAACACAGGGTTCGCTGTCGTTCCTGTTCGACCATAAGGCCGTCTTCACTTTCAAGAAGAAGGATGGTCTGGACATGGACGAGCTGATTCTCGACCTGATTGACTACGGTGTTGAGGATGAGTACGACGAGGACGAAGAAGAGAACAGCATCACCATCTATGGTGACCCCCAGTCGTTTGGTGCCATCCAGAAGCACTTGGAGGAGAATGGTTTCGAGGTGACGGGAGCTGAGTTTACACGTATCCCCAACGACCTGAAGGACGTGACCCCCGAGGAGCGTGAGACCATCGACAAGATGGTAGAGCGTCTTGAGGACTTCGATGACGTCCAGACTGTCTACACCAACATGAAGCCGGAAATCGACTGATGGTCCATGGTTGCGGGGTATAATAACCGTTAACCATGAACCGTTAATCTTGAACCGTTACTGGTAATCCTTTTGGCGGAACGTCGTGTCAAATACCTTCGTTCCGCTATTTTTTGTGCTATAGTACACGTAACGGAAGTGATAGCCGGCCTCCTTATATGCCTTCATCACAGTAGAGTTCTTCAGCTCCTTCAACAGTTCACCGCGCAGGTCATGCTTCTTCAGCTGCTCTGCATCGTCAATCACACCTTCCACCGTGTAATAATACGTCAGAGTACGCGTATTCTGGTAGAACACCAAACTGTCGATTGTCACACCATCTGCAATAATCGACGGACAGTTTTTCTTCGTATAGTCACGGCATTCACGGGCACAACGCTCGTCCATCGTTTCCTGACAAGCAGTCATCAGCAGAACTGCCCATAACATAAAGGATATTTTCTTCATATCAATCGTTTCTTACATTATTTCTTAAGTGGTATTGATTTCTCTGCCTCCTGATACCGGTCGAGCTTATTGAGACAATAGCTACGGAAGTCGCGCCAATGATAATAAGGCGCACAATCAGTGGAGATGGGCAGCGTCGACTCCTTTTCATTGAGCAGCACCTTCAGCAACACATCGTCGTCGTCAGGGCCACTGCGATAGAAGATGAACTGTAAGTTGGCGCCCATGGGGAAGATGCTCGAGCACCACCATCCACGATCCTCCAGTTCGTCGAGATTGTCTGTCTCAAGGTCGTAGCCGTCGACACCGATGAGGCAAACCAACGGCAACAGCACTGTCTCATGGCCAAAGCGCAGCTGAGCTCCCGGCCGCTCAAGGGTGATACAGCTGTCGGCTTCTGCTATGATACGTCGCAACAGATGACGCTGTGTATAGGGCTGCTGTCCCCCGTTCAGCTTGCACGCTCCATGCTGGATATACCACAGGGCGTTGTCAACCTGCCACATACGGTAGAGCTCATCCGTCTGGAACAGGCTCAGCAGGTAGGTCTGGTCTTTCAGGTGGGTGTTCAGGATAAAGAGTCCCATCTTCATCAGATAGTAGTTGAAGAACGACTCGTCGACAAGTTCCTTGACAATGTCGGGGTTCTTGAATATCATCTCCATCAACCGGCTGTTGCCCATGCGATTGGCAGTATATTTCTTGTAAGCCTTATCGGCTTCAGGAGTCATGTAGCTCTTGCGCAACACAGGATCCTGAAAATTCATGTAGTGCTGGTTACGCTTCGTCGACTCCATGTCAACCTGCAGGCGCGGGTTGGCCTGTACCAGTTCCATAAGGGCATAACTCATCGAAATCATACAGCGAGGCACTATCGTGCTGCGTGCACTGACATGAACGGAACCTTCGAACACTTCCGGAAAACGCTGGATCATGCGCTTTGCTATCCATCGGTGCTGCTCCCCGCCCAAATATGTCAGTTCGCCCCAACGGCCTTCAGAGTCGTACATCACACTCTTCATCTCCTGAAGCACCTTCTTGCCTACTGGAGTCAACTCGTCCACCTTCTCTGCCTGCAACATCATTTTGTAGGGTGTGTCATAGCCGTGACGGTTGCTTATATATCGTGAGCCATGACGTCCGTAGTGTGAGATATAGAAGGGGTGTTTGCCCGGTGGTGCCGGTGTGAGGTTGTCAGGAATGCTGTCCGGATAGATATTATAGTTACACGAGGCATAAGCAGGGTACTTACTGATCATATCTGTCACGGATTGTGCCTTGACCGTACCAAGCGGACATGCCGTCATTGCAATAACCAGCAAACAATAACCAATAACCAATAAACAATGACCGTTGGCTGCTTTTGAGGATAGAAATAGCTTTTTCATAACCGTTTAATCATTATTGTCATTGTCCTGTCGTAATTTCTCATAACGGTACAGCTTACGCAAGTAATAGCGTTTCACGTCTTTCCAGTGGTAGAATGGAGCACAGTCGCTCTTGAAAGGCAAACGGGCCTCGTGGCCATTGAATATGACCTTCACAAGCACGTCGTCGTCGTTCTTGTCACGTCGATAGAGTATCATGATGATATGTCCGCCTGGCGGGGCAATATGGTCATCCACCCACCCCAGAGCTTCCAGGTTGTCAAGATTGTCTGTCGCAACCCCACACTTGTCGAGTTCCATCAGGCTGGCCAGCGAGAGCAGTACGCCTCTGTTCGTATAGCGGAGGTTATAGACGGGGAAGTCCACCTTCATGATACTATCACCCATGTGCAGCATGTTCCATAGCGGCTCGCGCTGCATGTAAGCCTGATAACCGCCGTTCAGCGTACAGTTGCCATAGCTGATGTAGTTCCACGCATTCTCCTTGCGCCAGTGCCGGTGCATCTCCTCGGCCGAGAAAATGTCGTCAAGCGAGGTGTTGGCGGCCAGTGTCGTGTGCTTGATGTTTACTGCCAGGGCGTAGAGCTGGCGGCTAAGTGTTGCAGCATCGATGTTGGCAACCACATAGTTCTGGTCGTTAAACAGCTGCTTCATCAGCCGCGTGTCGCTGGTGTTCAGCGCTACAAAGCGGTTGTAGCGTACCATCGTCACCGAGTCCGTACGCTCCGCCAGCAGCTCTTTGTCCTGAGGATTCATCCACGGCATGTTTTTGGTCGATGCCTTCACGCTGATCCGGTTCATACGATAGTGACGGGCCATTTCCACACCAGCCTCGTTGGCCATCTGGATGCAGTGGTTCTGCATGATGCTGCGGATGTCGACATAGCAGTCGTTAGTCAGCATCTCAGGACAGCGCTTCAGCATCTGCTGAACCTGAGTCCTGACTACCTTGCCGCCTTCGGCCATCATCTCGCCCTCGCGCCCTTTGGCATCCTCGCACAAGAGGTGCAGACGGTTCTTCACGTCACGTCCCAGCTTGGTCAGTTTGCCCAGACTGTCAGCCTTCTGCAGGATGGCGTATGGCACTTCATAATCATTGGGATTCGCCAGATAGTGGGCTGTCGGACAGCCATAATGATTGACATAGAACGGCTTCTTGCCGCCAGGTGCTGGCATCAGCGTGTTCTGTGCTGAAACCATAGAACACAGAAAAGCAACACACACACAAAGAATACCCCGCAAGGGGAACTCTCTGCGCTGCTGATTCACTATCGTCAACAACGGACTTCTTTTCATACGCTGCAAAGGTACGAATAAACGAGGAAAATGCAAAAGAAATTGTGTTTTTTTTGCATTTTCGAGTGGGAGTATCTTCGACGCTAGTCAAAGGTACGAATAAGTGAGTACAATACAAAATAAAAAGACAATTTTTAATTTTTATTGTCGAACGATAGTACATTCGACGCCAGTCATTCTGAATCAAAAGAATGAAGGGCAACGAGATACCTATGCCGTAGTACGCAATACGTTTCAGCAGCGTGCAGTCAGCCTTATCGCCGTTAAACTCCGCTATCTCCAAGTGGCTGGTTTGCCACTCGTAGGTCTCATCATTCAGCGGTTCAATAGGCAACTCACCCTCCACCTTGTCGAGCCGGTAAGCCCACGTATTCAGCATCTCGTTGGCATCGGGATCTACCGTCTGATGTCGCTTCGTCATACCCTTATCAGGGAGTGGAATGACAGCCAGGGGACCACTTCCTCGGGTATCTTCTGTTATATACGATACCGAAATGCGGAATGAACGAAGAAATTCCGATAAAAGTGATGGCGTTTCAAGAATTATTTGTATCTTCGCAGCGCAGAACAACATATCGAAGACAACATGGACAAGATAAAATACTACGCAGGACTATTCCTTATTATATTGGGAGTGCTGGTACTGGTGCTGACGCGCATTCCATCACTGAGTGGCAACAATATCCTGCTGCTGACAGGACTGCTGCTGATCGTGGCAGGTATCATCGTACACATCAGGAGCATCAAACACGAAAGCAGATACTGAAAGTATAGGGTTTAGAGAATATGGAGAACATCAAGATATTTACGCAACTGATAGCCTCGGAGTTGCATTTGTCGCCACATGCTGTGGAGAACACATTGAAGTTGCTGGACGAGGGATGTACCATTCCCTTCATATCACGCTATCGCAAAGAGCGTACGGGAGGACTGGACGAGGTGCAGATAACGGCCATCAGCAATCGTGTGGAACGGCTGCAGGAGATTGCCAAGCGTAAGGAAACCGTCATTAAGACCATCAAGGAACAGGGAAAGATGACACCAGACCTACAGAAACGCATTGACGACTGCTGGGAACTGACTGTTCTGGAGGATATCTACCTGCCTTATAAGCCCAAGCGCAGAACACGAGCACAAGTGGCCCGTGAACAGGGACTGGAGCCGTTGGCACAGCTGCTGCTGATGCAACGCGAACAGCATCCCGAACAAGTAGCCCAGCGCTTTGTGGTGGTTGGCGGTTCCCCCGCCAACGTCACGGATGCCCTAAAGGGTGCCCAGGATATCATTGCCGAACAGGTCAGCGAGGACGAGCGCTCGCGCAATCAGGTGCGTTCAGCCTTCCGACGCGAAGCGTTTATCGAGTCGAAAGTGGTGAAGGCCAAGAAAGATGCTGATGAAGCCCAAAAATACAGTGACTATTTTGACTGGGAGGAGCCTCTGAAGCGCTGCTCCAGCCACCGTCTGCTGGCCATGCGGCGTGGTGCCGACGAAGGAATCCTGCGCGTCAGTCTGACCATTGATGACGACGAAGCCGTCAGTCGGTTACAACGCAACTACGTTCGTGGAAGCGGGGCCTGCCAGCGTCTTGTGGCTGAAGCTGTGGAGGATGGCTATAAGCGCCTGTTGTTGCCTTCGATAGAGACGGAATTCATGAACATGAGCAAGGAGAAGGCTGACGAAGAAGCCATCCGTGTCTTTGCCGAGAACCTGCGCCAATTGCTGCTCTCGGCCCCACTTGGGCAGAAACGTGTCATGGGCATCGACCCTGGTTTCCGTACTGGTTGCAAAGTGGTTTGCCTCGATGCACAAGGCAACCTGTTGCACCACGAGGCTATTTTCCCCCACCCCCCTGTTAACCACCGCATGCAAGCCACTATGCATGTGCAGCAGATGGTGAAAGACTACCAGATAGAAGCCATCGCCATCGGCAACGGTACAGCCAGCCGGGAGACGAAGGAGTTTATCACTGAGGTGATGGGTGATGGATGCTGGGTGATGGATAATAGCAAACAGACAACACCTAACACCCAACACCCAACACCTAAAGTCTTTGTCGTCAGCGAAGACGGAGCCTCTGTGTATTCTGCATCAAAAGCGGCCAGAGAAGAATTTCCTGACGAAGATGTCACTGTACGAGGTGCCGTATCGATAGGCCGCCGACTGATGGATCCGCTGGCTGAACTGGTGAAGATTGACCCCAAGAGCATTGGTGTGGGTCAATATCAGCACGACGTAGACCAGACGAAGCTGAAGCACTCGCTCGACCAAACCGTAGAGAGCTGTGTCAACCTGGTGGGTGTGAACCTGAATACGGCCTCGCAACACCTGCTGACCTACGTCAGCGGACTGGGTCCTGTGCTGGCACAGAATATCGTAGACTTCAGGAAAGAACACGGTGCCTTCACCAGTCGTGCACAGCTGAAGAAAGTACCCCGACTGGGACCTGCTGCCTACCAGCAGTGTGCGGGATTCCTGCGTATTCCTGATGCCAAAAACCCGCTTGACAACTCAGCCGTACACCCTGAGAGCTATCATGTGGTGGAACAGATGGCCAAGGACCGGAACTGTACTGTCAGCGACCTCATCAAGAACAAAGACATGCGCGAGGATATAGACATCAAGCACTATGTCACTGAAGAAACAGGACTTCCAACCCTAACCGACATCATGAAGGAACTGGAGAAACCCGGACGTGATCCACGCGAACAGATAGAGGAGTTTGAGTTTGACAACAGCGTACAAAGCATCGATGACCTGCACGAAGGTATGGTGCTGCCTGGCATCGTGACGAATATCACCAATTTCGGAGCATTTGTTGACATCGGCGTCCATCAGGACGGTCTTGTGCACGTGTCGCAGCTGGCAGACCGATATGTCAGCGACCCGACACAAGTAGTTCGTCTGCACCAGCACGTACAAGTGCGTGTGATAGCCATCGACTTGCGCCGACAGCGTATCTCATTGAGTATGAAAGGTGTTAGGTGATGGGTGTTAGGTGATGGGTGATGGTTAACGGTTCTTGTTGCGCATAAACCACGCATGCGTAAAAAAGTGATACATGAGCAATGCCAGAATGGTTAATGCCAGTGCGACATACAATAAAGTCTCATAGGCTCCGAACAACAGCATATAGCCTGCTGTCAGTCCGATGGCCAGGCCAGTCTCCCATCCCAGGAAGAAGGTGCTCTGCGACGTACCGCGTTTGCAATGTCTGCTCAGCTTGATAAAGAACAGCAGGTAGCGTGCACTGATGATGCCGATGCCCAATCCCACCAAGACAGGAGCTACAGGACTATGCGCCTGAATCAACATAACAAACAGTGCTGCCAGCAACAGAATGAGTCCTGTAATGATTTCACTCTTCAACTCAGCATCACGGAATACGAAATGCTGAGCAACCAGTGCCAGCAGGAAGCCAACAGACATCAGCGCGTAAAACACCTCATGCAGAGGCATCGACAGTAACAAGCCCATCACCGTGCTGACCAGCAAGAGATTGAAGAATAGCACATAGCCATGAGGCAACAGAAAACGGTCAAGCGATGCCACATGGACGCCTTCTTCTGGAGCGCGGAACGGGAATCGCACATTTCTTATCAACACGACCGACAGCAGCGCACAGGCGATGGCACCAAGAACCACTTTGTCGAAGCCAAACATTTTGTAGGCTACAAGTCCGGCGACAGGTCCCAATGCCAGAGCAAAGCGTGCAAACCACGCTGCGCTATGATTGGCCTCCGTGCGTTGATACGACTCGCAGGTGTCGATGATAAGTGTCGACGACAATACCATCTGTGCCAAGCCGAAGGCGGCACCCAGTAGCAGACGCTGCAACAGAATGACCCAGAACTCCACGAACTCCGAGCGCATTCCGTCTATGTACCATAGCAGCGAGATATCAACAGCAAGGAAGAGGATGGCCCACATGCACACCACGTTCCGCCTATAATGCTGTACAAGCCAAGAACAATGAGCTCCAAGCAGGTAGAGTCCCAGACCAAAGGCTCCCATACATAGTCCCGTCTCCTCTGGCGTAAAATTCTCGGTATGCATGAGCCAGTGGGGTAACACAGGAATCAGGGCACACACCGACGATGTAAGCAGAAAGTCTGCTAACACCAAAAGCCAGAAATCCTTATGCCACAGCTTGATATGAACCGGTGTATTCAGTGTGTCCAAAACTCAAAAGACAATTAATAAGACTCACTCTCGTTGGGAAAGTCGCTGTTCTTCACATCTTCCACATAATGCCCCACAGCATCGGTGATGATGGTGTTCAGGTCAGCATAGCGACGAAGGAAACGTGGTGAAAAGCCCTGCGTCATACCCAGCATATCAGCTACTACCAGCACCTGGCCGTCAGTACCATTACCTGCACCAATGCCGATTGTAGGACATTTCACAGCCTTAGTCACTTCAGTAGCCAATGCAGCAGGAACCTTCTCAAGAGTGATACCGAAACAGCCAGCATCAGCCAATGCAATGGCATCACTCATCAGCTTTTCAGCCTCAGCCTGTTCTTTGGCGCGTACGGCATAGGTGCCGAACTTATTGATAGACTGTGGCGTCAACCCCAGATGAGCCATGACGGGGATGCCTGCATCAAGGATGCGCTTCACAGTGTCCAGAATCTCCACGCCACCTTCCATCTTCAGAGCGTCACAACCACTCTCCTTCATGATGCGAATGGCATTCGTCACACCTTCAGCAGCATTGACCTGATAGGAACCGAAAGGCATATCACACACTACCAATGCACGCTGTACGGCACGAACCACTGAACGGGCGTGATAAATCATATAGTCTACTGTCATGGGGAGCGTCGTAGCATTGCCTGCCATCACGTTCGAAGCAGAGTCGCCCACCAGAATGGCATCGATGCCTGCTTTATCAACAATACCTGCCATCGTATAGTCATACGAGGTCAACATAGATATTTTCTCACCCTTCTGCTTCATTTCCATAAAGCGATGAGTGGTCACTTTACGATTGTCACTTACTAAATATCCAGCCATTTTTATTAATCATTGAACATTGAACATTATGAATTAAGCATTAAGCTTTGTAAAATCACTGATAACTTCATCACAAAGTGGGCGGATGGCATCTGCGGGATTCGTAGTAGCCAAACCCACGACATACATGCCTGCTGCACGACCAGCGCGCAAGCCATTGAACGAATCTTCGAAAACAACACATTCTGAAGGTTCGACATCAAAACGTTCTGCAGCCTTCAGATAACAGTCTGGATCAGGCTTTGAAGCGGAAAAATCCTCAGACGTCAGGATGGCGTCGAAGAGTCCCTTGAACTCGGGATGACTCATGTATACAGCCTCCATCTTCGGACGGTTTGAACTGGTCACAACAGCAGTCTTCACACCTTTCTGGCGTAATGAGTGAATAAAAGCCTCGAAACCAGCTAAATAGTCGTAGTGCATCTGACGCTCATAGTCATCCAGGCGCTGCGTAATCAGCGCCTGCTTCTCTGTCAGCGGACCAGAAAACCATGCATCGTATATCTGCACTAGCGTCTGACCCTTAATCTCGTGCTCCAGTCCCGGGTGCTCCGGATGGAACTCACGACATTGTGCGCCCCAGAACACCGTATACTGCGGTTCTGTGTCGAACACTACGCCGTCAAGGTCAAAGAAAGCAGCCTTCAAATCCTTCATCTTTTTCATTTTCGGCTGCAAAGGTACACTTTTTTTTCCAAATCAGCAATTTTTCCTCATTTTTTGTCAGTAAGAAAAAGTAGCAAGGAATTGAGCAATAATATCATCATCGCTACGTTATCTTTTTAAAGTATGTTCAGATTCAAGCAATTTACGATCAGACAGGAACGGTGCGCCATGAAGGTAGGCACGGACGGTGTCATGCTGGGCGCATGGGCACAGGGCGGAAAGCGTGTGCTTGATGCCGGTACGGGTACTGGCGTGGTGGCTCTGATGATGGCACAGCGCTTTCCGGAGGCCAAGGTAACGGCCATAGACATTGACGAAGGGGCTGTGGCTCAGGCCAAGGAGAATGTAGAGGCGTCACCGTTTATTGTACAGGTGACGGTGGTGCGCGAAAGCGTACAAGAGCATCAGGGCTTGTACGACGCCGTTGTAAGCAACCCACCCTACTTCATCGACTCTCTGAATGCTCCCAATCAGCAACGTAACTTGGCACGGCATACCCAGACACTGACATACGCTGAGCTGATGCAGGCAGCATGGCGCCTGCTGACAGACGACGGAGAACTATCGCTCATAGTACCCTTCGACTATCGCCAGCGCATGGAGGACGAGGCAACATTCGTAGGCTTCTTCCCCAGCAGGGTATGTGCCATACGCACCGTTGAGGGCAAGCCGGCACGGCGTTTCTTGCTGGCTTTCAGAAAACATCCTTGTGAGCGACAGTATGAGATAATGACAATTGGTGATAAGCACTATCAAATGCTGACTGAGGCTTTTTACCTTTGATGATTATTGATGGAATCCAGTGCGGACAAATTCGTCCCACTGTCCCTGATAGCCATTGAACACATTGATATCGACAGGTCCCGTAATGCCATTGACACGCCCGTCAGCAGCCAGTTGCCAGTAGACGAGCTTGACATCGGGCTTGTATTCGCCATAGCGGGCTATCCACACATTATAGCGCTGTTTGATGTCTGCAGCATGCGTCATGTGCTTGTTGACGAACATCTGACTGACATAGAGGATTGGACGCATGTGGGTGCGACGCTCGACATAGTCCATGAAAATGCGGATGCGACGCATGAGTTCCTCGTCACCGCCAATCTGGCGTATCTGCGCATTGGTGGGTTCTACATCGAGCACTGGCGGAAAATCACCCGGTCGGAACAAGGTATGGTTGACGAAATAGGTTGCCTGAGCCAGTGCGGAACTCTTCAGCGAGAAGAAGTGGTAGGCACCGACACGGAATCCCTGCCGACGCGCCTTCACATAGTCAGAAGCAAAATAGCGGTTGCGGATGCTGGTACCCTCCGTAGACTTGATATAGACAAAGGAGACCGGAAATGTCTGTCCTCCGGTATGATGGCGCTGTCCGAGTGATGTGATGCGCAGCTGCGACCAGTTGATGCCATAGCGACGTCGTCCTTTCTCGTGCTGATGGCGAGAGATATCGATACCATAGATGCGTTCGGATGTATACTTCAGCTTCTCACCCAGAAAACGGTCATTCTTCCACTCTCCGACACGCACAGGATGGTGAGGCGACGACTCGAAGCCGAATCCATGACGGCGGTCATCAAGCCAGAAGCCTTCATAGTGAGAACCGTCAACAGCAACGTACGTGCCCTGTCCACAGGCCATCAGGTTGGCGTCCATTTGTCCGCTGTAAGTACCCAAACTGTCGCTACGTGTAGCCGTCAGAACACTGTCGTGCTGCCAGACGGCACATACGATACGTCCCACATCATCCCGCGTTATGCCCGGTCCATTGAGGGATGTACGGAGAAAATGGCCAGCTTTCCAGTAGCCGCCAGCCATCTTGACGGCAGGCAACAACCGGTTCTTAGCAGCGACATGACGACGAGTGGTTTCTCCAGGAGCCCCGGTATAACTGGAATCACGAGAGATAGCAGCCAACTTCTCCAAACTGGTGTGATACTGCGCGATGAGGTTGTAACCCTCGTCGGTAACATTATGCGTACGCAGATAGTACTGCAACTCGTGCAGCTGAGCCTGTACGAGGGCACTATCGACAACAGGCTGCTGACGCACCAGGATTTCCACCTTGTCGGGGATGTGCGGCGGCAGGGGTTTGCAGGAAATGACGGGGTTCAGCAGTACGATGACGGCGAGCACCATCAGGTCAGATATAGCGGCTATGCTGTTTCTTCGAGCCATGCATCAAGTAGTTGTCTCGCAATGGAGAGTTTTTCGGGAATATGCGGCAGATGGTTTCGGTCGAACCACGCACCTTTTGATAATTCCGAACGTTGCAGGTGGATACGCCCAGAATCATAGTCAGCCATAAAGCCAACCATGAGTCCACAAGGATAGGGCCACGGCTGTGAACCAAAATAGCGGAGATTGGTGATGTGTAGTCCCGTTTCCTCCATTACCTCCCGATAGACGGCCTCTTCGAGCGTCTCACCGGTCTCAACGAAGCCTGCTACGAGACCATAGTGGTCGTCGCGAAAGCTGTGGGCATGCACCAACAGCACCTCATCGCCCTTGCGCACCAGCACAATGATGGCGATGGCCAGCTGGGGCCATATCTCCTTGCCACAGTGTTCACACTTCTTCGATATGGCGGTGTCGAAGCGCATAGGCCCCCCACAGACGCCACAGAACTTGGTGTTCTGATCCCAGTACAGCAGTTCATGGCACTTGCCGGCCTTCAGATAGTCATCCTTGGAGAGCTTATAATAGCTCTGGCGCAAGGGACACATCTCATAACGCTGAGAACCGGTGAGCGGAGCATCTATACGGAACGCCTTGTCACCGTCGACATCCATCACTGTCGTCCATGCCTTCAGTTCCACAGGTGCTTCTACAGGAATCTGATAACCATCACCTGCACGTTCCAGTACCAGATCGCTTTGACAAAAAACAAAGTATCGCACTGTCTTCTCTTTAATCTTAAACCGTTATTCCTTAAAAATAAGTTTCCTGTCACGCTCCAGGGCCTGACGCGTCCAGTCCTCTGGCACGAAGCGCCAATTGTTGAGAGCCTTGGCATCGACAGTCTTCTCGCGTTCAATCTTCTGCGTCAGGTAATAGCGCTGGTCACGATCACTCATATATTCGATACGCGAGGGAATGGAGTCAAGAGTTATGCCGGCACCACGCGTCAGCAGTTCTCCGCCTCCATTACCGCGATAGCTGTTCATAGCCACACGGTACCATGCATCTTCTTCAAAGGGCCGTCCGTCAGAGAACTGCAGGATGCGCACCTTCTCGCCATTGGGCTTCGTAACATCCACCTCATAGTCGATGCCTGCCGCCGAATCGAAATTGAAAGTCAGATTCTTGAATCCAAAGCGTTGGAAGTCGCTCTGCGTGCTGTCGTTGAGCAGCATGATATGGTCGTCGGGGCTGCGCATGGTATTTACCCATTGGTCGTACGACAACTCCAGATGCTTGCGTATCTCACGACCGGTCATGCGGAGCACATAAATCTTGTTCTCATAGCGGTAGAGCTTGAACATGTCGCTCATATACACGGGACCAGCCTTGACCTCGGTATTAAACTGCAACGGAGCGTTCATCGACACGTCGGCATGGGTATGTTCCAGCTGTAGCTCGTGGATATAGTCAGTGAAGGCTGCCGAGCCGAAGAAGGCATCGCGTGAACGCATCGGAGTCAGGAAGGTACCCAGTTCACGTTCCACAAAGGCACGGACGCTGTCAATCTGGGGTTGGAAATGACGCATAAAGGCTTCGTCAATGTCCTGACCTGTTACGTCAACGATGTCACCTTTCTTCTCCACTATCTCACTCTTCACTTTTCCCTTTTCCTTTTTCACTCTGACCTTAACCGTGGCCTGCGCCACCTTGACGGCATTGCAAGAAGGATCGAGACAGAGCACACCATTGGTGGTGGAATTGTGCTGCGTATGGTCGTGACCAAAGAAGATGATGTCGAAACCTTCGACCTCTTCGGCAATCTTCCGGGCAGCATCTTCATCGTACTCGGGTGTCACGATGCCACCGTCCCAGCCGCTATGGAAGAGGCCTACAATGACGTCGGCCTGCTCTTTCTCCTTCAGCAGTTTCACCCACTTGCGGGCACTGCTCACCATTTCCTCAAACCTCATACCACTCCACATCGACTCATGAAGCCAGTTGGGGATGGCTGGCGTCAGCATGCCCAACACTGCAATACGCACACCGTCGCGCTCAAGCATCAGGTATGGCTCCACATAGGGTTTACCACTTTTCAAGTCGATGATATTGGCACCCAGCACAGGGCAATCAAGCTCCTTAATCCACTTGTCGTAGACGGCATGACCAGTTTCAACATCATGATTTCCAAAGAGTTCGGCATCGTATTTCAAGTAATTCACAACTTGTGCACCGATATTGGGCTCATCGGTCTTTACAAAATTAGTGTAGTAGCATGTAGGCTGTCCCTGCAAGATGTCACCATTCTCAAGTAAGATGAGATTCTTGCCATACTGTTTGCGCAACTTGTTGACATAGGTGCTAACACGAGCCATGGTGCCGCGCATAGGACGGCGCTCTACGAAATCATAAGGAAAGAATGCGCCATGGACATCACTGGTCTCAACGAAACATAACGTAACTGTTTTCTGACCTTTCGCCTTTGCCGACGCGGCCTTCACTTGCTTTGCCATCAACGTGGTCATGCTAAGTAAAAATGCGATAAGTACTATTGTTGTTCTTTTCATAACTGCAAAGGTAAGAAATAAAATCCAAACGACAAAAGACTAACACAAAAAAAAAAGCAAAAGGTACATAAAGAAAGTAAGCCATCTTCACAGACGGCTTACCTCTCGAGGAAAATGATAAATATAGATTAAAATTACTAGTTGTGTGCGAGTGCAAAGTTACGAATTATTTTTTAACCACCAAAGCTTTTGGACTTTTTTTTTCCATTTAATTGCCAAAAATATACAAATTCTGGGATATTTTAAACAAAAAAGACCTATTTAAAAGATTTTAAGGATTCATATATGCGCTGTACAGGTAGTCCCATGACATTAAAGTAACTGCCATGCAGGGCGGTAACGCCGATATGTCCTATCCATTCCTGGATGCCATAGGCCCCGGCCTTGTCCATGGGATGATAATGACTGATATAATACTGAATCTCATCATCAGTAAAAGTCTTGAAAGTGACGTCGGTCTCAACCGAGAAGGATGTCTGTCGATCAACGGTGGTCAGCGTAACACCGGTGATGACCTGGTGTGTGCGGCCGCTAAGGGCACGAAGCATGCGACAGGCATCGGCATCATCTTGGGGTTTTCCCATAACCACGTCATCAAGGACGACAATGGTATCAGCTGTGATAACCAACTCATCGGATGACATGGTCTGACGATAAGCAGCAGCTTTCTTTTGGGAAATAAAGGCCGCAATATCTTTCGTCGGCAAATCAGTGGGATAACTCTCATCGATTCCATCAATGACGCGCACAGTGAAGTCAAGGTCAATTCCAGCCAACAGCTCTTTACGCCTTGGTGAATTGCTCGCCAATATAACCTTATATTCTCTCATAAAGTTCAAAGTTCAATGTTCATGTTTACCATCCAAAAGCCCTCTCATCTTTCAGCCAATGACCTTGCGCACGCAGCGTCTGTTCGATGACGTCGCGGACACAACCATACCCGCCACGCCAGTCACTCACATAGATACTGGCGGCTTTGACCTCCGGACAGGCATCCTTTGGACAGACGGGGCACCCCACCTGACGCATGATTTCCAGATCGGGGATATCATCACCCATAAACATCACTTCGTCATCGCTAAAGCCGTAGGTGGCTTTAAAGTCTTCGTAAGTCTTAACCTTTACCGAGGCTCCCAGGAAAATGTCTTCGACACCCAGTCCGCGATAGCGCAGGGCCACGGCTTCAACGGTACAGCCGCTGATAATGGCTATGCGCAAGCCCATCTTCATGGCCAGCTGGATGGCATAGCCGTCCTTGATATTGACAGTACGGCAGGGAATGCCGTCAGTTCCCAAAGGGATTGTTTCGGCAGACAACACACCGTCAATGTCGAAAATGATGGTGCGTATCTTATTTAAATCATAGTTAATCATCCTGATGAATAGCTTTTTGGTGAATACTTTGTGACAGCAGGTTGTAAATCTGCTGCATCGACGGATTATCGGAAAGCAGTTGGCTCTGCATGTCTATGACATTCTGGTCGTAGCGGACGGCAGGACCCGTCTGGGCATCGCTGGGATGCAGCTGGTGAACCTTACGGGCAGTCTCGTCAACCAACGGCAGCATAACGCTAAAAGGCAGTCCATGCTGTTCCAGCACATCGGCTGCGAGGACATAGCAGTGATTGGCGAAGTTACAGGCAAAAACAGCAGCCAGGTGCAGATACTTCCGCTCAGACGTTGTCAGCTCGTAGACGCTGCCGGTGATTGTCTCTGCCAGCGCATGAAGGATTTCGAGGCTTTCGCTGTCGCTAGCCTCAAGGAAGATAGGAATCTCGTGGAAGTCGACACGGCGCTCTTTCGAGAACGACTGCATAGGATAGAACACGCCATAGTGCCGTGTGCTGCCCTCAAACAACGCCAGCGACATCGAGCCTGCCGTATGGGCTATCAGCTGGTCTTCCCTACCCTTTGCCACACGGGCAATCACTTCGGCCAAGGCATCATCCTTGACAGCGATGATGAAGACGTCGGCCTCGCGGGGCAAGGCCTCAAGTGTACGGCTGTTGACCATCATCACCTCATGACCTGCCTCCATCAATGCCGGGGCCAGATTCGACGCCAGACGGCCTTTGCCAATAATGACTACTTTCATTCAATACTTCTCTAAGTGCACGTTCTCCCACTTCAGGCGGTCCTCATTCTGCGGCTTACGCTCATCAGCCTTATGACCAATGGCCAATATACACAAGCACGACAAATCATCAGGGATGTCAAGGACACCGCGTATCACGGTGTCGGCACTCGTGCCGTCAGACAGACCGCGACCACGCATCTGTATCCAGCACGACCCCAGCCCCAGCTCCTCGGCCTGATATTGCATAGAGATAGCTGCAATGGCACCATCCTCCACCCAGCAGTCGTTCTGCAGGGGGTTACCCAACACGACAATGGCCAGCGGGGCACCTTTCAAAAACTGGCCGCCCAGATCCTTGGCATCAGAGAGTTTCTCAAGGTCCATAGCATCGTCAACCACGACAAACTGCCATGCACGCTGTCCCTTGGAGGTCGGTGCCATAAGTGCGGCACGGAGTAAGAGTTTCACGTCGTCACCGTCGATTTCCTGCTCCGTAAACTTACGGTGCGAACGGCGCATTTTCACTAAATCCTTAAAATCCATAAGCATTATCTGTTAATAATGCTGCAAAGATACGAAATATTTATGAATTATGAATTATGATTTGTGAATTAATTTGTATCTTTGCAACATGAAAGTCACCGTCTACCGACATGCAGCCCAGCTGCCCGCCATTCCTGAGGGCAGTTACTTCCACAGTCCAGAGCTGATGGAACTCTGCGAACACACACCGCGCCACAAACCTTACATGGCGGTGGTGACGGCTGACGACGGTCGGGTATTGGCTCACATGCTGGCCATCATGCGCTATCAGCGCTCATGGTTGCCACCTTATATATATCCGCACGTACGCGTAATGGGTGAAGGTGAATATCACGATGACAGCATCAACGTTCAGCGCACCTTTGAACTGATGGCAGAAACCATCACTACGCGGCTTCAGAACAAGACACTCTTCCTGGAGTTCAGCCACCTGTCGGAAAAGATGTTCGGCTACAAGGCGTTGCGCAAGCTGGGCTATTTCCACGTCAGATGGATGAACATCCACAACTCACTCCACTCACGCACGCCGGAAGAGCGCATCAGCAATCGTCAGATGCGACGCATAGAGAATGCCATCAAGCGCGGAGCCACGACGAAACACGTAGAGACAGAAGAGGAGTTCCAGGCTTTCTCTAAGCTGCTTCGACGTCACAACTGGCTCAAGCCCCGACGCTTTATCCCCGACGATGCCTTCTTCCGCGGCATGATGGACAGCGGACACTGTAAGCTGTTCATCACCTGTGTCCGAGAAAAGGTCGTGGGCTGTTGTGCCTGCGTCTACTCCCGCAACGATGCCTATCTGTGGTATTCGGCATCCCGCCGCAAGAGCTATGCACCATTCCATCCTAATGCCGTCACCTTCTGGCACGCCATCAAGGATGCCCATGCCATAGGGTGCGACCACATCCGCTTTATCGATGTCGGCCTGCCCTTCCGCCGTAATCCCTATCGCGACTTCATCCTGCGCTTTGGTGGTAAAGAGGTCAGTGCCTTCCGTTGGTTCCGCATCAGCATCCGTTGGGTCAACGCGGTGGCATCATGGCTGTGGAGAGAGTAGTTAAGAATTAAGAGTTAAGAATTAAGAGTTAAGAGTTATCGCTTTGCGATTAAGAATTAAGAATTAAGAATTATGGTAAAGCACATTATTCTCTGGACACTGAATCCAGAACTTTCGGAAGACGAGAAGAAAGCCGTCAAGGCAGGTATTAAAGCAGGACTCGAAGGTCTCATAGGCAAGGTCCCCGGACTCATCGATGTCAAGGTACACATCGATGGCCGTCTGGCATCGTCGAATGCCGACGTCATGCTCGACAGCACACTGGAGAGCGAGGAGGCTCTGAAGGGCTATGCCAAGCACCCGGAACATCTGGCCGTAGCCAACGGCAAGGTACGTCCCTACACTGTTCAGCGCGCCTGTCTTGACTTCGAAATTTAATATAAAATAATTGGGCTAACTTGCAGGTTAGCCCAATTATTTTTTTTGTATTCCTTCAATCTTATCGGATCATCAGCTTCTGAGTACCGGCAGGCGTCTTCACAATATAGACACCACGGCCTGCAGAAGGCATCTGCACGGAAACATGACCCTCGCTGTTGACTGTAGCCGTTGAGCAGAGGCGTCCGTCAATCGTGTACACCTCAACCTTGGCACCAGCCTTCTGACCGGTCACTGACAACTGACCGTCCTTGAAACTGATAGTCTTCGAATCCTGCACCTCAGAGATAGCCGTCGCATTTCTGACCTTCTCAGTTATTTCATTAATCAGGCCGCTGGCTTGACCGATAATCTCACTGAGCTTAGTCGCGATTTCGGGGAATCTTTCAGCCGTGAAATAATCCTTGAAAGGTCGGATCTCATTGTCGCTGGAGAAAATAATAACGGGAACAGGTTTCACTGGAAGTACAAGATTCTCCGTTACTTGGAATGGAGTCTGCTCAATCTGTAGTGTCATCTCGGCCTTCGGGTCACCACCGTTGTCATAGAACAGTTCAAGCTTCAGGATATCGGAAAGCAGCTGACCGGCACGATGGTTGGGAGCTTGTTCTTCACCCGCGCTCAGGACAGCAATGACTGTCTCGACAAAATTATGAACGCTGGGGATACCACCCTTCACCTGAATGCTTCCGGCCAAATCAGCCTCGACGTTCAACGACTCAAAGCCAAAGCTCATGTCTGTTCCCGTCGGCATATGGAAAGTTCCGGGTGCCCAGATTCTGAGCGACAGGATGCTCTGACCGCTATAGCCGACGTTGAAGTCATAGTTGAAGCCCACACCAGGCTTGTAACCGATGTTAGTGTGAGTAATGTCGAAGGTACCGCCCGTGGGCTGCATGAACGTCAGGTTCGTGCTGAGCATCATGCCGTTGGTCATGAAGTGCCAGTTGTCATCGAAGCAGCTCAGGTCGAAGGTCACATTACCCATCATCATCGGCATCCCACTCACCGACACGGTCAGATTAACCTTCTCGGGCATGGTGACGTTGATCTTTTCAACGCCCACCAGCGGAGCTCTCAGCTTGGCTAACAGTTTACTGAAAGTAGTCATAATACCCAATGAGTTTAAACTGACAGGAATGTCTTCCTCCGTAACATCACTTTCCATCCAGAACTGTTTCTTGTCACCGTCGAAAGTGAGGCTGATGACGCACGGCATGCCGTTGGCATCAAATTCAAGGCGGAGGTCATCGACAACATCCTCAACCATCGTCCAGCTGCCGTTGACCACCTTGAAGTGCCCCTTGATAACTGTCGGATCGAAGTTAAATTCCGTACCGTTCCTCATGCCGGCAACAGCCGACTGAAGTACAGCAGCCAATCCACTGGTGTCATAGCTCAGACCTTGTTCAAGCAGTCCCAGAACGTTCTGGTATGTCTGACTATCCCACTGGTCGAGCACGCCCATGACGGTACCGTTGATCTTGGCGTCGTCAGTGATGTCAGCAAACACTTTTGTTGGAGTCAGCAACACCGACACCAGCAACAACAGAGTAAATACTTTTTTCATAAGCTACATTTTTTTATAAGTTAGACATTGATTAAAATGAGTATTGACACACACTTTTCTGTTTGCAAATATATCAAATAAATCTGAATATTCCAAACAAATAGCACACCATTATGATTTATTAACACTGCGACACATACGTTTCCCCGTTGTTTTTCTTACCTTTGCCAACGATAAAACAAACTATCTCTACTATTAAAACTACAACAACGATGAAAGATCTTAAAATGTACATCAACGGCCAGTTCTGTGAAAGCTCGAACGGCCAGTGGATTAACGTGTTGAACCCCTCTACCGAGGAAGTTATCTCCCGTCAGCCCGAAGGCACCATCGACGATGTCAACCGCGCCCTCGATGCCGCCCGCGCAGCCCAGAAGGCATGGGGCCGTACCCCTGCCATCGAACGTGCACAGTATCTGCTGAAGATGGCTGCCGGCATCAAGGCCCGCGAGCAGGAATTCACCGAGATTATCATGCGCGAACAGGGCAAGACCCGCACTTGGGCCGCCATCGAGGTGGGGGCCACCATCGCCTATTTTGAATATATGGCATCCTTCGCCCGCCACATTGAGGGAGAGATTATCCCCAGCGACCGCCCTAACGAGACCATCCTGCTTACCAAGAAGCCTATCGGCATCGTGGCAGGCATCCTCCCCTGGAACTTCCCCTTCTTCCTGATTGCACGCAAGGCCGGCGCTGCCCTCATTGCAGGCTGTACCATCGTCATCAAGCCCTCACAGCTCACCCCAGAGAACTGCACCGAGTTCGCCAAGGTCGTCGCTGAGACCGGGCTTCCTGCCGGCGTCATCAACATCGTCACCGGTAAGGGTTCAGTCATCGGCAACGAGATGGCCGGTTCTCCGAAGATTGACATCGTCTCGGTAACGGGTTCCGTCAGTGCCGGCGAAAGCATCATGGCAGCAGCCTCGAAGAATATCACCAAGGTCAGTCTCGAACTCGGCGGTAAGGCTCCTGCCATCGTTATGAACGATGCCGACCTGGAGCGTGCTGCCCAGTGGATTGTCGACAGCCGTATCGGCAACAACGGTCAGATTTGCAACAATGCCGAGCGCGTCTATGTTCAGAAGGGTGTCAAGGATGCCTTCACCAAGATTCTCGTCGACAAGATGTCGAAAGTGAAGGTGGGCGATCCCTGTGCCGATGAGACCGTCGACATGGGTCCGTTGGTAGAGCAGCGTGCCCTTGAGAGTGTCACCGAGAAGGTCCAGCGTGCTATCAGCCAGGGAGCCAAGTTGCTTTGCGGCGGCCAGCGCGTAGGCACGAAGGGTTACTTCTATGCCGCCACCATCCTCGACGACTGCCGTCAGGACATGGACATCATCCATGAGGAGACCTTCGGCCCCGTCATTCCACTTGTCACCTTCGACACGCTCGACGAGGTTATTGAGATGGCCAACGACTGTGAATACGGCCTGGCCAGCAGCATCTTCACCAAGGACCTCAACGTTGCCGTGAAGGCTTGCCGCGAACTGGAGTTCGGCGAGACTTACATCAACCGTGAGCACTTCGAGGCCATCCAGGGCTTCCATGCCGGTGTGAAGAAGTCGGGCATCGGCGGTGCCGACGGAAAACATGGTGTCGATGAATACCTCGTCACCCACGTCACCTATCTCGACACATACGACGATATGTAAGCGGACAATGTAGTGCGATAACGCTTATATGCAAAAATGAGCTGACTATTGGTCAGTTCATTTTTTATTTGTAACTTCGCCACCGAAAATCAATTCTCCCCGTACTCCGATGGAGCAACGCCTGTTTCCTGCTTGAAAATCTTCTGGAAGTAGGCACGGCTGAAGCCGCAGTGGTCGGCCACGGCCTCGTTGGTCCAGTCGCGGTGCTCCTGTAGCACGCGCTTGGCCTCTTCGATGCGTAGCGAGGTAATCCAGCGTGTAAAGGAGCTATGACCCGAGGCTTTGACCCATGCCGTCAGCTGGTAGCGGGGGATATTCATCGCATCGGCAGCGATCGGACTGGTGATGCCTGCCTTCAGGTGGGCACCGGTGGCCAGCCAGCGTTCTACGGTGCGGGTCACGCGGGCTTTGTCCTCGTCGGAGAACGACGAGGCACAGTCGGCTTTCGATTTCTCCTCGCGGGCATTTTCCTCAGCTTCACGCACACGCTTCATGTCGTTGCTGGTAAAGTAGCGCACGAAGCAGAACCACATCATGAAGATACCCCAGAAGAAGGTGAGGGAAAAGATGACGATGACGATGTTGGGACCGAATATCAGCAGGGGCACGAATATGGCCAGGAGTCCGTTTACGCCGATGGCGTGCTTCATCCATCGCGTCAGTTCCTGGCGTTCGCGGTCGAAGTAGTCTTCAATGACGGCCTTCATACGTTCCAGTTCACGAAACTGCAAGAAACAGTAGTAGGTCTGTATGACGGCATAGACAAAGCTCATGGCAACTTCTGTCCAAAGTACACGGTGCGACAGCTGTTCCAGCGCATTCCCGTCCGTAGCTACTGCTATGGCAAGGGTGACAATCACCACCAGTGTCACCGCCGTCCATGCCCACCACTCGAAACGCGACAACCGTCCCTGCCGTTGCAGGTTCAGAATCGTCAGGTTCATCAGCGACGAGGCGGGTATGAAGAATGCAAGGTTGGCCAGCACGGCCTGTGTGACGCCCATCGCGCGCAACCCCATTACGTATTGCACGACAAACTGCGCTCCAATCAGTCCCAATGCACCCGCCATGAACCAGCGCGACCGGTTGATCACCTTGTCGCGCTTCACCCGTTCAGGCAGCATCAGCACCAGTGCCGAACACATCATCACCATCATGACGATGGCCGCAAACTGCATTTCTTTCATCTCGCTTGCAAAAATAAGAAAAAAAAGAGAAACAACCAAATTTTGGAGCAACGAAAGTGGAAAGTGTGTCAATTCGACGATTCGACACACCCTTTTGTGCTTTTCGACACAACATTTCGCGTTTCGACACACCTTATTACACTTATAATCCCTATCTTTGCCGTGAAAACCTAACATCAACCTTCAACATATATATTATGAGCATAACTGTTTTTTTTCGCGAAGCACCTGTCTTTGCCACTCTCATCACCCTGGGCTACCTGGCCCTCATGGGTGTGTTTGTCTATGTCATCATCCGGATGTACAAGAAATGAGTAAGCATCAATAACAATCAATAACAACCAATAAAAATCAAAAATTATGAGAACAAAGAAATTATCCAGTCATCTAAACCAAGTCCTCGCGGCGGTGCTGACGATAGTGGCACTGGCAACGGGGCTACCGGCAAAGGCCGACGGCTATTTTACCATCTATGAGCCTACATTTTCCGGCAGCAAAGCTAAATTTAGAGTAACCCGCGGTGGCTACCAATTTGCCCAGACCGTGTATTATCGCACAATAAGCATCACCGCATACCCCGGACAGCACTACACCGAGTTGAGCGGTAAGTTAGAGTTTGACGTAGGCGAAATGGAGAAGGCAGTCTATGTTGAGGAGATGACGCCCACTAGCAATGCCTATAAATATCAGAATGGTATTACTGAGCGTTCGTACAAACTGGAGGTCACCAACCTCCAGGGTTTGACACTGGCCGAACAAACCCGCACGATTACAAATTGTGGCACCAGTGTCGATCCCACTACAGCCTTTGTCGCACATGATTATTTTATTAAAGAAGGTTCTTTTATGGTCTATGACAAAGGGTTTGATTCTGAGAAAAACCCACCCAGGACTCGCAACTGCAGTGACTTCTTCGATGCCACTGCCCCGTCAGGCTATCTCACTGCTGCAGGTTCAGAGGTACGCGCAACCTTCTCCTTCGACGTTTGGGAAACCGAAGATGGCTACCAGCATTTTCAGGTTCTGACGGATAATACCAGCACCTGCGATACCGACAACAATAATGTTTATTGCGGCACACCCAACAAATCGCGCTACTTGGTAAGTTTTGCCCACGATCCTGGCTTAGCGGATGACATACCGATGAACTACACCTTCCCTCTCACTCAGTATGGCGAATTCACCGATGGAAATGGTGGTCCAATTGACAACCCATGGGGTAGTCGCCCTGGACACCCCAGCAGGGTCTATAGCCAAAAGTTCAACACTAATTGCCGTGCCAGCGACGGCAAGCTCATACTGCCAAACGATTTCCAAACCCTTGTCTTACGTTTCGATGCCAGTGGTAATTTGGGCGATGACTGGCACGCCGAGAAGGTGAAAGCCTATTTGCAGAACGTCGATGGCTACGCTCCGAGGAAGATTGCCATCACCGCAAACCCCGGGCGTCACGCCAAGGGTAACACAGTATATGTCTCCGTGGCCTTCAACGAGCCAGTTACCGTAACTGGCACACCCACATTGGAAACCAGCTGGGGAACACTCGACTATGTAGCTGGTGACAACACCAACGTGCTGACTTTCTCGGGCAGGATTACCGACGATGCCTCCTCCAAACTCAACGTCTTAAGAATTATTAATGCCGACATCAGGGACCTGAAGGGTAATCTGGCAGGATTGATCTTCAACGCTACCAACATCGCCACTATAGATGCTGACCTGACCTACGAGCTCAGCGACTTCCAGCGTGACGACAATGGCAACTATCTCATCATCACCCACGACGACCTGTATGGACTGGCGAGTTACACCAAAACCCACTCAACCGTTGGTCTTTCCTTCCTCCAGGTATCCAACCTTTATTTCCCGTATGATTCCGATAAGTTGACCGACAATGACTATACCTTTGAGAACTTCATCGGTATCAGCAATTTCCAAGGCACCTACGACGGTGGGGGCAAGGAAATCACATGGCTCCGCATGTATAGGAGCGGCACCAACAGCGAAAGTTGCAATATTGGTCTCTTCCGCAAAATCGGCCAGGGCGGTGTCGTCCGCAATGTCAAGCTCATTCGGTGTTACTTCGCCGGCTACCAAAATGTCGGCGGCATAGCAGGCAGCGTCTCTGGAGGCACCATCGAGGACTGCATCTATACCTGGAGCAACATCCATGCTCTACAGGAAAACTCCAGTTGTCACGGTCTCATCGCCGGGTCACTGACAGAAGCCACCATTCGGCGATGCTACATCACCTATAGTGCAAAGCTCACCAAGACCAGTGACCTGAGCAACTGCTCCAACTTTGGCGGCATCGCAGGTTATGCCGGCTCTGGCGCCACCATTGCCGACAACATTGCTGAGGGTGTCACCATCCATAGTGTCAAGGGTCGTGGCGTTATCGCAGGCTGTCTGTTGAATGATGCCACGCTCAGCAACAACTACTACCATTCGTGCAATGTGGCAGGTACGTCAAACGCCAAGAATGTAGGCATCGGCACCGAAGGCAGCACCGTGACCGCTGACCGGGATGGCGCCCGCAAGGTCTACACTGTCACACTGGCCAATTATACCTCCTTTGACCGCACCTTGTCAGCCACTCTCCCCAGCGATGACAGTAAGACATACCCCAAGACATACAACAATGGTGCAGATATCGGCAAGAAAATCTACGCCTATGCTTCGGCACCGTTACACCTTACTTATGATAGCAGTAAGATAACAGAAGGAAACGCCTTTGCCCTAGACATCACAAGGGACGACACTGACAAGTCCATACAATTCACTGACAATGACGACTACACCTACGACTTCACCATGCCCGAAGCAGCAATCACCGTCACTACCACGCAGGCCGAAGGCATTTCCTATATAGACAAAGCCGGCAGGGAACGTTGGCTATTCCTTAGTGACTGTGTAAAGGTATATGGTAATAATGGTAATGGAGGAACATATCCTTATGAAGGCGAAGAGAAATGGTTTTATGTGCCAGCTGGCGAATATAACTTCATGTGTATCAACATCATTGCCAAACAGGCAAACATCATCTTTTGCGATGGGGTCGTCATCAACTTTGCGATGCAGCCACAAGGTATCTTTAATCGTACATTAAAATCAGAAGTTGGATATGTAGGAGGTGGTATTGCCATCTATGGTCAGAAGAAGAGCAATGCCAAGATTAACATCCAAAACGGTCAAGGCGGTACGATTGAAGCCTTGGGAGACATCGAGATCAATGGTTGTGATATTACGGTGGAAGATTTTGATTTTGATTGGGGTATTTTCTCTGACAAAGGTGATATTACCATCCGTCGGGGTAACATTATTGCCCACGGTAGCAAAGCTGCCATATTTGCCAGAAATGATGTCAATATCCTTGGCGGTACCGTTCAGGCTACTTGTAGCGACAAGGTATATGCTACAACTGCCATCTACGCCCAAGGAAATGTCAACATAATCGGTGGTGACGTCACCGCTATCGGAGGTGGCAGCTTTCCTGGTATCAAAGCGGGCTATAATGGCGATAAAGCTATCACGCTCGGCTGGACCAACCCCTCCGACCGCATCACCGCCAACAGCTTTGCCTGCGGCACCTTGAATGTGAGCGACGGACAGACCCTCACCACCAACAGTGGTGCAACCTATAGCGGCACGTTGACCGACAACCAGATTTCTGCCATTGGCGGTAAGACCCTGATGCCTGCCACGACCGTCACCTTCGCCAAGGAGGGCTACGCCACCGCATACTATGGCGACTACGACCTCGTGCTGCCCACTGGCATGAAGGCCAGGATAGTGACGGACAACAACAGCGGCACACTGAACTACAAGACCATTGCCGACGGCAGCACCGCAAACAATACCGTACCTGCCGCCACACCCGTTATGTTGCAGGTAGCAGCCACCAGCGCCAACCAGACCTTAGGCGTGGCATTCGACGAGCCACAGGCTAACGCCATCACAGACCCCAACTACCTACATGGCAGCGACACCGCCACAGCTACTGACAATGACGCATGCTATGCCGTCAGCCCTGCCACAGACGCGAAATACTACAAGCTGTCGTACAACCAGAGCGGCGAGGACATTGGTTGGTACTGGGGCACCGACAACGGCCAGGCATTTACCAGCGGCGCCCACAAGGTTTGGCTGATGCTGCCGGGCACAGTCAACGCACAATCGTTCTTCGGTCTGTCTGACTTCGAGGACAGCACGCCAACAGGCATGAAACATGAAACATTAAACATGGAACATGGTGATAGCGTGTGGTACACGCTCGACGGTCGCAAACTCAACGCCAAGCCCACACAGAAGGGACTGTATATCAACAATGGAAAAAAGGTTCTTCTACCTTAAGGTAAGAAGTGTGGCACGCAATGTGATTAAATAATAACTGGTCGCTTCGCTCAAAATTACAAGAAAATTAAATAAGAAAATTATAAAAATATTTTAGGCCGAAGGCCTTAGGATTTTAAAATAAATTTTTTGATAATTTTGAGCGCAACGACCCATAAAAATATAGAACGAATATGAAAAAGGAATGTATCAAGCCTCAAATGGAGGTCATGAAGATAAAAGCTGTTCAGATATTGGCAGGAAGTCCAAACCCACATGACGTGGTGGGTGGAGGTGGCCAATTCGCTCCCGTCTTCGACGACCCTGCCTGGGATTTCCTTGACGAAACACCCTAAGGTTTGTAAGATAATAGTGAGCTGATGTCTGGTCAGCTCACTATTTTAGATGTTAAAATTTGCACAGAAAACGAAGAAATGCTCAAGATCTTTCAAAATCTATTTGAAAATCTCTCAAAAAGATAAAAAAAAGAGCCGGCCCGAATCTCTCAGGTCAGCTCTTTTGTTCTCATTGCTTTCATTTCCTTCATTTCTTTCATTTCTAAAGCGAAGCAGGCACTAAGGCCTGCTCTCGCTTAGGGCTCCTCCGGCTCACGCAGATCGGCCAGGAACTTCGAGATGGGCGTCAGCTCGTAGTACTTCTTGTCGTGCTCGTCCGTCATGACC
>JBGUQW010000037.1:0-3037 GCA_045131435.1 Prevotella sp.
CTCGCCGCTGCGCACGCCACGGTAGATGAGCGGCAGCTGCACGTTGTCGAGGACGTTGAGCGTCGGGATGAGGTGGAACGACTGGAAGACGAAGCCCAGCGTCTTGTTGCGCAGTTCAGCGAGGCGGTTGTCGCTCAGTTTCGGGTCTATCTTCGTGCCGCACAGCTCAATCTCGCCGCTCGTTGGCTCGTCAAGCAGTCCCATGATGTTGAGCAGCGTCGACTTGCCGCAGCCCGACGGCCCCATGATGCTCAGGAACTCGCCCTTGCGCACTTCGAGGTTCACATTCTCCAACGCCTGTGTCTCCACTTCGTCGGTACGGTAGATTTTGTTGATGCCCGTTAGTTTAATCACTGTTTCCATTGTTCTTTTGTTTATTATGTTTATTATGTTTATTTATTCTATCTTATTCATCCCTTAGTGCGTTGGTAATCTTCGTCTTGATAATCTTCACGGCGGGGATGGCGGTACCGATGAGAACAGTACATAATATAATAATGTACACGACGGAGGAGACCACGAGGAAGTGGGGCCAGAAGTAATCGACCCACGTCTTGTCGGTGGGCACGTCGATGATGTTATTCATATAGAGCGTCTCGCAGTGTTCTTTACCATATTCCACCGTGAGGCCACTATAGGCGTAATTGAGATAGATGACGAGTCCCACGGCGACGGCTGCGGTGGCCAGCAGGGCGTTACGCCAAAGGAAATCCCAAAGAACACGCCAACGGTTGGCTCCGAAAGCACGGCGCACGCCACACTCCTCCGTATGGCGCTTGGCGTGGAGCCACACGGTGCCAATAACAGCCAGCATCAGATTGATAAGGAAGAACAGGGCGAGAGCCAGACTGCGGTTCACCTCCTGCGTGCGGCCCTCGTCGAGTTCCTGCTGCTCCAAATGCTCTTCAAATGTCATCAGGCGGCTGATGCGGTTGAAGCCCGTCTGACAGTTGTTGATGAGTTCGCGCCCATGTTCCTCTACGAAGCGTTGGGCATCCACCCCCTCCTTCAGTCGAATCACATAGCGGCATTCGGTTTTGCTCAGGCTGTCGGATCTGATGATTAGCGACTGCAAGGTATTATTCATCGACTTGCGGAAGTCTTCCACCACGCCTACCACCGTCACGACGATGTCGGGGTCACCATAGCAGATGGTAATCTTGCGCCCCAACACGTCGGTGCTCCCGAAGAGCGCCATAGCACCAGAGCGCGTCAGCACTGCCTGCCGGTCACGCTTCTGTAGGTGCGAGAGCTGTTCAGCCGAGGGGCTGCCGGGCAAAGGCTTCAACCCGTAGGTCTCGAAGAAACGAGAGTCGGGTACGAAGCGGATAGCCGCCAGCCAGAGCGTATCCTTGTCGATGCGACACGGTGAGTAGCCATGACTCGTAAAACCGATGGAGCCGTATTCCTCGTCGTAGAGATAGGCCGACGCCACACCATCCACAGCCGTCAGCTGGCGCAGCATCTGCTGGCGGCGCTCCTCAGTAGGGTTGTAAGGGTCACTCCTGTCCTCTTCGCTGGCATCCTCGTCCCACGCGCCGACGGTCGTTTCGGCATAGAGCAGCTTGTCCGTATCGAAACCGAGCGTCCGACAGCGATAATAGAGGTTCACGACAGCGGGGTCGAACACCGCCCAGGCCACAACGGTGATAACCACCAGTTCAACGAACAGCCAGATTGTGGCCTTGTTTGCGAATATTTCTTTCAGTTGTTTCATCTTTTCTCCATCATTGATTCTACAATCGGTTTCCGCAGGCTCCACCATGCAGGGATGACGGCGGCCAACAGGTTAAGCACGAGTATCGCCCCAAAGGCTCCAATAAACAGCGAGGGGGCAAAGAGCATCTCGCCCTCAACAATCGGAGCCGTATTGAGCGTGCTATTGTCGAAGAACATGCCGAGGATTTCCCTTCGCAGACCGTAGATGGCGAGCCACGAAAATACGAGGCCGATGATGCCTCCGATAGTCGTCAGTACCAGGTTCTCCATCACCACTTGGTTCAGGAGCGTGCTGCGTCGTGCGCCGAAGGTCTTGCGCACGGCAATCTCTGCGCTGCGCCGCTCCATACGTCCAGCCACGATACCGCAGAGGTTCAGTGCCGGCACGAAGAGTAGCACGAACAGGATGCCCGCGTAGTGCATGACCAATTGCCACCCCGTAACCACCCCGAACACACTGTCGCGGTTCTCGGTACGGAGCACGTGCATCGGATGCGTCTCCAGGCCCTTGGTCAGCACCACTTTCGTCTTCACACCTTCGCCGAAATAGAAATTGTTCAGCAACTCGTCTTTCGACTGGGTGAGACGATTGGCTATGCCGTCGATCTCTTCCTTCAACGCCTGCAGGTGCTCGTCGTCCTTTACTGTGGCTACGATGGAATAAAGCCCGGCATAGACCGACCCAGCACGCACCTCCACCAGTGTGTAGGGCATGATGATGTCAGCATAGCTGTCGGGGGTGAGCTGGCTACCGCTGCGCACCACGCCAATGATGCGCAAGTCTTCTTCATGCTCCATCACTAATGTCTGCCCCACGGCATCCATACCCTTGCCAAACAGCCGCTCGGCCAGTGCGTCGGTGATGACGCATACCGCCTCTTTCCCCTCCACCTCCTTCCGGGTGAACGGTCTGCCGCTCACGAAGTCGTAGGCATAGATTTTGAAGAAGTCGGCACTGGCGCGGTTGCGGATGACATCCACGAAGTCGTTCTTTCCGCGAACAATGGAGGCCTGGCAACGGCCTTCTGCCTTGCCCGTTCCTGCCGCCAAGAGCGTGGGCGAACAATACTCGATGTTCTTGCTCTGCAGGAACCATTCCTCAAAAGCTTTGTCGCCGAAGTAGCATCGTCCCGCGCCACGGCTCTCCGCCTCAATGTAAATGCCCTCAAAGTAAACCGTCCGTGCGCGGTTGCGCTCGGGATAGATGGGTGCCAACTTGATGTAATACACTACGGCCATCACCATCGTAAAGGCAATGGCCAGCGCCGTACCCACGATGTAGATGCCGGAGAAAAGTCGTTCCTCGCGCATCATGGCG
>JBGUQW010000038.1:0-4431 GCA_045131435.1 Prevotella sp.
TAGAAGGGTTGCCAGGGATTGCCTGCAACTTCATATTTGTAGGGAGAACCATGCCAGATAATGTGATTGACACCGCTGGAGAGAAGTTTGTCGGCAGTGGTGCGCAGTTTCTGGGGCGTAACCATCAAGGCTCGGTTGATATGGACTCCAGATTCAGCACTGACAAGTGGTTTATTGTATAACATAGCCCCGGAGGAAACCATTTTCAAGCCTCCTTCACTACCGCCTCCGAAGACCATATTTTCTGTTTCGGGGATATCCGCATCGCCTGCAGCCCCCATATAGTCCATAGGAAGGCCGTAAGGCTGGGTTTTATGCAGCAGCCCTCGCTCCTTTGCCCAGTGTGACGAACCTTGTAGCAGATGTGTTCGCACCAGATCGCTTACGGTCAGGTCGTAATCGTAACGAAGGCGGTCATCTATATCGCCAAAACTGAATTCAGCATAGTTCTTCCCCGCATCATACATGTTGTTATAACCATACCAGAGGTTGACTGGCATCCAGGGTAACGGATCATATCCTCGGTTACGCAGGAATACATCTCTGAAATCGGCTGTCATGTGACGATCAACCTTAAATTCATAACTGTCGTTGAAGATAGAGCGGAATGGCTTTCCGTAGAAGGGAATCAGACCTGAACGTGCTCCGAAATAATGATCGTAGGTCTTCTGGACTACAATAGAGTCGAAATGGTCAATGACTTTACCACCGTCAGGACGAGCGGTAATCATATTGATTTCTTGTGATGGTACTGACCAGAGGGCAATCAGACTTCTCTGCCATCCTTCCTCTACTTTTGCAGGTGAGAAGGTGACCGTCGTATCGGTATGGGGAAGTTCTTTCACATTTTTAATCTGCCAAGGACCATTTTCGTTTTCCTTTACCTGTGCTTCCAACAGACCTATCAAGGTGGCAAATTCACTATCCTGTCGCTTGGAACGGGGAATGGTCACAGTGCCTCCTGTTTCAGGAATAACGGTCAGACCATATTGTAGTGAACGATTCTCCTCGGCTTCAGTAATAGCGGGCGAAGCTGCAGGCCACCCGCTGCCGTTGGTCATATCTACGGTCATACCAAGTTTGGCGGCTGTTGCCATTACGGTAGAGAGATGCTCATAATAAGAATCCGTGTCAAAGCTCATGATAGCCCCTACCCTATCTTGCGGCATAGGAACAACCAGAGCAAAAGACTGAATTTCCACACCACCGATGTGGTTATTGGCAAATAGCTCCAGCTCTCGCTTGAGTTCCGTGTTGTCCACGTCATTTCCTGGCCACCACCAGCGCACCATCGGAGCATACTTCAGATCAGGATTCAAGAACTGGCTTGTCTGAAAACTTCCCTTTTCTTCTTTACGTGCTGGGAGGTTCAGCGCCTTCAACAAGGAGTCATTCCACTGCCCAGTCTGTTCGTCAAAGGCCTGGAAGATATCACGGTGGTAAGTCCAGTAGTGTGAACTCATCCCATACTGCTCAATAAGACTGCGGATGAAAGCTACGTAACGAGCACGGGATGCATCATCGGCATTGGCGCAAACACCGTATTCTCCGATGCAGACTGGGCGTCCTGTACGCTGGCTCCAACGGGCAAGGAAAGAAAAATCATGTTCTATTGGAGATTTGTCGGCCTCTGTTCCCATCCAAGGAATGTCGTGCAGATTCCCTGCCATAGCATATGAAAGTCCTTGATGGGTAAACGTCTGTGGCAAATAATAATGTGCATCCACAATCATATTCCAGTCGTCGGGAAATTCCAATAGGCCGATAGTCCAATGCTGCCCCAGACTTGGGGTGCCAACCAGAATAGTCTTTCCAGAGTTCTGTTCACGGATAATCCGAGTAACCCTTGCCACCACTCTATTCCACAGAGCAGGAGCTAATGCAAGACTTGGTTCGTTCATCAATTCAAAAAAGACATTCTGGTCAGGATAATCCTTATAATGAGCTGATATCTGACTCCATATATTACAAAGCCGCTCAATGTTGGGCTCTGTTTCCAAATCCTGGGGACCAAGATTAAATGACAAACCGGGATAGTAGTGATTATCTAAAATGACAGCTAAGTCATTATGCAAACATTCTTTCACGATGTTATCCACAGCCTCGAAGAAATCTGGATCGATGGTATAAGGAGCCTCTTTGGAAACATGGTCGGCCCAGCGGATGGGAATGCGTATGCTTTGGAAACCTGCATCGGCAATACCTTTGATGCTTCCAGCTTTTAAAGGAGTGCCGTTGGAGTTGCCATCCAGTACTGCGTTGAGATTGATTCCTACTCCCAAACGTCTGTTGCGTTCAAAGGCTATATATGCTTTTGCTGGAACCTGAACAGGAGCAGTAACTTTGTCTATGACCGCTTTGTCGCGTGAGAGGATCAGGTGCGTAGCAGCGGGATTCCCTTCACCGTCGGCAAAGGATTGAAGAGGCTTGACTTGCCCTGCAGCGCCAAAGACTAATAATAGTTCCAATGTTCCATCCTTGATTGTATAGAGCCCTTCGCCCGCCATCCCCGGTCCGGCTTCAGAGACAATAATCCTGCCATTACCTGGTAGTGAATAGTTACAAGTCATATTCATAGAAGAAAATGACTCTGCTGCCAACTGGAGTTTGTCAGTGAAAGACACGGTTACCGGAGACCCACAATAGAGTCCATACCAGACGCCGGAAAGTCTTTCCGTAGAAAAAACATAGGAGCTAAACAGTAAGCACGTCAGAAGACAAAAGATTTTTCTCATAGTTGTTTCATTTTTGTCCTGTTGCTTGTTTGTATTCTAAAAGCCGTAGTTGCAAATCTGCATAGGCATCTGTACGGCGGTCGAGAGATTGCTGATAGAGCATCTGAGCTTCGAGTAAGTCACTCATCTTTGAGATACCTGCTTTATAATAATTACGATTAAGGCGCAAATTTTCCCCTGACTGTTCGATACTACGTTGAGCCAGGAGTAACTGTTGATACGACTCCTCTACCCCATTCCAGGCATTTTGCATGCGAATCTGCAGCTGTTGGGCATTATCCTCTAACTGTTCTACTGCCTTCTGGTGCTCTATCTTACGGCGCTTGATAGCGTGAGAACCTGCCCACCAATCGGAGATGGGCACACTGACGGTAGCAAACACCATCCCGAAAGTTGTGTTGTTGTTCAGCAGATTATGGTAGTTGTAACCTGCACCAACGGCAACTGATGGTAAATTCTGGCCAACGGCCAACTTCTTCTGGAGATTTGCGGCTTCCACCTGTTTGTCAAGCAATTGATATTCTGCAGTTCCAAATAGTGCCTGACGATGGTCCTGCTTGGTAACCAGTGGTGAACTGACGTCAGACTGATAAGATATGACGAATGATGTATCTCGCAGACCGCAATACTGCGACAGTAGCAGACGGACAATGGAGATGCCGTTCTGTAGTTTCAGTCGCTGACTTTGGATGTCGTTCTGGCGCAGCTGCACCTGCAACAGGTCGTTGGGCATGACCAAACCAGCGCGCACAGCCACATCTACATCGTTGTGGATACCAGCCAATAGGGTATCCACAGTCTCGATGGTTTTCATTTTCTCCTGCATCGAGGCCAACTGCCAGAAATATTGTTCGGCAGTCTTCTCCACTTCGTTTTCCGACAACTGCAACTGCAAGCGACTCACGTCCTCACCTACTTTGGCGAGTTTATTGCCGTTGATGATCTGACCACCGGCAAAGACAGGCTGCACAGCCATGAACGAACCGATGGTGCCGTTCTTCATCATCGAGATACTGATGGGGTTGCCCAAGGCTGCCAATGCTTCCGGAGGCAACGACTGAGCCAAAGCCGCCCCAAGTTCAGGCGATATGCTCTCAGAGAGGTTTAATGTGGTTTGTGCCATGCCTTGGTTGGCGTTGAACCAAAGACCAGCCCCGCTCACATTGGGGAAAAACTTGGTAAAAGTTTCCTTGCGCTGTTGTTGAGCCGTTGCGATGTTGTATTTGGCACTACGTATAGCGATATTGTTATGGAGGGCAGAATCCTTTATCTGCTCAAGGGTGTAAGTCTGTGCTGAGGCAGAGAGCGCACAGCCGAAGGTTATCAGTGATAATATCTTTTTCATAATTACTTAGTACTTACTTTCCAATAAATAACGGGCAGCATGGTAACCACCATAATGAGCGAGCCAATACCACCTGCGAAGATAGTAACTCCTACGGGCATCCAGAATGAACTCTGAGCAATAATCATCGGCACCACACCAACGGCAGTGGTGGCTGTGGTGAGGAAGATAGGTACCATACGTCGCTTGCCGGCTTCGTAAGCAGCCTGACGGACGGCATTGTTATATCCCAGGCGGTCCACTGTCCAGTCACCATGCTCTGCCACATATTTCTTAATCAGGTCGATGGCATGCTCAAAGATGAGAATCTCGTTACGCATAATCATTCCCATCAGGGTGATGAGTCCGAAA
>JBGUQW010000039.1:0-2463 GCA_045131435.1 Prevotella sp.
TTAAAGTTCCAGAATCCAGTACCAGTCTCAGGGTCAAACTTCCTTCCGATAGCACCACCAACAGTAGGACGCAGTTCAATCTCAGCAGTATATAGAACGATTGTGGTTTTCAGATGCCCACCTGCCATTCCATGCTGGCCGTCTTTCTTGAATGAGAACAAAGCATGAGTATGATGAAAGAGTTTGCCGTCATCGTCTCTTACGACATTTCCGTTGAGCGATACCAGCTCCAGCATCCCCTCTAACTGTTCAGTCTCAAAGCTGCCAGTTTCGGGAATGAACACCTGCAGCTCTGCACTCTGACAGCCTCCGATTCCAGAGAAAACGGCTGACGGTATGGATTCCTTTTCGCAGATTTCGAAGAGGTTACAGATAATTTCATCACCTCGATCCATGCGGATATAGTAGTTATCGCCTATCTTTCTGTATTCCATGATGTCTATTCTATGACTATCATTTTCATTTCAATATCATCAACGGGTCTGTCGGCGCGTCCTGTAGCTGTGCCTTGAATCATTTCAACCACATCAAGACCTTCCTCAACCTCGCCAAATACGGTGTATTGGCCGTCAAGATGAGGAGTACCGCCAACAGTAGAGTAAATCTTCAGTTGTTCATCGGTCAGACCAGATTTACCGACTTTGCTTTCTGCTTCTGCAGCCAGTTTGTCTTGCAGTTCCTGAAGTCCCTCACGATTCCTGTCACGGCGCATCTGCATAATCTCGGCACGATGCTCAGCAGCAAGCTTATTGAAGGCATCTTGCACCTTCTGCATCCTCAGTTGTTTGGAGAACTGGCCAAGCTGGCCCTCGTTATACACATCTCCCCAGACTATGTAGAACTGCGAACCGCTACTGCGACGCTCAGGATTCACCTCGTCACCCTGGCGTGCAGCAGCCAATGCGCCACGCTTATGGAAAAGTCCGTCCTTAATCTCGGCTTCAAGCGTGTAGTCAGGACCACCGACACCCAGCATCTTACCGGCAGGTGCGCCCTTGGAATCAGGATCACCACCCTGAATCATGAAGCTCTTGATAACCCGATGGAACAGCGTACCATCATAATAACCCTCCTTCGCCAACTTCAAGAAATTGTCGCGATGGATGGGAGTCTCGTCGTATAGGCGAACTATGATGTCGCCCAGCATGGTCTGAATCTTTACTTTCATAAACTATCCTAATAATTGCTGCAAAAGTACGAAAAAAAGCCCATTTTTACGTACCTTTGCCAGAGTTTTTAATAGTATTTGTGAAATGGAGAGCTTTGAAGAGCAATTACGCAAAGACCTGCATCAGTTCCTGCTGAGCATGAAAGAAGTGGATGAAAGGATGCCGGAGTGTCCTGACGTGGAAGATAAGTGGGAAGAGATAGCCAAGGCTTATATCCCTGACGGCATCCGCGAGTTTCAGGCCTTTCCTTCTGCCTCGCTGGGCTGGATGATGTATATCGGCATGGCCGTAGCGAAGATGTGGGACACAGAGTGGGAAATCTACTCTAAGATTGAAGACCTATACGCCTATATGCGCGACAAACGGGGTTACGATGCGATGGACGAATACATCCGCGAGGAAGAGCTGTTGCTCCAGGGCGTGGACTATACCGTTTTGGAGAAGGTGACTGGCGAGTGTGCCTCTCGGGTCTATAATGCCTTGATGCACCAGCGACTCGAACCAGGCACAAAGGAGGCCTTCAATGGCTACGTTGCCTGCCTGCACCAGCTATACCTTTTTGGAGCTGCCATGCAGCTGAAGCGTATGGGTTATCACATGACGAAGATGTATTGAGAAAATGCAGATTATTCTCGCATCAGCCAAAATCATGAATGACAAGGTTAAGTCAGTTCCTGACATCAGCCTGTCAATGCCTCGCTTTCAGAATGAGGCCGAGGGTTTCGCAAGGGATATGGCCCAGTATTCCGCTGAGACGATTGCCGATATGCTGGGCTGCAGCCAGCAGATTGCCGCTCAGAACAGGTTGCGGTATATGCGCTTCTTCGATGATGCCGCGAAGCTGCCAGCCATTCTTGCCTATCACGGTCAGGCCTACAAGCATTTGAAGGCTGAGACGCTGACGGTCGATGACCTTAACGTCGCGCAAGGGAAGTTATGGATTACCTCATTTCTTTATGGCCTGCTCCGGCCTTTGGATGCTATTCTCCCGTATCGGATGGAGGGTCATGTTGAACTGCCGAGCGGAGAGGGACAGAATATGTTCGGCTTTTGGAAGAGCCGCCTGACAGACATATTGATTGATGCCGTGAAAGCCGATGACGGCGTATTGATTCATCTTGCTACGGAGGAATACCAGCACCTGTTCGATTGGCAGCGCGTCCGCAAGGAAGTACGAATTGTTCAGCCATTGTTCTATGTCCGAAAGGGTAACGACCTGAAGATGCAGGCTGTTTGGGCAAAGACATGCCGTGGTGCCATGACCAGATTCATCATTGAGAACCGCATTGACAAG
>JBGUQW010000040.1:0-1787 GCA_045131435.1 Prevotella sp.
TTTTAACCCCAGTTCGTTGCAACGACGAGCTGGGGTTTAGATTACAGGAGATTTATAGGTGTATGCCATATTTCACAAGTTTATCTACTAACTCCTTACAGTTCCTGAAACCCTCCTCTTCCTGCACCTTGGCGGCTTTGCTTTGGTTTTCGCCTTTTTCAATTTGCTCTCCTCGTAGCATTTCGTAGGTGATAAAAGTCTTCATTTCGCTATTACCGTCAGGCAACTCTCTCCCCAAAGCGACACCACTTGGATAAGCGCAGAAGATGCCATCGGGGTATTTCTCATTGCCTTGTGCATCCGAATTGAGATGCAGATTCTTCATGATCCAATCCTTCATCACCTCCATCTTTGGCATATCCATCGGCAAGTCTGTTCTTTCCCTGTACCTATCAAAGAAGTGAGGCGTAAAGAATGCTTTCTCCGGCTTTGCCAAAGGATTGGAATCAAGATACATGAAGCCTACGAGGTGGAAACCGTCCGTCTGGCGGTACACTCCGAAATACATGTAGTCGAGCAATCGCTGCTTCTTTGTTATCTGCCAGTCCCGACTCAGCATGTATATCATATAGTCGATGCCCCTATTGCCGCTAACCATAACAGGCGCGAAAATCTTCAAGCCCTTGGGTTTTAAGGACAATCAAGAACGCTTCGAAAATGAGAAAATATATCATCACATTCCTGATACTCATAGGGCAGCTGCCCTGCCTGGCACAACAGGCCGTTGACCTGGGACTGAGCGTAGCTTGGGCCGATTGTAACCTCGGTGCCGAACAGCCCATCGCCGTGGGTTATATGCTGGCATGGGGCGAACTGGAACCCAAAAGCGATTACACACTCGGCATCTATCGTTTAGGCACAGGGAAATACTGGCACCCCACGAAATACGTCTGTGACTCGCAGGCATCAGACGGCGCCACACCCGACGGCAAGTCGCACCTCGAACCCGAGGACGATGCCGCCACCCAGATGCTGGGCGATGGCTGGCGAACGCCCACACGCGACGAGCTGTCGGAACTGGTGGAGAAATGCGAGTGGCAATGGGTCGACAATGCCGACTCCATCGGATATCACGTCATGGGCCCCAATGGGAATTCCATCTTCCTGCCTGCCACAGGTATCCGTACAGGCAAGCGACATCTCTCGACCCGTGCCGAAGGTTTCTACTGGTCGAGTAATTCCATCACCTACCTACTTGATGTAGCTTTCGCACTCCGCTTCACGCCACGCCTCATCAACCACGAAAACTACAAGGAGACCCCACGCTCCAACGGCTGTGCCATCCGTGCTGTGAAGGATAAAATAGTGTCGTAAAGCTATAGTCTTCCCGTAATTCTTAAGTATTCCGTTTCATAAATCTTATATTGAGTTTGGGCTTCGATATGATTGCTACGGGCTTGCTGCCACTGACTGTATGCATCTAACAAATCTGTGAGGGTTGACATAGAATTCTCATAACGCAACCTCAAGTTATGCAAGTTGTCTTCTGCTTGATTCAGACCGAGGCGGGCAGACGCTATCATGCGGTAGCTGTCTTGAAGGTTCTGTCGTGCCTGCTCATTCTCTATGCTCAACAACCGTCTATTCTTCTTCATGTCGAGTTGCGCATTTTCCAAATCAAGTTTTGCCTTTTTGACTTTCTTGATTTCCTTGCCCCAATGCCATAAGGGTACAGATAAGGATGCCATCAAAACGGGCGACGTTCCTGATATTTCCGTCTTGTACGAATAACCCTGTTGTTCACCTTTCATATAAGCCCATCCATATCTTGAATACTGCGCTACGAG